>NZ_LZFV01000036.1:0-723 GCF_001675935.1 Shewanella sp. UCD-FRSSP16_17
AGTCTGCAACTCGACTCCATGAAGTCGGAATCGCTAGTAATCGTAGATCAGAATGCTACGGTGAATACGTTCCCGGGCCTTGTACACACCGCCCGTCACACCATGGGAGTGGGCTGCACCAGAAGTAGATAGTCTAACCTTCGGGAGGACGTTTACCACGGTGTGGTTCATGACTGGGGTGAAGTCGTAACAAGGTAGCCCTAGGGGAACCTGGGGCTGGATCACCTCCTTACCTATACGACTAACTTAATGTTTGTTGAGTGTTCACACAGATTACTTGATAGAAAGTAAGAGCAAATTACGTTGGGTCTGTAGCTCAGCTGGTTAGAGCGCACCCCTGATAAGGGTGAGGTCGGTGGTTCAAGTCCACTCTGACCCACCAAAATCTTTGTTTTCTCCTAAACAAGATTTTGTATTAACGTAAGTTTGTTTGACTGCATGTAAATGGGGCTATAGCTCAGCTGGGAGAGCGCCTGCCTTGCACGCAGGAGGTCTGCGGTTCGATCCCGCATAGCTCCACCATTTACTTGCTCATGGATAGAGACGCCAAAGATAAAACGACAGTTTTATCTTTGGCTTTTTTAAGCCCGCTCTTTAACAATTTGGAAAGCTGATAGTATTTAATACGATGATGTCTGTCGTTGTATTAATTACAAATCGTATTACTGAGAAGTTAATCCCTTTTTAGTAATACATTGAGTTCTCAAAACACTTTATTAAGTG
>NZ_LZFV01000037.1:0-722 GCF_001675935.1 Shewanella sp. UCD-FRSSP16_17
GCATCTAAGCGGGAAGCGAGTCCTAAGATGAGTGCATCTAAGCGGGAAGCGAGTCCTAAGATGAGTCATCCCTAGGAATTTAATTCCTCTAAAGAGCCGTTCGAGACTAGGACGTTGATAGGCAGGGTGTGTAAGCGTTGTGAGGCGTTGAGCTAACCTGTACTAATGACTCGTGAGGCTTAACCATACAACCCAGATGAGTTTTTATCTGAGTTGATGGTAACTAGATTTATTACTTACTGTTGAAGGTAAGACTTAGTGAAGAATTTAAAGCGCTTAATAAAGTAAGACACTCAAACAGCTTTCCGAATTTAGTTAATTGCGATAAGCGATTAATACCCAAATTTGCTTGGTGACAATAGCATTGTGGTACCACCTGATCCCATCCCGAACTCAGTAGTGAAACGCAATCGCGCCGATGATAGTGTGGGGTCTCCCCATGTGAAAGTAGGTCATTGCCAAGCGCCTAATTTCTCTTTTAAGAGAGCAGATAGCCCGTTACTCACGTAACGGGCTTTTTTGTGTCTGCTTGTTAAGTGAGTTGAGTGTAGTGAAAGAAAGTGTGGATGATATGCCCATGTGAAAGTCAGCTATGGTAAAGTGCCTAATTTGTTTTTTAAGAGAGTAGGTAGCCCGTTACTCATGCAACGGGCTTTTTTGTGTCTGTAATTTAAGATATACATCTTCAGAAACGAAGCTAAAGCTCAATTTTAGACTCATGA
>NZ_LZFV01000038.1:0-695 GCF_001675935.1 Shewanella sp. UCD-FRSSP16_17
GGACCGGAGTGGACGAACCGGACCGGAGTGGACGAACCGCTGGTGTTCGGGTTGTTATGCCAATAGCATTGCCCGGTAGCTACGTTCGGAATCGATAACCGCTGAAAGCATCTAAGCGGGAAGCGAGTCCTAAGATGAGTCATCCCTAGGAATTTAATTCCTCTAAAGAGCCGTTCGAGACTAGGACGTTGATAGGCAGGGTGTGTAAGCGTTGTGAGGCGTTGAGCTAACCTGTACTAATGACTCGTGAGGCTTAACCATACAACCCAGATGAGTTTTTATCTGAGTTGATGGTAACTAGATTTATTACTTACTGTGAAGGTAAGACTTAGTGAAGAATATAAAGCGCTTAATAAAGTAGAAAACTCAAACAGCTTTCCGAATTTAGTTAATTGCGATAAGCGATTAACACCCGAATTTGCTTGGTGACAATAGCATTGTGGTACCACCTGATCCCATCCCGAACTCAGTAGTGAAACGCAATCGCGCCGATGATAGTGTGGGGTCTCCCCATGTGAAAGTAGGTCATTGCCAAGCGCCTAATTTACTCGAAAGAGTAGCTTTATCACGATAAAGCGAGTCTACTAACTTTGACAAGTTAGCGACTTAAAAAGCATTTAGCATTACGCGTAAGCATTTTGCTAAAGGAGCGGTAGTTCAGTTGGTTAGAATACCGGCCTGTCACGCCGGGGGTC
>NZ_LZFV01000039.1:0-692 GCF_001675935.1 Shewanella sp. UCD-FRSSP16_17
AGACTTAAGGGCTAATCCCCGTTCGCTCGCCGCTACTAGGGGAATCTCGGTTGATTTCTTTTCCTTCGGGTACTTAGATGTTTCAGTTCCCCGAGTTCGCCTCATACAGCTATGTATTCACTGTATGATGACCACTTATGTGGCCGGGTTTCCCCATTCGGACATCGTTAGCTCAAATGCTTGTTACTAGCTCGCCAACGCTTTTCGCAAGTTACTACGTCCTTCATCGCCTCTGACTGCCAAGGCATCCACCGTATACGCTTAGTCACTTAACCATACAACCCAAATAAGTTTCAAAAGAAACTCAAGTTGTACCGTAACTAGCTGGTTTATTACATAATTTGCATGTGAATTAACACTACACAAATTCGCCTTAGTTTTAGAATATTCAAGACACTTAATAAAGTGTTTTGAGAACTCAATGTATTACTAAAAAGGGATTAACTTCTCAGTAATACGATTTGTAATTAATACAACGACAGACATCATCGTATTAAATACTATCAGCTTTCCAAATTGTTAAAGAGCGGGCTTAAAAAAGCCAAAGATAAAACTGTCGTTTTATCTTTGGCGTCTCTATCCATGAGCAAGTAAATGGTGGAGCTATGCGGGATCGAACCGCAGACCTCCTGCGTGCAAGGCAGGCGCTCTCCCAGCTGAGCTATAGCCCCATTTACATGCAGTCAAACAAA
>NZ_LZFV01000040.1:0-665 GCF_001675935.1 Shewanella sp. UCD-FRSSP16_17
CGTTTGAATCAGTCGCGGTTGCAACAACGTTTGAATCAGTCGCGGTTGCAACAACTGTGATGTCGCCATCCACAAGTGTAGATAGGTCAACGTTATCGACAGAGTAAGTGCCATCTGCATTAACAGCCACATCTGTGATGGTAATTGCTGTGCCCGCAATATCGGTGATCACTAGAGTGACCGTGCCGCCAGCTGGAATATCCTGGCTCGTACCTGTGATGTCACCTTGGTTCGATGCATCAATCACTAAGTCTACTGTTAGCTCAGCATCAACAGCATCGAGGTTTTCAGTGTCATTGGCAGATAGGTCATTGCCGTTGCTGTCGGTTGCGGTTGCGACCACTGTGATGTCGCCATCCACAAGTGTAGATAGGTCAACATTATCGACAGAGTAAGTGCCATCTGCATTGACTGCCACATCTGTGATGGTAATTGCAGTGCCCGCAATATCGGTGATCACCAGAGTGACCGTGCCGCCAGCTGGAATGTCTTGTGATGTACCAGTGATGTCACCGTTATTATCGCCATCGATGACTAAATCAACGGTGATGTTGCTTGAAAGGGCATCAAGGTTTTCAGTGTCGTTGGCAGACAGGTCGTTACCGTTGCTGTCAGTTGCAGTTGCCACCACTGTGATGTCGCCATCCACAAGTGTAGAGAGGTCA
>NZ_LZFV01000041.1:0-655 GCF_001675935.1 Shewanella sp. UCD-FRSSP16_17
GCGACATCACAGTGGTGGCAACCTCAACCGACAGCAACGGTAATGATTTATCGGCCAACGACACTGAAAACCTCGATGCTGTTGATGCTGAGCTAACAGTAGACTTAGTGATTGATGCATCTAACCAAGGTGACATCACTGGTACTAGTCAGGATATTCCAGCTGGCGGCACGGTCACTCTGGTGATCACCGATATTGCTGGCACAGCAATTACCATCACCGATGTGGCTGTTAATGCAGATGGCACTTACTCTGTTGATAATGTTGACCTATCTACACTTGTGGATGGCGACATCACAGTTGTTGCAACTGCAACCGACAGCAACGGTAATGACCTGTCTGCCAATGACACTGAAAACCTTGATGCTGTTGATGCTGAGCTAACAGTAGACTTAGTGATTGATGCATCGAACCAAGGCGACATCACTGGTACATCACAAGACATTCCAGCAGGCGGCACGGTCACTCTGGTGATCACCGATATTGCGGGCACTGCAATTACCATCACCGATGTGGCTGTTAATGCAGATGGCACTTACTCTGTCGATAACGTTGACCTATCAACGCTCGTGGATGGCGACATCACAGTGGTCGCAACCTCAACCGACAGCAACGGTAACGATTTATCGGCCAACGACACTGAAAACCTTGATGC
>NZ_LZFV01000042.1:0-651 GCF_001675935.1 Shewanella sp. UCD-FRSSP16_17
GCTGAAGCAAACCCTGAAGCAAACCTTCCCTTCGTTATTGCGAACCCAATACACATAAAACGATTTGCTGGTGCCATTGGTCAAAAAGCTAAAACAGACAAGCTCGATGCGCAGCTCATCGCCCACTATGGCGATGCGATTAAGCCTAAGCTATCTACTTTAAAGCCTGACATCATGCAGGCTATGAGCGATTTAGTCTCAAGACGTAATCAAATTATGGCGATGCAAACGATGGAGAAGAACAGGCTGCAAATTCTGCCGAAAGAACTTGCGATGACCATCAAACCTATCTTAACTGTATTTAAAAATCAGATAGAAAAGATAGAAACTAAAATAGTTAAACTCATCGAGTCCAACCCCGACTACCAAGCCAAAAATGTCATTCTACAAAGCATGAAAGGGATAGGTAAAATAGCCGCAGCTTCAATTATCAGTAACCTACCAGAACTCGGATATATTAATAATAAAGAAGCGAGTTCATTAGTTGGTGTTGCACCAATGAATAAGGAAAGTGGTCGCTTCAAAGGCCAAAGAAAGATACAAGGTGGACGGCATCAGGTCAGGACAGTTTTGTATATGGCAATGATGTCAGCCATACAATCAAATCCTGTTTTCAAAGCAACTTACCAACGTTTAGTCGCAGCCGGAAAA
>NZ_LZFV01000043.1:0-650 GCF_001675935.1 Shewanella sp. UCD-FRSSP16_17
GGGGACGGGACTCGAACCCGCGACCCCCGGCGTGACAGGCCGGTATTCTAACCAACTGAACTACCGCTCCTTTAGCAAAATGCTTACGCGTAATGCTAAATGCTTTTTAAGTCGCTAACTTGTCAAAGTTAGTAGACTCGCTTTATCGTGATAAAGCTACTCTTTCGAGTAAATTAGGCGCTTGGCAATGACCTACTTTCACATGGGGAGACCCCACACTATCATCGGCGCGATTGCGTTTCACTACTGAGTTCGGGATGGGATCAGGTGGTACCACAATGCTATTGTCACCAAGCAAATACGGTGTTAATCGMTTATCGCAATTAACTAAATTCGGAAAGCTGTTTGAGTATCTTACTTTATTAAGCGCTTTAAATTCTTCACTAAGTCTTACCTTCAACAGTAAGTAATAAATCTAGTTACCATCAACTCAGATAAAAACTCATCTGGGTTGTATGGTTAAGCCTCACGAGTCATTAGTACAGGTTAGCTCAACGCCTCACAACGCTTACACACCCTGCCTATCAACGTCCTAGTCTCGAACGGCTCTTTAGAGGAATTAAATTCCTAGGGATGACTCATCTTAGGACTCGCTTCCCGCTTAGATGCTTTCAGCGGTTATCGATTCCGAACGTAGCTACCGGGCAATG
>NZ_LZFV01000044.1:0-617 GCF_001675935.1 Shewanella sp. UCD-FRSSP16_17
TCACATCGGGTGAACCGGTGCGTTCGGAGACCGTGTCGTTATAGGCGATCAGGCCGCCAAACTGGGGTGACAACATAAAACCCAGGCTGGCGCCCAGCAGGCCGTTTTCCTGTTTGTTGTCTTGCCAATCGCCATCAATCTTGCTTTCGCCGCCGCGGTTGTAGGTGGCGTCCAGCGAGACCCAGAGTGCGCGGTTGATGGTGTAGCTGTAGTGACCCTCGATGGCATACAGCGGCTTTTGTTCCAGCTTGCTATCGCCGTGGTAATCCTTGTTGTCGCCGAACAGCGACACGTAGGTGTTGATTTCCAGCCAGGTCGGGCCAATCGGGGTGCCGAAGCCCAGTTCGGGCTTGAACACCCAGCGGTTGGAGCCGATGTTGATGATGCGGTCTTTATCGTAGTCACCGGTGGGCATGGTCACCCACAGCGCGCCGGTGAGGAACGTCTCGGGTTTCCAGCTGGCGAACTCCTCGGCGGTCAGTGCCGGGCCACCGAAGATGTTATGGGCGAACACAATCTGCGTGTCGCCCATACCACCGTTGCGCTTGGTACCGCTGAAAAACTGGGCGTTGTCGAATGACGCCGAAACGTCGGCGTAAGGCTGGATAAACTGGATG
>NZ_LZFV01000045.1:0-608 GCF_001675935.1 Shewanella sp. UCD-FRSSP16_17
CTCTTCTCTTTAATCGAAGGGGACCCGGACTGGCGTTATACTCTACCAAAGAGTGAATAACTCATTAAGTTCTGTAGGCTAAAACTTAACGCTTTTTTATTTTCTCGAAGTTCATCAAGAAAAAATAAATAGTGGTATCCCCTAGGGGATTCGAACCCCTGTTACCGCCGTGAAAGGGCGGTGTCCTAGGCCTCTAGACGAAGGGGACCCGGACTGCATTAGACTCTGCAAAGAGTGAATAACTCATTAAGTTCTGTAGGCTAAAACTTAATGCTTTTTTATTTTCTCGAAGTTCATCAAGAAAAAATAAATAGTGGTATCCCCTAGGGGATTCGAACCCCTGTTACCGCCGTGAAAGGGCGGTGTCCTAGGCCTCTAGACGAAGGGGACCCGGACATATTGTTTTACTTCCAATATAACGAAGACCTATAAGTAACACTTTAGAAGGCTATTAAAGTGAAACCGCCGTGCTCTTGTAATAACAGCGCGGTGCCCTAGGCTCTCTCTTCTTTAATCGAAGGGGACCCGGACTGGCGTTATACTCTACCAAAGAGTGAATAACTCATTAAGTTCTGTAGGCTAAAACTTAACGCTTTTTTATTTTCTCG
>NZ_LZFV01000046.1:0-414645 GCF_001675935.1 Shewanella sp. UCD-FRSSP16_17
ACATCCTGTTTGTTACATATTGCTATGAACACTCATCACTTACGTGATTCAGAAAATATTGATAATAATTTTGATTGCTGCATTCTTTACAAGAAAGAGTGAGCAATTTCGATTAACTCAACACCTGTGAGTGTCCACACAGATTACTTGATAAATTGTTAAAGAGCGTTAGCGCATCTCGGTAAGCCCGAGTGGCTAGGGATGCGTATTTTACGCAATTCCCGTATCGCGTCAAGTGATTTTTAAACTAATTTAAAAACTCTTTTCAGCGTCACTTTTCAGTGAACTGATTTGGCGTCTACACCATGCTATTGCGTGGTTTGCCGTGTCAGTGGATGCGCATTATAGGGAGATTATGAAACCGTGCAAGGGCTTTTTGCAAAAAAATATGATTTTTTTGCATGTTTTTCATTAGCCACAAGCTACACACTATTTACCCCCATAGTTATCCACAAATACAAGAAGAATGGTGTTTTTTCAGCCTAAAATCAGGATATAAAAAAAGCAGCTATTAATAGCTGCTTTTTGGTTCTATATAAAGAAAGCGTGTTTAGCTTAATTTACCGTGACATTGTTTGTACTTCTTACCAGAACCACAAGGGCAAGGATCATTGCGACCAACTTTCTCACCATCACGGATTACCGTTCTTGGCATCGCCGCTTCTGCTTCACTGTTGTCAGTTAACGCTTCTGAAGCAGCGTGTTGATAATCACGTTGGATCTTAGCTTCTTCTTCACGGCGACGCTGTTCCATTTCATCAACATCAGACTGTGCTTGTACCTGAACTTTTGAAAGGACACTAATCACATCTTGTTTGAGTGACTCAAGCATTTGCTGGAACAATTCAAACGATTCACGTTTATATTCTTGCTTAGGGTTCTTTTGAGCATAACCACGTAAGTGGATACCTTGACGTAAATGATCCATTGCCGCTAAATGCTCTTTCCACAAACCATCAAGAGTTTGCAGCATTACCGCTTTTTCAAATTGACGAAGCACTTGTGAGCCAACCATTTCTTCTTTGGCTTTGTATGCATCGCTCCAACTGTTGACGATACGCTCACGTAAAGTTTCTTCATGAAGATCATCTTCAGTATCTAACCAGTGTTGGATTGTCAGTTTTAAACCATATTCTTGTTCTAATCGTTGCTCTAAGCCTGGAACATCCCAAAGCTCTTCAACAGATTGTTGCGGAATATATTGATCAATCACACTGCTTACGACATCTTGTTCGATATTTGAAATCGTATCTTCGATACTTTCAGCATCCATTAACTCATTACGTTGTGAGTAAACGACTTGACGTTGGTCATTAGCAACATCGTCATACTCAAGCAATTGCTTACGAATATCGAAGTTACGTGCTTCTACTTTGCGTTGTGCATTTTCAATAGCACGTGATACCCAAGGATGTTCGATGGCTTCGCCTTCTTCCATACCTAGTTTTTTCATCATGCCCGTTACTTTATCTGATGCAAAGATACGCATTAAGCTATCTTCCATTGATAAGTAGAAGCGTGAAGAACCTGCATCACCTTGACGACCAGCACGACCACGTAATTGGTTATCAATACGACGAGATTCGTGACGTTCTGTACCTAAGATGTGTAAACCGCCAGCAGCGATTACTGCATCATGACGAACTTGCCATTCAGCTTTAATTTTAGCAATTTGATCATCTGTAGGGTTCTTTAATGCATCAACTTGAACCTTCCAGTTACCACCTAAGACGATATCGGTACCACGACCTGCCATATTAGTAGCAATAGTTACCGTGCCTGAACTACCCGCATCTGCAACAATCTGTGCTTCTTTTTCATGAAACTTCGCATTCAATACTGAGTGCGGGATCTTAGCTTGCTTTAATAGCGTTGCTAATAATTCAGATTGCTCAATTGATACTGTACCAACTAGTACTGGCTGACCACGCTCACGACAACCTTTAATGTCATCAATAATTGCGTTGTACTTTTCAGCAGCTGTTAAGTACACCAAGTCAGCCATATCATTACGAATCATTGGCTTGTTCGTCGGAACGACAACCGTATCTAGCCCGTAGATATGTTGGAATTCAAATGCTTCAGTATCAGCTGTACCTGTCATACCGGCTAACTTCTCGTATTGACGGAAGTAATTTTGGAATGTGATAGATGCTAATGTCTGGTTTTCATTCTGAATATTAACACCTTCTTTAGCTTCTACAGCTTGGTGTAAACCTTCAGACCAACGACGTCCTGGCATTGTACGACCAGTATGTTCATCAACAATAACAACTTCGCCGTCTTTAACAATGTAATCGACATCACGCTCGAACAAAGTGTGTGCACGAAGCGCTGCGTTTACATGATGCAGCAACGAGATGTTAGCTGCTGAATAAAGTGAATCACCTTCAGCCAATACACCCAGCTCGATAAGTAAAGTTTCTACTTTCTCTTGACCACGTTCTGTAAAGTGAACTTGCTTAGCCTTTTCATCAATACTGAAATCACCTTCACCAATTTCATCTTCAGTATCTTCTTTTTCTTGAACGATAAGATTAGGAATAAGTGTATTAACTTTTATGTACAACTCAGAGCTATTTTCAGCTGCGCCTGAAATAATCAATGGCGTACGAGCTTCATCAATTAAGATTGAGTCGACTTCATCAATTAGGGCGTAATGTAATGGACGCTGAACACGTTCTTGAGGCGAAAATGCCATGTTGTCACGAAGGTAATCAAAACCAAACTCGTTGTTAGTACCGTAAGTAATATCTGAGTTATACGCTTCTTTTTTCTCGACTTGACCTAAACCTGCCACGTTAATGCCAACAGTTAAACCTAAGAATTCAAATAAAGGTCGGTTATTTTCTGCATCACGTGCTGCTAGGTAATCATTCACGGTAATAACGTGAACACCTTTACCTGTAATGCCATTTAAATAAGCAGGCAAGGTCGCGGTTAATGTTTTACCTTCACCTGTTCTCATTTCAGCAATACGGTTACTATCTAGCACCATACCACCTAATAGCTGCACATCGAAGTGACGCATTTCGAATACACGTTTAGAGGCTTCACGCACTGTTGCGAATGCTTCAGCCATAATTGCGTCTAACGTTTCGCCATTTTCAATACGCTGACGGAACTCGTCCGTTTTTGCTTTTAATTCTTCATCAGTCAGCTTTTCATATTCAGCTTCTAATGCATTAATTTTAGTTACAACTTTACCAAGGCCTTTCAAGGTACGGTCGTTACGACTGCCGAATACTTTTGTCAGTAATTTGCCTAACATCTTAATCACTTATCTCTTGTAGGTTGAGCTCAATTGAGCGACTTAACCGAAAATGTTATTAACTAGCCTTGCGATAAACGAACTTTCTAGGATCGATTTGTTGTCCGTTTCGCAATACTTCGTAATGCACGTGGGGACCGGTTGAACGGCCTGTGCTACCCATACTGGCAATTTTATCGCCTTTGGCAACGACGTCACCTACGTTTACTGACATAGATTTATTGTGTCCATAGCGGGTTCGAAGACCATTTCCATGATCAATTTCGACAAGCCCACCATAACCAAGCATATTTCCTGACCATGTCACCACGCCTGCAGCAGTCGCGATAACATCGCCTCCTTCTTTACCCGCAAAATCAATGCCTTTATGCATTGTTCTACGACCATTAAAAGGGTCATTTCGTAAACCGTAGGGCGAAGATAACCAACCTTTGACAATTGGTCGCCCTGATATATAACGTTCTTTATCTATATGGAGATTAGTTGACACAGTTTCAAGTAGTGCTAACTGAACATTATTATTATCAATTCTGGATGCCAGCTGCGACATATCGTCTAGCAGTTGGTTTAATTCAACACCTGCACCGATTTCACTTAACCCACCAACACCAACGTCAGCAGTAAAATCAAATTGATCTTCAAGTAAATTATTTTCGGCGACTTGCTGGCCTAATGCCTCTAAACGAGTCACATTAGCTTGCATGCGTGCGACGTGAGCAACTAATGTACTTAGTTGAGTTTCAGTCGCTTTTTTGAGGTCTAGAACTTGTTGTTTTTGCTGTTCACGCAACTTTTGATTTTCATCAACTTTCGTCTGCTGTGCAGCAAAGCGATCAGCATTTTGCTGGTAAAGACCAGTTCCTGCTGCCACTAATAGGATAGGTAGAAGCAACCAACGTTTGCTAGGATGCCAACGTGTTACTCCATTTCGACCTTGAATAAAAACTGTTACACTCATAGCCTAACTCAGCCATCTTATTATCATATGAAAAAGCCCCCTCAAGATCTCAGTAGATTACTACATCAATCGGGAACATTACCGGAACTAGCTGAAAAAGCAGAGCTATTAAACCAGCTAAATACTTACGTAAAGCGGAGTTTAAATGGTCCTGTTAGTGAGCAGCTAAAAGTCGCTAATCTTCGTCAGGGTGTTCTTGTTATTGAAACTACTTCGGCTGCATGGGCTGCTAGAATAAATTTCCAAAAGACCAAACTACTGCAACAACTTCAGGAAGAGACGCTTCCAATGCTTACCGCAATAGAGGTTAAAGTCAACCCAGGGTTAGCAATAACACCAAGTAAAGCACCAACTAATTACGCAAAAATCAGCCCTGTCGCTGCAGAGCATCTGCAAACATTGGCTGATCACGTTGAAGGGTCTCTTGGTGAAAAACTAAAACGGCTGGCTGCATTAGCCAGCCGTAATAGGCAATCTTAACTCTTTACGCTAAAGATACAGCGCCCGGCACCATAAAGCTAAGTGGTACATCAACTTCATTTTCAAAGCTGACTAACTCCCAAGCTTCTTGTTGTGCCAGTAATGCTCTTACCAATTGGTTGTTTAGAGCATGACCAGTTTTATACGCACAGAACTCACCAACAATGGCATGTCCTGCTACATATAAGTCACCGAACGCATCAAGAATCTTATGCTTAACAAATTCGTCTTCATATCGCAGACCATCAGGGTTAAGAACACGATACTCATCAAGCACTACAGCATTTTCCATGCTGCCACCTAACGCTAAATTGTTAGCTCTTAGGTATTCAATATCTTGCATAAAGCCAAACGTTCTTGCTCGGCTAATATCTTTAACAAACGCAGATGTTGAAAAATCCATCACCATGTGTTGCTGACTACGCGAAATTTCTGGGTGATTGAAGTCAATTTTGAAATCAACTCTAAAACCTTTAAATGGTTTTAATTCAGCCCATTTATCTCCATCTTCAACACGAATGGTTTGATTGATCTTAATGTATTTTTTAGCGGCTGCTTGTTCTTTAATACCTGCACTTTGCAGTAAAAAAACAAACGGGCTTGCACTGCCATCCATAATCGGGATTTCAGGAGCATCAACTTCGATAACAGCGTTATCTATGCCAAGGCCTGCAAGCGCTGCGAATAAATGTTCAATAGTTGAAATGCGAACACCTTCGTCATTAACCAATGCCGTACACATTGTTGTTTCACGAACAAGATTTGCCTTAGCAGGAATTTCCACTGCAGGCGTTAAATCTGTACGTCTTAGTACGATACCAGTGTTAACAGGTGCGGGCATAATGCACAGAGTTACCTTGTTGCCGGAATGCAATCCGACACCAGTACTCTTCACCATTTTTTGAACAGTTCTTTGAAAAATCATTCAGTTACCCGTTTTAATCACTTATTAATAAACATTATTGCACTGCTTTTACTGAGTTTACCCAGTAAGCTGAGGCGATATACTACCATAAAATTGTCTTTTCACAAAAAAGACTCCTTTACTGTGTTTTTCTACGCCTCTACTTACACAAGTAACATTTTATCAACATCTTAGCGTTTTTAGATTTTCATTTTTACTTTCAACAATTAATCAGCTTGCTTACGTAAAAATGCTGGAATATCTAAGTAATCACCGTCAGCACGCGTTGCAGGTTGCGCCGCAGGTTGCTGTGCTGGAACCGCATTTCCAGTAGGCGCTACATAGCTAGCGGCTGGTACTGGCTCTTCTGCAGGTTCAACTTTAGGCTCAATAACCGGTGCAGGTTCAGGGCGAGCAACAGGCTTAGTCACTAATTGAATATCAGGCTTTTTCTCTGCGCCGATTCCTGTAGCAACAACTGTTACACGTAACTCTTCGCTCATTTCTGGATCAATAACTGCACCAACAACCACTGTCGCATTATCAGAAGCGTATGCTTTTACGTGGTTACCCACAGTCTCAAGCTCTTCAATACTGATATCCATACCGGCTGTAATGTTGACCAATACGCCACGCGCGCCAGCTAGATCAATATCTTCTAGTAAAGGACTTGCAACAGCAGCTTCTGCAGCTTCTTCTGCACGATCATCACCAGTGGCAACACCTGTGCCCATCATGGCATTACCCATTTCTGACATCACGGTTTTCACATCGGCGAAATCCACGTTAATTAGACCAGGACGCGTAATTAGTTCAGCAATACCTTGCACTGCGCCTAATAAAACATTGTTTGCCGCAGCGAAAGCGTCTAGCAATGACGTTCCACGGCCCAAGACTTTCAACAATTTCTCATTCGGAATTGTGATCAATGAGTCAACATGTTTTGCTAGCTCCGCAATGCCTTGATCAGCAAACGTCATGCGCTTTTTGCCTTCAAACGGAAACGGCTTGGTAACTACCGCTACTGTTAAAATGCCTTCTTCGCGAGCGATTTCTGCAACGACTGGTGCAGCACCAGTACCCGTTCCGCCACCCATACCTGCAGCAATGAAGACCATGTCAGAGCCTTTAATCGCAGCGCGGATGTTTTCTTTATCTTCAACTGCAGCTTGACGACCCACATCAGGGTTCGCTCCAGCACCTAATCCTTTAGTGACATCACGTCCTAATTGAATTGTTGAGCCAGCGCCTGATTTGCGTAATGCCTGAGCATCCGTATTCGTTACAATAAACTCAACACCTTCGATGCTGTGTTTAACCATATGTTCGACAGCGTTTCCGCCGCCACCACCGACGCCGATGACCTTAATCACCGCCTCGTCATTATGAGTGTCCATGATCTCAAACATTGTCTGATCTCCGTTTGCCTGCGTTATTAAAATTCACCCTTAAACCAGCTTTTGACCCGATTCAAAAGACTGGTAACCCCTTGACGCTCAGGACGTTCGAACTGACGTTCGATAACGCGTCTGGCGCCATAATGAAGCAAACCTATTCCTGTTGAGTAAATAGGTTGATCAACATATTCATTTAAGCCTTTCACTGGTAGCGGTGACGCTACCCTAACTGGCATGCCGAAAGTTGCTTCAGCAATATCAACAGCACCTGTAATAGAAGCTGTTCCGCCCGTTAATACTATCCCTGCAGCAATTTGATCTTCTAAACCACTGTCAGTTAATTCTTTTAATACCAATTCAAATAATTCTTGGTATCTTGGTTCTACGACTTCTGCCAACGTATGACGAGACATACTGCGTGAAGGACGACCACCCACTGATGGAACTTCAATACTGTCTTCACGGCTCACCATTGAACTTCGTGCACTAGCAAATTGCACTTTAATTTGCTCGGCATGAGTTAATGGCGTTCTAAAAATTTTCGCAATATCACTCGTTACTTGGTTACCGGCTACAGAAATCACAGCACAATGTCGTAATGCACCATTGGTATAAACCGCGATATCAGTCGTTCCGCCACCAATATCGACAATACATACACCCAAATCTTTTTCGTCATTAGTTAAAACAGAATCAGCGGAAGCAATACCTGAAAAAACTAAGTCATCTACTGTTAAGCCGCAACGCTCAACACTCTTGGTGATGTTCTTTGCCATGTCGTTTGCACAAGTCACAATATGGGCTTTTGCTTCCATGCGCATACCTGACATGCCAATTGGGCTCTTAATACCATCTTGCACATCGATAGAATATTCTTGCGGTAACACATGTAAGATCCTTCTCTCTGTTGGGATCTTAACTGAGCGAGCGGTGTGAATCACATTGTCCACATCTTCTTGCGTTACTTCTTCATCATTAATTGACACCATGCCATTTTCATTTTGGCAGGCGATGTGCTTGCCTGAAATGCTTAAATAGACTGATGATACTTGGCAGTCAGCCATTAATTCAGCTTGGTCAAGTGCACGTTGAACACTTTTTACAATAGAGTCCAAATCATTCACACCACCTTTATCCATGCCACGTGAAGGATGGTTACCTAAACCGACCACACTTATCTCACCATCGGGTAGCACTTCACCAATGATCACTGCGACTTTAGACGTGCCAATGTCTAAGCCTACGATAAGATTTCTTTCCTGATTCTTGGTCATTTAGTGTCGACTCTCTGTGTTAGTATCGTCCCAGCCAACGGCAACACCCGTGTCATAGCGTAAATCAATGGTTGCTATTGGCTTGTCATTTTTTGTTATTTCAGGATAAACATTTATAAATCTTTGTATTCTCGACATCTTATCTTCTCGACCTAATTCAAGAAGGATGCCGTTATCCAATGTCGCATGCCATGCATGCCGTGGGCTTAAACTTAAACTCGCAAGCTTAAAACCATTAATACTCAATAAATCAGCCAATTGCTGATAACTCGTTAACACTTCAGAAGACATGTCTTCTGGGCCAGAAAGCATTGGTAATGCTGCGATACTTTCATGTGATTGCGCAATAAACACATCACCATGAACATTAAGCCAATCATCACCATTCCAGTGTGCTACGGCCTGCTGCTCTTGTAATGTCACCTTCAATTTTGCCGGCCATTCACGTCTCACTGACGCATGATGTACCCAAGGTAATGCTTCTAGCGCTAGCTGCACTTCAACCACATCAGCACTAAAAAAACTGCGCTGCATTAATGCTTGTAATGCAGCTTGAATCTCTGCATCTGTGGTATAAATTCGCTCACCTTTAATCGCTACAGCATCAATAGGCAATGCATCTGCATCGTTCAATAATACATTCAGCTTTAAGCCAGCCCACACGATAGTCAGCAGCACTGTCAGTAAAAACAGTAATCCGGTATATAAGTACCAATTGACTTGACTCAAATGGCCTTTTAATTGGCGAGCTTTATCACTCCACGCCACGATTACTGTAACTCCCAACTGTATCTGGTCACTTTCATTTGGCAATTCACCATTATATCTAGCATGCTGACTGTATTAAAGCTTCTATTTACAAACAGTTATCGTTCAATAATCAATCAACACTTTCTTTGTTCGACTCATCAAAACCTAAATTAGATGATGCAAGCATTTTGGATAGTGCACCAATATTACCAGCGCCTTGAGTCAACAATAAGTCGCCCTCTTGTAAAACGTCAGGCAATACATCAGCAAGTAACTCAGGCGATGCGACAAATATTGGATCAACTTGCCCACGCAATCTGATTGAGCGACATAATGCTCTGCCGTCTGCTCCAGGGATGGCACTTTCACCCGCTGCGTATACATCAAGTAACAGCAAGCCATCAACTTGAGATAATACTTCAACGAAATCTTCGTACAAATCACGGGTACGACTATATCGATGTGGCTGATATGCCATCACTAAGCGCTTATCAGGCCAACCAGCTCTAGCCGCCTTGATCGTTGCAAGTACCTCACTTGGGTGATGACCATAATCATCAACCAACATCACCTTACCGTTTGCTGTATCAAACTCACCTAAATGCTGAAAGCGTCTTCCGATCCCTTCAAATTCTGCAAGTGCTGCAACAATAGCTTCGTCATCGATATCATCTTCAGTAGCAACTGCAATCGCTGCCAGTGCATTCAACACATTGTGCTCGCCAGGAAGGTTTAACACTATAGCTAAATCTTCACGACCCGTTCGGCGTACGTTAAATTGCGACTGATGGCCAACTTGCTTGAAATCCAATGCTTGTACATCAGCAATATCACTAAAACCATATGTCACGACTTGTCTACCGACTCGAGGCATGATTTCTTGAATGACTTCATCATCAATACACATCACAGCAACACCATAGAACGGCAAGTTATGTAAAAAGTCGACAAAGGTCGTCTTTAGCTTCTCAAAATCACCACCATAAGTGTCCATATGATCAGCTTCAATGTTTGTAATAACACTGACCATAGGCTGTAAATGCAAAAAGCTTGCATCACTTTCATCGGCTTCTGCTATCAAATAACGACTTGTCCCTAAACGTGCATTGGTTCCTGCACTATTGAGCAATCCACCAATAACAAATGTTGGATCACGTTCAGCTTGACCGTAAACACTGGCAATCAAGCTTGTCGTCGTTGTTTTACCATGGGTGCCAGCAATTGCAACGCCATGACGGTAACGCATTAATTCAGCCAACATCTCAGCACGACGGACAATCGGAATACGGCGCTCTTTTGCTGCAATGATTTCAGGGTTTTGCTTATCAATTGCCGTTGAAACGACCACAACATCAACATCTGTAACGCTTGCAGCCTGATGGCCAATGATGATTTTTGCCCCTAAACTTTCTAGCCTTTCAGTCACACTATTAACAGCAATATCTGAGCCGCTGATCTGATAGCCTTCATTTACTAATACTTCAGCTATCCCACCCATGCCTGCACCACCTATTCCGACAAAGTGGATTTTCTTAATCCGTCTCATCTCAGGGATCATGCTACGTAATTGGGCGTACTTTTCTGTTTTTGTCATTTCAATCCTTTCGTGCTAATTCAGCACAAATACCTGCAACACGTTGGGTGGCATCTAAAACAGCAACGCTTCTTGCTTGCTGAGCCATCTCTAATACAACATGTCTTTTTTCAGCGAAAAGGGTTAACTTCTCAGCTAAATTATCTGCATTTACTATGGTTTGCGGCAATAAAATTGCCGCACCAGCCTCTACTAATACTGAAGCATTGATAGTTTGATGATCGTCTACAGCATGAGGGTAAGGCACTAAAATACTTGCCCGTCCTACAGCGGCTAATTCAGATACTGTTAATGCACCTGAACGACAAACAACAACATCTGCCCAGCGATATGCGGCTTCCATGTCATCGATAAATTCTGCCACATTGACATTGGCTGCTTGGCCTTTGTCCTGATAGTGACTATTAACAGTAGGTTGGTTTCCTTTACCTACTTGATGCCACACGGTAATTGAATGCTGTTGACTTAATTGCCCAACCACATCCGGCATGACATCGTTAAATATTTTTGCGCCTAAACTGCCACCAACAACTAACACCTTTAAGGCTTCGTCATCACATACTTTCTCTTTTTGACCGAGCTCTATTAACTCTTGTCTAATTGGATTACCAACGACTTCTGCATTGGTTGCCGGTAAAAAGGTATTCGGAAATGCACAAAGTACCTTGTTAGCAATGCGAGATAACAACTTATTAGTCATGCCCGGAATTGCATTTTGCTCATGTAATACTAAAGGCACGCCTGCCAATTTTGCCGCCACACCACCTGGGCCACTGGCAAAACCACCCATGCCTAAAATCACGTCTGGCTGATATTCATTAATGAACGCTTTAGCCTGTAATATTGAACGTATAATTTTAAATGGTGCAGCCAATTTTCTTACTATTCCATTTCCTCGCACACCTTTGATATCAATAAACTCAATATCGAATCCATGTTGAGGAACCAGCCTTGCTTCCATTCTGTCAGCCGTACCTAACCAGCGTACTTGCCAACCTTTTTTGGCTAATTCTTTTGCAACTGCTAACGCCGGGAATACATGTCCGCCCGTGCCGCCAGCCATCACCAATAATTTAGGTGCATCAGTCATATTAGGGCTCACTTTTTTACTCTCCCTTGCACCGCTTGCGTTAAACTTAACCGCCGTTCATGATCAATTCGTATCAGTAACATTACCGCTGCCGTCATGACCCATAAACTACTACCGCCATAACTGATAAAGGGCAGCGTCAGACCTTTAGTGGGCAACATACCAATACTGGCCCCCACATTGACCACTGTCTGAAAACAAATCCATATACCTATGCCATATGCTAAATAACTCTCGAATGGGCGCTGAATACTCAAACACAAATTACCCAATCGTATCGCTCTAAACGATACAAAAAACAGCACAGTTAATACGCAAACAATACCAACAAAACCAAGTTCTTCACCAATAACAGCAAAGATAAAATCTGTATGTGCCTCAGGTAAATACGACAGTTTTTGAATACTGTTACCCAAACCTTGCCCAAAAATATCACCACGACCATAAGCCATCAGTGACTGAGTTAGCTGGTAACCACTCCCAAAGGGATCTTCCCATGGGTCTAAAAATGACGTCACCCGTCGCATTCGATAAGGCTCAAATACCACTAAAAAAACAAACATGGCGATACCGAGAAATATCAGTACCAAAAAGTCCATGATTCGTGCTCCTGCCAAAAATAACAGGCTGACAGTACAGACGAAAAGTACGACGACAGTACCTAAATCTGGTTGAGCAAGAATCAAAAAAGCAAACAGTAAAAAGACAAAAATAGGTTTATAGAACCCCTTACTGTTTTCTCTTAACTCACCATGACGGCGAACTAAATACCCCGCCATGTAAATAATAAAAACAAACTTGGCTATCTCAGCGACCTGTATTCTCACTGGCCCAATCGCTAACCAGCGGGTAGCCCCATTGACAGTGGTTCCCACCACTAATACCGCTACCAGTAATAGCAACACCAACAACACTAAATATGCGCTGTAACGCTCCCAAAACTTCAGCTCAATATTGAGTACGGCATAAGCGATCACACCACATCCCATTAAATACGCTACGTGGCGATATATAAAATGAAACGGGTTCTCTGTCAGTTTCTGCGCTTCAGGCATAGACGCTGACATCACCATCACAAAGCCAAATGTAATTAACCCTGCAACAGCTAAAAATAAACTACGGTCATAAAGCTGATCACTGGGTGTAGTTTCAGACAGAATGTTTGCCCAAGGCCTTTTTAGGACTTGTTGGAATAAGCTAAGTTGTTGCTCACCCCTCGCCATCTTCAATCTGCTCCACTAATTGTTTAAAGTGATCACCTCTATCCATGAAGTTCTTGTACATATCAGTACTTGCACAAGCTGGCGAAAGTAGCACGATATCACCAGAAAAAGTGATCTCAACAGCTTTCGCGACAGCCTCTTCCAAGTTATTCACTTCAATACTGTCAGCTTTTAACTGCCCAATTTTGCTTCCGTCTTTGCCAAAGGTAATCACTTGAGTAACATTGGTCAGTGATTTTTCAAGCTCTTTAAAATCTGCACCTTTGCCTTCACCGCCAGCAATTAAAATGAGGTCGCCCAAGTGATCGCTTAGTCCGTTTAAGGCTGCAACCGTAGCACCAACATTGGTGGCTTTTGAGTCATTAATGTAAGTGACACCTTGTTTCAACCCGACTAATTCACAACGGTGCGCAAGCCCACTGAAATGTGAGGCAATCTCGATCATCACATTCTTATCAATACCGCAGGCATCAGCCAATGCCATCGCCGCCAGTAAATTTGCCTGATTGTGGCTACCAATTAAGCTCACCTCATGCAAATTCATAATCTCACTTTCACCATGCAAGATTTTGCCGTCAGCTAAGCCCCATTCGTCACCTTCAGGTACACTTAAACCAAACGTATTTTGGTTTGTTGGCTCATCTGGGTACGTTAACTCATCATCACGATTAAACATCACGAAGCGGCTTTGCTGATATAAGCGCAGCTTAGCGGCGCGATATGAATGAATATCGTGATATCTGTCCATATGATCTTCACTGATATTCAAACAAGTCGCTGCAATGCATTGCAAGCTATGGGTTGTTTCTAGCTGAAAGCTTGATAGCTCTAGTACAAAGAACTCAGCATCTGTAGCCAGTAAATCCAAAACAGGAATACCAATATTGCCACCAACTGCGACTTTTTTACCTGCAGCATTGAGCATGTCATACACTAAGGTAGTCACTGTTGTTTTACCGTTTGAACCAGTAATAGCGACAACACAAGGCGGTCTATCTGCTATTGCTTGAGCGAATAGCTCAACATCACCTATAACCTCAATTCCCATATCCATAGCAGCACGGATTTCAGGCGTGTCGATAGGAATACCCGGACTCACAATAATTTGCTTAGCTTGCACTAAGTATCGGCAAACAAAGCCACCGGTTAATAACTCAACATCAGGAAACTCCTGCGCTAACGTATCTTGACCTGGTGGTGTACGCCTACTATCCATCACCAATGGTGTAATGCCTTGAGACATCAAATAACGAACCACAGATAACCCTGTCGCCCCAAGTCCCAAAACAATATGTGAATAGCTTGATTGCATTGCTAACTACCTTAATTTAAGGGTTGCCAGTCCTAGCATGACTAGGAACAATGAAATAATCCAAAAGCGAACGATCACTCTTGGTTCTGGCCAACCTTTTAATTCGTAATGATGGTGAATTGGCGCCATTCTGAATATACGTTGTCCGCGCAATTTGTATGAACCAACTTGTAAAATCACCGACACAGTTTCCATCACGAAAACACCGCCCATGATCACCAATAACACTTCTTGTCGCACTAATACCGCAATAGCACCTAAGCCTGCGCCTAGCGCTAACGAGCCAACGTCGCCCATAAAAACTTGTGCAGGGTATGTGTTAAACCATAAAAAACCTAAACCTGCTCCAACAATGGCCGTACATACAATCACCAGCTCACCCGCATCGGGTAAATGTGGAATATGTAAATAATTAGCAAATTGCGCGTGGCCAGATAAGTAAGCAATCAGTGCAAAAGCGCCTGCTACCATCACTGTTGGCATGATCGCTAAACCATCAAGTCCATCTGTTAAGTTAACGGCATTACTCGCCCCAACAATCGTGAAGTACACCAACACGATATAAAGCAGACCAAGTTGCGGCATTACATCTTTAAAAAACGGGACAACTAATTGCGTTTCACCAGGAATTGATGCCGAGCTATACAAATAAAACGCGACTACCAAGGCTGCGATAGATTGCGAAGCATATTTCCAACGTGCAATAAGACCTTTGGAATCCTTTTTAACTACTTTTAAATAGTCATCAAGAAAGCCAATACCGCCAAATGTTCCAAGTACAAATAACATGACAATGACGTATCGATTCGATAGGTCACCCCAAAGTAAAACACTGACAAAAATACCAGCAAGTATCAGTAAACCACCCATTGTAGGTGTTCCACGCTTACTAAAATGTGATTCAGGGCCATCATTTCTGACAACTTGACCAATTTGCATCAACTGCAATCGCTCAATCAGTTTCGGCCCAAACCATAAACTAAAGATAAGACCTGTCATCAGGCCAAGAATGGCTCTAAAAGTCACATATGAAAAAACATTAAACCCACTGTAAAACTGGGTTAAATACTCAGCTAAATAAGCCAGCATCTAAACAAACTCCCCACGCCTATTGGCTTCTAACAACTCTTCGACTACAGTTTCCATCGCTGCACTTCGAGAACCTTTTACTAAAATGGTTACCTCACCAGGTAACTGATTTATTTTTTCAATTAACGCTTTTGCTAAGGATTTATTATCCTCATAATGCTCGCTTCCAAACGCTTTACTTGTTGATTCAGTCAGTTGACCACAACAAAACAAGGCATCGATGTCAGCTTTTTTGGCCTGTTTACCAACTTCCGCATGCAAAAGGGCGCTATTGTCACCTAATTCACCTAAATCTCCCAGCACTAAACACTGAAAACCTCGAGTTTGTTTAAGCCAATTCATTGCGGCATCGACAGAAGTTGGGTTAGCGTTATAACTATCATCAACTAATAATACTCTGCCTAAGTTATGCGGCACCATTCTCCCTTTCACTGGTGACAACAGGCTGAGCCCTGTCACAATGTCAGAAACGGGGATGTTAAGCGCAATACAAATAGCGGTAGCAGCTAAAGCATTACTGACTTGGTGCAAGCCTGCTAATGGAAGATGTACAAGGTGTGATTTTCCAAGGTACTCTAAGCTAAATTGATAACATCCGCTGTTATCAGCGACGATATCTAACGCCTTAATATCAGCTTCATTCTCTGCTGATATCGAAAACTTAAGTTGCGTAAATTCGGCAGTTTTATCCATCATAAATGGTGAGAATTGATCGTCAGCATTTATGATTGCTACGCCATCTTTTTGCAAATGATTGAAGATTTCAGACTTGGCCTTAGCAACACCTTCAATCGAGCCAAAACCTTCAAGATGAGCACGGCCAACATTATTGACTAACGCCACCTGAGGCGTCACTAAAGATGAAGTATAATTAATTTCACCCAGATGATTTGCCCCTAACTCAAACACACCAAATTCATGTTGATGCTCTAATCTGAGTAAGGTTAACGGCACACCAATTTCATTATTAAAATTTCCCGCAGTGTAAAGCACGTTATGGTGCTGCGATAAAATCGTCGCAACCATTTCTTTCACAGTCGTTTTACCATTTGACCCAGTTAATGCTACCGCAATTGGCGACACTTGTTGACGAACATACGCACCGATAGCGCCCATTGCCTTTTGCGTGTTACTCACAATTAATTGAGGTACATTAACAGCAAGTTCATGTTCAACTAATAGCGCTTGCGCACCATTTTCAATCGCGGTTGGCGCAAATTGATGCCCATCAAAACGCAGGCCTTTTAATGCAACAAATAAACTGCTTTCAGCCATTTTACGGCTATCGCTTGTGACATCATTAATTTCTATGTCAGCGCCGACTAACGTGGCATTTAACTCACGTGCTAAGTCGGATAATTGAATAGGGATCATAGGCGCCCCTTTTGTTCGCTAACACTGGTCATAGTGTCACAGCCCGTTAATTGCATAGCTAGCGCACGCTCATCATAATCAATTCTTTTACCCGACACTTCTTGATAAGTCTCATGCCCCTTACCTGCTAGCAAAACAATGTCACCTGCTTTCGCTAATGTAGCGACTTTCTTAATGGCTGTGATCCTGTCAATTTCTGTCAAAGCAAGCTCGGGCTTATTTAGACCAGCGACAACATCATTGATAATGGTCATAGGGTCTTCACTACGCGCATTATCACTTGTCACCATGACCTTATCTGCGTAATGCTCAGCCGCTTGAGCCATTAATGGTCGCTTACCTTTATCTCTATCACCACCGCAACCAAAAACACACCACAAAGTACCATGACAATGGATTCTTAATGCTTTTAACGCTTGCTCAATAGCATCTGGTGTATGAGCGTAATCAACGACCAAAGTTGGACCATCTTGCTGATTAAAGCGCTCCATACGACCCGCTACTGGGGTGAGCAATGGCACAAGCCCCAATAACTCATTCATTGAGTCACGATTAGGGCTAGATTGCTGTAAGAAAAGCGCGCTTATTGCTGCAACAAGATTTGATAAGTTAAAATCACCAAGCAGTGGCGATGTTAACTTGGCTTTAATTAATTCTGATTGCTGAACATTGACATTTGAAGGGTAATAAAAGTCGCAACTAACACCTGCATCATTAAACTGCATATTATCCGTATAAAACCGCGCTAATTGCTGCGTTTCAATATCTTGTGAAGTCACAGGTGCTTTTGTACTAAAGCCAAACATAGTGTGGGAATCGAATTCAGCATACCATTGCGATCCAACGGCATCGTCTAAGTTGAGTAAACCATGCTTAACACATGGAAATGTGAATAAACGCTTTTTGGCTGCGCCGTACGCATCCATGTCACCATGATAATCTAAATGGTCACGGCTAAGATTAGTAAACACTGCCGTATCAAAAGGAACGGCCTCCACTCGGCCTTGTACCAGCCCATGACTAGATACTTCAATGGCACACGCTGACACATTTTGCTGCTGAAAAGCACTAATTTGCTCAATTATCGTTATCGCATCAGCCGTGGTATTACCGCTATCAACTAACTGTCCCCACACACCGTTGCCTAGTGTCCCCATCACCGCAGCTTTTTGCTGTTTGAGGGTAACAAGCTGAGCAATTAGCTGACTAACTGATGTTTTACCATTTGTTCCAGTTACGCCAATAATTGACATTGCTTGCCCTTGAACCGGGTAAAGCTGTGCTGCGACTGCCGATAACTGACGACTTAACTGAAAAAAGTAGACTAATACTGCACCAGTATCATGAAGTTCAACTTTGCCATGTTCATCCGGATTATCGGTATGAATAAGCGCACCTATCGCACCAGAGTCTATGGATTTATCAATAAATTGACGTCCATCAACTTGATAGCCTGGTAATGCAACAAACAAACTGCCTGGGTTAATGTGACGACTATCTAATGTCATCGAGGCCACGATCTCACGACCGGCATAATGAAACCAAGGAGCAAGCAAATCACTAAGAAGCATTATTCAGCCCTCCTAGCAATGGCAGCTAATTCCACTTTTTCTTTCTCATTCAATGGCTCTACGTTGAGCATCTGTAATGCTCCAGACATGATTTTTGCAAATGCTGGGCCTGCAACATCACCACCATGGTAACGATCGCCTTTTGGCTCGTTAACCACGATAGATATCGCTAAGCGAGGGTTATGAACTGGCGCGACACCGGCAAATAGCGACACATAATCATCACCATAACCACCAGCAATTGATTTACGACTGGTTCCTGTTTTACCTGCAATTGGATAACCATCAATATGCGCCTGGGTCGCAGTGCCACCCTTTTCAGTCACACCCAGCATCATTTCCATGACATCTTTGGCTGTTTGCTCAGAAATAACCTGCTCACCACGAGGGGCTTGCTTGAGTTTTAATACCGAAACAGGATAAAGCACACCGCCGCTTCCTAGGGTGGCATACATTCGTGCCAACTGTAGTGGCGTAGCAGTTAAGCCGTAACCGTATGAAAGAGTGGCTCTTTCAAAATCAGACCAGCGGCGACGATCATGAATCAATCCTGCACTTTCACCCGCCAGATTAATGCCAGAATAATTACCTAACCCCATTGACTGGTATGTACCCAATAACTCTTGCACTGGCATAGATAGTGATACCTTACTGATACCTACGTTACTGGATTTCACTAAGATTTTATCTAAAGTCATGTCGCCATAATTAATCGGGTCACGTACCTGACGACCACCCACTCGCATCCAGCCCGGTGAGGTTTTAATTAAATCATTACGTTCAATTGTGCCAGCCTCTAATGCTGCAGCAACCACAAACGGTTTTACTGTTGAACCAGGCTCAAACGTATCGGTTAATGCACGGTTACGCATTCGATACGATTGTAGGTTTTCTCGAGAATTAGGATTGTAAGAAGGTGTATTCACCATCGCTAACACTTCACCAGTATGAACATCAAGCACCACCACTGAACCTGACGTTGCTTGGTTAATTTCTGTTGTGCGTTTTAATTCACGGTAAGCAAGTTGCTGAATTCGCTGGTCAATACTCAACACTAAATCATTTGAGCTTTCACCCTCTTCAACAATATCTAGACGTTGGACGACTTTACCATCTCGAGATTTACGTACTTTTTGTTTAGATGGCGTGCCTGTAAGCCAGCTATCGTAAGCATTTTCAATACCTTCAATGCCGACATCATCAATATTCGTCAGACCAACTAACTGCGCTGCAGTTTCACCAGCAGGATAGTAACGACGAGATTCGGATTTTAAATAAATACCAGCAATTTTTAGCTGCTTAATATATTCAGCAACTGCAGGAGTAACTTGACGTTTTAAATAGATAAAGCGGCGTTTAGGATCTCGCTGCACTTTGCCTACAATGCTTTCAACAGGTAAATGCAATACATCTGCAAGGGCTTGCCAGCGGCGCATGTCTTTAAATGCTTCTTTGTCGTGCGACACTTTAGGGTCAGCCCACACTGCACGCACAGGCACACTCACCGCAAGCATTTCGCCGTTACGGTCAGTGATTAAGCCACGTTGCACTTGGTTACTGCTAGTACGAAGGGTTCGCATATCACTTTCGTGACGCAATTTATCTGGTTCAATAATCTGAATATAAGCCGCTCGAGCAATCAAGGCCGTAAATAAAAGCAAAACAAAGCCTACCACTACGAATAATCGCCATGGAATTAACTCTGGATTTAACTTACGTTTTGCTTGTCTGCTCATTTTACTGACTCAATCATTCCTTTTCTGTTATTGCAGCCTGATAACCACTTCTTCTTTAGGTAAGGGTCGAACCATTTTTAAATCTTTAGTAGCAATACGAGTAACACGGCTATGCTCAGACTTAGATTGCTCTTCGAGTAACAAATTGCGCCACTCGATATCTAAACGATCCCGCTCTTGTAAAAGCTGATCTAACTGCGAGGTCAACTTACGCGTGGCATGGCTGGTATAAACCACCCCTACCGCATTGGCTAACACCACCATCGACAATAATAAAATCCACTTATGTCGCCAGATATCGGCAATCACAATGCGTGATAATTTTATTGATGATTGTCCCAAATTAACCTCTTTATGATGTCGCTGTGCTCAATAACTAATAATCAAGACGTTGAGCAACGCGTAACACCGAGCTTCGTGCTCGCGGATTCTGCTCAATTTCAACATCCGACGGCTTCATAGCTTTGCCAATCGCTTTTAGCTTTCTCGATTTATTTATTTCCGCTTCTGTTATCGGTAGCCCGTGTGGCACGCTTTCACCTTGGCTATTTTTACGAATAAAACGTTTTACCATTCTGTCTTCTAAAGAATGGAAACTGATCACCGATAAGCGGCCTTCTGGCGCCAGTACTGAAACTGCGCCTTCTAACGCTTGCTCAATTTGCTCAAGCTCACTGTTGATATAAATACGAATAGCTTGGAAAACACGTGTCGCTGGATGCTTATTACGCTCTTTATTTTTAGTAATTCGAGCAATTAGATCGGCTAAATCTTTTGTGCGTAAAAAAGGCGTTTCTTCACGGTCAGCAGCAATACATCGGGCAATATGACGCGCATTTTTCTCTTCGCCGTAGGTTTTAAAAACCCAAGCCATATCCTCAATTTCTGCTTTGGCGATCCACTCAGCAGCCGTTTGACCTTGGCTGTTATCCATTCGCATATCTAGTGGACCATCGCGTAAAAAACTAAAACCACGTTCAGCATCATCTAACTGAGGCGATGACACGCCTAAGTCCAATAACACACCGTCAATTTTGCCTTTAAGCCCGAGCTCAGTAACGTAGTAAGCCAATTGGCCAAAACCTCCGTGAACAATCTGAAAGCGAGGATCATCAGCAAATTGCTTAGCCGCTTCAATAGCTTGGGGATCACGATCGATCGCAATTAGACGTCCATTGTCACCAAGTTGACTTAATACATGCCTAGAATGACCACCACGCCCAAAGGTGCCATCGATATAGATGCCATCTTCATGGATATTTAAACCATCAACGGTTTCTTTTAGTAGTACAGATAAATGGGCAAATTCTTGGCTCATTAGACTCTTCTTAATTGGGTTATTTATAATGAAAAATTAGCTAATCTTTCATGGTTTGCGAGATCTTCAGCTTGAATCAACTCATGGCTTTCATCCATCTGTTGTTGCCAAGCAGCTTCATCCCATAATTCAAATTTATTGAGTAGACCCACCAACATCGTTTTCTTTTGTAAGCTGGCATATTGTCTTAATGCAGGTGGAACAAGCGCACGTCCATTGCCATCCAACTCACATTCGTGAGCGTGACCGAGTAATCTACGTTTCATAGAACGTTCGACTTTATCTGTGTCAGACAATTGTAATAACTTGGCTTCAATCAATTCCCACTCATGGATCGGATAGATCAGTAAACAGTGTGATTGAATATCAACCGTGATAACCACAATGCCTTCGTGCTCGGCGCGCAAGGATTCTCGGTATCGCATTGGAATAGCGATCCGTCCTTTTGCATCCATATTTATTGCACTGGCACCCCGAAACACGGTCATCAAATCCTATAATTTGTTATTAAATTTCCCACAAATATCCACAATTCCCCACAACCCTTAAGTTTAGGGACACAACACAAGTATTGTCAAGGGATGACAACATTAATTAAATCCAGTTCTGAAGCGGGTTCGCAGCAAATTTTAATTAATGATAAGCGAGTGGATAAAAGTGGTTTTTAGATGGGTAAATGAACGAAACCATAGACATAACAGCGTTCATCTCAGTAAAGAATGTGGGGGATTTGATCCAAATTGTGACCATTTTCATATAAAAATAACAAATAGGGTCGATCTTATAGGCAAAATAAAAATAAAAATCCACCGAAAACATGATGTCGATAACTGACTGGCAATAATGATTGCCGTTAACCAGCACATTTTGTTGTATTGAATGATATATAAAACAGAGCAGCATATGTGAGTCAAAAATGACCATTGCGTATAAGCAAAAGGGAAAATACCAAGAAAGATGAAACAAAGTTATACTTAAATTGTCTAAATACCAACCAAAGATTGCCGATATAGTATATGAATCGACTTAGATCCATCATTTATCGACAACCATGAGGAGGCCATCATGAGCTTAGACACCATATATGCCATAACAGCAACACCACCAAAGCAAGTGGGTAGTTTTAAACGAGATGTCAAAAAGGTAAGCAACAGTAATGCCTTAGATGCTGATAGTCATGAAGCGCCGCAATCGCAATTGCCACCAAACACATCAACCCCAAATGCAGCTATATCACGTCCTAATACAAACCAAGCTCAACCCGCAGATACTAAATCACCTGCAAGACATATCGATATAGAAGTGTAAACTTCACCATTACACTGTTTGTTGGACAGCTTTTTTCCAACCTGAATATAAACGATTGCGTACATCGGCTTCCATCGATGCAAAGAACGTTTTATCGGCAGCTGCGATATTATTAAGTTCAGCAGTTGATTGCCAAAAACCAACAGCAAGCCCAGCCAAAAATGCAGCCCCCATCGCCGTAGTTTCTGTAACCTGAGGTCGAATCACATCCACATCACTAATATCAGCTTGAAACTGCATTAAGAAATCGTTTGCAACTGCACCGCCATCGACGCGAACTTGAGTCAACGGGACTCCCGAATCTTGGCTCATCGCTGCAAGTAAATCTTGGCTTTGATAGGCTATCGCTTCTAATGCTGCACGGATAATATGACTGCGGTTGACGCCACGAGTCAGACCGACAATCGCGCCACGAGCATCAGGTTCCCAATAAGGTGCTCCTAAACCAACAAATGCAGGTACCAAATACACTCCATTGGTATCTTCCACTTTATTAGCAAAATATTCCGTGTCTTGTGCATCCTGAATCAAGCCCATTTCATCACGAAGCCATTGAATCACAGCACCGCCCATAAACACTGAGCCTTCTAATGCATAATTTACCGATAAGTCTCCACCAATTGCTACAGTGGTTAATAAGCCATGAGTTGATGATACGGCTTTCTGGCCTGTATTCATTAATAAGAAACAGCCTGTGCCATAAGTATTTTTGGCCATTCCTGGCTCAAAACAAAGCTGACCAAATAACGCAGATTGCTGATCTCCCGCCATGCCAGCAACGGCAATCTCACCACCAGCAATCGTGGTTGTGCCATAAACAGCACAAGAAGGTTTCACTTCTGGCAGCATTGCCCTTGGAATATCAAACGCTTTTAACAGTTTTTCGTCCCATTGCTGCTGATGGATATTAAACAACATCGTCCGTGACGCATTAGTCGGCTCGGTTACATGCACTTTACCTTGAGTCAACTTCCACACTAGCCAAGTATCTATTGTGCCAAACAACAAATTGCCCGCTTGGGCTTCTTCACGCGCACCTTCAACATTATCCAAAATCCACTTAATTTTACTGGCAGAAAAATAAGGGTCGAGTACTAAACCTGTGGCAGACTTAATATCCTCCTCTAACCCATCCGCTTTAAACTGCTGACATATAGCTTGACTACGACGGCATTGCCAAACAATGGCATTGTATATTGGCTTACCAGTGCGTTTATCCCACACCACTGTTGTTTCACGTTGATTTGTGATGCCAATTGATGCCACTTCATCAGCGCTAATACTCGCCCTTGCTAAGACTTCGATTAATGACGAACTTTGCGACGACCAAATCTCCATCGGATCGTGTTCTACCCACCCAGCTTGAGGATATATCTGAGAAAACTCTCTTTGCGCCACAGCAACCATATTGGCATTGTGATCGAATACAATCGCCCTAGAACTTGTCGTACCTTGATCGAGCGCAATAACATATTTCTTAGAAGTCATTATCTACCTATAGATTGTCAGCAGTGTTATTTTAAAAAGTGTTCTGCACGCTTGTGCTATATAACACTGTAAAAATTATCTTTACTAAGTTAAGACGGATAATCACCGATCTCAAGTTTGTTACACTCACAATGAGAATAATTGTGCTGTAAGCTATATTTAGCCTACAAAAAAGCCCCGCGAGTGCGAGGCTTTTCAATGTAATCTACAGTTGCAAATTACATTTTGTAGCTTAATTGAATACCAGCTAACCAAACATCAGCTTCAACATCACCGCTATAATTAACTGATGCTAAACCTAGTAGGTCTTGAGTTTCATCAATTGGCGCATCCCCCACACCTTTAATGTAGGTCAAAGCAAAATCAACCGTTAGGTTTTTCGTTGCTTGATATCCTGCACCAGCACTGAACCATAAACGATCTGAATCTGGGATTGTTGTTGAACGGTATTCGTCTTGCGCAGCACCTTGATCTAGTGCCATACCGCCACGAACTAACCACTTGTCGTTAAGTTGGTATGTTGTACCGACAGCAAAACGCCAGTTATCTTTGAAGTTCTCTTCTTTAACTAAATCAGACTCCAATGGTAAACCCGTTGTTGAGTCAATTGGCTTAGTTTCGCCAGGGAAGTATGCTACTAACTCATCAAAAACACTCCACTGAGTCCAGTTTACACTTGCATGCATTGCCCAGTTTTCAGTTAATTGGTGATGTGAAGCTAATTCAGCAAATGCTGGTAACTCAATCGGTAAGTAGCCTTCAATGTGCACATCTTGACCGCCATCGTACAATAAGCCAGATGCAAAGCCATCTAACTCAAGTTCAACGCCACTGTGATAAGCAAAGCCTAAACGATGCGCTTCATTGATCTGCCAGCTTGTGCCTAATTGCCAACCTAAGGCAATATCGTCACCTTCCATATACTTAAGGCTCGCACCTGCATCAGGAAGTTGAGGGGCCAGAGCAGGAACGGCTTGTTTCACGCCATCAATCCAACCCGGCATAGATGCGCCAACATGGCCTTCACCATACACCACACGTAATCCGGCACCGACACTGAATGCTTCATTAACTTTATAAGCAATATTCGGGTTAAACTCGACAGTTGTAATCCCAGTTTCATTACCGAATAAAGACGCTGGGTGGGTTACATCAAGCTCTGTCGCTAAACCGTAATTTGAGTTAACCGCTAAACCCCAAGTCCAGTTGTCATTCAACTGATTAGAGTAATAAAAGTTAGGCACAACCGCACTATCAGCAAAATCAGTAGCATCCGCTGCAATAATGACAGGATCAGGACCTAATATTGGAGAAGAAATACTGACGTCACCTACAACATCAACATTTGGCATGATGTAAATCGCACCTGCTGAAAGTTGACGACCTTCAAGGTAAGTTAACATTGCAGGGTTTCTTGCTTGAGCCGAAGCATTATCTGCCATTGCCGCTTCACCAGCAAAAGCACGGCCTAAACCCGTTGATGAGTATTCCGCTAACTGAAAACCAGCTGCATTCACTTGAGTCGTTGCCCCGAAAAGCATGGCACTTACTGCCACAGTCAATAGTGTCTTTTTCATTATTAGTCTCTGTTTGTAGCAAATCTAATGTTTGCTTAATCTCTTACATCATTAGAGCAATTGCTCAATTTGAAATCGCGGCAAGTTTACTGATGCAGAACAAATTTACAAGCCAAAGCCTTAAAACAGAGTAAATAACTACAAAACCAGTAACAGAAAACATCTTTGGTGACATAGCTCACACCAAAAACACCCTCTCAGAGACGTTTTTTAAAAAATACTCGCTAAGAGTCAATATAAAAATATCAGACAAAAGAATAAAAGATTAAATATCAAGCAGATAATAAAAAAACATTACTGAACACAAGTGTTCCCAAAAAAGCAGTGAGTTTCACTACCTTTGTGTAAAACAATGAAAGATAAAAAGACAAATCCTTAAAAATCAAACTTTTGAACCAATATAATTTATATCAATCAATAAAAAAGCCCTCACTTATCATAGTAAGGGCTTTAGCTAATATAAACTTGGTACAAGTGTAAGCTTAAATGTTAATTTTAAGCCCGATAGCAACAATTTGATTAAACCTGTTTAAAATCACGTCGCTAATCGCAGACATATTGTCATGGCGATTAACGACGCCAAGCAGGTATATTCGCCTCATAGTCCGTAATTGCCTGTGCATACTCTAAGGTTAAGCCAATTGCATCCAAGCCGTTTAATAACTTATGTCTAGCTGATTCAGCAATCGAAAAATCGAAAACACTCCCAGTTGGTGAGGTCACCGTTAACGACACTAAATCAACGGTAATATTCGCACCTTCACTGGCCTCAACCTCTGCCATCAATTGATTGACTTGCTCGTGAGTTAACTTAACTGGCAATAAACCATTATTGATCGAGTTGCCATAAAAAATGTCAGCAAAAGTGGGCGCAATAACCACACGCAAACCAAAATCGGCTAACGCCCATGGTGCGTGTTCACGACTAGAACCACAGCCAAAATTTTCTTGAGCTAATAAAATCGACGCACCTTTATAACGAGGTAAATTTAATGAAAAATCTGGATTATCTTGCTCACCCGCTTCATCTAAATAACGCCAATCATGGAATAAATGTACCCCAAAGCCATCCCTTGTCACTTTTGATAAGAATTGCTTTGGAATTATTTGGTCAGTGTCGATATTCGCACTATCAATCGCAACCGCTAGACCAGTATGTTGAGTAAAAGCTTGCATCTGTTTCTCTCTTCTAGTGGTAATCGATTAATAAGGCTTACGAATATCAACAAAATGACCAGCAATAGCTGCTGCAGCTGCCATTGCAGGGCTCACCAAATGTGTTCGACTRCCACGGCCTTGGCGGCCTTCAAAATTACGATTACTGGTCGATGCGCAGCGATCGCCAGCTTCTAATCGATCATCATTCATTGCTAAACACATAGAGCAACCCGGTAAGCGCCACTCAAAACCTGCATCAAGGAAGACTTTATCTAACCCTTCTGCTTCTGCCTGTAATTTAACTTGTCCAGAACCTGGAACCACAATCGCAGTGACGCCATCAGCGACTTTACGGTTTTTAGCATGGTGCGCAGCTGCACGTAAGTCTTCGATACGAGAGTTAGTACACGAACCAATAAAGACTTTATTAATCGGAATATCAACCATTTTGGTACCAGAAGTTAGGCCAATATATTCAAGGGCTTTTTCCATGCTACTACGCACTGTCGCATTTGGCTCGCTCGCTGGATTTGGCACTTCTGCATCAATCGGAACCACTTGACCTGGATTTGTTCCCCAAGTTAATTGTGGTGCAATATCGGCAGCGTCTAAAATCACTTCTGCATCAAAGCTTGCATCTGGATCGGTTTTTAACGCAGTCCAATCCGCAACGGCTTGCTGCCAGTCATCGCCTTTAGGAGAAAACTCGCGCCCTTCAAGATAGTCGAAAGTGGTTTGATCGGGCGCAACCATGCCTGCTTTAGCGCCCATTTCAATGGCCATGTTACACAATGTCATGCGACCTTCCATTGATAGCGCTTCGATAGCGTCACCACAGAACTCAACGACATAACCAGTACCGCCATCCATGCCTAAGCGACCAATGATGGCTAACACAATATCTTTTGCTGTAATGCCTTCAGCGACATGACCACGTACTTCCACTTTCATGGTTTTCGCTTTCAGCTGACGCATAGTTTGGGTTGCTAACACATGCTCAACTTCTGAGGTACCAATACCAAATGCCAATGCACCAAATGCCCCATGTGTCGCCGTATGCGAGTCGCCACAAACAATGACAGTACCAGGAAGTGTAATGCCTAATTCTGGCCCCATTACATGAACAATACCTTGGTTAGGATGGTGAATATCATAAAGCTTAACGCCAAATTCTTTACAGTTTTGCGCTAATGTCTCCACTTGAATACGTGCCATTGGACTCATCGCATCTAAGCTCGCGCTCAATGTCGAGATATTATGATCCATGGTTGCAAAGGTTTTTTCAGGTGCGCGGAGTTTACGCCCTGCGGTTTTTAAACCACTGAAGGCCTGCGGTGATGTCACCTCGTGAACCAAATGGCGATCCACATAGATAATCGGCGCCTCTGCTTCTGGCGATGCCAGTACATGGGCATCCCACACTTTTTCATACAGAGTCTGAGCACCACTTGCTTGAGTTGCCATTACACACCTTCCTTAACAGCATTAGCGATAAAATCGCCCATTTCTGACGTTGTTTTAGCATTTTGGCGTTCATCAGCACTTAATAACTCGCCCGTTAAATAACCTTCAGACAAGGCTTTACTTACCGCACGCTCTATCGCACTCGCGGCTTCTTCAAGCTTTAAACTATGACGCAGCAATAAGGCAGCTGATAAAATTTGTGCCACTGGATTGGCAATGCCTTGGCCTGCAATATCAGGTGCACTGCCACCAGCAGGTTCATACATGCCAAAACCACTGCTATTTAAACTCGCAGATGACAATAGCCCCATCGAGCCCGTCAACATGGCAATTTCGTCAGAAATAATATCGCCAAATAAGTTTGAACATAACATGACGTCAAATTCATTCGGACGACGTAACAATTGCATTGTCGCGTTATCAATATAGATATGCTCAAGCTCTACATCTGGGAAATCTTTAGCGACACCTTCAACAACTTCTCGCCATAATACTGAACAAGCCAGAACGTTAGCCTTATCGACTGATGTCACTTTTTTGCTTCTGCCTTGAGCAGCTTCAAAAGCAATGCGAGMTATGCGTTCAATCTCGCGGCGGCTATAGCGCATCGTATCAAACGCTTCTTCATTAGCACCTTCACCTTGGCGCCCTTTTGGCTTACCAAAGTAAATACCACCCGTTAACTCACGGACGCATAACACATCAAAACCACGTGATGAGATATCACTGCGCAGCGGTGACATATGTTCAAGTCCTGTATGCAACTTGGCAGGACGTAAATTACAGAACAAATCAAAATGACCACGAAGCGGTAACAACGCGCCACGTTCAGGTTGATCATTAGGGGCTAGATGTTCCCATTTAGGGCCACCAACACTACCAAACAATACGGCATCTGCAGCTTCACAACCTTTCAAAGTTGATTCTGGTAACGGGCAACCATGGTTATCAATGGCAATACCACCAACATCGTACTCAGCATATTCAATATTTAGTGCAAATCTGGCTTCAACTTCTTTTAGCACTTTGCGTGCTTCAGCCATTACTTCAGGACCAATACCATCCCCTGCTAATACTGCTACTTGATAACTCATACTCCACCTAACTCCCTATCTTTATGAATCTGTTGTTTAAAATCAGCTACTTTATCTGCACGATAAATTAAGTTCATCACATGAACGAGCGCTTGTGCTGAGGATTCAACCACGTCTGTTGCTAACCCTAGACCATGGAAAGTTTGCTGATTGTATTCTGCGGTAATATCAACTTGGCCTAAGGCATTCTGACCTTCACCTTTCGCACCTAATTTGTAGTTAGTAATATTGATGGTGCGGTCTGTTGCTCTTGCAATGGCATTGTACGCAGCATCAACAGGACCATTACCGGTCGCCGCTTCTGTCATCTCTTTACCATCCACCGTAATACGCACTGTGGCAGTTGCCACGCCTTCTGTAGAATCTGAATGCACCATTAAATGTTGTAATGCGTAATGATCATCATCTTGAGATTGAGCTTCCATAAACACTAAGGCTTCTAGGTCATAATCAAATACTTGACCTTTCTTATCCGCTAAATTCAAAAATTGCTCGTAAAGGCTATCCATATCGTAATCGGAAGCTTGGTAACCCATTTCTTCCATACGGTGCTTAATGACATGGCGGCCTGAGCGTGATGTCATATTTAAATTATTACGATTCAAACCAATGCTTTCTGGTGTCATGATCTCGTAAGTGTTTTTCGCTTTTAACATGCCATCTTGGTGAATGCCTGATGAATGAGAAAACGCATTGGTGCCCACGACAGCTTTGTTCGCTTGAATAGGCATATTACATAGCTGGCTCACCAATGAAGAGGTGCGATGGATCTCTTTTGCATTAATATTGCTTTCAAGCCCTAATAAACCTTTACGCGTCGATAGGATCATGGCGATTTCTTCTAATGAACAATTACCCGCTCGTTCGCCAATACCGTTTACAGTACATTCAATTTGACGAGCGCCATGCTCAACAGCAGTAATAGAGTTAGCCACAGACAAACCTAAATCGTCATGACAATGCACTGAGATCACCGCTTGATCGATATTAGGTACACGATTAAATAGCGTTTGAATGATGCCGCCGAACTCACTTGGCACGGTATAGCCCACGGTATCAGGAATATTAATGGTGCGAGCACCCGCTTTAATGGCTTGTTCAACCATACGGCATAGGTTATCAATAGGTGTTCGACCCGCATCTTCACACGAAAACTCAACATCATCAGTAAAACGGCGAGCATATTTGACGGCCCCAACAGCCATATCAAGCACGTCATCAAATGAACGTTTTAATTTGCTTTCAACGTGAATAGTCGATGTAGAAATAAAAGTATGAATACGGAACTGTTCAGCAACAGATAACGCTTGAGCTGCCGCATCAATGTCTTTTTCAAGAGCACGAGATAATGCACAAACACGGCTGTTTTTAATTGTTCTAGCAATGGTCTGCACTGATTCAAAATCACCTGGCGATGACACAGGAAAACCCACTTCCATAACATCAACACCCAAGCGCTCAAGCGCCAGAGCAATTTGCAGCTTTTCTTTAACCGTTAAACTTGCTGCTAACGCCTGCTCACCATCTCTCAATGTGGTATCAAATATTATGACTCTATTGGACATCAGTTTTCTCCATCGAACTTTGTTGTTCAGGTAAAAGTTTGTTCGGTTATCTAACAAATAACTGCGACGCCATAAAAAGTGTTTAGCAAGTCATTCGTCTATTTGTTTGTTCTAAAAATCAATTGGGTACAGAAACAAAAAACCCCGCGGCTGTTAGCGCGGGGTTTGTGAATGCAAGTAAACTTATTTAGCAAGTAACACAAAGGACTCCGCGCAAATTTTGCGTAAGAGAAGAAAGAGACCTAGGAGAATGCTACCACTATAAATATTCATTAAAGTTAACTAATTATTCTTAAATTAAAATGTTCTATACTGACTTTTTAACGTGACAAGCCTGCTGTGTCAACCCTATTTTATTCATCTTTTGTTCAATTATCCCTTTAGGCTAAATCAGACTCGACGGTCAATCTTCTCTGAAACAGTGTAGCGATAAAGAAAAAACCAACGTAAACCTTGATATACGCTGATTCTAGGATTTATTTTCAAAAATAATTTGCATCAAACGACTAAGTATCATCACCAATAAAAAAGTGCATAAATTTTTTGAAGTGATTAAGCCATTTTCGTTATATCAGCCATGCGAATCAATACGCAGCCAGTAAACATTGAATATGGAACTAGCATAGTAACTGAATGAAATAGATCGTTCGTGATTAAAAACACCTGTTAGTCATGTTTGCCCGATAACCTAATCAAAGCGCTTGCACACAAAGGAAGGTCATAACGAGAATGATGAAATCAAGCTAGTGAAATATAAGAGAGCTAAAATTAACGACAAACGAGAATTGAAGAAGTGAGGAGGTGAAGAACCATAACGCTTTCATTACCTAGCTTTAAAACGGCTCGCTAACATCCTTGATGATAACGCAATAAGCCTTGTACCAACGATTAACTAGCTTTCGATTAAGTATTGGCTTATTTCATCCAAAAAGGCATTACCAAATCGGCTTAACTTACGCTCACCAACACCATTCACCGCTAACATTTCTCCGGCACTCGTGGGTACCATTGCCGCCATTTCTGCTAATGTTGCGTCATTGAATACTAAATATGGCGGAACGTCATGCTCTTCGGCCAGCTCTCTTCGTAGTAATTTCAGGCGTGCGAAGAGCTTTCTGTCGTATTGCTGCGGCGCACGAGAGGCGCTACTGCGACGTTTAGTGGTCACTAATTGAATACGAGGCTCTGCAAGTTGCAATGTCACCTCGCCTTTTAACACGGCTCTTGCTGATTCGTTGAGCTTAACAGATGAACCACGGGTAATATCTTGTGAAGCCAGACCAAGGTGAATGAGTTGACGTGTAACCGACAACCAATACTCATGGCTTTGCTCCTTGCCGATTCCCCAAGTGGATAACTTATTATGGCCACGATCCATCACATTGGCCGCTTTTGAGCCACGTAACACGTCAATGACCTGATTCACCCCAAAATGCTGGTTTAGTCTAAAGATACAAGACAAAACTTTTTTAGCATCTTCACTGCCATCATACTTTTTAGGCGGGTCAATACAGACATCGCAGTTACCACAAGGCTTATCAGCACTTTCATCAAAGTAATGCAGTAATACCTGACGGCGGCATGTTTGCGCTTCAGCAAACGCCGCCATGGTATTCATTTTATGGAACTCCACATCTTGTTGCGGACCTGGCTCAGATTGCTCAATTAAATGCTTCACGCGCCCAATATCAGCAGGGTCAAATAACATATAAGCTTCAGCATCTAAGCCATCTCGTCCTGCTCTGCCTGTTTCTTGGTAGTAAGACTCCACACTTTTCGGAATATCGTAATGCACAACAAAGCGGACATTGGATTTATTAATCCCCATACCAAAGGCAACAGTTGCCACTACGATATCGATTTTATCTTTTAAAAATTTATCTTGAATATCAACACGTTCTTCTTGTGTCATACCCGCATGGTACGCAGCAGCGCTGAAGCCCTGCAGCTTTAGGCGATCAGCAACCTCATCAACACGGCGTCGACTACTGCAGTAGATAATGCCATTACTGCCTTTTTGCAGTTGTAAAAACTGCTTTAGCTGGTTAGCCGCATTGAGCTTTTCGACCACTGTGTAACGGATATTAGGTCGGTCAAAGCTAGATAATAAGCAAAATGGCGTGATATGAAGCCGCTGGCAAATACTCTCACGAGTTGCTTGATCAGCTGTAGCTGTTAACGCCATCAGTGGAATGTATGGAAATATCTGTTTTAGTTGGCCAAGGGCGGCATATTCAGGTCTAAAATCATGGCCCCATTGACTGATGCAATGCGCTTCGTCAATGGCAAACAGAGATACCTGTAATTCATGTAATCGTTCAATAAAGTCAGGACGAAGTAAGCGCTCTGGCGATACATATAGCAGCTTAATTTCACCTTGATGCAAACGACGTAGTATTGCCACCGTTTCTTCACGAGGTAAGGATGAGTTCAAATAAGCTGCCGCAACACCAGATTGAGTTAAGCTGTCCACTTGATCTTTCATCAAAGAAATCAAAGGTGACACCACTACTGTCAACCCTGGCAGTAATAAAGCTGGCAGCTGATAACACATACTTTTACCGCCACCTGTGGGCATGATAACTAATGTGTCTTGGCCGTTTAACGTTTGCTCAATAATCTCACGCTGACCTTCTCTGAAGTCACGATAACCAAATATCTGTTGTAAATGGTAGCCGAGTGCGTCCTGCTCCAATGTTGGAGTGGGAACTGAAATCTGCTGCGGCTGTGCTTCTACTGAACCTGAGATATGATTGTCCATCTTTTGAGCTGAAGATAAGAAGCGCCATTTTAAAGCACTGCTGTGCATATGTCTCGAATCAATGCGCAATAGCTAACCTCAACTGCTCAAATATGCACCATTGATTTTATAAAGCTAATTAAGTTAGATTAAATACTCTATCTCATCATGTTCATGTATTTCAGCATGACTTGCTAACTAAAGGCCAACTATGACCACGGACGTTCAACGTAAAGTATTACAACAAGTGGCTGATATTTTTGATAAGCATGTTCCTTTTCATAATCTACTCGGATTAGAAATCAAGCGTTACGATATCGACGGTGTTGAAGTGGTGATTAAGATGAAACCCGAACTCATTGGCAATATTCATCAACACATATTACATGGTGGAGTGACTGCCACACTGCTCGATGTTGTCGGTGGATTAACCTGTTTTGCAGGCTTAGTTTCAAGCCGAGAAGATTGGACCATTGAAGCGTTAGAACAACGGCTCACTACGCTCGGTACAATTGATATGCGAGTCGATTACCTTCGCCCTGGCCGAGGAGAAATATTTACCGCTACAGGATGTGTGATCCGTTCAGGTAATCGTGTTTCAGTATGCCGAATGGAGCTGCATAATGAACAAGGTACTCATATCGCATTTGGCACGGGAACTTATATGGTTGGCTGATATGATGGGTTGAGTGGCCGGATGCGAATAATTCAATTGAACATCAATGTCTATTTGGCAACTGTAAAGCTTTTGCATATTCAATATACGTAAAATGATTTCGCGAATTACTTGAGAGATTAACGTAAGCCACCTACAATCGCCTTCTTTATCGCTTCATACTGGATTCCCATGCAAGATCTTGAACATCGTAAAGGCATAGCCCTTGCCATTTGTGCCTACTGTCTATGGGGAATTGCACCGCTTTATTTCAAGTTACTGAGTGAGGTTTCTGCGCTGGAAACCTTAGCGCACCGTGTCGTGTGGTCATTTATTTTTATTATCATTTTAATGCAGTTTTTGGGTGGTTTCTCTCGCTTAACGACCTTGCTGAAAAAGCCCAAACAGCTACTGGTGTTAGCACTCACCTCGGTGCTCATTGCTGCTAATTGGTTGATATTTATTTGGGCCATTAATAACGATCAAATGCTTGATGCCAGCTTAGGCTACTTCATTAATCCATTATTTAATGTGCTATTGGGAATGGTCTTTTTATCTGAGCGGTTACGCAAATTGCAGTGGGCTGCAGTGGCGCTAGCCAGTATTGGCGTTTTGATTCAGCTCATTTCATTCGGCTCAATACCTTTAGTATCCCTGGCATTAGCAGCTTCTTTTGGCTTTTATGGTTTACTGCGTAAAAAGGTCAATATCGACGCTAAAACAGGCTTATTAGTTGAAACCGCTATTTTGCTCCCTATCGCACTCGGCTATTTAGCGCTCACATTAGACACAGCCAGCGCGAATATGCTGACTAATGATATGACAATGAACCTCACACTGATTGCAGCAGGTATTGTCACTACAGTGCCATTATTGTGCTTTGCTGGTGCAGCCATGCGCATTCCGCTATCGATGCTGGGATTCTTTCAGTATATCGGTCCCAGTATCATGTTTATTTTGGCAATATTTTTATACAAGGAACCATTCGATATTGAAAAGGGCATCACCTTTGGGTTTATTTGGAGTGCTTTAGTGGTCTTTACTACCGATATGGCACTACAACGACGCCGTCGTTTAAAGCAAAGCTAACAGCCAATTGACTTAATCCTGCCAAGCAGTCATTTTTGTCATTGCTGCTTGCGGGTTTTCTAACGATAACAACAACGAATACCCCTTTTCAGTGGGTAACAACAAGACATTCTCGTTTGTAGTCACTGATACTAACGCCTTATCGCCGTTTTGCAGCGTAAACCATCCTAATGAGTAACCTGACAAGCCAAGACCATTCGTTCGTCTTGTAGGCATATATTGCGGCGCCTCAATAAGATTAATCACTCTGGCTTGCTGCCAAACTAATTCATCTTGCTGAAATACTTGTCCGTAGAGTGGAATAGTCAGTGTCACCTGATGACTTTTCTCGACCGATAACCCCGCATGTTGCGTTTGATACAAGGTAATAGAAAACAAACCAAACACCGCAATAATTATCCCTAAGCTTGCGTAAACGGCCATGCTTGGCATCTTTTTCAGTTTTAAAAGTAACGTGAGCAGCAATAAGCCCATCATAACGCCGATGAAATTAGCTAAACCATTCGCTGTTAGCCCTGCCAGTTCTATATTCATTGATTTTCTATACCTAAAATTCGTTTTTATTAAGCGCCCGACTTAATAGAGCATGTGATTGGAATAATGCAATATTTTGCGAGCATAACAAAAATGCCACCCCATGGCTTAACATGTTGTGGCATTTCAGTAAGTATCAAACAATCACGTATTCAACATTAATGTTCAAATCTAGTGTTATAAATATACCTTATAAATCTAGAGCCAATATTTTTGATTTACGTTGAAAATTATATAGCTGCTTTTTGACATTCGGCAGCGCATCAACCTCAACAATATTAAAGCCATGCTCTAAAAACCAATGAATACTGCGAGTCGTTAAGGCAAATAGCCGTGAATAGCCTCTGACTCTGGCTTGACCAATAATGTTATTCAATAGCACGCTACCTCTGTCGGCATCACGGTAATCGGGATGCACGACTAAACAAGCAAACTCACCGGCATTATCTTCTTCAAATGGATACAGTGCTGCACAACCAATCACCAAACTGTCACGCTCAATCAGCATAAACTGTTCGATTTCCATTTCCAGTTGCTCACGAGAGCGTCTAACCAGTATCCCTTGCTCTTCTAGTGGTCTAATTAAATCTAAGATACCACCGATATCGCCAATGTTTGCCCGACGTAATCGTTCGGCACTTTCGGTCACAATCTGGGTACCAATACCTTCACGAGAGAATAACTCTTGCAACAAGGTGCCATCTTCAAGGTAACTCACTAAATGACAACGTGGCACGCCATTACGACACGCATCAATACTGGCTTTTAAGAAGGCCATAGTACCAACACAGGCTTCGCCAGCTTGATTCATGTCATCCCAAATAGCTTGTGCACCATTTGGCATCAGCTCGGCAATCACCTCGCCTGACTCATCTAAAATGCCGTGAGTATTACTAAAGCCAATGATCTTATCTGCCTTTAACTTTATCGCCACTTGGGTGGCAACCTCTTCAGCCGTTAAATTAAAACACTCACCAGTCACTGACACCGCCATAGGGCCCATGAGCACAATACAATTATTATTTAATTGACGCTCTAACCCTTGGGTATCAATACGGCGCACTTTACCGGTCAGACAAAAATCAACGCCATCATCAATACCTAATGGCTGTGCAATAACAAAGTTGCCGCTGACTAGGTTAATTTGTGCATTTTGCATCGGCGTATTACCCAAGCTCATCGATAAGCGCGCGGTAATATCAAATTGCACAGCACCGGCAACTTGCTTAATTACTTTAAGCGAGTCTTCGTCGGTTATACGCACACCATTGTGATACGTAGGCTCGATGTTCGCATCATGCAATGCCGCGTCAATTTGAGGGCGGGCACCATAAACTAGCACGACTTTAATCCCTAAAGAGTGCAACAAGGCGACATCATTGAGAATGCCTCTAAATTGATTATGTAACAGTGCTTCGCCACCAAGCATCACAACGAAGGTTTTGCCACGATGCACATTGACATATGGCGCTGAGTGACGGAATCCATCAACAAGTTCTGTGGTTCTTAAAGGCACATTAACCCCTAACAAATAAACTTAACGGTATTCAGTGTCTATTCCAAATAGGACACCAATATAATTAATCAATATTATTGCATTTAAATTCACTTTGAAAGACTTTTATTGGGATATTTAGCGCTTTTTAGTATTTAACTATTCAAAAAAAGTCTCAAAAGCGGTATCACGTTAGTACTCGATAAAATATCAGCTAGCCAATCACTTAATTAAAGCGACCCTTTTGCCATGGTTTGTAAAATAGTTGGCCAATATACAGGTAAGCACTCAGTCATACTTAGCCTAATCAGCCAAGATGACAAGTTTAATACTCACACTAAATAATCAGCACAAAGCACTGTAAAGATATATTGCTACTTAAAAATGGATAAGAGAGTTGGAATGACATAGGTGGGGCTGAAAAAAGGCCAAAAAAAAGCCCCTAAAAAGGGGCTTTTAAAAGGAGGAAAAATCAATTACTTGATTTTAGCTTCTTTGTAGATAACGTGCTGACGAATAACTGGATCAAATTTTTTGATTTCCATTTTTTCAGGCATGTTACGCTTATTTTTTTCAGTAGTGTAGAAGTGACCAGTTTTAGCACTAGATACTAATTTGATCTTCTCACGATTACCTTTAGATTTAGCCATTTTCTATTATACCTTCTCGCCGCGGGCACGAAGTTCTTTAACTACAACTTCAATACCTTTTTTATCGATGATACGGATACCTTTAGTAGATACACGTAGTTGCACGAAGCGTTTTTCTTCTTCTAACCAAAAACGGTGGTTTTGTAGGTTAGGTAAAAAACGACGACGAGTCGAATTTTTAGCGTGCGAACGGTTGTTACCAACCATCGGCTTCTTGCCAGTTACTTGGCATACTCTTGACATGTCAATCTTCTCCAAAAACAATTTTAAAACGCTCGAGCATTTATGTGCCTCGTGTGGCCGTCGCCCGAGGCACAAAGAGGGCGCATTTTATACACGATAACAAAACTAAGATCAAGTGTTGTTTAAAATATCCACCCACGTTCAGCAAAGGATATTATCTGCTGATCACCTACAACCATATGATCTAATAGAGAAACATCGATAGTAGAGAGGGCTTTTTTTAATCTGTCAGTAATTTGCCGATCTGCCTGACTTGGCTCTGCAATGCCAGACGGGTGATTATGACACACTATGACTGCCGCAGCCTTTTTCTCCAGCACCAACGCCACCACTTCACGTGGATATACTGATGCCGAATTAATCGTTCCGCGGAATAATTCTACAAACTGAATCACTCTATGTTGGCTATCCAACAATAATAATGCGAACACTTCATAGGATCGGTCTGCTAATTGTCTCATTAAATAGTCCCGAGTTAAATCAGGATTTATTAAAATTTGTCCTCGATGCATATTTTCTTGAAAAATTCGCTTCGAAATCTCCGATGCAGCCTGCATTTGAGCAAATTTTACCGGCCCAACACCTGCTAATTGACACACTTGAGACTGTGATGCTGAAAATAAAGCCCGTAATCCGCCAAATTCTGTGATCATTCCTCGAGCCAAATCCACTGCATTATGGCCTGCTAACCCATTTCGCAATAATACAGCCAATAATTCTGCATCTGATAAGTGCCCTGCACCATGATGAAGTAACTTATCTCGTGGGCCTTCTCCTTCTGGCCAATCTTTTATTGCCATAAACACTCCCTTGTTTATTGCTTAAATCAAATTCTGTCAATATTCCTGTTAGCTAACGCATCACTGCCAACATAACCATAGAGTATGGACGAAAATTTTAATTTCGGATCGTCACCATTTAGGTTGATTGTGATATTGTAGCGCCAATGAACTGGATAGCAGGATTGAGTAAACATGCTGACAAATAAAAAAGTCCTTTTGGGTATCGGTGGTGGCATAGCCGCGTATAAAAGTGCTGACTTAATTCGTCGCCTCAAAGAACGTGGCGCAGATGTTCGTGTGGTCATGAGCCAAAGCGCCATGGAATTTATCACCCCGTTAACCATTCAAGCTTTATCAGGTCACCCTGTTGCTTCTGACTTACTGGATCCCGCAGCTGAAGCTGCAATGGGGCATATTGAATTAGCTCGTTGGGCTGATGTAGTCATCGTAGCGCCAGCAACAGCAAACCTGATTGCCCGCATTAATGCTGGCATGGCAGATGAATTGCTAACGACCACTTGTTTAGCCACAGAAGCGCCAGTGATAGTGTGTCCAGCCATGAACCAGCAAATGTATCGTAATCAAGCCACTCAAGAAAACCTTGCCAATATTGCTCGCAAAGGCATCACAGTATGGGGGCCAGCGAGTGGCGACCAAGCCTGTGGCGAAGTGGGTCCTGGTCGGATGATGGAGCCGTTAGCCATTGCTGAGCAGCTCATCAATTTCTTTGGCCCTAAACCATTAGCTGGAGTCAAACTACTCCTTACAGCAGGCCCAACTCGAGAAGCGATTGACCCAGTGCGTTATATTTCTAACCATAGTTCAGGCAAAATGGGCTTCGCATTGGCCACAGCGGCGACACAGATGGGCGCTGAAGTCACCTTAGTGTCCGGGCCAGTCAATTTAGCGACCCCAAGTCATGTCAACCGTATTGATGTTGAATCAGCCCAAAACATGCTTGATGCTGTTATGGAGCATGTTGATGGTCAGGATATCTTTATAGGCTGTGCTGCTGTCGCAGATTACCGCATTGCTGAAGTAGCAGAATCAAAAATCAAAAAATCAGCTGAGAATATGCAGCTTGAGATGACCCGTAATCCAGACATTCTTGCCAATGTAGCCGCATTAAAAAATCGTCCTTTCACTGTAGGTTTTGCTGCTGAGACCGATAACGTAGAAGAATACGCCCGTGGCAAGCTTGAGCGAAAAAAGTTGGACTTAATTGCCGCAAACGACGTATCAATCGCTGGGCTTGGTTTTAATGCTGACGCCAATGCATTACATGTTTTTTGGAAGGACGGTAGTCAACAGCTGCCAGCAACCGATAAACTGACCTTAGCAAAACAATTACTTACTTTAATAGCAACAAAAATAAAAACATCATGAAGACACCTGTAGAATTAAAGTTACTCGACTCCCGCATAGGCAGCGAGTTTCCACTACCAAACTATGCCACACCAGGCAGTGCTGGTATGGACTTGCGCGCCATGATCGATACCACCATGGTCATTGAGCCAGGTAAAACAGTGTTAATCCCCACAGGGATTGCAGTACACGTTGCCGATCCAAGTCTTGCGGCAGTGATTTTGCCTCGCTCAGGTTTGGGGCATAAACACGGCATTGTGTTAGGTAACTTAGTCGGCTTAATTGACTCTGATTACCAAGGACCATTAATGGTGTCTTGCTGGAATCGTAGCGATGAGCCTTTTACATTAGAAATAGGTGATCGTTTAGCACAACTGGTGTTTGTTCCTGTTGTTCAAGCACAATTTACCTTAGTCGATGAGTTTGATACCTCAGATCGTGGTGAAGGCGGATTTGGTCACTCAGGTACCAAATAACCTTTACAAGTAGTCACAAGCCTAGGAATAACAAATGGCGGCTAGCCCAAAAATAAATCGTCGTGAGCACATTTTACAGTGTCTCGCGCACATGCTGGAAACCAGCCCTGGACAACGTATTACCACTGCTAAATTGGCAGCTGAAGTTGGTGTTTCTGAAGCGGCGCTTTATCGCCACTTCCCAAGTAAAGCAAGAATGTTTGAAGGCTTAATTGAGTTTATTGAAGACGCAATTTTGTCTCGTTTAAACCTGATTATGGATGAAGAGAAAGACACCATGAAACGCTGTGAATTAGTCTTACAGCTGTTACTGGTCTTCTCTGAGCGTAACCCAGGTATTTCACGGGTACTCAATGGCGATGCACTACTGGGCGAGAACGAGCGTCTACGCAGCCGCATCAGTGGTTTATTTGCCAAAATTGAAACCCAAATTAAGCAAATACTGCGTGAAAAAACCTTACGTGAAGGCCATGGCTTTAATTTAGATGAAGCCATTTTAGCTAACTTATTATTAGCTATCGCCGAAGGCAGAATTGCCCAATTTGTTCGTAGTGAATTTAAACAAAAACCTACCGAGCACTTTGATGAGCAATGGCAATTTGTTCAGCAGCAGTTGTTACGCAGCTAAATCAGCCTTCAAAGTAGAATAATGTAAACGCACTTCGGTGCGTTTTTTATTGGCTTTTATTCATTACAAAAATCATAAGCCAATAAAAAATAAGTCATATTTGCTCTAGCTCGAGCTATACCCGACTAAAAAGGTCGGCTTTTTTTATGTCAGTAATATTAATTTGCTTCAAATCACGTTATTATCCCCCTCCCTCGTGATACGGCATTTGCAGCAGTATCACGGTTCATAACATACACTCAGTAGTACGCATTACCCCTGTGGTTGGAGGATAAGATGGCATTAAGTGAAGCTGCAATAAAGGTCAAAACAGCACTGACTGAGCAAGGGTTAGAAACCCCGATGCTGCCGCAAACTCATACTCCAGAAGCGCGTAAAGAAAAAATTGAGCATCACATGAAAGAAGTGTTAACGCTAATGGCGTTAGACTTATCAGATGACAGCTTAATGGATACGCCTCGCCGCATTGCTAAAATGTATGTTGATGAGATTTTCTCAGGGCTTGATTATGAGAACTTCCCTAAAATCACTGTCATCGACAATAAGATGGGCGTTGATGAAATGGTTCGGGTGCAAGACATAAGCCTTACCAGCACTTGTGAGCATCACTTAGTGACCATTGATGGCTATGCCACTGTCGCCTATTTGCCTCGCACTAAAATTATCGGTTTATCAAAAATAAACCGCATCGTGCGCTTTTTTGCCCAGCGCCCACAAGTACAAGAAAGGCTGACCCAGCAAGTCTTAGTTGCACTGCAAACGCTGCTCGAAACTAAAGATGTGGCCGTTAAAATGGATGCAGTACATTACTGCGTTAAATCTCGCGGCGTGATGGACTCCACCAGTTCAACAACCACCACGGCATTAGGCGGGATTTTTAAATCAAACCCAGCAACCCGTGCTGAGTTTTTACACCAGTCTAAGTGTTAGTTAGCAATCATTAACCCTGCTCACAGCAAAACAAATACAAAAAAGCCAGACATCAAGTCTGGCTTTTGTTTTTAACGAAGATGGATTAAATACCGTATTGCTCACGGTAAGCGCTCACTGACGCTAACTCTTTTTCCATTCCTGGTTTTTCAGATAAGTAATTAATTAAATCACCTAGCTTAATAATAGATACGATAGCGCAGCCAAAGTCACGTTCAACTTCTTGAATCGCTGATAACTCACCCTTGCCTTTTTCTTGTCTATCAAGTGCGATTAACACACCTGCTAAGCTTGCATCGTGGGCTGCGATGATTTCCATCGACTCACGAATAGCTGTACCCGCTGTGATCACGTCATCCACTAGCATCACTTTACCTGCAAGCTCGCTACCCACTAATGAGCCACCTTCACCGTGATCTTTTTTCTCTTTACGGTTAAAGCAATAAGGCACATCTTTATCATGGTGATCGCAAAGCGCTACAACCGTCGTTGTCGCAATCGGGATACCTTTGTAAGCCGGACCAAACACTAAATCGTAATCGATACCAGAATCAACTAATGCAGCAGCATAAAAACGACCTAAACGCGCTAAATCACGACCTGTGTTAAATAAACCCGCATTGAAAAAGTAAGGGCTAGTACGGCCTGATTTTAAGGTGAACTCACCAAAGCGTAATACCTGACGCTCAAGAGCGAATTCAATAAACTCACGTTGATATGCTTTCACATTATCTCCTTAACACTGTTATCTGTTTTTATTTAATGATGACTAAGCCTAAATAAAGCTTAAAAAAAGGGGCTCTTATTAACAGAGCCCCTTAATCAAATACGTTTTAGCTTAATGCTGCTTTTTGCGTATCCACGATTTCGCGAATGCCGTGCTTCGCAAGCTCAAGTAAGCTTAATAACTCTTCGTGGCTGAACGGCTCACCTTCGGCAGTGCCTTGGATTTCAATCATCTTGCCAGTTTCATTCATCACAACGTTCATGTCGGTTTCAGCCGCGCTGTCTTCGATGTATTCTAAATCGCAGATTGGCTCACCTTTATAAATGCCAACACTAACAGCTGCAATTAAGAACTTAAGCGGGTTAGTTTTTAAAATGCCTTTACCACGCGCCCAGTTTAATGCATCTACTAATGCAACACATGCACCAGTAATTGCAGCGGTACGCGTACCACCGTCAGCTTGAATCACGTCACAATCGATAACAATCGTGTTTTCGCCTAACGCTTTCATATCAACAGCTGCACGTAATGAACGACCGATTAAGCGTTGGATTTCTTGAGTACGGCCTGATTGCTTGCCACGGGCAGCTTCACGTTGCATGCGGCTATGAGTTGAACGCGGTAACATACCGTATTCAGCGGTTACCCAACCTTGGCCTTGACCTTTAAGAAAGCGTGGTACGCCTTCTTCAAAGCTTGCGGTACACAAAACTTTAGTGTCACCAAATTCAACCAACACCGAACCTTCAGCGTGAGCTGTAAATTGACGAGTAATCGTAACTGGACGAGATTGTGCAGGTGTTCTGTCGCTTGGACGCATATGAATTTCCTATTGTGTGGAATCGATGACAAATTCTGTATCTAATTGCTACCTAGAAAAAGCAAAATCGATTTCTAGACAGTGTGCATCTATTTTCATGCACATTTGGCTGCACATTATAGTGACTTGTTTGCACGGATGCCACGCTAAACAAAACCCTTATTGGATTTTTATTAACAAAAAGGCACACTGGGTTAGAATTCGGTGCAAAGGTTAAGGGAAATAATGAACATTGCCATATTTGGAGCAGGCTCTACCGGCTGCTACCTCGCAGGCGAACTACTGATGGCAAAACTGAATGTGAGCCTCATCTGCCGCGAGCGAATTAAGCGCAGCATTATTGAAAACCAAGGTATCACTCTCACCAGTTACCAAGGTTTACATCAAACAGTGATGCCCACGGCGTTAATTACCGAACTAGCAACAAATCAAAATATTGACTCTAACAGCGATTTACAAAACGAAGTAAACCCAGCTCCACTATTTGACGTTATCTTTGTCACCTTAAAATGTCACCAGCTAGCAGCCATTACTGAGCAATTACTGCAAATAACGCACTCACAAAGCAGCATTATTTTTATGCAAAATGGCTTAGGCAGCTTAGATGAAATATTACCGCTCTTAACACATCGTCATGTCAGTCAAGGGATTACCCCATTTAACGTGCTGCAACAGTCAAATGCGACGTTTCATAAAGGCACAGAAGGCCAATTTACCTTTGACAGCACTCAACACACTAAAGCCATACAACAGGCAATGCGTAAAGCCCAACAAAGCGAATGCACCCTTGTTGATGATATGGCGCCTGTGATCCACGGGAAATTGCTACTTAATCTTAATAATGCACTCAACGCCATTACTGATGTGCCCATTAAAGAACAGCTTAGCCAGCGCCGTACCCGCAAACTACTCGGCCTTGCTATGAAAGAGTGGCTAACCGTATGCCAGCAAGCCAAGCTGCCGCTAGCGCAATTTACCAAAGTAAAACCCGCATGGTTGCCATTAATACTCTCAATGCCCGATTGGCTGTTTAATCTCATAGCTAAGCAAATGCTGGACATAGACCCTGAAGCCCGCTCATCGATGTGGGAAGATATTCAAGCCAAACGGCAAACTGAAATTGACTATCTCAATGGCGCTGTGGTCAAGCTAGGTCGACAAGTCAATGTCAGCACCCCTGTCAATGCCGCTATTTCCGCAGGCATCAAACAACTTGAACAGGGCCAGACTGTCGATATTGACACATTATTTTAAGCAGTCTTAATTAGAGCAAAAAAAGGCCGCGACTTTATCAAGTCACGGCCTGTTATCGATTCATACTAAACCTATCTCGCGTTTACTTTTGCTTTCTCACAAACGGTAATATCAGTAAGGCTACGCCTACCACTAAAAATGGAATACTCAATAACTGTCCTGCACTCATGGTCCATTCTGTAGCGTATGCAGCTTGCTTAACCTTGACCATTTCGATGGCCCAGCGGGCGCTGAACACACTGCACAAGAACAAGCCAAAAATCACGCCATGCTTTTCTTTTAAGTTAGTAAACTTGTACACAGCATAAAGCGCGATAAAGATAATTAAGTAGCTAATCGCTTCATATAACTGCGCAGGGTGACGCGGTAATAAATCCACACGCTCAAAAATAATGCCCCAAGGCTTAGTGGTCGGCAGACCTAAAATTTCTGAATTGGCAAAATTGGCCATACGCACAAAAAAGCCAAATATCGCGGTCGCAATCGCTAATCTGTCGAGCAAAAACAAAAACGGCATATCGGTTTTACGCTTGTAATAATACAGCGCTAGAATCGCCCCTAACCCGCCGCCATGGCTGGCTAAGCCGCCTTCCCAAATAGCTAAAATCTTCATAGGGTTGGCAAAGTAGTAACTTGGATCGTAAAAAAAGCAGTGTGCTAAACGTGCGCCAACAATAATCCCTATCACACAGTACATCAGTAGATTATCAAGCGATTCAACATCCAAACCTTCTTTTTTATACATGCGCTTCATTACCTGAAACCCGCTCGCAATGGCCAAGGCAAACAAGGCACCATACCAATGTACTTTAAGACCCATAAACGAAACTAACACAGGGTCGAGATTCCACACAAAATGGTCCAATTGACTACTCCAAAATAATAAAACAGCTAAACCTTTTAGGCACAAGCAGTAGATGTAGGCTTACTATAAACAATTCAATCGTGTAATTCGATGCTCATTGCTAACTACACGCTAAATACCAATAACAAGCAGCCATGAAAATCCATTCGATCGCACATATGTAGCCAATATGACCCAAAAAGACAGCGTAAGTTGCATATTAATGTAAAACCCACCCCATAAGCTTTTGTAAACTTTGACCTTCACTGTTAGCAGACTATAATCGACACCATACAATTGCCGCTAACTTAATCAGGGTTCAAACATGATCCAAAGTATGACCGCCTACGCTCGCATTGAGCACAAAGCTGAATGGGGCACAGCCTCTTGGGAACTCCGCTCAGTCAATCAACGTTACTTGGAAACCTACCTGCGTTTACCAGAACAAATGCGTAGCCTTGAACCCGTATTACGTGACCGCCTACGTAAACGTTTAAACCGCGGCAAAGTAGAAGTAAACCTACGTTACGAATTATCAGAGTCTGGCAGCAGTGAAATGCGCCTAAACCAAGACTTAGCCAAGCAGCTGTTAAACGCGACTGAATGGTTAAACAAAGAAGCGCCACACGGCCAAATTAACCTAGTGGATATACTACGCTGGCCTGGTGTTATGGCCGGTGCAGAGCAAGATATGGGTGAAATCAATAAAGATTTACTTAGTGCATTTGACGGCGCCGTTGCACAATTTATTGAAGCCCGTGGTCGTGAAGGTGAAGCTATCAACACTATGCTGCAAACTCGCCTAGACCAAATTGTTGAGCAAGTAGCAATCGTGCGTGAACACATGCCAGCCGTGATGCAATGGCAACGTGACAAGCTCACCAACCGCTTAGCCGAAATCACTGGCGAACTTGATCCAGCGCGTATGGAACAAGAAATGGTATTGCTTGCACAAAAAATGGATGTCGCAGAAGAAATGGATCGCCTTGATGCACACGTTGCAGAAACGCGTTTAATCCTTAAAAAAGGGGGCGCACAAGGCCGCCGTTTAGATTTCATGATGCAAGAGTTTAACCGTGAATCTAACACCCTAGCGTCTAAATCAATCAGCGCAGAAGTCACCGCCGCAGCGGTAGAGCTTAAAGTATTAATTGAGCAAATGCGTGAGCAGATCCAGAACGTAGAGTAATTGGTTTTCTTTGCATTCTGAAAATAAAAAACCAGCTAAGTGCTGGTTTTTTTTGTTAAGAAATAATCCCAAATGATAAGTTTTACACTGACCCAACTTATTTTCACTTATTTGATGACGTCATAACGACGTCAATCTTGAAAACGTTTAATTGAATCTATCAAATCAGCAAACCCAGCATCGGCTGGTTTTTGTGTTTCTGCCGTTCAGTGTTTAGGTAATCAATCTTCACACGCTATAACCGTTAAAATCACTTTTACACGCTATAGGCGGTAAGTTAGTATACTTTATCGCCTTACCTACCTTAAAACCCATTCAAACTGCTGTTTTTAAAAGATTACCTCAATATTATTCACATCATTCATCTTTACAGATATTTAAGCTATCCTGGCTGACAAATAGCAGATAACAATGAGCTTCCATGAATCAAGCAGGTATATACGAGCAACTCATCACCCAGTTGGTTGAGCACAACTTAGATCGTGATTCTTTTTATGTTGGTGAACGCGCATTGGAAGCCGCTGAAGCGGCCACATTCTTATCTCGATTTTTAACCCGCATTATTGAAATTGCTATGGATTCTGTTCCCAATAGCGATACTAGAGTTCATCAGCAGATCAATTTAGCTAATACAATCGTTCAGTGGATCAGTACTCATATTCACGATAAAGAATTAATTAACGAAAACTTAATCGATAGCCAAGGTAAAATACTTACCGCGCTATTTGATAAATCCAACCCCATTGCAGCTGATTTACCTAAACACGTAGAAACCATAATGCCAATAACAGGCCTTACGCAGAGTGAGTTATTTTGTGGCAGCAATGTGGGTGTTTCACTAGAAACTGAAATTAAAAGAGAAATCCTGTCATCTGATAAAATCTATTGGTTAGTTTCATTTATAAAGTGGGCAGGTATTCGAATATTTAAAAAAGAGCTAGAGTCTTTCACCCGCTGCGGCAAACAATTAAAAATTATTACCACTTCATATATGGGCGCCACTGATGCAAAAGCGGTTGAGTTTCTAGCATCACTCCCCAACACCGAAGTTAAACTTAGCTACAACACCAATCGTGAGCGCTTACATGCTAAATCCTATTTATTCATGCGTAACACAGGCTTTCATACAGGCTATATTGGTTCTTCTAACCTGTCTCATTCAGCGCTAACAAGCGGCTTAGAGTGGAACCTAAAAATCACCTCCCAAGAAATCCCACACATCATTGAAAAGTCGTTAAGTACTTTTGAAACCTATTGGGAATCACCTGATTTTGAAATCTTTGACGGTAACATTGAAAGCCGAAAAAAATTGCATGTAGCACTGCAAGCAGCAAAGGGAGAATTCAGTACCACAGCACCTAGTTTCTATTTTGATATTCAGCCTCACTCTCACCAGCAAACCATTCTGAATAAGTTAACAGTTGAACGAGAGCTACATGGCAGATACAGAAACTTAGTGGTTGCGGCGACCGGAACGGGAAAAACCATTATTTCAGCTTTTGATTTCGCGCGCTTTTATCAAAATAATCCCGAAGCCAAATTCTTATTTGTTGCCCATCGCGAAGAAATACTAAAACAAGCACAAGCGGCATATCGTGGTGTATTAAAAAATCGTGCCTTTGGTGAATTATGGGTAGGTAATCACAAACCAACACATTTTCAGCAGCTATTTGCCTCCATTCAAAGCCTAAATAATCAAATTGATAGCATAGCGTTGAGTGAAGATTACTTTGACTTCATCGTCATTGACGAAGTACATCATATTACTGCAAGCAGTTATCGAGCAGTATTACAGCATTTTACACCTCAAATTCTATTAGGCTTAACTGCAACACCGGAGCGCAATGACGGGGCAGATATTTTAACTGACTTTTGTAATGTTATTGCTGCCGAGATTCGCTTACCTGAGGCAATCAATCAAAGGCACTTATCGCCATTTCAATATTTTGCTATTGATGACGACACCGACTTAACACAAATATCTTGGTCAAAAGGTCGTTATGATATTGCCGAATTGACCCACCTCTATACTTATAACGATCAGCGCTTACAGCGGATATTGCAAAGCCTTTACGAGATAGTGACAGATATAACCCAAATGCGGGCGTTGGCATTTTGTGTTAGTAAAGCTCACGCAAAGTTTATGGCGCAAAAGTTTACCTTACATAATATTGCATGTGGCGTGTTAACTAGCGATAACAGTAACGACCGAGAAGTGTTGCAACAGCAGTTAAATTTAAAACAAATAAATGTCTTGTTTGTGGTTGATATCTTTAATGAAGGTGTTGATATCCCTGAGCTAGACACCTTGCTTTTTTTACGCCCGACTGAAAGTTTAACTATATTTTTGCAGCAACTGGGTCGTGGCTTACGATTAACTAATGATAAAGAATGCTGCACCATTTTAGACTTTGTAGGTAACTCACGACCTGAGTATGATTTTTCCCATAAATTTAGAGCATTAGTAGGTAAAACCCATCAGCCGATCGCTAAAGAAATAAAGCAAGGGTTTCCGCATCTACCTTTAGGCTGCCGCATTGAGTTGCAAGAAAAAACTCAATCAATGATCCTGAAAAATATTACCCAAGCGACCCTCAATAAAAATAAGCTTATTAGCTTAATCATCAATTACCAGCATGTTACCAACCTGCCCTTAACCTTGACTAATTTCTTGCATATCCACCCCAATATAAGCCTAGATGACATTTACAAAGTTAAACATGGCAAATTAGGAGGGTGGACTGTATTGCTGGCATTGAGTAAAGGAGAAGAAGTATCACCAGATCGCAAAACAATTTATGAAGCCTATTATCGTGCAATTAAGAATAGATTATTAAGCTGTTCATCTATTTCCTATTTACGCTTTGTAAAAGCGCTCTGTGAAAGCAACTTCCATAATCATTTAACAAGTGAGCGGCTTTTAGCACTAATGTGCCATTATGATTTTTGGGATAAAACAGGTAAAAACGCGGGCTTTAACACTCTTAAAGACAGCCTTCTAACCTTACAAGATCCAACCTTGCAAGATGAGTTAAGCCAAGTCATTTCTATTCTTATACAAAAACTTGGTATCAATGAGTTTTCTATGCCTGTAGTTGGCAACTCAATCGTCGATACATCACCTTTAAAAATGCATGTTCGTTACCCCAAAGAACATATTTTAGTGGCATTTGGTGACAGTACTTTCGATAAAAAATCATCGAGCAGAGAAGGGATTTTAGATTTACCAAATTCCAATATTGCGCTTTTATTTGTTACTTTGAATAAATGCGAGAAACAATTCACAGCAGCAACCATGTATCATGATTACGCTATCAGTCCATCATTATTTCACTGGCAAACACAAAATAACACAAGACCTAATACAGGCCGCGGACTAAGTTATATAAATCATAAAAAGAATGGTAAATCTTTTATTTTATTTGTTCGAGAACAGGCAAAAGACGAGTACGGAAAAACGGTTGGTTTTGTTAATTTTGGTCCAATTGAGTTTGTTAAATATGAAGGTAGTCAACCAATGAATATCACATGGAAATTAAAGCATCCTATGCCTGCTTATTTATGGCAAGAAACGGCTAAGCTCGCTATAGGCTAAATTAAAGTACTAACCAAATAAATCTGAAAGTAGTCCTGTTTTACATAATGGAACTAATCATTTAATTTAACAGAAAAATATTTATTTTTGTCAACCGAACACCCCATTTAACGGAAAGGACTTCCTGTGAAAACATCACTAACTCATATTGCTCTAACCACCGCACTCTCTGCCTTAGCTCTAATACCAATCACCTCTCAAGCGACTGAACAAGACAAACAGGCTTTGTTACTTGAGTGGATGCAGGGACATTTCGATAGTCATCAGCAATCAATCGACGATACAGATTTTTATAATATTCACCTTAATATGGTGCAGATTTGGCCTAAAGAAAATTCAACTTGGCTTTATGTTGAGCAAGCTGCAGCAACGCATTTAGATAAGCCATATCGTCAACGCGTGTATGAAGTGACGGCATTGTCTGACACTAAATTTGCCAGCAAAGTTTACACCTTTGACAATGACAAAAGCTTTGCGGGGGCTTACAAAAATGCGGCGCCGCTTAACGAGCTCACACCAAGTGACTTAACAGAAAAGGCAGGTTGTACGGTCCTTTTAACTTGGTCTGAGGCAGAGCAGCACTTTGCAGGCTCCACCGATGAGAAAACCTGTTTAAGTCAGCTGCGCGGGGCAAGCTATGCCACATCTGAAGTGACCGTAACCAAAGACAGTATTGTTAGTTGGGATCGCGGCTATGACAGCGAGGATAAGCAAGTGTGGGGCGCAGAAAAGGCTGGCTATATATTCTTGAAGCAATAATCCGCTTTATCACTTCTAGTGCAATTGCATGTTAGCGAAGCTGCCTTTTTATCAAAGCTGGATTTTTATAAAAATGGTATTCTGGCAGCTTCGCTTTCATTTATTTTCTGCATTTTAACGCTATTACCACTGCGAGTGTGCACTGCTTACTGCGAAAGATTTTTCCATTAAAATTACTGGTCAAAGCTGACTTAATCTATGGCTATGTTACAGTGAACCTTATAGCTGAATTCATCACCAAGTTATCGTTATTAAAGAAGGTTTTGTGGAACAAGTTACTATCGTCATTGATTTTTTAGCAACTTATAAGTTGTTTGTTACTGTACTAATTATCCTACTGCTGTCGATGCTTAAACGCTTTGTGGTGTCTAAGATCCGTGGTGATGTAGCTTTTGTCAGTGAAGATCAACGTAAATGGATGTCTCGTACTAAAAACGGCACCTTTATTTTAATCGTCATGGTGTTGTTTTTACTGTGGCAAACCGAGATTAATAAGTTTGCGCTGTCTGTTACCGCGATTGCGATTGCGTTTGTGGTAGCGTCAAAAGAAATCATTTTGTGTTTTACCGGCTCGATACAACGTGCAAGCTCACGCTCATTTGTGATTGGCGACTGGATTGAAGTGGGCAAGCTGTGTGGTGAGGTCATCGAGCACAATCTAATGGCGACGGTGATCCAAGAGATTGATTTACACCATGGTCAGTACCATTACACGGGTAAAACGGTCACCTTCCCTAATAGTATGTTTTTTAGCTATGCAGTAAAAAACCTTAACTTTATGAAGCGCTATGTGTATCACAGCTTCACGATTACAGTGGTGGAGTTTGTAAACTTGTACCCACTGTTCCCTGATTTAGTTAAAAAGATTGAAGCCCACTGTGAAGACTTTTTAGAAGTCGCCACCCGCTACAACAATGTGATTGAAAAGCATGCAGGGGTAGATTTACCAGGGCCAGAGCCTCATATTCATATCCATAGTGGGCCTGCTGGCGAGCAATTAGTGAATATCATGATTTTTTGCCCGACTGAACGTGCGACCCATTTAGAGCAACATATTAGAGAAGACTTTATGATTGCTTTTCATAAGGCATTTCCAAAGTCTGCAGCAAGCGAATAAATCTTACAAAGTGAACGAAAAAGCCACTCAATTGAGTGGCTTTTATTAATAATGGCATTGACGTTAAGCTGTTTAAAAAGAGGTTTAGCGGCGACTTGAGTGCAATTTATCGTGCAGTTGATGCAAGTCTTTGACTTCAAAGGTGGGGGTAATCCCATCGACGACATCCTTTCCATGATGATTGAGCCAACAGGTATCAATACCTGCATTAACGCCACCAAGAATATCCGAATGCAGATTATCACCCACCATCAATACAGTATTTTTGTCTGGATGACCCATTAACTCAAACGTGTGCTCAAAAATACTGACATCGGGTTTTGCTTTGCCAAACTGTTCAGAAATCACTACGTGTTCAAAAGCAGGTTTAAATCCAGTGCGTTCTAATCGCACATTTTGTAATTCTGTTAAGCCGTTAGTGATGATCCCTAAACTGGCTTTACCTTCTAAACTGTTAATGAGTTTTTTAGCACCTGGTAACGGCTGACAAATATCTGCCATAGCAGCTAAAAAGTCGCTATTAAGCTGCTTGGTTGTTAAGCCTAATTTGGTCGCCCAGTGTAAAAAGCGTGTGTGTTGTAGCTCGGCGGCATCGATTAATCCTTGCTGATAATCAACCCATAACTGCTTATTTACGGTTTGATAAAAAGCGAAATCACTGGCATCAAATTCGATATCAAAGCGAGAGAACATCAGCTTTAACCCTGCAAAAATATCAAAATCAAATAGGGTTTCGTCGGCATCAAACAAAATCCATTGGTACTTCATGATTTACCCTTACTGATATATACAGTGACTGAATTATTCAAATAGCGCCATCAGTTGCGCTTCTTGTGCAACTAAGCTTTTGTATACGGTTAACTGGTTGGCAGCTCTGTCGAGGTTATGACCTTCGCGATGAATACCGAAATACACATCACCATTTAAGTGATCGGTTAAAAAGCGCGACCCTAGCATTAACGCCATTACCTTTATGCCTAACCACAAACTACGTTTTTCTAGCGGGGTTAAAATTGCAGCTAATTGGTCGGTATACGCTTGGGTGGCTGCAGCAATGATTTCAGGACGAGCAACGACCTTATCAAGTGCTGTTGAGTCTTCTTCCTCTGGTGAGCAAAACGCGCGCACCATGTCACCAAAGTCATACATTAAGTAGCCTTTCATGCAGGTGTCGATATCAATAACAGCCATGCTCGACATGTCACGTTTATCAAATAGCATGTTGTTGATTTTGGTATCGTTATGGCAAACACGCAGCGGTAATCGGCTTTCTATTTGTTCAAGCTCTGCGAAAAGTGCCTGCTGAGAAAGCACAAAGTCAGCCCAAGGCTTGCAGTGCTCAAGCCTGCCAGCGTTATCTTCGGCAATGGCTTGTTTAAGCTGCTCGATACGTTGCGGTAAGTTTAAAAAGTTGGGAATAACATCGACTAGGCTGTTGGCATCTAAGTCACTTAATGCAAAAGCGAAGTGACCAAAAGCACTGGCCGCCATTTCAGCTTGCTCAGTATTGGTGACGACTTCAATCGTATGGCTGTTAGCTAAGTAGCTAATGGCGCGCCAATAACCTCTATCACCAAGGTCGACAGATAAGCGACCATCTTTTAATACGACAGGAGAAATGACATCAAGCTGATACTCACCAAGAGTGGACTTTTGTATTAGGTGATGACTGACTTTTGCCGCATTTTCGATTAATACGTCTGGCTCGGTAAATACAGTAGTATTAATTTGCTGTAGCACAAGTTGCCCTGTAGACCATCTCACCAAAAAGGTTTGGTTAATATGGCCATTGCCTAACGGGGCAATACTGGCATTTTCATCAGTAATTCCATACAAAGGCAAAATTGTTTGCCTAATAAACTCCACCACCCAACACTCCATATTTTTTATCGCGAGCCCGATAGTCTAATCCATCCCTGAGCACAAGACTAGCTATGCACCAGTAATGCCTTAAAACTCAACAAAAACGACACTATTCACGCTATCTCACGAGGTTAAAGGCTTTTTAAGTAGTGCGCAAAATCAGGTTGACTAGACAATGTTGCTTGGCTGCCCTTCAAACTAAAATTAAATCCGCACATTTTAAAACTACCTCGCATGGCTATATTGTTGATGATCTTAGCGTTATCTAGAGGAGAAAAACGAGCTTCAGTACCGCTGTCTGCCATTAAATCTACCTGCATAGGGCGGAATTTACTGCCGTCGTTAAACACTAATTCAGCACAACGTTTATCACCTTCTGCGTTATCTAAACGCCAAATAGATTGCGCATCGCCTTCATCACCTAACCAGCGAATGATTAAAATGTCTTGTTGTAAAATCAGCCAAAACCCATCTGGTAGCTTAACTCTTGCTGTCTCGCTAATGATTGCAGGCTGCTCGATAGGCGCTATTTCTACTGGCTCTTGTTCAACATCGCTTTTACTAAATAGTAAGCTTATGAGGTAAATAATTACCGCAATGACACTAACAACACCCAGCCCTTTAGCTAGCATCATGAGCGTTTTTTGATTGTTTTGTCCCCAAACAAGCCATGACTTTAGCAGTTCAGATAACGAGCCAGACTCTAATGCACCACGGTCAACTCTGTAGGTCGGTTTATCATCGCTTTCATAAGCGGCTTGCTCATCAATATTATGTTGTTGGGCTTTAACATCATCTTTATAAACGGTTTCATGCTGATAACCAGGCTCATAACTGACATCATCGGCATCATAAACAGATTGCTCATTATCTTCAGTCATTGATGAAAACGCATGCTCGCCGCCTATAACTGGCTCTTGTCTTCGGCGTACATCGCCAAGCTTTACCGCTGCTTTAGCGTGAGGGCCAAAGTAACCCATTACATACGCAGGTTTTCGCTGATTGGTTGTTGGCGCAGCAAACCATGCAAAACCGCCCGCTGTTAGTGCAGCAAGAATAAATACGGTAATAGAGACTGCTGCAGGAAAGCTAAAACTGAGCGACATGCTAAACAGCAGCAACAACAATACAGGGATCGCAAGCAACGTATTGGGTTTAGCCGCATCTTTTAAGCGACGTAAAGTGCTTAACGCGCAAATAGGTAACGCTAAGACAGCTGCAATTAATGTCACAATCGAGTTTGAAAAAAGTAGCGCAATCAATAACACAAAGACTAAGCAGCTTAATTGAATGGCTAAGGCTCTTAGGCCGTTATCTCGACCTTGGCGACAAAATAAGGAGGCGAATGACACAAGCAATCCCAATATCTAAATAAATGAACTGTTGGCAGACTAAACAATTTCAACGCTAAAGTCAGTGAAACCCACGTAAAATGGCACAAAAAAATGCTAAAAAGCACTATTTGGTACTAAATCGAAGAGGAAACTTATCCATTGTCTTTTTCGATTAAGGTTAAATTCAGGCTAGTTAGGTGCTGCATCTATATCAGTCGGGGATTGAGTGCTAAATTCAACGCAGAATTCTTTGCTATTTTTAGTGCAGATTTTTGCATTTTTCTCTATCACAAATCTCGCAAATTGTATGGCTTTGAGTATAATACTCGGCCTGATAAATAATCTGGTTGGAAATTGCACTATGAGCGCTCGAGGAAATCTATTTATTGTGTCTGCCCCAAGTGGCGCCGGTAAATCTTCACTTATCTCTGCTTTACTAAAAGATAAGCCAAGCGACATGCAAGTGTCTGTGTCTCATACCACCCGTCAGCCTCGCCCAGGTGAAGTGAATGGTCAACATTATCACTTTGTCTCGGTTGAAGAGTTCAAAGCGCTTATTGCTGAAGAATCCTTCTTTGAATGGGCTGAAGTGTTTGGTAACTATTACGGCACATCCCGCACGGTTATTGAACAAACATTAGCAAATGGTATTGATGTATTTTTAGATATTGATTGGCAAGGCGCTGAACAAGTCAAAAAACTCATGCCAGAAGCCATTGGGGTATTTATTTTACCTCCTTCAAGAGCTGAACTTGAACGCCGTTTAACTGGCCGTGGTCAAGACAGCCAAGACGTCATTGACGGACGTATGGCTGAGGCTGTATCAGAAATGTCACACTATAAAGATGCAGATTATATTATTGTAAATGATGATTTTGACGTAGCTTTAGGCGATCTTTGCGCGATCATTCGCAGTCAAAGATCAACCTGTGCTAGTCAGATCCATACTCACAGTGGTATGATTAACGATCTGTTGGCAGATTAATTGTCATAGTGTACAATTTTGCGTCATTTTTTTCCCATAGATAACACTGGAGTTTCACCACATGGCTCGCGTAACTGTAGAAGACGCCGTAGAACAAATCGGCAACCGTTTTGACATGATCCTGGTTGCAGCGCGTCGTGCACGCCAAATCGCTGTGCAAGGTAAAGACCCTATGGTTGAAGAGATGAATGATAAGCCAACGGTTATCGCTCTACGCGAAATCGAATTAGGCTTAGTCACCTCTAACACTTTAGATGCTGACGAACGTCAAACTGTTCGTGAGCGTGAAGCCGCTGAAATTGCTGCTGTTGCAGCAATTGCTGAAGGCCGTACGCTTTAAGGAGTAGCGCCACTTGTATCTGTTTGAAGGTCTTAAGGAGTCTGCGTCAGGTTATTTAGAACCCGCGCAAGTAGAGTTACTCAAGCAGGCGTACATTGTTGCGCGTGATGCCCATGAAGGGCAAATGCGCACAAGTGGCGAACCCTATATTACCCATCCCGTTGCGGTAGCCCGCATTGTGGCTGACATGCGTCTTGATCACGAGACATTAATGGCAGCCCTGCTTCATGACACCATCGAAGATACCCCAGTTACCAAAGAAGAACTCACTGAGTTATTTGGCGTAACCGTGGCTGAACTCGTTGAGGGTGTGTCAAAACTCGACAAAATTAAGTTTCGCGATAAAAAAGAAGCCCAAGCCGAAAACTTCCGCAAGATGATGATGGCAATGACGCAGGATATCCGCGTTATTCTAATCAAGCTTGCTGACAGAACGCATAACATGCGTACTTTGGGTGCATTACGTCCCGACAAGCGTCGTCGTATTGCTCGCGAAACCTTAGAAATTTACGCACCGATCGCCAACCGTCTTGGTATTCATAATATCAAAAGCGAGTTAGAGGATTTAGGTTTCCAAGCCTATTATCCAATGCGCTACCGTGTGCTTAAAGAAGTCGTTAAAGCAGCCCGTGGTAATAGAAAAGAACTGATTAACAGTATTGAAGGTGCGATTACGACTCGTCTTGAAGATGCCGGCATTAAAGGCACTGTCAAAGGTCGTGAGAAAAACCTTTATTCCATCTATCGTAAGATGAGCAATAAAGAACTGCAGTTTCAAGAAGTCATGGATATCTATGCGTTCAGAGTCATGGTCGATTCCATTGATACCTGTTACCGCGTATTAGGTGCCATGCATGGTCTTTACAAGCCGCACCCTGGGCGTTTTAAAGATTATATTGCGATTCCAAAAGCCAATGGTTACCAATCATTGCATACCTCATTATTTGGCCCTCATGCGGTTCCTGTTGAAGTTCAAATTCGTACTGAAGAAATGGACTTAATGGCAGATAAAGGGGTTGCTGCTCATTGGATGTATAAAAGCGGCACCAGTAGTTCGCAACAAAGTACCACTCAAATTCGTGCCCATAAATGGATGCAAAGTCTGCTGGAGCTGCAACAAAGCGCCAGTAGTTCATTTGAGTTTGTGGAAAACGTTAAAACCGAACTCTTCCCAGAAGAAATTTACGTCTTCACGCCTGAAGGTCGTATTTTAGAACTTCCGGTTAACTCGACTGCCGTCGATTTTGCTTACGAAGTGCATACTGATGTAGGTAATACCTGTGTTGGCGCACGCGTCAACCGTCAAGCATACCCACTCAGTCAGCCATTGATTTCCGGTCAAACAGTGGAAATTATTACYGCTAAGGGCGCACGTCCAAATGCCGCTTGGTTAAACTTTGTGGTAACCGGTAAAGCGCGCGGTAAAATCCGTCAAGTACTGAAGAGCTTGACCAGTGACGATGCTGTAGCATTAGGTAAACGCCTATTAAATCATGCCTTGGGTGAAACCAAACTTGATAGCATTGATGCTGAGCAACTGGATAAGGTCATCTCTGAAACCAAACATGACGATTTAGAGTCACTCTTGGCAGATATCGGCTTAGGTAATGCCATGAGCATTGTGATTGCTCAGCGATTACTGGGTAAGAACCTCACGACTAAGAACGAAGATGACGACGATCACGAAGAGCATTTAATGCCGATTCGTGGTGCTGAAGGTATGCTTGTTACCTTCGCAAACTGTTGTCGCCCTATTCCTGGTGATGCTGTCGTTGCCCACGTGAGTCCTGGTAAAGGCTTAGTGGTTCACATGGAAAACTGCGCCAATATTCGTGGTTATCAAGGTGAGCCTGATAAATATATTCCAGTACATTGGGATAACGTTGAAGGCGAAACTTACCAAGCTAACTTGCGGGTTGAAATTGTTAACCATCAAGGCGCTCTAGCTAAGATCACCAATATTATCGCTGCCGCAGGCTCAAACATTCATAACTTGAGCACTGAAGAGCGCGATGGCCGTGTTTACCTCATTAACCTGCGTATCTCGGTTGATGATCGTGTTCACCTCGCCAATGTCATGCGTCGTATTCGCGTATTGCCAGAAGTCTTGCGCACCTCACGTAATCGCTAGTAAGATTGCTAATCTAACTTTCCTAAGCTGAATGACTCTAACTCTATGAGGCAGCTTAGGTTTGCTTGCATTTTATTTTCAATTTTGAAGTTTTTACTTTCGCAGAGGGCGTCATGGCAGAAAAAATCATTATCGCAACCGATAAAGCTCCACAAGCAATTGGCACATATTCTCAAGCTGTAAAAGTGGGTAGCACTGTTTACCTATCAGGCCAAATTCCGTTAGTCCCAAGCACAATGGAAATGGTCAGCGATGACTTTTCAGAGCAAGTGGTGCAAGTATTCGAAAACTTAACAGCAGTATGTGAAGCCGCTGGCGGCAACATGTCAGATATTGTGAAGCTCAATATCTTCTTAACTGATCTTTCTCACTTTGCAACTGTAAATGACATCATGGCTAAATACTTCAGCCAACCTTATCCTGCACGTGCTGCAATTGGTGTAAAACAGCTTCCAAAAGGCTCTTTAGTCGAAATGGATGGAATAATGGAGATCTAGGTCACAAACCGACTTTTCCTCTACAGGGCGCCAATAGGCGCCCTTTTTATTAGAGCTATTACTCGATAACGGTTCACATCTCAGCTGAATATGCTAGTTTATTAGTTGTATTTATTAAAAATTAACAGCTTAACGTTTGCGAAGAATGCGTTAAATCGCCATACTGATAATCATCGTGTTCATTATTTGCTCGTTCAATGGGAGCCAGTAATGCTCGCCCAGCACAATGTTACATATGTAAGTGTTATTCGCACTTTATGCACATATTTAACCTTATAGGCGAATGTAACTGGTCTGAACTGATTAAATATTCAATGCGATTACAATAGATTATTACGTTAAAGACATTGAAATAAACACGACCTACATTAAAACAAAAAAGAACATGGAATCGTCAATGGAAAATCTAATGAAAACGCCAGTAGAAATGTTGTCGCACTGGGTAGAAACCCAGGGTAATGAAGTCTATTTACGCCAACCTATCAATGGTCAGTACGTTGACTTTACTTGGCGTGAAGTACAACAAAAAGTTCAGCAAGTTGCCGGTGCACTGCGTCATTTAGGCTTAGTACCAGGCGATAAAGTCGCGGTACTTTCTAAAAACTGTGCTGAATGGTTTATCACTGATTTAGCATTAATGCATGGCGGCTATATCAGTGTGCCGATTTACCCAACAGCAAATGCTGAGACTATTCGCTATGTCCTTGAGCACAGTGAAGCTAAAGCCATTTTTACAGGTAAATTAGATTTCTGGGCTGATCAAGAAGCCGGTGTAGGTGGTGAAATCTTACGTCTTGCAATGCCATATGACACCATGCCTTCTCAGTATCACTGGGATAAAATTCTTGAACTTGGCACGCCATTAGTTGATGCACCAACGCCAACCGCAGAGCAAGTCATGACGCTGATTTATACCTCTGGCTCTACCGGTAAACCTAAAGGCGCAATTCAAACATTTGGTAGCTACGGTTGGACTTGTGAAGCCGTCGTGCGTGATTTAAAAACCAATACCACTGACAGATTATTATCTTACCTTCCATTAGCCCACATTACTGAGCGTGTCGCAATTCAAGGATCATCATTCTACTCAGGTTCTTCGGTCGCCTTTGTTGAAAGCCTAGACTCGTTTGTTGCAGATGTGCAGCGCTGTCGTCCTACGGTGTTTTTCTCGGTGCCACGTTTATGGACACTATTCCAGCTCAATATTATTGAAAAAGCCGGTGAAGCTAAATTGGACTTCCTGCTTAAAGTCCCCATCATTAGTAGCTTAGTTAAACGTAAGATCCAAAAAGGCCTAGGGCTGGAACATTGTCGTTTGCTGGGTTCAGGTTCAGCGCCTATTCCACCAAGCCAGCTTGAGTGGTACCACAAAATCGGCATGAACATTTCTGAAGCTTGGGGCATGACTGAAAACTGTGCTTACTCGATAATTAACTTCCCATTCGATGCCACTAAAATTGGTACAGTGGGACGCCCAGTCGAAGGTTGCCAAGTGCGCCGTAGTGACGAAGGTGAGCTGATGGTTAAAAGCCCTGGCTTAATGCAAGGCTATTACAAACAAGAAGAAGTCACCAAAGCTTGTTTTGATGAAGATGGTTTTTTCCATACTGGCGATTTATGTGAAATTGATGATGAAGGCTTTATCTCAATTACGGGTCGCGTTAAAGACAACTTCAAAACCTCAAAAGGTAAGTATGTTGCGCCAGTCCCAATTGAGCGTAAGTTAGCTCAAGATTCGCATATTGAATTATTGTGTGTCATTGGTTCGGGTTTACCGCACCCTGTGGCATTGGTTCAATTATCAGAAGGTGCTGCGTTGCAACCTCGTGAAGAAGTACGCTCATCACTCAAGGCGACCTTAGACAGCATTAACCCTAACTTAGAATCACACGAGCATGTTGACGCAATGGTTGTGGTAACAGAGCCTTGGACCATTGAAAATGATGCAATGACACCAACGCTTAAAATTAAACGCCACGTGCTAGAAAAGCAGTTTAGTGCCAAAGTTGATGGTATTCGTGGTGCGAAAATTTGCTGGGAAGATGAAATTTAACCCGCTGTTTGGTTAGACTGATTAAAGCACACCTTATTGGTGTGCTTTTTTGTTCCTGGTATTTGCGAAATACCCCTATGCTATACCTAAGCTATATGAACAAAATTTAACCTCCGGCTCGATAATTTAAATTGCGCAAAACTAAAAAATCACTATGCTTGCCGTCCATTTCGGTTTCAGCCATTTTTGAGAGTGAATCATGCTAATTATGTTGTCGATTATCGGCGGTTTTTTGATTTTAACCCTAGGTGCAGAAGCGCTCGTGCGAGGAGCCAGTCAAATAGCGCTCAAGTTGGGACTTACGCCGCTTATTATCGGTTTAACAATCGTGGCCTTTGGCACCAGCGCCCCTGAGCTTGCAGTGAGTGTTAAGTCAGCTATTGCAGGTAATAGCGGAATTGCGTTGGGCAACGTTATCGGCTCAAACATTGCCAATATCGGTTTAATCTTAGGAATAACCGCGCTTATCCGTCCAATAAAAATCGAATCACAGATGGTGCGCCGAGATATCCCTATTATGATTGCGGCCTCATTATTGTTTTGGGGGTTATTACTGGATGGTGGTTTAAGCTTTTTTGATGGCGTCATTCTCACTACGTTGCTTATCAGTTACTTACTATTTAGCTATTTCACAGCAGACAAACAACAAAATGACGACTCTGAAAGTGCAACAAATCAAAGCAACCTTCTTTCAGTACTAATGATTATTGTCGGTATTTCTATGCTGGTCGGTGGCGGCATTTTGTTTGTCGATGGCGCAGTTGCCATGGCAAAGTCGATAGGTATTAGTGAGGTGGTTATTGGCCTCACCATCGTCGCGATAGGCACCAGTATGCCGGAGCTTGTCACCTCTATTGTGGCAGCACTGAAAGGCGAAAGTGATATAGCGATTGGTAATGTTGTTGGTTCAAACCTATTTAACATTTTAGGGATTTTAGGGGTAACGGCCCTTATCCACCCTATTATCAGTAATGAGATAAGCCAAATAGACTGGGTGGTCATGATCGCATTAGCAGCAGTACTACTGCCCTTTGCTTACACAGGCCTGCGGATTGGTCGCCGAGAAGCTGCTGTTTTAGTCGCCAGCTATTTAGGCTATATCAGTTACTTAGTGATCCAAGCGTAAGTATAAAACGGTTCAGTCTATGCGATAGAGTCAAACAAAAAGCCTAAGACGATAACATCAGGACTAAACCATAAGCCAGCATGCTAATTCAGTATGCTGGCTTTTTTATTAATGACATTTGTCATTATAAACTGATGACGTTTGTGCCTGCACACATTCACGCCAATATTGAATACTAACTCTGCACTCAACACACACTTGAATAAACGGAGTTAATCATGAAAACATTATTTATTGCCGCAACCTTATCTTTAGTCAGTCAAACCAGTGTCGCAGATATCAGTAGTATTGATGCTGCAGCCAATACCATGAACCTTGAAGCGCTCAATCAAATCAGCCAGCAAAGTGTTGATTATGAACATGCCTATGCCCAATACCGTATTGCAATTACTGCCAATATTTTAGGACAACGTGGTGTCGCAAAACGTGCGTTTACTGATGCACAAGCCACACTTGAAGCTGTTATCAGTCGTGAAGATCATGCTGAATCGATGACATTATTAGCGCAAATCTATGGCATGCAAATCGCTTATGACGGCGCTAAAGCCCAACAATTATCATCTAAAGCAGGCGCTTTATTACAGCAGGCTGAACAATTAAGTCCCGACAACCCTCGAATTGCATTAGTTAAAGCTATGAGTGCATTTTACACGCCTGCGCAATATGGTGGAGGTTACGACAAAGCCAGTGAGTTGGCCTCATTAGCCATTGCACGCTATCAAAACCCTTGTGATGAGATCTGTTGGGGACATGCTGAAGCTTACACTTGGCGAGGTCTTGCCAAACAAGAGCTCGGTCAACAAGATGCAGCAAAGCAGGACTGGCAACAGGCGTTAACCATTAATCCAGACTATGGTTGGGCTAACTTCCTGCTAAACCCAACCTCTACAGTGAATGCTAGTCAATAATGCCACAGGGCGCTGTTAGCTACTGCTACCCATTGCCGATGGGTTGCAGTATGCTAACTTGCTAAGGAAAGGTTATGAATACTCAAGATACTGCCAATCAGTCTGCTCAAGGAATGGTTCACACGGATATGACCACTAACGAAAACAACCACCCAGAAAAAGCCTACAAGCAAAAAACGGCTTGGGTCTATTTGTTAAACCTCATTTTTTATTTCATACCTATTTGGTTTATGCGTGATGATGTTATGCGTGTAAGCATTAGTCTATTGCTATTAATTCCGTTCTTATACGGTTATTTTTGGGCTTATAAAAGTAGCCAAGCAAAAGCCATATACCCCATATCGTTAATGATTTCGACTGCGGTTATCGCCAGTTTATTTACCAGCGGCGGAATTTCATTTTTTAGTTTTGCGGGCTTTTTTATTGGTTTTTTTTACTCATTACGCACCAGCATTATCAGTTTTATCGCCATCAGTATTGGGTTATGGACACTAAACTACCTTGTAGGGTATCCCGCATTTTATTTCCCGCTATACGGCATGTTAATCGTGTTTGTGGTGGGATTATTTGGTGTAGTAGAACATAACAATGAGCGAATTAGACGTCAGCAACGTCAATCAAATGATGAAATTGCCAGTTTAGCGACAGCCCTAGAACGAGAAAGAATTGCTCGAGATCTTCACGATATTATGGGTCACAACTTATCGTCTATCGCCCTTAAAGCGCAGTTAGCGGAAAAACTCGTTGAAGCAGGAAACCTGCCTTTAGCAAAAGAACATTTGAGTCAATTAGCAGAAATAGCCAGAGACAGCCTTAGTCAAATCAGACAAACAGTATCGGATTATAAACATAAAGGCTTGGCTGACACCTTACAGCAATTAACCGCATCCCTTCGAGAACAAAGCATAGAAGTGAACGTCAACGGCCAATTACCTGAGATGCCCGAGTTATATGAATCACAACTAGGGTTAATGTTTACTGAACTAGTCAATAACATGCTCAAACACGGCACCGCAACTGAATGTTGGTGGCAGTTTAGCCATCAAAACAACACCCTAAACGTACGTTTATCTGATAATTCATCAACACAAGCGATAGTGGAAGGGAATGGACTAAAAGGTATCGCAGAACGGGCTCAATTGCTCAAAGGCGCATTTAACTATCAAATTACCGATGGTTATCAGTTCACGATTTCATTGCCTCTTTCTACCGATAAGGACAGCTGATTCATGAAAATTTTACTGGCAGAGGATCAAGCTATGGTGAGAGGAGCGCTTTCAGCACTGCTCACTCTTAGCAATGATGAAACCATTGGCCCAGTTGAAGTCACAGAAGCCGAAGACGGCACTCAGGCTATTGCGTTACTCAAACAACACTCGTTTGATTTACTGCTCAGTGACATCGAAATGCCAGGGCATACAGGCCTTGAATTAGCGCAATGGCTTAAAGAACAGCAAGGTGCTGCGCTGCAAACTAAAATCATTATCTTAACCACCTTTGGTCGAGCCGGTTATATCAAGCGAGCGCTTGGCTGTGGCGTCGATGGCTTTTTATTAAAAGATGCCCCCACAGAAAGTTTATTATCGGCAATCAAGCAGGTCATGGCTGGCAAAAAGGTGATCGATCCTGAGCTTGCAATCAGTGCCATCGGGGATATTGATCCGCTAAATGATAAGGAACGAAAAGCGTTACGATTTGCCAGCGAAGGATTATCTACCAGTGATATTGCCGCGAAGCTGTTCATTGCCGAAGGGACAGTCAGGAATTACTTGTCTGAAGCGATCAGTAAGCTTAATGCCAGTAATCGTATTGATGCTGCCCGTATCGCTAAACAAAAAGGCTGGTTATAGCGTTGCTTAGCTGCCAAAAAGGGGAATATTATTGCCTTGTATTCAAACTCTGCTAAGATAGGCATAAATATCTGTATATATTTACAGTACTATTGTCTCTAGCAAGCATTCTCACTCGATAGTGAACTGTATAACTTATTGGATAACTCTGTTAACCCTTGCTAGCATGATAGCGCCAACACTCGACAATATGAAGGCATTGTGGATTTGCAACCATTGGATCAGGTTCCTATTACCGACTTAAAAGGCGTAGCCAAAAAAGTCGCTGAAAAACTCGATAAGCTGGGCATTAAAACAGTACAAGATGTGCTGTTTCATCTGCCTATGCGCTACGAAGATCGCACCCAAATCTATCCCATTGCGAGTTTATATCCTGCCATGTATGGCACTGTCGAAGCAGAAATCATTTCTACCCAAATTGTTCCTGGCCGTAAACGCATGCTGACCTGCACTATTGCAGACGACACAGGAATGCTAACCCTACGTTTCTTTAACTTTTCAGTTGCCCAACGTAATGSCATGCAAAACGGCGCGATTATTCGTGCTTATGGTGAAATTAAGCGCGGTAAAAGACACTTTGAGATTATTCATCCCGAATACAAGATAATCAAAGAAGGCGAGAATCCAGAATTAAGTGATTCACTGACCCCCATTTACCCTTCAACAGAAGGTCTTAAACAAGCCAGTTGGATTAAACTAACCGAACAAGCACTGACTCACCTAACTCACGGCGGGTTAACCGAGTTACTCCCCGCCGAGTTGCAACCCAATAATATGAGTATTAGCCATGCTTTACAGTTAATACATAGGCCTCCCAATGACATCGAACAAGCTGACTTGGAGATGGGGATGCATCCAGCTCAGCAGCGGTTAGTACAAGAAGAGTTATTGGCGCACAATTTAAGTATGCTAAAGCTGCGTCAACGTAACAACCTTGATAAAGCTGTCACGCTTTCGGCAACAGGCCAACTACTAAACCCGTTTTTAAAAGCCCTGCCCTTCAAACCCACAGGGGCTCAACAGCGAGTGGGTGCAGACATAAGCCAAGATATTGAGAAACCAACACCAATGATGCGTTTAGTGCAAGGTGATGTCGGTTCAGGAAAAACCTTAGTTGCTGCACTGGCAGCGCTACAAGCCATTGAAAATGGCTACCAAGTGGCGATGATGGCACCCACCGAGTTGCTGGCTGAACAACATGCCATTAATTTTGCAGCGTGGTTTGAGCCGCTCGGACTAAAAGTCGGCTGGCTTGCAGGTAAACTAAAAGGCAAGGCAAGGGCTCAATCACTCGCGGATATCGCTGATGGTAGCGCCAATATGGTCATTGGCACCCACGCCATCTTCCAAGAGCAAGTCAGTTTTGACAAATTAGCACTGATAATTATCGATGAGCAGCATCGCTTTGGAGTGCATCAACGGTTGGGCCTACGTGAAAAAGGCATTAGCCAAGGTTTTCATCCTCATCAATTGATCATGACAGCCACTCCGATACCTCGCACGTTAGCAATGACAGCTTATGCAGACTTAGAAACCTCTATCATTGATGAGCTACCGCCTGGCAGAACGCCTGTCAGTACAGTTGCTGTGAGTGATAATCGCCGTGATGAAGTCATTGAGCGGGTCAAGCAAGCAGCCTTAAACGACAATCGACAAATTTATTGGGTCTGCACCTTAATTGAAGAATCTGAAGTGCTGGAATGCCAAGCTGCTGAAGATACAGCAGAAGAACTCAGTCGTTTATTACCAGAGCTCAATATTGGTCTGGTGCATGGACGAATGAAAAGCGCAGAAAAGCAGCAAATAATGGCTCAATTTAAAGCGGGTGAGCTACATTTACTAGTGGCAACCACTGTGATTGAAGTTGGTGTTGATGTACCCAATGCCAGTTTGATGATTATTGAAAACCCCGAAAGACTGGGCTTAGCGCAATTACACCAATTACGTGGTCGTGTCGGTCGCGGCTCAGTCGTGAGTCATTGCTTACTGCTTTACAAAGCGCCATTGTCGCAAACAGCAACAAAACGACTTGGTGTATTAAGGTCGAGTAATGACGGTTTTGTTATTGCCCAAAAAGATTTAGAGATCCGCGGCCCAGGTGAAGTGCTCGGCACTCGTCAAACTGGGCTGGCAGAAATGAAAATAGCAGATTTGGTCAGAGACCAGTATTTAATTGAAAACACCCAAAAACTTGCCGCACATGTCATGCGACAAGTACCTGAAAATGTTGATGGCATCATTCACCGTTGGTTAGGTGATCGCCAGCAATACGTACAAGCATAAATTATTGTTAACTTAGGTCTATTATCACTAGACAAGCGTTAATAATATTGCAGAATGAGTGATGAGCTTGAGGCTAAACAATATTTATCTCGTGTTCAGTTCCACTTTTGATGTTTAAAGCTAAGGAATAGAAATGCAAGTCAATCAAGAAGACAGAGCAACACCACAATCGAGCCGTGCAGGTGGCAGCAATGCAGGTGTTATCGGCGTAACCATTGCCGTTATTTTGGCTGGTGCAGGTTATTTCTATTTCACGTCAGAGCCGTCTGAACCTGAGGTGATAGCCCCAACACCAGTACAATTGCCAGAGCCGGTGCCTGAACAGCCCATCGAGCAAGAGCCAATTGAAGAAGTGATTGTTGAACCAGAAGTGGTTGAGCCGACCGAAATCATTCCAACAGAACCTGAAGTGGTCGTTGAACCGTTACCAGTACTGACCGAAAGTGATGATTTTGTAGAGCAAAAAACCATTGAAATGGCTGATGGAATGAAAATCGAATCCATCATCCTTAAAAAAGACATTGCTCGCCAGTTTGTGGTATTTGTCGACAACATGGCACAAGGTGAAGTCATTCATAAAGCCAGCCCTTTGAAAGGTCCTAAAGACAGCTTTAGCGTCAGTGAAATTACCGACAAAATCTACTTAAACCCAGACAGCTACCACCGTTATGATCTCTATGCAGACATGATAGCGGGCATGAATGATGAACAGCTAATCAGTACTTTTGAAGAATTATCGCCTTTATTTGACGAAGCATTCGAAGAACTTGGTTATAGTGACATGAGCTTCAATGAACGCATGGTAGAAGCATTTGATGTGATTTTGGCAGCCCCTATTATCGAAGATCCAATTGAGCTGTCATCAATCAGTGTTAACTATTTATTTGTTGACCCTAAACTTGAGTCGCTACCCAACATTCAAAAATTAATGGTGCGCATGGGGCCTGAAAATACCAAGAAAATCAAAGGTGCTGTAAGAAAGCTTAAACAACAGCTAAACAACTAGCTTTGGTAGGTATTTTTAGTACTAGCCAACCTATCGCTGCCAAACCCTAATCTAATAAGAGCAAGTTACTCGATCAGGTTTGCAGTTCAAGCACCAACAAAATAGCGACCTTATGTCGCTATTTTTTGTTTTTGTGATGCTAAATATTACGGTACAATTGCTGACGTTATTAAATTAACAACAAGCTGCCATATTCATAGCGTCCAAACCCTATCGATGTGGCCATCTCAGCAAGGGATACCTGAGTCGTACCAGAGGCAATGTAGTGCAATTAGTATTTGATATTCTTTCATGGGGCGCATGGTCTCTAGACTTTCAAGATAAAGAAAGCTGGCGCCAATGGGATAATGCTGTCACCCCGACTACAGAAAATAAAACCTCTCCCGCTTTAGCTCACGTGCCAGCCATGCAACGTCGCCGCTTTAGCCGCTTAACTAAAATGATGCTGACTGCAGCCCATGACTGCCAACCCGCAAAACATTGCCGCAGCGTGTTTGCTTCTCGTCATGGCGAACTCACTCGCACACTGGATTTATTACAAGATATTGTTGATAAAGAAGCGCTTTCTCCATTAGCTTTCAGCCAGTCAGTACACAACACAGCCAGTGGCATTTACGGTATAGTGAGTGGCAATACCGCAGCTTCAACTTCTGTTGCAGCAGGTGAAGAAAGCCTATCCCAAGCCATGATTGAAGTATTTGCGCAGCTAGCTGAAAACCCTGAACCGGTTCTGCTTGTCTTTGGTGACGATCCTGTCCCGCCTATTTACAATCAATACACCCAAGAATATGAATTACCTTTGGCAATGGGCTTATATCTTGCCCCAGCCAACAGCACTGAGCATCAGCACACTGTTCTAGGTCAATTGACGCTATCAAACGGCAATACAAACGAGTCCCAGCCAATCAGTTATGCGCAATTTATTCATGCTATTGCTTCGCAAACTTCGCTAACAGGTCAATTGGCTCATTGGCAGTGGCAATTGACCCCGCAATTAGGTCATGACCACACGACCCAGCGACATGAAAGTCGTTGATATAATAAGTTGCAGAGTATGACGAATAGAAACAGCTCAGTAGAGTTCCCTGAACCCGCCCCTTACTTAACGGGGCTAGCATATGTACCTCGTTGGATAGGTGGCACCTTATGTTATGTTGTTTTTGGTTTAGGTGGACTATTAAGCTCGCTCACTGTTTTACCTGTATTACGTTTGTGGCCGGGTACAAAACAGCAACGAATTGCCAGAGTACAAAAAGCGGTCCACATTATGTTTAAAGGTTTTGTGTGGATGCTCAGTGCAACCGGAGTCATTAAAGTCAGTACCAAAACGCTCCCTAGCTTAAGCGAGGCAAAAGGAGTGATAGTGGTGGCTAACCACCCAACCTTGGTTGATGTGGTGGTGTTAATCAGTTTAATGCCCAATGCCGGTTGTATTGTTAAACAAGGATTATGGCGCAACCCCTTTATACGCGGTGTATTAGCATCAGCAGGGTATATTCCTAATCGTGGTGCAGACTTGTTACTAAAAGACTGTCAGCAAGTGTTAGCAACGGATACAAACTTAATTATTTTCCCAGAAGGCACTCGTACCCTTGTGGGAGCTAAAACAAATCCATTTGCACGTGGCGCTGCAAATATCGCATTACGTACACAAACTGATATCATGCCTGTCATACTTCGTATTGATGTGGCCGGACTGACAAAACAGCAACCTTGGTACGAACTACCAAGGCAAACAATCAATATGTCTGTAGAAATGGGCGCACCTTTTGAGTACCTAAGGTATGATGCTAGTCAAAACAATGAAGCTAAAATGGCCAGAGTTCTGACAAGAGAGTTACAGCAGTATTACGCTGAGCAACTCACAGCATTACCGCCATTACGCAACATGAGCAAACATTAATTACACCAATCACAATTAGAATATTAATATGAATTTACACAACGAAATTAAGCAGCTCATTATTGACTGCCTCGACTTAGAAGATGTCAGTATCGACGATATTGAAACTGACGCACCACTATTTGGTGAAGGCTTAGGATTAGACTCAATCGATGCGCTTGAGCTAGGTTTAGCAATTAAAAAGCAATTCGATATCAAAATAGAAGCTAACTCAGAAGCAACTAAAGCACACTTTTACAGCGTAGCAAGCTTAGCTAGCTTTATTGAATCACAGCGTTCTTAGGAGTCATCATGGAAAATCGTGATCAAATCCTAGACATGTTGACGCAAATTTTAGTCGATGATTTTGAAATTGAAGCAGAAGATATCACCTTAGATGCTTCACTTTATGAAGCACTTGATTTAGACAGTATTGATGCTGTGGATTTAGTGATAAAGCTTCAACAAATGACCGGAAAAAAGATTCAACCAGAGCAATTTAAAACAGTGCGTACAGTTGAAGATGTCGTTAATGCGATTGAAGGTTTAATGAAAGATTAATGGTGCTAGTACTGCAAATTATCACCGCCATCGCACTTATTTGCTACCCGATAGCGGTGTATTTAGGTTTGCAGTTCTTACCACCAGGCACAATAGCATTACTACTTTGTGCTGTATTAATTGCGCGACTTGCGCTGAGTAAGCAACAACTTAAGTCTATGGCGCTGCCGCTACTGGTGGGCATTGGACTCACAGCGGCGAGCTTTATTGCTAAACGCAATGATTGGTTACTGTTCTACCCAGTGGTGATAAACCTCACCATGCTAGGGCTATTTAGTTACTCACTAAAACAAGGCCCAAGTATGATTGAACGTTTGGCCAGATTAAAAGAACCAGATTTACCTGATTCGGCCATTGGTTATTTAAATAATGTCACCCGTTTATGGTGTGGATTATTTATCATCAATGGCAGTTTCGCGCTCTACACTGCACAGTTTGCCTCGCTTGAATGGTGGACGCTTTATAATGGATTCATTGCCTATATCCTCATGGGTTTATTACTCGGTGGAGAATGGTTATATCGCAAATTTTGGTTGAAAAAACATGAATAACTTGCTGATAAACTGGCTACATAATGGCCCTAAAACGCAACAATTAATTAGTTTCAATCATCATGACATTGTGACGGGTTCACTGTTTACAGCCCATGTTGCCCATCTATTTGAACAACTTAATGCCAGCCCAATCAAACGTTGGTTACTCGCAGCTGAAACCAGTGATTTATTTGCTGCTGGCATGTGTGCAGCCTTGCTTGCAGGTAAGCAAGTGGTTTTGCCCGCTAATATCCAAGGTGGCACGCTAACTGAGCTAAACCATGCCTTTGATGGGGTAATTTCAGATCAGCCTCTTAGTGAAGTTAAGCAATTTATTTTGCTTAAAAAAGAGCTCGGCCTTGCCAATAAATCTTGGCCTGAAACCAGCCAAATTGGCGAGTTAGTTTTATTCACATCAGGGAGTAGCGGCGAACCTAAAGCCATTGCAAAGTCAATTGAACAACTGGATGCTGAAGTCAGCATTTTAGAACAAACCTTTGCATCTCGACTGCCACAGTGCAGCGTTATTTCTACCGTTTCACATCAACATATTTATGGTTTGTTATTCAAAATATTGTGGCCTTTAGCTGCAAGTCGTCCGTTTTTAAGTGATCTCGTTGAATACCCTGAAACCTTAAGTTACTACATCGCCTTAATGCCGAACTTATGCTTGATAAGTAGCCCTGCCCAATTATCACGCTTGCCAGAAGCTTTAGAGTTTGAACAACAACAGTTAGCACCAAGTCTGATTTTCAGTTCAGGTGGCCCTTTGTCATACGATGCCTCTCAGCACATTCATACCTGCTATGGTCAGTTCCCTATAGAGGTCTTTGGCAGCACAGAAACTGGCGGTATTGCCTATCGACGTCAAATGGAGCCAAACAGAACTTGGCTTCCTTTCAGCTGCGTTGAGATATGTGAGAATGATGAAGATGGCGCATTGATGCTCAAATCACCTTATTTACCTGCCAGTAATGGATGGATGAAGTGTGATGACAAGATTGAATTAGCTGAAGATGGCCGTTTTACCTTGTTACACCGACTCGACCGCATCGTAAAGGTGGAAGAAAAACGTTTATCTCTAGCGCAAATGGAAGGCTTGCTCTGCACTCATCCGTTTGTGAAAGAAGCTGCAGTGATTCAGCTAACCGAGCCAAGAACCATGCTAGGTGCGGCAATTTGCTTATCTGAAGAAGGATTAGAGCAGCTTGATGATGCCGGTAAATTAAGTGTCAATAATCACCTTAAAAAGCATCTATTAAGTCAGTTCGAACGAGTCACGTTACCACGCCGCTGGCGCTATCCTGATACATTACCGCTTAACGCACAGGGTAAGCGTGTACAAACCGATCTATTAGCAGTATTCAATGATGATTAAATCAGCGTTACCCCAAATATTAGCGCAACACAGCAATGAAGATGAGATCTGTTGGCGGATCTTTGTGTCTGCCGAGTTAGATTATTTTAAAGGCCACTTTGAAGAACAAGCCGTATTACCTGGCGTCACCCAACTTGATTGGGCAATTCAGCTTGGCTGCCAAGCATTTGGTTACGAGCCTACCGTTGCCACGCTAGAAGTGCTTAAGTTTCAACAATTAATGTTACCTGATACTGAAGTTGAGCTATTCATTAGCCACAATGCCGCCAAGTCAAAATTAACCTTTAGTTACCGTGATGGTGACAAACGGTATGCTTCAGGCCGCATCGCATTAGCTTTGGCCTCTGCAACATGCAATAAGGATGGCCAATCATGAAACTGGCTCTGATTATTCCCAATTATAATCATCAACAAGCCATTGCTGACACATTAATCGCTTTAGCACCTATAGGCTTACCTTGTTATTTAGTTAACGATGGTAGTAATGATGAAACGCGTTATTTATTGCAATCATTAGCAGATAAGTATGATTGGGTAACCTTACTAACGCATCCCTTTAATCGAGGTAAAGGCGCAGCAGTCACCACAGGTCTGCGGGCAGCTTATGCAGATGGCTATAGCCATGCTTTGCAAATTGATGCCGACGGTCAGCACTGTCTAGATGATATTCCAGCCATGATTGAAGCCGCATCAGAACAGCCTCTTGCGTTGATTTCAGGCAAACCCGAATATGATGAGTCAGTTCCTAAAGGGCGTTTATATGGCCGTTATATCACCCACTTTTGGGTGTGGGTTGAGACCCTAAGTTTTGATATTCAAGACTCAATGTGCGGTTTTAGAGTTTACCCTCTTGCTGCTACAGAGCAGTTATTTAAACAGCAAGCGCTAGGCGAGCGCATGGACTTTGATATTGAAATTATGGTCAAGCTGCACTGGCAAGGTGTACCAATAAAGCATATTTCTACCAAGGTGATTTACCCTGAAGATGGCATTAGTCACTTTCAAGGTATTAAAGATAATGTCCGCATTTCAGCAATGCATACCGGCTTATTTTTCGGGATGCTAAAACGTTTGCCGCAAATTCTGTCAAAAAAAAACGCTAATAAACACTGGTCAGCTATGGGTGAGCGTGGCAGTTATTGGGGCATTAAGCTCATTGCTGACAGCTATCGTTTAGGCGGTCATTGGCTTTGTAGAGCAATCATGTACCCTGTGATTTGCTACTTCTTCCTTACTGGCGTAACCGCAAGAAACGCCTCCATGGACTTTTTACGTCGAGTTAAGCGTAAACATCCGCAGCATGAACAATTATCTGATCCTGTTACATGGCGAGACAGCCTGAAGCACTTTTTTGCTTTTGGAAATGCGGCACTGGATAGAATCGATGCATGGTGCGATCGTATTAAACTGGCACAGGTAGACTTTCCTGACAGACACGTTTTAGCAGACCAAGTGGCATCTGGCCAAGGTGCAGTATTATTGGTGTCTCACTTAGGTAACCTTGAACTTTGTCGTGCGATCTCTATCCACCAGCAACAAGTCAAAGTCAATGTGATGGTGCTGACCAGTCATGCAGAAAACTTTAATAACGTGCTAAAACAATTAAACCCAAATAGTGGTTTAAATCTGATTCAAGTCAATGAATTGGGACCAAGCACGGCGATGCTATTACAAGACAAAATTGCCGCTGGAGAATTAGTCGTTATCGCAGCAGACCGCACCTCATCTGATACGGCAGGTCGCGTTTTTTATAACGACTTTATTGATCAACAAGCCGCATTCCCACAAGGCCCCTTTATTCTAGCTGGGCTACTTGATTGTCCGGTTTACACTATGTTTTGTTTACAAGAGCATGGTCGTTATCGTGTCCATGTCGAACACTTGTCAGACAGTTTAAAAGGGCCTCGTAAAGGACGAACAGAGCGATTAGCTGACGCGGCGACAGAATATAGCCGCCGACTTGAGCACTTTGCGACACAACAACCATTGCAATGGTTTAATTTTTACGATTTTTGGCGCCGTGATGAAGACTCCCAAAGAGATTCAGGCCCCACAGAAGTGACACCTTCGACTGAGCTGTCGTCGCCCTCACATTCAAGCAATCCCAATTTCAAGCAGGAACAGTAATACCATGAGCCAACCAACCACTTCTTCAGCTGCAACTTTGGCAACGGTCACTTTCGGTCAGCAATCTATTAGCTTAGAGCAAGTTGTCAGTGTCGCAAAAGGCGCACCAGTAAAGCTAAATGATAGCCAGCAATACCAAGAGTACATTCAAAAAGGCGCACGCTTTATTGATAGTCTCTTACATGAAGAAGGTGTGGTTTACGGGGTAACAACCGGTTATGGCGACTCATGTACTGTGACAGTCGGATTAGATTTAGTCCACGAACTACCGCTGCATTTATCACGTTTTCACGGCTGTGGTTTAGGGGATATATTCTCGCCAATGCAGTCGCGTGCCATTATGGCTTGTCGTCTCAATTCCTTGGCTGTTGGTAAATCAGGTGTCACTTACGAGTTATTACAGCGTATTGAGCTACTACTGAATTTAGACATTTGCCCAGTAATACCAGAAGAAGGATCGGTAGGTGCAAGTGGTGATTTAACCCCGTTATCTTATTTAGCAGCCGTTTTAGTCGGTGAGCGAGAAGTGACATATCAAGGTCAACGTCGCGCTACAAAAGACGTATACGCTGAGCTAAATATTGTGCCATTAACCCTTCGTCCAAAAGAAGGTTTAGCCTTAATGAATGGCACTGCGGTTATGACGGCTTTAGCTTGTTTAGCGTATGACCGAGCTCAGTACTTGGCACGATTATCAAGTCGTATCACTGCCATGGCATCATTAACGCTCAAAGGAAACTCGAACCACTTTGATGATATTTTATTTGACGCTAAGCCTCATCCAGGCCAAAACCAAATTGCCACCTGGATTCGTGAAGACTTAAATCACCATACCCATCCAAGAAACTCTGACAGACTGCAAGATCGCTACTCGATTCGCTGTGCTCCACATATTATTGGCGTACTACAAGATGCATTACCTTTTATGCGTCAGTTTATTGAAACTGAATTAAACAGTGCTAATGACAACCCGATTGTCGATGGTGAAGGAGAGCATATTCTTCACGGTGGTCATTTCTATGGTGGCCACATAGCCTTTGTCATGGATTCAATGAAAAATACTGTTGCTAATTTAGCTGATTTAATTGACCGTCAAATGGCCTTAGTCATGGATCCTAAATTCAACAATGGGTTACCTGCTAATTTATCTGCAGCAACTGGCGCACGACAATCCATTAACCATGGCTTTAAAGCAGTACAAATTGGCGTATCCGCTTGGACTGCAGAGGCACTTAAAAATACAATGCCAGCCAGTGTTTTTTCACGCTCAACTGAATGCCACAACCAAGACAAAGTCAGTATGGGCACCATTGCAGCTCGAGACTGTATGCGAGTATTACAGTTGACTGAACAAGTCGCAGCTGCTGCACTGCTCGCGATGACTCAAGGTATTCACCTGCGAATTGCTCAACAAGAGTTGGCAGAAGAATCATTAACCCCTTCTTTGGCGAAAACCGTTCAGCAAGTCAGTGCAGACTTTGAGTTATTAACCGAAGATCGCCCACTTGAAGCCGTTTTACGTCAAACTGTTAGCAAGATTCAGCTTGCTGAGTGGGAGGTCTGTTAACAATGAAAGCCATTTTTAGCACTGAATTAGAAATGATAGTGCCTTTTCATGATGTCGACTCTATGGGCATCACTTGGCATGGTAACTACTTACGCTATTTCGAGGTTGCCCGTTGTAAGTTACTTGACGAACTTGGCTATAACTATCGTCAAATGATGAATTCGGGCTATGCTTGGCCGATTGTTGATACCCAGCTTAAATATGTAAAAAGTAGCACCTTTGATCAAAAGCTCATTGTCCATGCCGCAATTGTTGAATGGGAAAATCGATTACGGATTAATTATCAAATTAAAGATGCTAATACCCAGCAGCGCATTACTAAGGGATATACTATTCAAGCCGCCGTTGAGATTAGCACTGAAGAGTTGTGTTTCGTTACTCCAGATATCTTTCGCGCGAGAATCCTTCCATTACTGGATGAATCAAGCCTCACTGATGAGCTCATTCAAGAACGTGAGCGATTATCATCGCTAATATCATCGCTAAAGGTGAGTGCGTCATGAAGTCCCTAGGCGGTTGTTACTGTGTACTCGTATTTTTCCTGCTAGTAGGTCAAACTTACGCATATGGCAATGGCGCAGACAAGACGAATGGCTTTGAGCTTAAGCAAGCTCAAACAAGCGAGCAAAGTGTCGTCGACACCACACAGACAACCCTACCTGCTAATACAGTCCCTAAAAAAATACAGCCAACAGCACTCAGCGCAGCGCAAGTTGTCACTCTCTTTAATACGACCGCCTCCAACGAGCAGTTAACCCATCTTGCGAGCCAACTACAACTCGGGACGCAAGCCAAGGGGCAGTTTCAACAAACTCGCCATTTAGCGGTGTTAAAACGTCCACTAAAAAGTGCTGGTCAGTTTATGTTTAGCCAAGACATTGGCTTACTATGGCAACAGCAAACCCCTTTTAAAAGCACCTTGTTATTGAAGCAAAATACCCTGTTACAACAAGACAGCTTTGGCAATATTCAACAAACAACAGCAAACCAAACCAGTTCAGCCATGGCAGAGCAACTACCGCAATTAATGCAAGGTCTTCTCACGGGGGATGTTGATGCGTTAGCTAAAGATTTTCATCTATACATGGCCCCTGATATTGACCAACACAACCCATATTGGCAGCTGGGGTTAGTGGCCAAAGACCCGCTAATTGCTAAAGCCATCGGGGCTATGGTGCTCGAAGGACAGCAGCAAATACATCGTCTTACCATGCTATCTGAAAAGCCAACAATCGCCGAAAAAGACCAATTGAGCGGAGATAAAACCGTTATCGAGTTTGCGCATGTCAGCCCAACCCTTAGCAAAATGGACTTGCAACAATTTGACCTTAAACCCACATCATCCGTGACAGAGGGTCAATAATGTCACGCCTTGCCAGCTGGTTTAACTCACCGCAACACGCATTATCACGCTTTATCGTTTGGTGTTTACTCATCATCCTCGTCAGTGGATATGGGATAAATTTATGGCAAGCCGGTGCGACGATTCAAAGTAATATTTTGGCGATGCTGCCTAAAATATCAGAAGCGCCACTGACCCAAACCGCATTAAACCGTGTCGAAAAACGCTTAGCCGATCAAGTTTATATCGGCCTGATTGCCGATAACAAAGTGGAAGCAGTTAATGCGGCGACCCTGCTGATTAACCAGCTAAAACAAGAGCCAAGCGTCTTTACTGATGTTCGTAGTGGCGACAGTCATACCATGCAAGCCTTGAGCAAATACTACTTTTCAAAGCGGTTTATGTTACTGACAGAAAAACAACGATCGACACTTGGCATCACAGCACAAGGCTCGCCCTTATTAACGTCGAGCACACCCAAGCCCTTGCCTCCTCAATGGCAAGGATTGCTCACTGCCGCGCAGCAACAGCTATATAGCAGTTTTGGTTTTGCCAGTAGCGCATTGTTAACGCAAGATCCACTACTGCTTTTTCCTGATAATTTACTGGCACTCGCGCCAATCAACTCGCTTTCTACTGAACAAGGAATACTGCTTGGTTCTAGTCAATCTCAGCCCGTTGCTATTGTGATTGCCAAAGGAGTACAAAGCGCTTTTAGTCCTCAAGGGCAAGCAGATCAAAGCCGAGTGCTAACCGACAGCTTAGCGGAGATAAGCCGTCAATATCCTCAGATAGACACGATCCAGGCTGGCACCTTATTTCATGCCCAAGCAGCAACTGAAACCGCCAAATTTGAGATTTCGACCATTGGCAGCATCTCCTTAATTGGCGTGATGCTGTTAGTATGGTTCGCTTTTAGAAGTGTTATGCCACTGTCACTAGCCGTTGTGACACTTTCTAGCGGCTTTTTATTTGCCACAGTGGCCACACTCGCCCTATTTGGTGAAATGCACTTACTGACGCTGGTATTCGGTACTAGCTTAATTGGTGTGGCAATCGACTATAGCTTCCATTTTTACTGTGAAAAGGTGGCGTTAAAAAACCAATCGGCCACTCAAGTCATTCAACGAATATTGCCAGCATTGACACTGGCATTAGTGACTAGCAGCATCGCATTTATCGCGATTGGTTTAACCCCTTTTCCCGGCATGCAGCAAGTCGCAATCTTTTGCGCTGCAGGCCTGTTTGGTGCTTATTTAACCCTAGTGTTTGCCTATCCTTTATTAGCCAATCATCGCTTACCTAACGCGACTAAGGCATTATCATGGGCAAGTCGTTACCTAAATTGGTTAAATACAATCATCATCAGCCACACTGATCGCAAGCTATCCAAAACAGCAATAGTGATGATGGTTGGCATGCCTCTATTTATCGGCTTAGGTTTTACCCAACTCAGTAGCGATGATGATATTCGTCACTTACAGCAAAGCCCTGATCGCATTGTCCAAGCCGAAAACCAGCTGAGGCAAATACTGAGTGGTGGCACTGACAATCAGTTTATTCTCGCCAGCGCTGATAGCGAACAAGGTTTATTATCTCAGCTTGAACAGACTCAATCACTATTATCCCAAGCAGTAGAGGCAAACGAGATACAAAGCTTTGTTGGCCTAAGCCCCTATTTACCTAGCAAGTTGCAACAGCAGCAAAACTATCAAGCATATCAGGCACTCTACCAGCAGCACTTAGATGACATTACTGCAGGCCTTGGAATCGATGAATCCATTAAACCAACGCTGCTCAAGCAGCTTGAGCAAGCAAGCAGCCAATTCATCGAACCAAACGCAGTGCTTAACATTGCAGGTGATGATTTAGCGGCATTATGGTTAGCACCATCAGAACACTCTCAAAGCCAGCAATATGGCAGTATTATCTTACTCGGCGGGATTAATGATTTAACAGCGTTAACACAACGAGTTAATGACAGCCAATTATCTATTGCTGTAGTAGATAAAGTCGGTGAAATTTCTCAATTAATGAGCCAGTTTCGGCTCATTACATTGCAATTGTTGGCCCTGGTTTGCGCCATCGCTATTGTCATCTTTAGTGTAAGATTTGGTCTTAAATTGGCGGCAGCGATTGTGCTGGTTCCAGTCAGTTCCATTCTACTGACCTTAGCCAGTTTGGGTATTGTCGGTTCGCCATTAAGTTTGTTCCACGCGTTGGCATTAATTTTAGTGCTCGGTATTGGAATTGATTACAGTTTGTTTTTTGCTTCGGTAAAAACGGACAAAAAGACAGGGGCTAATGGAGTGATGATGGCAGTCTTTATGTCGGCTTGCTCAACATTACTCGCTTTTGGATTGTTAGCACTCAGTCAAACCAATGCGATACATTATTTTGGCTTAACATTGTTGTTTGGGATCGGGTTTACCTTTTTACTCGCACCACTTATCAGTTTCATAACAAGACCCTATTTTAGCTTTATAACAAGAGAAGTTACCCAATATGGAAAGTAACCCATTCGGCACTAGCATGGATGAAAACAGTGCAAACTTACCTCAACATCTGCACGTCGATGTAGTGATTATTGGCGCAGGCCCTTCCGGCGCAGTAGCGGCAAGCTTATTACACCAGCAAGGAAAACGCGTATTGGTTGTAGAAAAGCAGCACTTCCCTCGATTCTCTATTGGAGAAAGTTTATTGCCTTGCTGCATGCAATTTATTGAACAAGCCGGCATGTTGCCAGCGGTTGAAGCGGCGGGATTTCAATTTAAAAATGGCGCAGCATTTCGCCGAAATAATCAGTACACGACGTTTAATTTTACTGAAAAATTTACTCCCGGTCCTGGCACCACCTTTCAGGTACAACGAGGCCAGTTTGATAAGATATTGGCAGATACAGCGGTATCGCAAGGGGTAGAGATTCGCTATGGCCATAGCGTTAATGCTATCGACTTAGGCGAAAACCAACATGCCTCACCAGTGCTAACGGTGACCGATGAGCAAGCAAACAGTTATCAAATTACGGCACAATATGTACTTGATGCCAGCGGTTTTGGTCGAGTGCTTCCAAGGTTATTAGATCTTGAGCAAGCATCTAGCCTGCCTTCACGCAGTGCAATATTCACTCATATTGACGATAATATTACTGATGCAAATTTTGACAGAGAAAAAATTCTCATCAGCGTCCATCCGACACAAAAAGATATTTGGTATTGGCTTATTCCGTTCAGTAATGGCCGCTGCTCAATTGGGGTGGTCGCAGAGCCTCACTTAATTGAACATCACCAAGGTGATTTAGAGCAGCAATTATGGCAACTGATTAACGAAGAGCCTGGTTTAAAAGCGTTATTAAGCCAAGCTAAGGTCGTGCAAGAATGTGCGACGTTAAAAGGTTATTCAGCCAATGTGTCAACGTTAGCCACGCCTCAATTTGCACTATTAGGTAATGCTGGTGAGTTTTTAGATCCGGTATTTTCATCCGGTGTCACCATTGCAATGCAGTCAGCACAAATGGCTGCAACGACATTAGTGAAGCAGCTCGATGGCGAACAAGTTGATTGGGAGCAAGATTATGCCAAGCCCTTAATGCTTGGCGTAAATACCTTTAGAACTTATGTTCAAGCTTGGTATGACGGACGCTTCCAAGATGTGATTTTTTACGACGATCCTAATCAAACCATTAAACAAATGATTTGTTCCATCCTCGCAGGTTACGCTTGGGATACGAACAACCCTTTTGTTAAAGATTCAGAGCGCCGACTCAATATGATTGTTGATTTGTGCCGTGAACAAACGATAGCGAGTTAATCATGCGTCAATTAATGCCAGCCATAGGAATACTACTCGTCATGTTAACCACAGGCTGTAGCCACCAGCTACAGCGACAAACTTGCGTAAAGCTGACGCCAGAAGTGAATTATTGCTTGGCACCTTTGTTACAAAGCAGCTCCAATAGCGAGCAAGTGTTAAGTCAGAAGATTAGCTTTACCCATGGTGAAAAGCATCACGAACTACTCACAGAACTTGCATTAGACGCCTCAGAAATGGCCTTAGTCGGCCTTGCTCCAATTGGACAGCCATTATTTACGGTCACCTATAACGGCGATGAAGTGTTAAGCCAACAGAACGTGTTAATGGGTGAAGATTTTAAAGCTGAGTATTTAATGGCAATTATGCAGCTGATATATTGGCCTCATGAGCAGATCAATGGCTATTTTAATCAAGGTGAAATGATTGACTTTGATTGCCAACAACCACGATGCAGTGCGTTAATGGTGAATGAAAAATACGCGATCACAATTGATTACTCCGATGTTAACCCTTGGAAGTCCAATGTGAGCTTACATTTTCCAGCCGCGAATATCACCCTAGTGATTACGCCATTGCTATAATGCAAAAATGTTGAGCCAGCAAAGTGCTATCTGGCTTTTCTAACATCACTGAATTTGAGATGAAACATTAACTATGAGCTGTGCCATAGCAATTACACAAATCGGGCTTTGTACGCCACTAGGCAATAGCAGTGAAGACGTGCTGCAAAACTTGCTATCAGCAAGCACTGACGCCATGGTACTGCGTGATGACTTGCTGTTTAATGCAAGCACACGAGTCGGCGCCATTAATAATGCCAACCTTTTGGGCATTCCTGCTGAATTGACGCAATTTGATTGTCGTAATAATCAATTGCTTTACACAGCCGCAGCCTCAATAACAGCCGATATCGAGCACGCTAAAAAGCAATACGGTGCAGATAGAGTGGCAGTGGTGCTAGGCACCAGCACATCAGGCATCTCTAAAGGTGAGGCAGCCCTTGCCTATCATCAACAACATGGTGAATTTCCACCTAGCTATCATTATGCCCAACAAGAGCTTGGCAGCACGAGCGACTTTTTACGTCAGCTATATCAATTAAGCGGCCCTTGTTACACAGTTTCTACGGCATGTTCATCGAGTGCCAAAGTATTTGCTAGTGCTAAGAGATTACTTTTAGCTGACTTATGTGACGTTGTTATTGTTGGCGGTGTGGATAGTTTATGTCAATTAACGTTAAACGGCTTCAATGCCTTAGAGTCAGTGTCTAAAGGCTTATGTAATCCCTTTAGCCAACACCGTGATGGAATTAATATAGGTGAAGGTGCCGCCTTATTTGTGCTGAAAAAAGCACAGGAGGATGCGCAATCACGCTCGAAATCTCAGGTCTATTTAGCGGGTATTGGCGAGTCATCAGACGCTCACCATATTTCAGCGCCCCACCCTCAAGGCTTAGGTGCAATTAGCGCTATGCAGGCAGCACTTGCCGATGCCAGTATCACTTCTGCACAAATTTCTTACGTTAACTTGCATGGTACAGCAACACCTAAAAATGATGCGATGGAATCCTTAGCCATGCAGCAAGTTTTTAATTCAAGCAATAACAACGAAGCGGCAAGCATCCCTTTATGTAGCTCGACAAAACCCTTAGTTGGCCATTGTTTGGGCGCTGCTGGCGCCATTGAGGCGGCTTTTTGTTACTTATTGCTCAGTGACGCTAATCAGCAGCAACAATTACCGCCGCACGTATGGGATCAGCAACAAGATATGAATAACCCGATATTGCCATTCGTTACTCCAGGACAATCAGCCGAGCTCACATTCATCATGAGTAACTCATTTGCCTTTGGCGGCAGTAATGCCAGTGTTATTTTTGCAAAATGCGGAGCATTAACATGACTGAGCAACAGACCAAGCAAATCGCTCCTGAAACATTGCTATCGCAAGATATATCAGCCTTTGTGCCTCATAAAGCACCGATGATATTAGTGACACGCATTATTAAACATCAACCTGATAGCCTCACCACTGAAGTCGAGATCACTGAGCAAAGCGCTTATTTCAATCAACAATTGAATGGCGTCCCTAACTATGTAGGTATCGAATACATGGCGCAAAGTATTGCCGCATTAGCAGGCGTTGAGGCGCACCTTATTGAAGATAAAATTCGAGTCGGCTTTTTATTGGGCACCCGTAAACTGAGCATGATGCAGCCAACGTATCTGCTCAATAACACATATCAAGTTGATGTGACTCGTTTATATCAAGAAGCATCAGGACTTGCGGTGTTCGATTGTCAAATTACTCTTGATAGTGAAATGATTGCCTCAGCCAATGTTAATGTATTTCAGCCTCAAGATACCCAAGCTTATATCAATGAAACCTTATCAACTTAAGCTCGATATCAATGACGAGCGTACTATGAACACAACGATTAATGTAAACCTGCAGTCCCTACGGAGAAACAATGACAACAACAAATAGAGTCCTAGTGACAGGTTCAAGTCGTGGTATAGGTAAAGCCATCGCGCTCAAACTTGCAGCGCAAGGCTTTAATATTGCCATCCATTTTCACAGTAACACTGCAGCGGCGCAGCAAACTCAATCAGAAATCCAAGCCTTGGGTGTCGAAGCCAGTTTAATTCAATTTGATGTAGCAGACCGCCAGGCTGCGAAGCTGCAAATTGAAGCTGATATTGAACAACATGGCGCTTATTACGGCGTGATTTTAAATGCAGGTATCACCAAAGATACCGCTTTTCCGGCAATGACAGAAGATGAATGGGACAGTGTTATTCACACCAACCTGGATGGATTTTATAATGTCATTCAGCCAACCATCATGCCAATGATCCAAGCACGTAAAGGCGGTAGAATCATCACTATGGCATCAGTTTCTGGCATCGCTGGTAATCGAGGGCAAGTGAATTACAGCGCCTCAAAAGCTGGACTTATCGGAGCGACAAAAGCACTGTCTTTAGAGCTTGCCAAACGCAAAATTACCGTCAACTGTATCGCACCAGGGTTAATTGAAACCGACATGGTTAACGACTTCCCTAAGGACATGGTTAATCAAATCGTACCGATGCGCCGTATGGGTAAAGTGAATGAAATCGCCGGGCTCGCCAATTTCTTAATGTCTGAAGATGCAGCCTACATTACTCGCCAAGTGATTTCGGTCAATGGAGGCATGATATGAGCCATAGAGTTGTTATCACAGGTATTGGCGGTATTTCAGCATTGGGCCAAGACTGGCCAACTATCGCTAAACGGCTACAAGATAAATACAACTGTGTGATCACGATGACTGAGTGGGATAAATACCCTAATCTCAATACTCGTCTTGCCGCGCCAATAACCGATTTCGAGCAACCCAAGCATTACTCTCGGAAAAAAACCCGTTCCATGGGACGTGTCTCAATCATGGCAACGCGTGCCAGTGAAATTGCATTAGAAGATGCAGGCTTACTCGACGATCCGGTTGTGTCATCAGGAGATATGGGCATCGCTTACGGCTCATCAACTGGCAGTACAGACCCCATTATTGGTTTTGGTGACATGCTGAAACATGGCGATATGTCCGGCATCAATGCCACTAGTTATATTCGTATGATGGCCCATACTACCGCTGTCAATGTCGGTGTATTTTTCGGTCTAAAAGGCCGAGTGCATACTACAAGCAGTGCTTGCACTTCAGGAAGCCAAGCTATTGGTTACGCCTATGAAGCCATTAAGTTTGGACAACAAAAACTGATGCTTGCAGGTGGCGGTGAAGAACTTTGCCCAACAGAAGCTGTGGTATTTGATACTTTATTTGCCACCAGCACGAAAAATGACTCACCAACAACGACACCAAGACCATTTGATCGTCAGCGCGACGGTTTAGTTATTGGAGAAGGCGCTTGCACCTTAGTGCTTGAGCAACTTGAACACGCTGAAGCCCGTGGCGCTAAAATTTACGCGGAGCTCGTTGGGTTTGGCACTAATTCAGACGGGTTGCATATCACTCAACCCAATGCAGAAACAATGGAAGTGGCGATTCGATTGGCGATAAAGGATGCTGCAATCGCACCTGAGCAAGTGGGTTATATCAATGCCCATGGCACAGCAACTGATCGAGGCGATATTGCAGAATCACAAGCAACTTACGCAGTATTTGGTTCACACACCCCTATATCATCATTGAAAAGCTATACAGGGCACACCTTAGGTGCATGCGGCGCACTTGAAGCTTGGGTCAGTATAGAAATGATGAATGCAAATTGGTTTGCACCCAGCTTAAACCTTGATGAAGTTGACCCTGAGTGTGCACCGTTAGATTACATTCAAGGCGAAATTCGCTCTATCAGCACTGACTATGTCATGAGCAATAACTTCGCCTTTGGCGGGATTAATACTTCGCTTATTTTTAAACGTTGGCAGGGATAAGACGCTTACCTAACGTACATGTAACTGTTGTAAACATTTTAGGTAGGACGTCGGCTTTACTCTTAACCATTTTGAGTAAAGCCATTTCTCACCCTTTATGACAGGCATTCCTTGATGTAACGATAACGGTAAAGGGCCATAACTATTGTCGGTATTATTAAACACAACCAACCGTTTTTGTTTTGATCGCACCGATTTCGATAACCTTGGAAAGTGCGTGTCTCCCCCTTGCTCGACATCATTAAGGTAAATTAAAACGGTTTTGAATCGTTGACCGCCATCTTTTAAAGCTTGTTCGCTGCCTTTATCGTTTGGGTGAAAAAAATCATAATGTGGCTTATATTCTTCCCCAACCTCATATTTAAGAACATTACTTAACTCACCGTTTTCGATAGGGATGTTGAAATAAGCAGCGATTTTCATCTCAATGTTAAGTAGCACCCAATCATTTGCAGTAGGCGCTAGTTGAGCCACAGAGCCCGTTCTAACATTACTCACAATATTTGAGCCACTCTCGCCATCAACAACCATAGAGCGCTTAAGCTCGCAAAGTGCGCAGTTTTTTAGCCACAAACACTCAAAGTCAGTTAAGAAATCATCAACATAAAATAAGTTAATCTCAGGCGCTACCGATTCATACGTTAACTTAGAAAGGTCAGCCCTACGGATATCATTAAAGTCTAATAACGCTTCTTCATTGTCAGAAATTAAACCAAGTGACTCAGTTAACTGATTCACCTCTGAAATATGACGATTCTTTGTTAAAACCTGACTAGCTTTAGCAACAAAGCCCTGTTGTAAATACAAATTGGCAGCAGCAATAATTGCCTCGGGATCGCCTTGTTTGAAAGCACTAAACAGATATGGTCGGAAGTCCACTCCCACCTCAGGGTGAAAATACAATATAAAAGCGGCTTTAAAATTAGCACCAGCAACCTTCCCTTTGCACAGTTCAAAAAGGTACTTTAAACCTATTTGTGGCGATTGCTGTAACAACAAGTCAGCCTTCATCAATAACGCTTCTTCGATAGCTAAATCAACCAAAGGTTGAAGCAACTCATCTGCCTTTGAAAAACGCTTATCTAGAATCAAAGCGTTTATCGTTTTTAATGCTTTTCTTGAATCTTCGCTTAAGGACATAGACTTCTTAATGATGTTAAACTGAACAATCAATACAGCTTAATGAAAAAACGATTAAGTACAACTTTGCAGACAAATAAAATTAGAAGCAATTACAATCTTACTAAGCTCACCATTAACTTCCAGTCATAAGGATATGTCATGAAACCAATGTGCTTATTGCCAATAGCCCTAATTGCCAGCTTCAGTTTACTCAGTCCAATCGCTCAGGCTGATACTTATACAAAGGAAGAATACCAACAGATATTTGCAGGTGATGATACCTATAAACAAGAGCAAGCCATTGAGTCTATTTTCTTCGTTGGTTTGAATGATCCCAGTACCTATCAATCGATTAAAACCAAGATAGATACCTTATTACCATTGGCCAAAGATAAGCATGTCATTGATAATATTGCCTGGTTAATAAAGGGGCTTGGCTATTCTGGCGATCCTCAATTTCGTGAATACCTAAACCAACTGGCACAAGGTGATGCTCATAAGAAAATCCGTAAATACGCCAAACGTGCACTAGATGACTTATCAAAATTCGAGCAGTGGAACCCGATTTTACAAGACAAAAGTCAATATAACCCCGAGCAATCACATCGAGCTAATGTCTATGCCGCAGCACTACGTAGTGACAACCTTGAGCTGATGAGAACGACGGCAAAACGTATAGCAAATGAGCGATTATTTGATAATTACATGCTGCAACAACTAGCTACACAACTTAGTCCTATGCGTTTAATCGACGACAATAAGCTAGCCATAGATACTTACGCTTGGATAACACGTGCACTAGCGACCTCAGGTAATGAAGACTTTAAAGCAGATGTGGAAGCCGTCGCACAAAATGCAAAACAGAAAAAACTACGCAAATACGCCACTAAATATTTAGCGAAGTTTTATTAAGCCCATTGATTAGTGATGCATGGGCGTTAATCCCTAAGCAATAAGCGGTAAGTCATAAACAATTTGTCATCAACATTAGTTATAGAGCATGACCACTTCATGCTCTTGTTATTAACAACCTTGATCTTTACAATGCATTAGAATAATCTTATTGAATAAAATCTAATGCAAATCAAAGTGAGGTTCTAATGGTCACAGCAAGCACAACTTCGATTTCGGTAAATACCAAGCTGACAGGGGCACAAGCCACTGCAATCTGTTGGGAGTTAATTAAGCATGGTGCAATGCTAATTGATGTACGAAACCCTGATGAATTTGCGAGTGGCCATTTACCACAAGCCATAAACGTGCCGTTAACTGAATTACCGGTTTGGCTTGATGCCCATCATGTAGAGCAGCAATTTGTCGTATATTGTGGCGCCGGGATAAGAGCGCAAAAGGGTTGCGATATATTCGAGTCTAAAGGGTTCAATTGTGCAGTAAATGGTGGAGCAATGAAGGACTTACTGTGCTGCGAATCTTTAAGTCAGTAATTTAGTGAAGGATACCCTCAGCTAGGCCTATACGACGTGGTTGTGTCCTTGAATAATACCTAACGATTATCTATAAATTAGTAACTAAAATATAAGCCACTAAACGTAGCGCAGAGCTTACCTGCGCAATGTAATTGCACCTCAAGCTTAACCTTCGCTTTTTTACCATTATTAATTGTTTCGAAGACACTCATATCGGGTAACCCCGTCTCAGAAGAAGCTGATTTATCAGTCAGTGATTCTGGCCAAATCACTGTCACTATTGGCGCTTCGGTTACAGGAGCCAAATATCGAATGTTTGCATCGGCTAAAACAATATTGCCTTCTACTCCAGCCAAGCGTTGTTGTAACCACAACATTCCCCACCCCGTTAGGGTCATTAAGGTATAAATACTGCCAGCAAACATAGTTTGATGAAGGTTGATATTGGGGGAAAGTGGCGCTGTAACAGTAAAGCATTGATTGTCAAAACTGAGCGGAGTAACTTGCATAAACTGACTCACAGGAATGGTTTGATACCACGTCTGCGTTAACTCATTAAGTAAAACCGCTATCCTGGATGAGTCAGTATTCATGATGCCTTTCCGTTATACCTGAAGGTTAAAGGTAACTGGACCATCATTGAGCAATTCAACTTTCATATCTGCACCAAACTCACCCGTTTGCGTCACCACGCCTTGCTCTTGGCAATAGGCAACAAAAGCTTCATACAACTCATTAGCTTGTTCAGGGGTTGCTGCAGAAGAAAAGCTAGGACGTAACCCGCGGCCAGTATCTGCTGCCAAGGTGAATTGAGACACGACTAACAGTTCTCCACCTACCTGTTGCAGGTTGAGGTTCATCTTGCCATTTTCATCACCAAAAACACGGTAAGCCATCACTTTTTTAGCCAACTTACGCATTTTTTCCAAGTCATCATCTTTTTCAACACCAAGCAGCACTAATAAACCTTTATTAATGCTACCTGTTACATGCTTATCATCATCACGATGAACGGTGACACTGGCATGTGCCACCCGTTGAATTAACCCAATCAAAGTTACTTCCTATTAATCGACCCGAGAGAGCCGATATTCTACAAGATTATGCGCCCGTGTCAGGCTTAATCACTGGAATAGGTTTGATCAAGTGCTCAGAACCTTTAGGTAAAGATTTACCCACTTGCTTTAAGCCTTCATCGGTCCACAACATAAAGCGACGTAATTCTTCAACTTGAATAGAATCAACAAATGTCGCAGCACCTTGAACCTGAATCACACCGCCATTTTCACGAACAACAAACTTTGCAAAATTAAGCTTTTGGTTTAATGAACCAATCAAAACCAACAGTTCTTTACTGCCATGTAATTGCGGGTGAACGGCAAATAAACGGTTCGTTAAAATGCGGTCTATCCCCTTTTCACTCATACTTGGTTGCAATACAAATTGATTATCGCCAAATTGCACAGCCACACTGGTAGGGCTGAGTTTAGTCGCTAAATAACTAGACTTAATCAATGCATTATAAAGCGCATCAGCAGCTTGTTGGTCCGTCATTCCTGTCATGTCAATGCTGGCAGGGGCAGCTGATACAACACTTTCTGAAGTGTTATTATCTGTTGTTGCACAAGCCGATAAACCTAATACACATGCCGCTAAAATCAATTTTTTCATTTGCTTTCCTTATAGAATACAGACTGCACTACTGCCATAGCAGTAGGCTTTCATAGTGACTTCTGCTATTGAATGACATTTATAATTACCCCAAATGGGAGCGAAAAAGTCAGGCCACTTGCCCATGATAATGACAGAAGCCCAACAAAATTACTTAATATTTTGCTGATATACGCTTTATTAGACTCTTAGCAATCACGTTTTATTAGATGCCTGAGTGTTAAAAGTAGACGCTGCTTGATTACTCTTTTCTTGCTCACTTGCAGCGATACCATTGCTGTCATCACTGGCTTGCACCTCACTATTTTCCGAAGTGCTGTCAGCCAACATGTCTCTTTGTAAATATTCTGGCATTGCAGCGGTAATTTCAGCGCCAAGTAACACGATCATCCAAGACACATAGACCCAAACGAATAAGATAGGAATCGTCGCCAGAGCCCCATAAATGGCCTCATAACTCGGAAATTGAGTCACATAAAACGCGAACCCTTTCTTACCTGCTTCAAACAGCATTGCCGCAACGATAGCCCCGAGTAGCGCATGTAAAAATCGAACTTTTCTATTAGGAACAACCATATATAAAAGTAAGATTGATGCTACAGAAAACAACATTGGTAAACGCTCAACCAGCCAAGTCATCAGCCCTGAAATTTCTGCCATTTCAAATACTTTAAGTGACACGACATATGAGGTTGCCACTAAACTTGCCCCAATTAACACTGGACCTAAGGTCAGTACCATCCAATACATCGAAAAAGACACCACATAAGAGCGGGTCTCTGTGGTACGCCAAATATTGTTTAATGCTTTATCAATGGCAGAAATCAACATCAACGCTACGACCACTAACGCAATGACACCGACAAACGTGCCTTTCGAAGCATTTTCAACAAATTCATTGATATAAATTTGTACTGTGTCACCCGCTGCAGGTAAAAAATTGTCATAAATAAAACTTTCAATCTTGCCGCGGATCCCCTGAAATACAGGAAAAGCAGACAGCATCGACATGGTCACAGCAACCATTGGAACTAACGACAATAAGGTGACATAAGTTAAATGACCTGCCTTAACGTTAATTTGATCTTCAACCACACGTCGCTTTACATGGACGATAAATTTCCAAATACTGAGATTAATATTTTTTAAATACGCTACATCTATCTTATTTGTCACAATTTTCTCTGATTATTTATTTTCAATTACCGAGTTAACTTCGTACAATGTTATAACACGATAGTTACACTCCAAGGGAGTTTTTTAATGTCTCAACAAGGTTCAGCTGGCAATGTCATCGCCGCCATTGCCAGTGTTTTCTTCCCAGGCTTAGGGCAACTCGTTCAAGGCCGTATCATTGCTGCAATTTTATTCTTCGTGATCACTGCAGTGTGTTATTTCTTCTGGGTACTTATTATTCCCGCCATTATTGGAGCGGTGTTTCATCTTTGGAGCATCATTGATGCTGCCATGTTTAAAGCAGATTAATTTAACGACAACATTTAAGAGAGCATAAGATGAAGAAATGGATATCACTTGCCTTCCTTAGCGCAAGCTTGTTACTAAGTGGCTGCCAAAGCGCCTATTACGGTGCAATGGAAAAAGTTGGCTATCACAAGCGTGACATCATGGTGGATCGCGTTCAAGAAGCAAAAGAGTCTCAAGAAGAAGCACAAGAACAATTCAGTTCAGCTCTCGAAGAGATGCAAGCACTACTCGCTTTCGATGGCGGCGATTTAGAAGACGCCTATAACAAAGCTAAAGATGAATATGAATCAGCTCAATCAGCAGCCGATGAAGTTGGTAGCCGCATTGATAAAGTTGAAGATGTGGCCGAAGCCTTATTCGAAGAGTGGGAAGCTGAAATTCAAGAAATCAGTAAAGCAAGCCTTCGTCGTAATAGCACTAATAAGTTAAACGAAACTGAGCGTTCGTATAATTCATTAGTCAAAGGCATGCGCCGTGCAGAAGCCAAAATGCCTCCGATTTTAACCGCGATGAAAGATAACATGCTGTACTTAAAGCATAACCTTAATGCCCAAGCCATTGGCGCAATTAAAGGCGAGTTTAATAGCTTACAGTCTGACATTTCTAGCTTGATTTCAGAAATGAATAAATCAATTGCTGAATCAAATAAGTTTATTGAGGCAATGGAAAAAGGCTAACTGCCACCATTGATATCATGAAGCATAAAATGGCGCTTGAAGACCTCTTCCTTCGGCGCCATTTTTATTGAGCCTAGCCCGCCCTTTCGCCTAGTCCACAGTTATCGGGTAAGAAGATGTTAACTTAAACCGATTTGATTTATATTTCAGTTTGCCGCATTCAAGGTCGCTCTGTTAGTAGCAGTTTTTATATAAACGCACCATGTCTAAACGGTAATAAGCCTAAAATGGTAACAGGTATAAATGGCAACAGCATCGCAAGCTGCACCAATATGGAAGTCTACTCGCTACATACATTTAACCCGTAACGTCTTATATTAATTGCTAACTTTTTAATGCTTACTTTTATTAGTTTACTATGGTGGATTCAATGAGCAGCCTAATGCATACCATGCGCTTTTTTATACTGCCGATTATTATCACTTTTCTATCATTAGGCTTATTAGAACACTTTCAAACTCATTGGATTGATTGGCAAGACACCCTACATTTTGCACCTTATTGGTTATTGGCTGCATCTTCATTAATTTGTTTGCAATTTAATCGTAGTCGACTGTTTTATATAGGTTTAATGTTACTCACTTTTTACGCATTGCAAAGTAACCGCCTGTTTTTATCGCCTGTCATTCATCAATTTTTACCGCTTTTTGGCACCTTGGTGATCACGCTATTTTGTTTTATTAAAGATCGCGGCGTCATCAGTGTGCACAGTTTTTATCGTATCGGTGGCATTGTTCTTTGTGGTTTAATCGCCTATTGCTGGGTGTATCTCACTGGCCAATACTCGGCAACGATTAGTCAATTTCAGCAAAGTATTGGGTTAACAACCGAGCAGTCCCCCTTGTATCTGCTCCCTATTTATCCACTGGCAATCATCTTACTGTGTAAGCTCAGTTGGAAAAGCAACTTAGCACAAACCAGCCTTGGTATTTGTTTACTGCTATGGCTGGGCTACTTTTTGGTGCCGACTAACCTGCCGTTATCTGTACTATTTAGCTGTATTGCGATTAGCTTTTTAATCACAGTCCTGTTCGACTCTTACTTTTTAGCTTATCGGGATGAACTCACGGGACTACCGTCACGTCGAGCCTTGTTTAATTTAAGCCTAGCTTTAGGCAGAAAGTACACGGTTGCTATGGTCGATATCGATCACTTCAAAAGCTTTAATGATACCTATGGGCACGATGTGGGTGATGATGTATTAAAATTGGTGGCAGTAAAATTATCCAAAGTCACTGGTGGCGGCAAAACCTTCCGTTATGGCGGCGAAGAGTTCACGATTGTATTTCCCCGTAAAGACATAGAACAAGTTTACTCTCATCTTGATGATGTGAGGCAAAGTATTGAAGATTATGACATTGTGCTGAGAGATGAAAATAGAAAGAACAGCTCAAAGAAACAGCGTAATAAAGCCCCTGTAAAAAAGAAAACCGTCAACGTTACCGTCTCTATTGGCTGTGCCGAACACAAACCTGAACACAGCTTTGAGCAAAGCATGAAACTGGCAGATAAAGCCCTGTATCGAGCTAAAGACAGAGGTCGTAACCAAGTCAGGTTTTAATACTATGCACCACTTTTATCGTCATCACCGCTTTTATTCATCACTGCTATTCATCACTGCGTAGCGATTAGCTTTATTGGTGTTTGTCACAAGATTAACATTCAAAAAAAGGCCAAAGCGCAAAACGCTTCGGCCTTTTTATTACACAAGGTTCAGACAAAGGTGTTAACCAAGCTGACCTGCCACCATAAGCTCTCGGCTCTCAGGTATTTCATTGTACGACAATACATGTAAGCCTCTTGCAAATGCTAAAGCATAGCGGGCCAGTATAGGCCTAAGCTGTGGTGCAACCAACAACAGTGGACTATGTCCTTGCTCTTTAGCATCAGCTAAGATTTGCGGCATACCTTGTTGCAACTGAGCCAGTAACGTTGGATCAACAGGGAAGCTATCCAGCGCGACCTGACCTTGCTGCTGCGATTGGGTTAAGGCGTTCATTAAGGTTTGCTCAAGCTCTGGCGCTAATGTCAGTACACTCAATTTAGGCTCAGCGCCAGCAATACTATGCACTATGTTATTTCTTAAAGCACAACGCACATCTGCAGCTAACAGCACTGGATCTTTACTGTTTTCACTGCAATCAAGTAGTGTGGTTGCAATTGTGCGGATATCTTTTAATGACACCTGCTCTTTCAGTAATAACCGATACACTTTTAACTGCACAATTGGACTTAACGCACCGTTAAGCGCTTCCGCTAACTTGGGCGATTGCTTTGCCAAGCGATCGCTGAGTGCCAACACATCATCGTGTTGCAACATGTCAGGCAAATTTTCACGGATCAGCTTACTGACGTGTGTCGCTATCACAGTGGCATTGTCCACCACCGAATAACCTAAGTTTAATGCTCTCGCTTTAGCATCTTGGTCAATCCAAATCGCGTCCATGTTATAGGCAGGCTCTTTAGTAATGATTCCATCAATATCACCAAATACCGGCCCACTTTGAATCGCCATCAGTTTTTCAGCTTGCAACTCCGCTGTCGCTGTTGGGTTACCCATCATATTAATTTGATAAGCATTTGGCGCTAACGATAAGTTATCCCTCACCCGCACTTCTGCGAGTAAAAAGCCCGCTTGTTCAGACAAGGTGCGGCGGATCCCTGTTAGGCGTTTTTGTAACTCAGCGCCTTTAGTCCGCTCAACTAAATGCACTAGCTGATACCCCAAACGTACTTCAATCAAATCGGTATAAGGTAATGCATCCCAACTTGGTGGCGATGGTTCTGTAGTATTGCTTTCCAGTCGCTCTTCAAGCTTGGTTTCAACAACGGCGGGTTTATGCTGGCTTTGTTTCCAAGAAGCAAAAGCCAATAAAGCAGCGAAAGAAATAAATACCATGCCAGGCATACCTGGCACTAAACCTAAAATCAGCATTACCAATGCTGCTGTTGCTAAGGTTTTTGGGTTTGCAAGCAGTTGCTTTTGCAACTGCTCAGGCATTTCTTCAGCATCCGAAACACGGGTTACAATAATCGCCGCTGCGGTAGCTAATAGTAATGATGGGATTTGAGCAACAAGACCGTCACCAATGGTCAGTAAGGCAAACGTCTTAAATGCATCAGCTGCGCCCATACCATGCATAAACACACCAATGGCAATACCACCAATAATGTTAATCAGCAGGATCAAGATGCCAGCAATAGCGTCACCACGCACAAATTTAGATGCACCATCCATCGAACCATAGAAGTCTGCTTCTCGAGCAACTTCTTGACGTCGAACACGGGCTTGTTCTTGACTTAAAATCCCAGCATTTAAATCAGCATCAATTGCCATTTGCTTACCAGGCAACGCATCCAGAGTAAAACGTGCTGAAACCTCTGATATCCTTTCACCACCTTTGGTAATCACCACAAAGTTGATAATCATCAGAATTAAGAAGATCACGGCGCCTACAACATAGTTGCCGCCAATCACCACTTCACCAAATGCTTGAATGACTTTACCTGCCGAGTCTCCACCATTGTGGCCTTCGATTAACACCACACGAGTTGAGGCAACGTTCAAAGTTAATCGCATTAAGGTGGCGAGTAGCAATATCGTCGGGAATACCGAAAACTCTAAAGGCCGACGTATGGATACACTGACTAGCAACACCATTACTGCAAGTACGATGTTAAACGTAAATAAAATATCCAACAGCCAAGGTGGCAATGGCAAGATGACCATCGCCAGAACGGCTAATAACATTATCGGAATACCGATGTAGCTTCGATTGCCAGTAAAGACTTGTGCAAACCAATTCATGGTTTAATGGTTCCTTTAATCATGTCGTAAATGGGGAGGAATATAAAAATGCGGCAATGGTTCAGGCTTCTCTTGGCTACCTGTTCTTGCTGCTTTGATTTGCAACACGTAACTCAGCACATGCGCAATAGCGACAAACAGTGCCGCTGGAATTTGTTGTTCAATCTTAGTGGAATAATAAATCGCACGAGCCAGTGCTGGGATTTCAATAATTTCAACCGCATTACGTTTTGCTACATCACGCATATAAAGCGCCAGTTCGTCCACTCCTTTAGCAATAACATAAGGCGCATCTGCTTTATCCGCGTCATAACGAAGTGCAACTGAATAATGAGTAGGGTTAACCAGTAATACATCGGCTTGTGGCACAGCAACATCAGCACGAGAGCGGCTAATTTTTTGCTGCATTTGGCGAATTTTAGCTTTAATTTCTGGCTTACCATCTTGCTGTTTATGCTCATCTTTCACTTCCTGATGAGACATTTTTAGCTCGTTATGATGATGCCAATACTGATATGGCACATCGATAAACGTGATAATCAGCAGACCGACGCCTAAATAAAACATCCCAGTTGATATTGTATCAATGCTGTATTTAACGGCTTCATCTACTGGCAGCTGACTACTTGCCATAATGCCTTGCAAGTTACTCTGCAAAAAATACAGCATGATGCTGACTAGCAAAGTGATTTTTAAGACCGATTTAACCAACTCCACCAATGATTTAATTGACACCATTCGCCCTAAGCCAGCAATGGGATCAATACGGCTATATTTGAAGAAGGCATTTTTAATACTAAATAGCGGCCCACCAGGTAATGCGCCAGCAATCATGCCGATAGCGGCCACTAAGATAAATAACGGCCCAAGGAGATGTAGAATTCCGACAATCGCAGCCCCCATATGCATTTCTAGCATTTTGGGCTCATTTAACTGCTCTTTAGTGAGATTCATATTGAAGCGAGTAATTTCGGCCATTTCACTGCCTATCCACTCGGCGCTGCTCGTTAGCATGACAGCGCAACCAATGATCAGCGCTGATGCGGCTAAGTCTTTAGAGCGTGGAACTTGCCCTTGCTCGCGGGCTTTTTTGAGTTTTTGTGGTGTAGCCTGTTCAGTTTTACTTTGACCGGTATCTTTATTGCTCATCACTAGCCCCCGATAAACTGATGCATGCTAGATAAAGCATCGAGGCAAATGTCACTATAGCGACTGGCAAGGCCGCTAAACGAAAAGAATACGCACAGCAGCCCCATTAACATCGACATAGGAAAACCTAAGGCAAACACGTTTAATGAAGGCGCAGATTTACTCAACACACCAAAAGTTAAATTAACCATCAACATGGCGACAATCGCAGGTAAAGCCAGCATAAATGCGGCCGCAAATAACCAGCCAACTCGCTCAACCAGTCCCATTAAAGGCAACTCAAATATGCCCATGCCAATTGGCCACAAATAAAAGCTATCAACGATAACGCCAATAGCAACTAAGTGACCGTCTAACGCCAAAAATAATAACGTGCCATACAGTAAAAACCATTGACCAAGAATAGGATTAGAGTTGCCGTTAGCAGGGTCGTTCATAATGGCCATTGCCAAGCCCATTTGCATTGACATCATCGCGCCCATCTTGGTCATTACACTGATCATGATCAGTAAAAATAATGCCAACATAAAGCCAACAAGCAATTGCTCAACGGCCAATAACGCAGCCCCTAGTGAGATAGCGTCAACGGCAGGCACTGGGGGTAAAATTGGCGCCACCAGAGCACTCAACAGCATGGCAAATAGCAGTCGTATTTTTACCGGAATATAGTTACTGCTTAAAAAAGGCATCACAATAAATGCCCCCATAAACCGACAAAATGGCCACCAAAATGAGCCAATAAAAGCACTGATTTGTACCGATGTTAACGACAACATCAGTGGCTATCTACCCAGTCAAAATTCAGCGGCTCAGCCATGCTAAATGCGTTCATCTACTCGCCTAACCAATCACATGGGGAATACTGAAAAATAGCCGCTCAAACAAGTCACTGATTTTCATCAACAACCACTCACCTGCAAATAACACCATCAACAGCGTTAACACTAAGCGAGGTAAAAAGCTTAATGTTTGCTCATTCACTTGGGTCGCTGCTTGGAACACAGCGACAATCAGTCCCACAATCAAGCCTGGCACGACCAATACGCCCACCATCATCACCACTAAAAATATCGCTTCAGCAAAAAATGACGTTAGCTCGTTTACATCCATCTTATTGCTCCCGCAGGTGGCCGCTTCAGCTGTTCAATCATCTGATTTGTACTGGTCATTAAAATCCATGCTAGATGTATCATCGTCTACCCTAGCTAGCCAAAGCTGCCTGTTAACGTACCCACAGTCATTGCCCAACCATCCACTAACACGAACACCATGAGTTTAAATGGTAGAGATATAATCAATGGCGACAGCATCATCATCCCCATCGACATCAAGACGCTCGCAACCACTAAATCAATCACTAGAAAGGGAATATAAAGTAGGAAGCCAATTTGAAATGCTGTTTTCAGCTCGCTCAATACAAATGCAGGCATCAAAACAAAGAAGGGGATTTCGTCTGCGGTTAATGTCACTGGCTCATTAGCAATTTTTAGCATTTGCTCTAAATCTGTTTCACGAGTTTGCGCCAACATAAATTGTCGTAAAGGCACTTCTGCCCTCACAATCAATTCTGTTAATTCAATTTCACCCTTGTCATAGGGTAAAAATGCATCTTCATAAATCACATCACCAACGGGGCGCATAATAAAAATAGACATGACTAAAGCAATGCCAATTAACACTTTATTAGGTGGACTTTGTTGTAAGCCCAACGCCTGCCTCAAAATTGCTAACACAATGATAATTCGAGTAAAGCTTGTCATCATCATCAACATCGCAGGTAAAAAACTTAGCAAGGTCATCATGGCTAAGATTTCTAACTTGACGTTCACGGTTTGCGACTGGTCGCCGTCCGCTAAAGTGAATAAGGTTAATCCATCATTAGCATAAGCACTGGGTGCTAATAGGCATAACAGAAGCAGGATGACACGAACCATATTAGTCGTTTGCTCCAGTTAAGCTTATCGCTTCCACTTCAAGCAATCTCACACCATATCGGCCATTCACTTCAACCACTTCACCACGACCTAACAAAGCACCATTAACACGAATATCCAATGGTTCGCCTACCATGCGATCCAATGCAACAACGTCGCCTTCTCCCATTTGGGTTAGCTCACCTAAAGACATTTCTGTACTCGCTAATTCCAATGTCACTTGCACTGGTAACTGGTGAAAAAATGACATCTCTTTTAAGGTTTTAGCCTTTGGAGCAGGTTGTGGCTCTGCTAGGGTATCTTCTAATAACAGATCATCATCAAGTAAGAATTCATCATCTTGTAAAAGTATATTTTCAGGCATGGGTAGAGTCCTCTGGGTGAAACGCTTCCTGGGTAAGTTTGGCGACCATTTGTCCATCATCATTATGAACAGTGGCATAAAATAGGGGTCTGCGACCGATAGTCACTGGGCAGCGAGAATGCAAACTCATCGGTAAAATATCACCGACTTTCAAGCCTTCTAATGACGTCACAGGCATTAATTGATGACCAATTTCTAACGTGGCTTTTATCGGAATTTGTCTTAAACGCTGACTTAATTGGCTATTGAGGTTTTCAGCAGCTTGATATTCACTTGGCTGTTCAGCCATCAATCCCAAAGCAAATTCAGTCATGCATAACATCATTGGCGGGCCAACATGTTCTGCTGGAAAGCTCAGAGTCCAAGCAAGAGGCACCTCTAATGGCGTGGTATTCACCACCAATTCAAGATCTAAGCCGTCGTCATCGAGTTCAGTAATCGGTAAAACGTCCAACGCAGAGCGCAATAAACGCTTCACCAAACGAAACTCAGACAAACTAGGCGCCCGTAAAGGTGATTGTAACGGGCTAGAGAAACTACCATAATAACCGCTAGCTAACTGATCTAACGTACATTTATCAATTCGCCACCAAGCCAGCGGGGTTCGACGGTAACTCATTAAAAACCACGCGTGGTTTAAGTCAGGTGTTACTGTATTCAGATCGGTTGAAAGCGATACTTTTGACAATGCGTGATGACCTTGGCCAATAATCGGCCCTAATAAGTCATTTATATTGTCGAGCAGCGTTCTATGGCAACGCTCTAGCTGCAATACTAGTCGGCTGCGTGCAAGTTTCTCTTGAACTAACGCAACGGTTCTCACTTTTGGAAGCTGCTGCTTCTTAATCAAACTTGCTTTAGCTGTGGTTTTCATTTTAATTTAAAACTCACTTAACTATAAAATATCCATAAATTAATAACCGTAATAATATGTATCAAAATTATATTATCACCCACATGCAACTGAACTAAAAACGACCACCTTATTAATATACAAACAATTCAGGCGACATTTTTTTGGCAAACAAATATATTTTGACAACCAAATATAATAAATCAGCTAGTAGTACATATAACAACGACCACAGAAACAGATAATCAAAACAAATAACCAACAACACTTAAATAATAAATAAATTCCAAATATAAAAACAAAAAAATAAATATTATTACAAAGCGACTATAATCGTAAAAAACTTTAAATTTATTTTAAAATAACAAAAAATAATTTTTAAACTCAACAAAATCAGATGCTTAAAAAAATTATAACTGTGTCTAATTTCTGCATAACTTAGAGGAATCAGTATTTCGGCAAGATACTACATCATTTAAATAACGAAAGACAATGACATATATATGAACAAACAATAAAGCTTGCACTATTTAAAACTTTTTATAAAAATTCATTTTAATCATTTTTCTTTTAGTGTTTAATACTGCAAAACTTTATTACGTTACAGACATAACAAATAAAAATAGGATGTTAGTAATTGAAAAAAATAATACTGATTACAATTATCGCATTTATTTTACCGCTTAAATCGTATGCAGGAGTAATAGAGAATAAATATCAAACCAAGATGGAAAAATCTTCTTGGGAGTTCAGTGGAAATATATTTCACTGTGAAATAAGCCACCAAGTGGATGGGTTCGGAGACTTTATGCTCACCGCCACGCCTGGTGACGAGTTATTCATTAGTTTAACTGCTGACTGGCTGAGCCTGCGTGATCATGCAAGCGAAATAATAATTGAATCTTCTTCATGGCAGCAGCAGAACAACGCCCCTTTTGCACAATCAGAACTAAACTGGCAAGGTCATACCGCTAAAACGAGCCGAAACAGCGCAGCTTTTTTAGAGGCCTTAGAGCAAGGGCTGACGTGGCAAGTCAATATTGATCCAGGTAAAAATATCAAATATAAGGTGAATTCTTCACCCGTTTCCACTCGTGCCATCGTAAGAGAATTTAGATTATGTAAGCAAAACCTGCTGCCTAAGCCTTTTTCCTATGTACGCAGAGTGGATATGCAGTTTAATAGCAACTCGACACATCTATCTCCTGAGTACGAGCAGGATTTAATCGCAATTGCTCGCTATATTGCGGCTGATGACAATGTCACAGAAGTCCTTATCGATGGGCATGCTGACGCATCAGGAGATCACTTTGTGAACTTGCAATTAAGCAAGGAGCGCGCTTATGAAGTTCAAGCAAGATTAATTGAGCTTGGCGTGCCCAATACAATGATTCAAGTGCGCCATCATGGCACAAGAAACCCCATTGCCAGTAATAATAGTGCCCAAGGACGTGAGCTGAACCGTCGCGTTATGGTGAGATTAGTTAAAACGAATAACCTTACCGCTCTCAAAACACAGAAGGCCAGTCGATGAGTCAGCAATACTCAATCCAGTTGGTCGATTGCCAACTGTGTGAAACCGCTGCCGCATTATTGCTAAGCAATGGCTTTCAGTTATGGAGCAATCAACAGCCATCGCCTTGGCTGAATCTGGTGAATTTATCAGATTGTGAACCTGAACAAGTAGCACAGCGTTTAGCCATGTACCCGAGTAAGAATCAGATTGCCTTACTTGATCCAGAACAAACCGAATTGGCTAGTATTGCAATGCAGTCAGGAGTACAAGATTACCTGTTGCAGCCGATTGATAATCAACAACTTATTGCACTGTTAACCCGTCTAAAAACTTTAGATAAAATTGATTCAGACATCGTTGCATCATCCGCTGTCAGTCGTCAATTATTGATGCTTGCTCAACGTGCAGCAGTCACCAATGCTACGGTATTATTGACTGGTGAAAGTGGTACAGGTAAAGAGCCGTTAGCCCGTTATATTCATCGTCACTCCAATCGTTCACAAGCCCCTTTAATTTCGATCAACTGTGCGGCCATTCCTGAAAGTATTTTAGAGTCAATTCTATTTGGCCATGTCAAAGGCGCCTTTACTGGAGCTGTCAGCGATCAATCAGGTAAGTTTGAACAAGCCAATGGTGGCACTTTACTGTTAGATGAAATCGGCGAAATGCCGCTCGTCTTACAAGCTAAATTACTGCGAGTTTTACAAGAGCGCGAAGTTGAAAGAATTGGCAGCCATAAAGCGATACCACTCGATATTCGCGTGATTGCATCAACAAATAAAGACTTACGCAAAGCTGTTGAGAATGGTGAGTTTAGGCAAGATCTATTCTACCGCTTAGATGTATTACCGCTAAAAATTACCCCACTAAGACAACGTCGTGAAGACATCATGCCTATTGCAGAGCACTTTTTAGACATGTACCACAACAATAACTCTGAACAAGTCTGTTACTTCAGTGATCAGGCCCGTAGTGTACTGCTCGGCCATGACTGGAGTGGCAATGTAAGAGAGCTTGAAAATACAATTCAGCGCGCATTAATCATGCGCCGTGGTCAAGCGATTCAGACCGCTGACTTAGGCATAGAAGCAGAACAAACTGCTCAGTTAGCGCCTCAACAAAGTGGCCTGAAAGACTCTAAACGACAAGCAGAGTTTCAATACATCATAGACACACTGAAACGCTTCAATGGTCAACGAAACCTCACCGCAGAATCTCTTGGCATGACAACACGTGCATTGCGTTACAAGCTTGCTCAAATGCGCGAACAAGGGATAGACATAGACCTTGCTCTTGGCAAAGTAGCGTAATTACCCTCTAGCAAATAGATAGGAAAACCAATGGCTAATGCAACCATGGTCAGTGCACCAATGACCAATGTTCAAACATTAATGGACCAAATGAATGTCCATTCAGAAATGGCCAAAGGCGCCATCAAAGTCGGTCCAAATCCGAGAGACTTTGGCACTCAACACCCTTCATTCACTGAATTGATGGAGCAAAAGGTTGCTGCAGTTAACACCGACCAAAACACCTCATCAGCACTTATGCGTGCTGTCGATAGTGGCGAAAGTGATGATTTAGTTGGTGCCATGGTGGCCTCACAAAAAGCCAGTTTGTCATTCGCCACTATGATTCAAATTCGAAACCGTTTGGTACAAGCGTTCGATGACGTAATGAAAATGCCGATTTAATCAATATTGATATAAATCAGCTCATTAACGATAAGTTTCAATAGCCTAAACCGCCTTAGTGCAAGGAAATTAGACACAATGCCTACAACTCTTACTCAAACTAGCCAACCCGTTACCGAGGTTGGAGAGAAAAAATCGCCTTTTGCGACGATAAAAGAGAAATGGACCAGTTTCAATCAAGGCGATAAACAAGTTGCCGTGCTTGCGGTTTTCGCCATCGTCGTGGCCTGCGTCATCGTGCTGATGTTATGGACCGCAAGCCAAGGCTACCGACCTTTATACGGCAGCCAGGAAAAAGTCGAAACGGCGCAAATTATTGAAGTCCTTGAAACTGAAGGAATAAGCTATCGTCTTGATACTAATTCTGGGTTAGTTTTAGTGCCTGAAGACAGACTCGGCAAAGCGCGAATGATTTTGGCAGCCCGTGGCGTGAAAGCACAAATGCCGATGGGAATGGAGTCACTAGATAGTTCAGGGATTGGTACTAGCCAATTTATGGAGCAAGCTAAATATCGCTACAGTCTTGAAGGTGAACTCTCTCGTACCATTATGGCGCTACGTGCCGTTCGTACAGCCAGAGTGCATTTAGCGATTCCTAAAAAAACCCTATTTATTAGGCAGCAACCTGAATTACCTTCGGCATCGGTCATGCTTGATCTTTATGCAGGTAGCAACATTCAATCAGAACAGGTTGAATCCATTGTCAATCTGGTTGCAGGCAGTGTCACAGGAATGACTGCAGAGCAAGTACAAGTTGTCGACCAACAAGGTAATCACTTAAGCTCAGCGTTAACCCTCAATAATGACATTACCCAAGCACGAGACCGCCAGCTCAAGTACACCCACGAGCTAGAGCAAAGCCTCATCAACCGTGCTTCAAGTATGTTAATGCCAATCCTTGGGCAAGAAAATTTCCAAGTTCAGGTCGCTGCGCAAGTTAATTTTAATCAAGTCGAAGAAACGAATGAGTCACTCGATCCTCAATCTGTTATGCGCAACGAACAGCAAAGCTCAAATGAAGTCAATGGTGACTTGGCCATGGGAATACCCGGTGCGCTCAGTAACCAGCCTCCAGCTGCAGAAGGTGCTGAAACCAATCAACGCCGCAATGTCACTCAGCAAACTCAACGTAATTTTGATGTGGGACGTTCGGTTAAACATACCCGCTACCAACAAATGCAATTAGAGAACCTGTCAATTTCTGTGTTGTTAAATAATCAAGCTGCAGGCGAAAACGGTTGGACTGAAGCGCAACTTGAATCAATGAGCAACATGGTACAAGACGCCATTGGTTTTACCGCTGCGCGTGGCGATCAATTTAGTATCAATAGTTTTGATTTTGCGCCAGTGAAAGTAGCTGAATTCCAGCCTATGCCATGGTGGCAAACAGAAGGTTACGAGTCATACCTGCGTTACTTTATTGGGTTACTACTCGGTATTGGACTGATTTTCTTTGTCTTACGTCCGTTAGTTCGCCACTTAACTAAAACCGTTGACTTAAGTGCGATGAAGGAAGTTGAAGAGCAGGATAATTATCAATATCAAGAGCCTAGCCCTGCGAAATTAGACAGTAGCAATAGTGATGCACAGTCTCTTGCAGATGAGCTAATGGGACTCGGTCAGCCTCAAGCTGATGATGACCTAATGAATATTGGACTACCAGAAACCAGTTCTCCGCTAAAAGTGAAAATGGAGCACCTCAGTGTTCTCGCTGAAAAAGAGCCCGCTCGTGTAGCAGAAGTCATTGCCCACTGGATCAGCGACAAAGATGCTAAACAACACTCATAGCGAGATAGGAAAAGACTAATGATGAATGAACTTGATATTAACTTAGATAATCTCGACCAAGCTGCCATGATCCTATTGAGCATGGGCGAGAAAGGCGCAGCGCAAGTGATGGCTCATTTAGACCGTAATGATGTGCAGCATTTGAGCCATAAAATGGCTCGCCTATCGAGCATTACTCAAAATGAAGCCGACTTTGTCATAGGACGCTTTTTTAAGCGCTACCAAGAGCAATCAGGTATTGCCCGCGCCTCACGCTCATACCTGCAAAAAACCCTCGATTTAGCCCTAGGGGATCGTGTAGCAAAAAGCTTGATAGACAACATCTATGGTGACGAAATCAAAACCTTGGTTAAACGTCTTGAGTGGGTCGACCCTAAGTTACTTGCCCGTGAAATCACCAATGAACATAGCCAACTTCAAGCGGTACTTTTAGGTTTATTGCCACCTGAAAGTGCAGCCCAAGTATTATCTGGTTTACCAGAAGCAGGCCAAGACGAATTACTGGTTCGTATCGCTCAATTAGGAGAGCTTGAGCGCGGTGTCGTTGAAGAACTGCGCCACCTCGTAGAACGATGCATGCTCATCGCAATGGAAAAGAGTCATACTCAAGTATCTGGTATTCGCCAAGTTGCCGACATTCTCAATCGCTTTGAAGGTAACCGAGAGCAATTGATGGAGATGATTAAGCTCCACGATAAAAAACTGGCGGGTGAAGTGGCAGACAACATGTTCGACTTTATTATTTTAGGTCGTCAAAAAGCGGAAACCTTGCAAGAAATCATGGCGCTTGTGCCTGCCGATACGTTAGCGCTAGCGCTTAAAGGTATTGAATCAGACCTTAAGAAAACCTTACTGCAAGCGTTACCAAAGCGTATGTCTTCAGCGATAGAAACCCAAATTGAAGCCATAGGCACAGTACCATTGAGTCAAGCCACAGCAGCCCGCAAAGACATTATGGAACTGGCTAAGCAAATGATGGACGAAGGCCAAATAGAATTACAGCTGTTTGAAGAACAGGTTGTTGAGTAATGAGCACATTTTTGACTGATCAAAAGAGTAAAGCCATGAACAAGTCACCGCATTCTGACAGACGCTTTCGCCTCAGCGGCGAGCGTGTACGCCGTCACCAATTTAGCCCATTACATGCAGACGAGCTTGCCCAAAACCATGAAGAGCCATCATGGCAAGATTACCAACAAGCTTTTGATAAAGGTTATGATGAAGGCGTCGTAAAAGGTCATGAAGCTGGCTTAGTTTCAGGCCACAAAGAAGGCCAACAATCTGGCTATGCAGCAGGATTTAATCAAGGACGAATTGAAGGGCAATTAAAGGGTAAAGAAGCGATTGATGAGCAACTTAATAACTTAATTACGCCATTGTCAGCAATGAAATCTTTGCTCGAAGAGGGTCATACTCAGCAGGTGATGCAGCAACAGGAGCTGATTTTAGATTTGGTTCGTCGAGTATCAATTCAAGTTATCCGTTGTGAACTGACCTTACAGCCTCAACAAATTCTTGCCTTAGTTGAAGAAACACTAGCCGCGATTCCTGATGCTCCCACTGACGTGAAAATTCATCTTGAGCCATCAGCTGTCACGCAATTAAAAGACATCGCAGCTGATAAAGTGCAAGACTGGACTTTAGTCCCTGACAACACTATCAGTGCGGGCGGTTGTCGTATTGTGGGCGATAAATCCGATGCCGATGCCTCAATGGAAACCCGTCTCAATGCCTGTTTAGATCAAGTAGAGAATCACTTAAAGCGCACAGATATCGAGCAACAACTGTCATCAGATACAAGTGTCAATCAGGCAACAACAGATACTACAGACGAAACTCGAGGCGCCAGTGAGCACTAGTTCGGCTCAAACAAGCGCCGAGATCATTGACTGGCCGTCTGTGCCAGTGGCACAAGTGTATGGCAAGCTCACTCGAGTCAATGGCTTACTGCTTGAGGCTGTCGGCTGCCAACTAGGTACAGGCGATCGCTGTCATATTGAGTGTCGCAATGGTGGAGTCGTCGAAGCTGAGGTTGTCGGGTTTTACAAAGACACCGTCTGTTTAATGCCAATTGAACACACCACAGGACTGATGCCTGGCGCAAGAGTGATCCCTATCGCTGAGCGCTGCCAAATACCTGTTGGTAAAGGCTTACTTGGCCGTGTACTTAATGGCTTAGGTAAGCCACTTGATGACCTTGGCCCTCTTAGCCAGATACAAACCATTCCTATGGTGCAAATGAGCACTAACCCGCTACAGCGTAAGCCAATTACCGAACCTTTAGATGTCGGGATCCGAGCTATCAATGCTTTATTGCCCGTAGGCCGTGGTCAACGCTTAGGGTTATTTGCTGGCTCTGGTGTTGGTAAAAGTGTGCTGTTAGGCATGATGACCCGCTTTACTGAGGCTGACATTGTCATCGTTGGGCTAATTGGTGAACGTGGCCGTGAAGTGCGTGAATTTATCGAGCAATCATTGGGCGAAGAAGGCCGACAACGTTCAGTTGTCATCGCCGCTCCAGCAGATACCACCCCATTGATGCGTATGCGTGCCATGCGACTGTGCCATCACATTGCTTGCGCTTACCGAGATCAAGGAAAGCGAGTTCTGCTATTAGTTGACTCTTTAACCCGCTATGCACAAGCGCAGCGAGAAATTGCCTTAAGCTTAGGTGAACCACCGGCAACCAAAGGTTATCCGCCATCAGCGTTTGCCCAGCTTCCTAGCTTGGTCGAAATGGCAGGAAACGGCCAACACCCTACAGGCACCTTAACTGCATTTTATACCGTATTAACGGAAGGTGATGATCAACAAGATCCTATTGCCGATGCAGCTCGAGCCATCCTTGATGGCCACATAGTGCTAGATAGAAAACTGGCTGAACAAGGCCATTACCCTGCCATTGATATTGGCGCTTCGGTAAGCCGACTTGCAGCTCAAGTTGCCAGCGCTGACAGCTTGTCTCACGGACAAGTTTTTAGGCATTTAAATAGTAAATATCAGCAGGTGAAAGAATTATTGCCTTTAGGTGGTTATCAGCCAGGGCAAGATAAAGAGCTGGATATTGCAGTACAAGCGTACCCACAAATGGCCGCTTTTTTACAGCAAGCGACCCATAGTCAAGCAGACCATCAACATAGCATCAGCCAATTACAGCAGTTAGTTGAAGGTCTGGGTTACCAAGCACCTCCTTCGACTGAATAAGGCAGATGCAGCAGTACGTCATCAACCAAAGCGCATTGTAGAGAACGTAAAATGAAACAGCTTTTACAGTTATGCCAACAAGAAGAAAAGAAACTGCATCAGCTCAGCCAGCAAAAGAATGCCAGCCAACAGCGTTTGCTTGAAATCGCCCAGCAGCAGCAACAACTATCAAGCATGGTCAGCCAATATCACGCTTACCCAAAACAATGCGCCAACCCGCTATTAATGCAAAATAGCGTACAAATGATTAACGCAATTCAGCCCCTACAAAAGAAGCTCACACGTCAAAAAATATTATTAGAACAAGAACATCAAAGAGTGGATAAAATCTGGCGTAGCCAGTTAGGGCGCCAACAAGGCATTAATTGGTTCTATCAAGATCGTCTCAAACAACGACAAGCTCATATTAATAAACAAGAACAAAAACAAATGGATGATTTGGCCTGTCGGTATCAGCTTAAGTAAACATACTTAAATGATGTTTTTTATTGCCAAACTTCGTTTAGGTTTCCCCTCCCCCTTACTTTATTAGTGCACAGAGGTTAATTTGAAAATAAATAAGAGTGTCATTTTGGGCAACCTTCATAAATGGTCGGCAATCACCTGCATAGGAACAACTTTGTTATATCTTTTCCTTGTGATGAACTTAACTTACGTTGGAGTAAAGGTAACGTACTACTCAATCCCCATTATAGTGATGAGCTTTGCGCTAGCTTACTTATCAAGAAAGCACAGAACTTATTTTAGAAGCAAAAATTGCTAACTTTCAAGGTGAAAGATTCTTTGTATTTCCAAACTTCGTTTGGATTAGATCAAAGCCCTGGTGCTTCGCCCACACCCAATTCTAACATTCGTGATTTCTCCCATATTTCCAAACTCCGTTTGGATTAACGTCGTGGCGCTTCGCCCACACCCGACCAAAAGGGTATCAACAGCAATACCCTCTTGGAACACCCCGCTGCCCCTACGAAATTTTCTGAGAAGCGAAAGATTTCAATGGGGATTTTCATATCGTTTAACTTTATCTGTAGCCTGCTTCGGTAAGCTGTGAAAATCACTAACGCTTACGATGGGGCGTCCCTTCCCCTCGAAAGCTAGCCAGACATCCATGTCTGGACTCACGCTATTTTCTTACTTACCTCAATTCAAATGGAACATTCAAAGGAGGTCAAAAAGCATCTTTTATGCAAACTGAATTAATTAAGTTAAAACTAGCAATATCTTTAAAGCTCAATATTATTTCGCTTTTAGAGGGCTTAGCATTGATATTAACTAAGATAGAAAAAGAATCTAACCCATTGAAATTTAATGATGAGCTATTTGAGCTATATGTATGTTGGCTTAAAATCGTCCGAGATAAGCAGTTACTAATTAGATCTAACCGGAAACTGCTTGCCCAAGGAGTATTTAGCGCTGCTTTCAGCAACTTTATATCTGGATTATAGCCGAAAGTTTACCTAGCATACCCATAGTCGTTTTGACTTTCTGGTTGCTTGTTCAATAACGAGTTAATCACTTCTTGTTGGCTGACCAACAACTTGCCATTTTCTTCGTTAAACTGTTGGCTTTCTTTTACTAAATCAACCAAGTTGCGCCACAATATCAGTACTTGTTTTTGGCTGGCTTGAGGCAGTCTGGCGATGAGATCTTCCATGCCTTTACTGTTGCCAGTAAAACCTAAAGCAACTAAGGTTCTTGAACGGTTTTTAGCGCGCTCCATTAGCTTTTCACATAATTGTGTTTGCGCTTCATTATGCAACGCTAAACCAGCATTATCACGGCGTTTCATTAATTCACGTTGGCGGATTAATAAGCCATGAAGCTGTTTGTAGCCATCAATATCCACTCTTATTCCACGCAATAACCCTTGCACTTGCTCCCGCTTAGATACTGGTGCAGCCGAACCTTGATGTGATTGTTCCACTTGATTACCCATGATTTTGCTTCATCGCCTCTGCTATTTTTTTCACATCTAAACTGAATGTGCCGTTTTGCAATGCTTGACGTAATTCAGCCACTTTTGCGGCGTCAAAGTCGTCCATATCGGCTAGGTTAGGCTGGTTTTTTTCAATCAGTTTCCAATCATCACTCACGGTACTTTGCACAGGCATTTTCCGTGTTTTAAGCTCGGCAACTTCATGCTGTTGCGAGGTATTGGATTTGCTTTTCGTTGTGCCCATGTCAGCGGTGACTGCGCTAGAAATTTTGTTGATATCCATAATGGTTCACCATATATGTCGTCGATATCTATTAAAGGCGGCTAATAAACAAGAAAACTAAAATGTCATCATCATAAAATCAGCCTGATAACTTAAGCGGAATGATGCACAATTTAGCCTATGGACGTTGACAAGCTTTGAGCTGTAATACTGAACTTGAAATTTGATAGCTTAGACTGAAAAGTTCGCCGGTCAGTGAGTCTATTTGACCTGCTTAAAATAAGGTCTTCACTCTGCCTTTCGCAGTGGGGTAAACATGAATAATTTTACCAGAACTTAAATTGCGGACTCGAATAGTCGCTCCTTCTCCGCCAGACTCTAATGCTTCTCCTGGCATATTGGCATAAAAGCCATTCATTTTAGCTTCTATAATCACCCGGTCACCAATATTAATCCATTGAGGATTAGTCACTTGGCTGGTTTTTATCGCTCTGAACCGACGCAGTTTGTGGCTGACTTGATGACCGATTAATTGCGATTTTTGAGTAATAAGATCTCGGTCTGCTGGAGTCAATTTAAGCCATTGCAGCTCAATATCACTGGCAGAAATATGCTCGCCTCTTGCCAACGGTCTATTTGCCACAGGGACATTGGCAGTGACATCAACACGAGCACGAATAAATAAACTCCACCCTAATGATTCACATGTCACTCGACGTTGAACATTGCCAAAAGGCAATCTAGCACCGCTGCTAATCACCAGCGCGTTTGGGCATTGCTGCAAGTTAGCGGCCCCTGAAGGTAAATGCACATCAATCGTGTGTTTGATGGCATCAAGCCCTGCTTGTCGCTGCCAGTTGGCTAGTTCCTTTTCTACCATTTGCGTAAAAGACTGCTTTAGTTGCCCTGTGGCATTGCTGTGATCTTGCGCATGTATTGTCAGCGGAAGCAAACAGGATGCCGCCAGTGCCACACAGGAAACAAGCGTTCCGATCTTATCTTTAAAATAGTCACAAACCATTGATAAAACTCGCTTTAAACTTTTGGCACACTAATTGGATAGACAAGGCAAATATTGAAATCGTCCATACCATACTAGGAGTTTTAATGGCTATCAACCTCGACACCGCCTTAGGCATTCACGCACAAACATTAGATTTTCGAGTCGAGCGAAGCAAGATGTTGGCGGGTAACTTAGCCAATGCTGAAACTCCTGGTTATAAAGCGAAGGATTTAGATTTCAAAGCTGTCATGACGCAAATCAATGCGGGAATGGATGTCGGTCGAGACTACCAAACAGCCTACCGTGTGCCTTACCAAAGCTCTGCGGATCACAATACCGTTGAGCTGGGTAAAGAACAGGCGAGGTATTCGCAAAATGCCATGGATTATCAAACGAGTCTCACCTTCTTGAACATGAAAATTTCCGGCTTACGCTCGGCTATCGAAGGACAATAGGAACTGATATGTCATTTGGAGAAATATACCAAATTGCGGGTGCAGGTATGCACGCACAAACCATTCGTTTAAACACCGTGGCCAGTAACTTGGCTAATTCAGGTGCTGCGGCAGAAAATCCTGATGATGCATATCGTGCATTGAAGCCGGTTTTCTCAACGATCTACAACCAAACCCAAGAAGGCAAAGCCGCTGGTGCACAAGTTGAAATCGCCGCCATTGTCGAAACCGATGCTCCGTTAGATATGCGATACGAGCCTGATCATCCCTTTGCTGACGAACTCGGTTATGTCGCCTATTCAAACGTCAACACAGTTGAAGAAATGGCTGACATGATGGCAGCAAGTCGTTCATTTGAAACCAATGTAGAAGTGATGAACCGTGCTCGTTCTATGCAACAAGGGCTATTGCAGCTAGGAAACAAATAATGAATGTTACCCCAAGTACAACCAGTAATGACCCTGCTGCAACTGCCACAGAAGTTATGAATTCACCAGGCAATGATGCTTCATCTATCCGCAATGAATTTCTAACCCTGATGATTGCGCAAATTCAAAATCAAGATCCTACCAACCCTATTGATGGCACTGAGTACGTCACTCAACTGGCACAGTTCTCACAAGTAGAAAGTCTTGAGCACATGCGCGCAAATCAAGCCACCAGCATGGTGATGATGGAAAATTTAGCCATTGTGCAATCAGCGCAACTTGTGGGCAAAACGGCCATGGTGCCTGCATCAGAGCTTGAAATAGACGGCTTACCTGTTGATGGCAAAGTCTATCTAGGTAATGCGGTTGAAGAGCTCAGTATCGATATCATCGACGAAAATGGTGATGTGGTACATACCTTAGAGTTAGGTTCTCAAGAGCCTGGTGATGTGGCCTTTACCATTGATCCAGAAGCCCTAGATTTGCCTGCTGGCGAATACAGTATCGAAGCCAATATCACTGCTGATGATGTGACAGAAACCGCAGATACCTTCATCGCTGCAACCATTGAAAAAGTGCACTTTGTCAGTGCCTCCGGCGTCATGATGGCCGAATTAGGTAACGGGCTTGGCACCGTTTCTGTTCTCGAAATCTCTGAAGTCTCATAACAAAAATTAATAGGATTACACCATGTCGTTCAATATCGCATTAAGTGGTTTACAAGCAACAACACAAGACTTAAACACCATCAGTAACAACATTGCTAACGGTTCTACTGTTGGTTTCCGTAGTGGCCGTAGCGAATTTGCAGCCGTTTACAATGGTGGCCAACCTGGCGGTGTAAATACCATGTCGACTAGCCAAAACTTCTCAATGGCAGGCAGCCTTGCTTACACAGGTCGTCAACTTGATATGGGAATTCAAGGTGATGGATTCTTTGTTCTTAGCGGTCAAGATGGCAGCACCATGTACTCACGTGCAGGTATGTTCAATCAAGATGCCAATGGCTATGTAACCGATCCAGCGGGTAACCGTTTACAAGGTTACAGTGTCGGGCCTGGCGGGCAATTACAAAACGGTAATGTGACTGACTTACAAATACAGGCTGGCTCGCTTCCCGCGTCTGCAACTGACACCATTAACCTAGTGTCAAACCTTGATTCTCGAGTCGATGCTATCGACCAAACTGACACACCGTTTGATAAAGATGATGCATCGACGTATCACTCTTCAAGTACTGTGACGACCTATGACTCACAAGGTAATGAGCACGCACTGACGCAATATTTTGTAAAAACAGCTGACAATGAATGGTCGGTACATTATGTGATGGGCGATGAAGATATTACGCCAGCTGCGGGTCATCAACTGTCATTTGATGAAAACGGTTTGCTGACTGCTGGCGCTGATTTTGAATTAGACATCCCACGAGATATTACTGGCGGTGCAGCCGCAATGGTATTAGCACTCAGCTTTGATAAAAGCACCCAATACGCTTCTGACTATAACAACTCAAGCCTAAGCCAAAACGGTTACACATCAGGTGAGCTTAACGGTATTCGCCTTGACGATGGCGGTAACTTGTACGGCACTTACACCAATGGTGAAGAGCAACTTCAAGGGCAAGTGGTGTTAGCCGATTTCAACAACCCAAATGGTTTAAGCCCTGTAGGTCAAAATGCGTGGATTGCCACTAACTCAGCGGGTCAACCAATGATTGGCACGCCAACAACTGGCACCTTAGGGTCAATTAATGCAGGTTACCTAGAAAGCTCAAATGTCGATAACACCGCTGAAATGGTTAACTTAATGACAGCCCAGCGAAACTACCAGTCAAATGCCAAAGTGTTAGATGCCAACTCGACTATGCAGCAAGCATTACTAAACGTTATTTAAGGCTGAACCATGGATAAGATGCTGTATACCGCTGCAACAGGCGCGACCAGAGTCATGGAAGCCCAAGCTATCAGAGCCAACAACCTGGCAAATGCTGATACCACTGGCTTTAAGGCAGATCTTGAGCGTGTGAATGCCAAAGTGGTCACCCCTACAGGTAATAGCTTACACACTCGAGTCTTAGCGCAAACTGAAAGTAGCGGCTTTAGCCAACAGGCTGGTGTGCTCAACCCAACAGGCAGAACATTGGATTTAGCCATCAATGATGGCGGTCTATTTAGTGTGATGACACCTGATGGAGAAGCTTATACCCGCTCTGGTGTCGTCGTGCCTGATGCAGCGGGGCAATTAACCATAGATGGTCGCCCTGTCGCAGGCGTTGATGGTCCAATCGTGCTACCTGAATACCGAGAGCTATTCATTGGTGATGATGGTCGTATCAGTATCGTTGCCGACACAGGCAACATTACCGAAGAAGTCGGTCAGCTAAAACTGGTTAACCCAGACTTACAGCAAATTCAAAAAGGCCAAGACGGACTGTTTTACAGTAACGATGGAATGCCATTAGCCGCAGACGATGAAGTGCTAGTACGTAGCGGCTTTCTTGAGGCCAGTAATGTTAAAGCGGTAAGCGAACTCATCGCATCAATGGACTTAAGCCGCCAATTTGAAGTGCAAGTGAAACTGATGCAAAGCGCCGAGAAACTGGCTGAATCAGGCAATCGTTTAATGCGTGATGCATAACAAAGCACGCACGACAGAATAAAATAAAAGGAATCACATCATGCAATCTGCATTATGGGTAAGTAAAACGGGCCTTAGTGCTCAAGACACTAAGATGACCACCATTGCCAACAACTTGGCTAACGTTAACACCACAGGTTTTAAGCGTGACCGTGTGGCATTTAACGATTTGTTTTATCAAGTACAACGCCAGCCTGGCGGCCAAGTTGATGAGCAAAATGAATTACCTTCTGGATTACAGCTAGGTACAGGTACCCGTGTCGCTGGTACCCAAAAAGTATTTACCACAGGCGATATTCTCACTACAGGCCAGCAGCTAGACATGGCGATTCAAGGCCAAGGTTTCTTCCAAATCGAAGAAGCAAATGGTGACTTAGGTTATACCCGTGATGGCCAATTTTTCCGTAGTAGCGACGGCTTAATGGTGACATCACAAGGTTTGCCTTTAGTACCCAATATCGAAATTCCGGAAGATGCGTTAACCGTAACGATTGCATCAGACGGCCAAGTGTCTGCACAAATGGCGGGGCAAGCCGAAGCACAAGAATTAGGCCAAATCACCTTAGTTAACTTCACCAACCCTGCTGGTTTAGAGGCGCGCGGAGACAACTTATACCGTGAAACAGGCGCATCAGGTGCTGCGATTGAAGGGGTTGCAGGCGATCAAGCTATTGGCCAAATTCGCCAAGGTTCTCTTGAAGGTGCCAACGTTAATGTTGTTGAAGAGATGGTTGAAATGATCTCGACTCAACGTGCTTATGAAATGAATGCCAAAGTCGTGTCCTCATCAGATGACATGCTCAAATTCTTAAACCAAGCACTGTAAACACTCACGACAGGTATTGAGCAAAGCATAACCTTGCTCAATACCCTTGTAATACTTTGACTCATGGTCAGGTTAACTTCGTCTCGACAAGGAATATTATGCGACATAGCTGGATTGCGATAGTACTACTGCTATCGGGTTGTGCATCTCACCTTCCTGAGCCAGAAACGGCACCGGGTAAGCCAGAGTGGGCTCCCCCAGAAATTGATTACAGCTTGCCAGAAGCCAGTAATGGTAGTGTTTATCGACAAGGTTATATGTTGACACTTTTTAAAGATAAACGGGCATTTCGTGAAGGCGATATCCTCACTGTGTCACTGGATGAAAAAACTTATTCGAGCAAAAAAGCTGATACCAAAACCAATAAAGAAAGCTCGATGTCTATTGGCGCACAAGGCTCGTCAGGCAACAGCAGTTTTGCTGGCAGCGGTGGCGCAGATACGGGGCGTTCATTTAACGGCACAGGTTCAAGCACTCAACAAAACCAATTAACCGGTTCCATTACTGTCACGGTCGCCAAAGTGTTACCTAACGGCGCCTTGCTCATTCGAGGCGAGAAATGGCTCAGGCTGAACCAAGGTGATGAGTACCTTAGATTACTCGGACTGATCCGCACCGATGACATAGGCAACGACAATACTATTTCATCTCAACGTATTGCTGATGCCAGAATTATCTATGGCGGTCAGGGTGCAATTTCAGACAGTAACCAAATGGGTTGGGCGTCTCGATACTTTAATAGCCCTTGGTTTCCGCTGTAATGACACGACTTGCACAGCGTCATCTCATCCAGTTTACTTTTGTTAGTGCCTGCCAATTCGTGCAGGCATGGAGCGTTAAATGAAACAAGCTATCGCATTTTTTGCGAGCGTGTTAATGACTATTTTGTCATTTCAAACCACTGCTGCACCGCAAACAGAACAAGCCATTCAAAATCGTTATTTGATGGATATTGTTGATGTGCAAGGTATCCGTGATAACCAACTCGTAGGATACGGTTTAGTTGTGGGGCTCGATGGCACCGGTGACCGAAACCAAGTGCGCTTTACCAGCCAATCTATCGTTAATATGCTCAAGCAGTTTGGCGTGCAAATTGATGATAGAACCGACCCTAAATTGAAAAATGTCGCAGCAGTCGCTGTACATGCCACCATTCCACCACTGGCAAGTGCGGGCCAAACCATTGATGTGACCGTGTCATCTTTGGGTGATGCAAAAAGTTTACGTGGCGGCAGCTTACTGATGACCCCGCTACGTGCTGTCGATGGCGAAGTCTATGCCGTGGCACAAGGTAACTTGGTCGTTGGCGGCATTTCAGCTCAAGGTCGTAACGGTACGTCTTTGACGATTAATACCCCGACCGTAGGGGCAATTCCTAACGGTGCGCTGCTAGAGGCAGAGATCCACAGTAACTTTAACGAAACCGAACACATTGTCCTTAACTTGCGCGATCCCAGTTTTAAAACTGCCCGCAATATTGAGCGAGCTGTGAATGAGTTATTTGGCCCTGATGTCGCAGAAGCCGATAGCAGCGCTAAGGTTTTAGTTCGTGCGCCTGAATCAAATCGTGAGCGTGTGACCTTTATGTCTATCCTTGAAGAGCTGCAAATTGAACAAGGGCGAAAATCCCCTCGCGTAGTGTTTAACAGCCGTACAGGCACAGTAGTGATGGGTGGTAATGTTGTTGTTAGAAAAGCAGCAGTCAGCCACGGCAACTTAGTCGTCTCCATCGTTGAACAAGAATTTGTCAGCCAGCCCAATGCGCCGTTTATAGGCCAAGGGCAAGGACAAACTGTGGTTGGTAGTGACAGTGAAATCGATATTGATACGGGCGATGGGCATATGTTTGTGTGGCCAGAAGGCATTGCACTCAATGATGTTGTAAGAGCAGTCAATAGCTTAGGCGCCTCACCAATGGACTTAATGGCAATCCTGCAAGCGCTTAATGAAGCTGGCGCATTAGAAGCTGAATTAGTGGTGATTTAATGAAATTAGATAATAACCACGGTTATCTGAATAACCTCAATGCAAAAGACTTAATCGAAGCTAATGGTGAGCATGGTGCTTTAGAGCTGGTGAGCCAGCAATTTGAAGCCCAATTTTTACAGACAGTGCTCAAACAAATGCGCTCAGCATCGGATGTCATGGCCGATAAAGACAGTCCATTATCATCTCAAAACGATGGCATGTACCGAGACTGGCACGATGCAGAACTTGCAGGCAGATTAAGTCAGCTACAAAGCACTGGCCTTGCTAGCGTAATGACAAAACAATTGTCCGCTGGGCTTAAGTCGGCTCCTGATAGTGTCGCTTCTAATAACCATACTGAACACGTCACTCAAGTTGAGAATACCAGCGCGCAAATACCTGCAAAAACTGAACAAAGTTCAGTGATGACTGTGAACACAACAGCCATGCAGCCAGCGTTAAATATTCCACTAATGGCCAAACCGAACAAATAACAGCGGCGAACAATTCGCAATACCGACTGGATTCGACGCTGTGACATGAGGATTAGATATGAGCATGCTCAATATTGGGATGTCAGGCATTAATGCCAGTATGGCAGCACTCAATGCCACATCAAATAACATTGCCAATGCAATGGTACCAGGCTATTCACGCCAATCTGTATTGATGAGTTCTGTAGGCAGCAGTGCTTACGGTAGCGGTATGGGGGTCATGGTTGACGGTGTTCGTCGTATTTCAGATCAGTATGAAGTGGCGCAACTGTGGAAAACCACCAGTGATGTCGGCTTTACCAGTGTTCAAGCCAGTTATTACACTCAAGCCGAGCAAATATTTGGTTCTGAGGGCAATAACATTTCCGCGGGTTTAGATTTATTGTTCGCTTCGCTCAACTCAGCGATGGAGCAACCCAATGAAATTGCCCATCGTCAGAGTGTATTAAATGAATCTCGTGCCTTGACCCAAAGATTCAATTCTATCAGTGACGGTATCGACTCACAGCTTAAGCAGGTCGAAGGACAAATTAACGCCTCAACTAAAGAAATCAATGCTTTGCTTGAGACAATTGCCAGCTTTAATGCAGAAATCCAATCATCAGGAAGTAATCCACCGCTGTCGTTACTTGATGCGCGCGATGCTGCGATTGATGACTTAGCCGTGATTGTTGATATCCGCGTCGTTGAAGATTCTCAAGGGATGAAGAACATCTCATTGGCTCAAGGACAGCCGTTGGTTTCTGGCACCCAGTCTTCAACGCTATCAACTCAGCCAGATCCTGATAACCCACAATTATCTAAGGTCAGTATCCAGTTTGGTAACTCCAGCTTTCCGATTGATGAAACCGCCGGAGGTAGCTTTGGAGCATTACTCGATTACCGTGATACCAGCTTAGCTGAGTCAATGGCGTTTATTAACGAGCTAGCACAAACCGTCGCTGACGAGTTTAATGCAGTATTGCGCGAAGGTACGGACCTTAACGGCGAAAAGCCGACCCTGGATTTATTCACTTACGACCCGAGTAACCCTGCGGGCACCATCAAAATCAGTGACGGCTTTACCGCTGAAATGCTGGCATTTGGTAAGGATGGTACACCCGGTGATAACGACAACTTAAAAGACATATTAGAACTCGCCAATACCGAGTTTACGTTCGAGTCTATGGGTGTCACGACCACTATGGGTGATGTTTATGCCAGTAAAGTCGGTCAACTCGGCTCAGCCTCTCGCCAAGCACAAATGGCCCAGGACACGGCATTAAAACTGCAAATGGAAGCGCAATCACAATGGGCGAGTACCAGTGGCGTTAGCATGGATGAAGAAGGGGTGAATCTGATTATTTATCAACAATCTTATCAAGCCAATGCCAAGGTCATCTCTACCGCTGATCAATTGTTCCAAACGCTTTTAATGTCTATCTAACTGAAGGAATTCTGTAATGCGCGTTAGCATGATGAATATGTACAGCCAAAACCTACAAAGCATGCAAAACCTCACCAGTGATGTGGCTAGAGTGAATCAGCAAATGGCCACAGGTAAGTCCATTTTGCGTCCTTCAGATGATCCTATTGGCATGGCTAAGGTCATCACAACACAGCGAGATTTAGCGTCTACATCGCAATACTTACAAAACACTGAATCACTTAGTACCAGTTTAGATCGCTCTGAAACCTACCTTTCAAGCATGACTAACCTGCAAATGCGGATGCGCGAAATCACCATCGGTGCCAATAACGGTGCACTCTCACCAGAAGATAGAGCAGCGTATGCGGCGGAGTTAAGTGAGTTACTCGAGTCGTTTGTGGATGTGGTTAATGCAAAAGATGATGGCGGAAACTACCTGTTTTCAGGTAACGAGACAGGGACAGCTCCTATCGGTATTGATGCTGATGGTAACTACTTTTATCAGGGCGATGATGGCCACCGAGAAGTACAGATATCCGGCTCAGCTTGGATGACGGGTAACGTGACTGCTCAAGAATTTTTATTCTCATCAGGCGGCACTGATATCCTGAATCAAACCAAGCAATTCATCGACGTACTGAATGACCCAGATTTAAGTCCTGGCGATGATGCTTTTACCCAAGCAGCTGAAGATATGTTAGCGACATTAGATGATTCTTTAGCAAGCATTAGCGGCGCTATTACTGATATTGGTGGTAAACAAAATGCCCTTAGTTTGATGCAAACAACTCATACAGAGCGCATTTTATTCAGCGAAGAAGTCATCGGTGAAACCGAAGGCTTAGATTATGCTCAAGCCACAGCTGAGTTTAATTTGAAGTTGACCACATTACAGGTGACGCAACAGTCTTTTGTGCAGGTAAGTCAGTTATCATTGTTCAACCACATGTAAGTTAGTTAACCAAATCCATGCTTAAAGGTATTTCCGAGAGTCTCAATGTATTGCAGCGCAACCAAACGGTTGCGCCCGCACCTACCGCAGTGCCAAGCTCACAGCCAGCGACAGCCAAACCAGCGCCTTCGATTCCAACCCACAGATTAGCAAGCTACCAAAAGTGGGCGAAAGTCACTCAAGGCCAGCATGCTATTTCAGCTAATCAAGTGGCTGAACAAGGCTTACTAAAGGTGTCGCAATTACTCAAAAAACTGCAAGTTCCTCTCAGTAATGCCTCTTTGCAGCATGGCCTGTCAGAACAACAATCTGATACCGCAAAGCAACTCCAACAACAACTAGCAGCGCTCGATATCAGTTATCAACAGCAACCGTTAGTTGATCACCAACTGAACTTAATCAATAGCCAACGCCCAGCAGCTAAGCATTTCTTTCAACTCAAGTCGGTTGATTTAATTGGGGTAAAAACCCGTGATGAACGCATTACTGTGCAATATGGGAATCAAGCTGCAAGTGCGTTATTACCCGCGCATCAAAATAGCCAGTACTTAGCCAAGCAACTGACTCATGCTTTAAAAGACATTGGGATAACGGTACAAGCACCTGCACGAGATTCAGCTATGCTCAGCAGTGAACATAGTGAATGGCAACAGATACAAGCGGGTTTACTGATGTCAGGCCAAGGACAACGCCTGCCAGCTGGCGAAGCTCGCACAGTAAAAGTGGTAGAGATATTATCGTGGCAAGATCCAAAAGAGTGGCGTTTCGATAAGCCCGAAGACATTAAACAAACACAGGCTAAAATTGCTAAAACTCAGCAAAAAGTGAATCAACAGTTGATGGAGTTACGCAGCAGCAAACAAAAAGTGCAGCAGCAATTAAAGCGAACTAACTACCAAGAACAACTTCATGGCAACCTTGATAACAACATGGCTAAACTCAAAGAACTGATGCAGCCTACACCTTTTTATGCCCAGGTGACGTCCTTAATGGCGCAAGCTAATGTCAGCCGTGACCATGTGTCATCGCTATTAAAAAGTAAGCCATAAATATATTGTTTCTCACGATAATGAGGTTTTATTCGTGAAAAGTCCCTTGTTGTAATTCATTTCGCCCCTCACCACACATCCCTCATGCCCTATATTTGATGGGCTTTGGGGTTTATACCAAGCTACAAGATTCTGTTTTACTCCCTCATTTGAACAAAATTTTAGTATTTTTTTTATCACTCCGATTCAGTTTCGTTTTCCTGTGTCGTTTTAATTAATTGTGAGACCAAAACTTTAAACTATAGGAAAACATTATGTTATCTGTTCATACTAATACTGCTTCGAACATTGCTCAAAACTCAGTGACTAAAAGTAACGATCTAATGACCAACGCTATGGAGCGTTTATCAACAGGTCTTCGTATCAACAGCTCTGCTGATGATGCTGCTGGTCTACAAATTGCGACTCGCTTAAATGCAAACGTAACAGGCATGGAGCAAGCTAGCCGTAACGTGAATGATGCGACATCTATGCTACAAACTGCTGATGGTGCACTTGAAGAGCTAACAACTATCGCAATGCGTCAAAAAGAGCTTGCTACACAAGCAGCTAACGGCGTGAACTCAGCTGAAGACTTAACTGCTCTAAACGACGAATTTGCTGAATTAAGTGCTGAAGTTGACCGTATTATCGGTGACACTGAATACTCAGGTAACAACCTATTCACTGCTTTAGACGATATTGATTTCCAAATCGGTGCAGGTTCAAACGAAGTATTAAACGTAACTTTAGGTGCATCTGCATTAGCTGGTCTAACTGATGATCTAGAAACTGCAGCTAACGCAGCAATCGATAACGTTGATGACTTCATCGATGCTATTGGTGTTGAGCGTTCAACACTTGGTGCTAACATCAACCGTTTAGGCCACACAGCGTCTAACCTAACTAACGTTACTGAAAACACTAAAGCTGCAGCTGGCCGCATCATGGATGCAGATTTCGCCGTTGAATCAGCTAACATGACTAAAAACCAGTTATTAGTTCAAGCAGGTACTACTGTACTTTCTAACGCTAACCAAAACACTGGCTTAGTTATGGGTCTATTACGCTAATATCGCGTTAATAACCTTGATAAAAAGGGCCGCTTGGCCCTTTTTCTGTTTTTATTCAGTACGTCTTTCATTGTTATCAACTCAAGCCTGAATAGTCACTGCAAGCATCTAATTTTATTGATAATAAATGTTTATTGCACTTCAGCCACTCATTATCCCTGTCGCCTTTAATCACTGTTACAAACCCTTTTTCGACACTCGGTAGATCAAACGGAAGCTCAGCTTCCATTGTGCTGCACAAAACGGAAGTTGCTTAACCGACAAAAAAATCGAAAAACCAATAAATAACTATTAAACAATAACTTAACCATTGGCATAAAGATTGCCATTCAAGTCAGTTAGCCAATAGGAGTTGCCATGATTTCAGGTATGAGTGCCGCCTCATTTGCCGAGCAATTAGTTGCTGCAGAACGAATGAGTAAAGATGCTTTATTTAAAAACAACTTAGATAACAGCAAAGCACAAATTGATGCTTATAAAATTTTAGAACGCACCTTAAACAAGATGACCAGTAATCTGGACAACTTAAACGGTGATGCCTTCGAAGGTAAAACGTCTGAAATTAGCGATGACAGTGCCACCATCACAGTAGACAGTGATGCACCTGCTGGCGTTTACGATTTATATGTTAAGCAGCTGGCTCAAGCGCATCAAATCACTAAATCCTTCACAAGTGAAGATGAAATTCTACCAACCACTGGTGTGGTCAGCATCGATGTCGGTGGCAATAGCATCGACATTGATATGGCTGAGCTTAACGCTTCAGGTAACGCAACGGTAAGTGACTTACGTGATGCAATCAACAAGCATCCTGACAACCCTGGTGTCACAGCTTCTTTAGTCAGAACAGGTGGTCAAGTTGAATTGATGCTGACATCTGATGAGACCGGAAAAGACAGCACAGTCACCATGGAGATGAATGGCACAGACTGGGGCACTCAAGAAAGAATTAAAGCCCAAGATGCCGAGTTTACCCTTAATGGCATTGATATCACCAGTAGCAGCAATTACCTCGATAACGTCATTGATGGCGTCAATATCGAGCTGAAAAAAGCCCATAACGTCGGTGAAAGCGCCACGATTACCATTGGTAACGATACCGAAGGCACCGAAAAAGCCGTTAATGATTTTGTTGATTCTTTCAATGAATTAATGACGCAACTAAACCAACTCACCCGCTCAATGGGGAGCTCGGTTTTAGATGATATTAATGGCGACAAAGACAAAGATGATGACGATGAAGACGATGATGATGATGAAAACTCATCAGTCGGCGAAGATCAGATTGGTATTTTAAAAGGCGATTCAAGCCTGCGTATGCTGCAAAACAGTGTTCGTAATGCCATTTTCGATGAAGCCCCCAATGGCATGCGCCTCTCTGATATCGGCATTGAAATGGGTCGTGATGGCAAGCTGTCTGTCGACGATGAAAAGCTCTCTCAAGCCATTAGCAGTGACTCAGAGTCGATCAAGGAAATGTTTACCGCTGACGGTGGTTACATTGATCGTATCGATTCAATCATCGACCCATTCACTAAAAACAATGGCTACATCGATTTAAAGCAGAAAAACCTTGATTCTCAAGTGGAACAAATCGAAGACAACATGTCTCGTCATGACAACCACATGAGTCAACGCTACCAAATTTTACTCACTCAGTTTACTGCAATGGAAAACACCATTAACAAGTTAAATACGGCTAGTGGCCTATTTTAATTAGGAAAAATGAACAATGTTGAACGAATACGATCCTTTTAATGCTTACAAGCAAACCACACTAGACGCCAGAGTCGCCTCAGCTAATCCCCATGAAATGGTGCGTATGTTGTTGGACGGTTTACTGGAAGAAATTGAGCGTACCAGTGGATACATGGAGCGACAAAGCTATGAAGATAAAGGGAAAAGTGTCAACAAGTGTCTCAACATTGTTCATGGTTTGGATTCGATGTTGGATTTAGAAAATGGTGGTGAAGTCGCCATCACACTAAACCGCCTCTACGACTACTGCAGTCGTCAATTAGTGACCGCGAGTGTTGAAAACAGCGTCACTGAGCTTACCCCCGTCATTAAGGTAATTACAGATGTCAGAGCCGGCTGGGCCAACCTCAACTAATCAGTGGCAGCAATTTGAAGCTGCACTGATTAAATATGCCAAAGCAAAAGACTGGAAGAAGGTAGAAAAAGTTAATGAGCTAATGATGATGGCGCTTACCGTTCAGGGTAAGCCCAAAACTCAGCAGCAATTATTGGCTCGCCAATCCCTTTCGAAAACCCATCAATTGGTGATTGCTCAGGCTACAGCAGAAAAAGACTTGCTGAATAAAGAGATGAAGCAGTTCCAAGCAACAAAAGACGGTATCTCAGCTTATAAGCTAACCAGTCTTTGCGGTGAAATTTATGATAACTAATGTGTCCAATTTATCTGCGATGGCGAGTCATTCATCATCGCAACCTTTTAGTATTTCAAGTGAGACACAATCAGATTTTGAGCATGAATCTCAAGGCGATATGGGGTTTGTGATGCCCTTGCCATCATCCCTTGTCTCACCAGATAAAAACGTCGTCACATTGCCTCAAGAAAATGTGACTGTACAAAATAGTACGATAAGCCACATCCCTGCCCACCTTATCAGTGAGATAAAGCAAACCCCCTATCTTGCAGGGGCGTTATCGGCATTAACAAATGAATTTGATAGTAAAAATCCAGCGGCATTATCTCTGGCTTCAGAGCAAGTTAAGTCAGTTTTAAGCGAACTTTCGTTAATGCAAAATAGCGCGAATTCTCCATCATCAATTAGCCCTGAATTACGTGACTTTTTAGCTTTACTAAACCAGCAAGTTAGCCAGTCGTCAGCGCCATCACAAGCACAGGTTAATCAATTAGCCTCTGGTTTGCCCAATGGTCAACAGCCGACATCGGTAACGACCTCCTTGGCACCACAAAGCATGCAGCCTGCGATGGAAATGCACCTCAATATGGCTCCAGCAGCGGCAATAACACCGCCAGTGACTGACGGGGTAAGCACAGAGTTAGATAATATTAACCAAGTCATTAACCAACTCAGTCAAACCGCAGCTAAAACGCAAGCAACGAGCCAGTGGGGCCCTGTTTCAGTGTCTCAATCTGCGCCCATGTTACAGCAGTCAAACGAGCTGCTTTCTCCGCTTCGAGATCAGCTCAGGTTTCAAATTGATCAGCAAATTAAATCTGCTGAATTACGTTTAGACCCACCAGAACTTGGCAAAGTAGAGCTCAATATTCGCCTTGATGGTGATCGCCTACATATTCAAATGCACGCAGCCAACAATAGCGTACGTGATGCCCTACAAATGGGGTTAGAGAGACTGCGTCATGATTTAGAAATGGAACATGGTGGTCAAATTGATTTTGAAATGTCGGACACCTCATCAGAGCAGCAACACACATCGCGTGACGCAATAGCGCAGCAATTCATTTCAGAAGAAGCGAATCAACAACATGAGCAACAAGACATTAGCTCACTCACTCAATCAGACTCATTAAAGCCTGAACAAGTTGATTTACTCGCTTAACAAAGGAAAAACACAATGGCTATAGGTAGCAAAAAAATCGGGAAATTAAGCGGATTAACTATGGTATTTCTTGCCTGGTCTGCAGGGGTATTCTGGGTAGGTTGGAAGTCACCAGAGTTGTTCGGCGAGCCTTTCACCGCCTTTGAACCCGCGCCTAAGGTGGCGCAATTTTACCCGCTCGAAAAATTCATATTCTCGGTGCCGGGTAAAGACACCTCGCACTATTTGTTATTAGAGATGGCATTAAAAAGCCGATCTGATGATGCTGCCAACATCATTCGAGATGCAGATCCACTGATCAAAAATGCACTGATGAAAATGTTTTCCCAAAAAGAATATGAAGAACTTCATGCCAGCCACCAACTGGAATTACTGCAAACCGAAGCGCAAGTGTTATTGGCAACGGTGCTAAATGAAAACAATTTTTCCATTGAATTAGACGACGTTTTATTTACCAGAATGGTTATTCAATAAAAGGGGCTGTCATATGCAATCCGGTCAACTCGCTTATCAAGAAGCTTTTGAAGAGAAGCATGTCCACCGCTTATCTGAAGCGCAGGTTATGCAGCAATACTTGCCGTTAGTTAAGAAATCAGTTTCTCACCTTAGAACCCATTGCGGTGCAGCTTTGGCCATAGAGGACATGGAACAAATAGGCATGATGGCTTTACTTGAGTCAGCAAGACGTTATCCGGGTGAATATGACAATGGGTTTATTTCTTTTGCTGGGCAACGGATCCGCGGCGCTATTTTAGATGAATTGCGCCGTCAAGACTGGCGCCCTCGTCCAGTAAGACAACAAGCACATGAACTCAATGACACGGTCAGAAAGCTCATCAGAGAACTTGGCCGTGAACCAACTGATGTCGAAGTGGCTAAGTCCTTAGGGCTCAATAAAGAACAGTACCGTGATCGCTTATTTGCGACTCAATCAGAGTCAATGAAGAGTCTTGATGAGTTATTAACCGAAGGGGTTAACTTTAAGGATAAGAGTTGCTTTATTGAGCAAATAACCAATAAAGACACATTATTTAAAGCAATTTCGAAATTAAACAAAAGAGAGCAAGTAATCCTGTCGCTTTACTATCAACATGAACTTAATTTAAAAGAAATCGCTGCGACTCTTGGTTTAACTGAAACACGAATATGCCAACTACATAAACAGGCTATTGTGAATCTTCAGCAAATATATCAACAGTGGGAGCGATAATACCAGGCAGGAAATATGAGCAAGTTAATTGGGATATCGATCATTATTTTTTCAGTATTTGGTGGATATGTATGGGCAGGGGGCAGCCTAACCTCATTATGGCAACCTGCTGAAATCCTGATTATCTTTGGCGCTGGTTTAGGCGCATTAGTTATCGCCTCTCCCCGCGCCGTTCTCGATGAAATGGTTGAGCAAGTCAAATCTGTTTTCTCAACCGAAAAAGAAGATCCAGAGCTATACCCGCAGTTGTTTGGTTTAATGGGTATGCTAATGAGCCAAATCCAATCTCAAGGGCTAAAAGTTCTTGATGAACATATCGATAAGCCCAACGAAAGTTCCCTTTTCTTAATGTACCCAGCAGTGCTAGAACACCCTCAAGTACTGCAATTCCTCATCGACAACTTGCGCTTACAGTCGATTGGTAAGCTGTCACCTCACGATCTAGAACATATGCTAGCTGAAGAGATTGAACGGATTGAAGACGACAGTCTTAGGCCTTCTCATGCTTTAGCCAAAATAGCTGAAGCCATGCCAGGGTTTGGTATCTTAGCCGCGGTAATGGGCATTATCATTACCATGTCTAATATTGACGGTCCAATTACCATGATTGGCGTCAAAGTCGCTGCCGCGCTAGTCGGTACCTTTATTGGTATTTTCGCCTGTTATTGCTTTTTTGACCCATTATCGAAATCTCTTGAACATTTAGTCGATCGTAAAAGTGCACAACTGCGTTGTGTTGCGGCGGCGCTCACCGCCTTTGCTAAAGGCAAACCTCCGATGCTCGCACTTGATGCCGGTCGCAAACAGATTCAATCAGAAAACCGTCCTTCATTTATTGAGCTTGAACGCTGGATTGAGGAGCAACGTGGCTAATGGCAATTCAACCCGAACCGGTGATCATTAGCCGGAAAAAGCGCAAGAAAAAACATGCCGCTCATGGCGGCGCTTGGAAGGTGGCCTTTGCCGACTTTACCTTGGCCATGATGGCATTGTTTATGGTGTTGTGGATCATGCAAGTGGCCGATCAACGAGAACGCACCTTAATCGTGCAATACCTCAAAGGCGACATGTTCTCATCGGGTCCAATAAACCCGTTTGATTTAAGCAACTCATCGTCCATTATCGATTTAGAAGGCGGCATGAGTATCGAAACCTCTATCGTGCCGTCAGCAGGACAAGGTAAGAATGATATCGCTATCGATAAGCGTCACGCTCTAGGTGAACAAAGCTCTCCGTCAGGCAAAGGTAATGAGCTGAACTCAATCTTACCGGGTGAGTTTGAAACCCAAGCACAATTAGAGTTGTTGGCGCGCGAAATCGACAAGATTATTGCCAATGTCGATATGAGCGCCAATGTGAACTTACAAATAGTGCCTCAAGGGGTTCGAATTCTTGTTCATGACAATGTTGAGCAATTCATGTTTACCCGTGGTAGTGCCACTATCCAACCTTACTTTGAAGATTTACTACTGGCTTTGGGTGAACTGCTAGGGCAAATCAATAACGGTTTGAGTATTTCTGGCCATACCGACTCATTGCCATTTGCCGGTAGTACATTCACCAATTGGGAACTGTCGAGCCAACGTGCATTACTTGCTAGACGCATTCTTGAGGCCGGTGGTGTTGACTATAAGCAAGTCGTACAAGTTACAGGTATGGCAGATCAGTCGCCTTATGTTCCAGACGAGCCTGCAGCGGCGGCAAACAGGCGGATTGAGCTACTGGTATTAACCCAAGAGGCCGAAGACAGCCTGAGGATGATGACTGGGCTACAAAGCCGCCACAGTAAAGATAATCAAGATATTAATCTTAAAGTTGATTCAGCAATCAAAGCTGCCGAACAAAACATGCCAAGAACACGGTATCCAAACTAATGAATACAGATCAAGAGCAGGTGACGGAATTTATTGAGCGAGAGCAACGCGAGGAGACCACCGCACCTGTTGTCACAGATAACCGAGATCATATTAGACACAGTCTAAGAGAGTCCAATGAAGAGCTCGCACAAGCTTGCGATGGGATCAGTGTAAAGTTACATCAAAAAATCTGGTTTATCACTCAAGAGTTAGGGATTGCCAATATCAAAGATATTAGCTTAGGCGGAGTAGGATTAATCACTCCTCTTCAGCTTGAGCTAAATCAATCGATTTGGCTCGAAGTGGAGCAATCCTTATTTGAATTTACCATTATGCGACAGTATCCAATTAACCAAAGATTAAACTTTATTGGCGGCAAGTGGAAATCAAAGCCAGACGACATCAACAAACTCTTGGTGTATATCAATAACGCCAAAGCGTAACGACCGTAAACCACTGAATCACTAATGTTTCTGTCGTAAACGATAGGGAGAGAATTATGCGCGCCAGAGATAGAAGAAAAGGACCTGATGGCTTACAAAAGCTCTTTCTTTATCTAATATTGTTGGAATGGTTTTTACTGATTTATACGACCTCAACAATCAGTAAAATGACTTTTCGCCAAGGGCTGTTAACCTTAGCATTGCTTCTGGGTTTTAATTTAATTCTCGGTAAGCTTTGTACCAAAAGAGCTAAACGCACCACGGACGGTTATATTATTTATCCGGTGATTTGTGGCGGCTTACTGTCATTTTTATTGTTGTTATTCTTTATTTTTTAAATCGTTCGTTATTGATTACAAGGTCGAGAGTCTGCTTTACAGGCTGATAAATTAACCTTAATACCTGTGGCAGTATCTTGCTGTAAAACCTGTAAACTCAATTGCGCTGCTTTTTGTTTCATCGCAATAAAGTCTGCATCATCGACAGAGCGAAAGGACCACAAGTCACCATCATCTAATGGCTCAGCCTGCGTGGCATCTAGGTGGTTAGCATGCTTATCATTTAAATAGGTAAACTCAACATTAAGTATATTATCAACACCTAAGCGGGTAACCTCAGCAGCGGTAATTGCAGCTTCATCACCCCCTGTCGCATTTATCGCCTGTGTATCAATAATCGCATCAAACCGAGATTGATCAGCAAAATGAAACACCAAATTGGGTGACAGATGCTTAAAGGTAAACCCCATTTGATTCGTCATGAATTTACCGGCCTGCCAGCGCTGATAAAGTGACGTAAATGAGGCATCTTGCTGCCACATTTTAACGACCTGTGTTTGGTATTTATCTTGTAACAAGGTCCAAGCTGAAGCGACTAGGTTTGGATCAACCTGAATATTAAACGGGCTAAAGAAATCGTGTTGTAGTAGATATTCCGCCAATACAATGTATTGCTCACGCACAATGTGTGGCAATGTCAGGCGCTTTATCGTGGAGTAATCGGAGAGCTCACAATACCCCTTTGTTGCCGAGCGGCGGTAATCACTACATACTTCCACTTCAAGCTTTTTGACATCAAAACGTCGCACCTCAAAGTGACTAAAGTTGACAACATCAATCTGTTTTTGCTCTCTATCTTGTAAAGCATTAAGCGCCGCATGATGAAAATCGGCATCTGTACCACAATGATTACATTGGATACTAATTTGAGTATTAAATACATTAGCCTGAATAGATCCACTCATAAGCAATAATGCGATTAAAATAAGCCAAGCAAAGTTAACGCTTTTCATTCAAAGTCCATTTCCAACAACGTCTATCATTTGCAACCACCTAGTAAATGATATTGAGTGTTCACTAAAAAACCAGAGGCAATATTGCACCTAGCCTATCGTATAAACTAACAGTATTACATCAACTTAAGACTGCAATCTCTTAATTTCACCCTATGTTTTACAGCCTTTTCAAAAGTTAGATGGGTAACACAGTACGACTGAAGTTTTGTTTAAGCACCACAGTCGATTCAATCCCAGCAACACAATCAATGCTCCCTAAAGCTGACTTCACAAATTGCTCATAACTCAATAAATCGGCTGCCACAATTTTTAATAGGTAATCATGTGCTCCTGTCACCACAGAACACGCCATAACTTGTGGCAATTGAGCAACAGTAGACTCAAACAAGCGCGCCGAATTATCAGAATTTTCTTTTAATCGAATAAAAGCGTATACCACGACATTTAAATCCAACTTTTTAGGTTCTAAGTGGGCACCATACCCAATAATGACGCCCTGCTGTTCGAGTTTTTTCACTCGCCGTAAACAGGGTGTGTCTGACATATTTAGTTGGTTAGCTAACTCAGATATCGCAATACGACCTTGATGCTGTAGCACATTGAGTAATTGTCGATCCTTTTTGTCCATCGTGAGTAACCCAGCTTAAAAATGAGTGAATTTCACTCAAATTATCACATTTTTGAGTTAATTCCTGCGCAAAGATGAATTTTTAGCCACTCAATTTGGTGAAATTCCCCCTCGGCATAATGCTAGCCTAGATCCCATTGCATTAAACCTATACCAGCATAAGAGTGTCATCGATGAAAACACCGACCCGCCATACCCAAGCTTTTGATGAATGGATCCGTCATCGATTTGTGGCGTTAAATGATCAGCTTGAGCAGGCCTATTTTGAGCAAGCTGATAAAAACAATGTCGAAGGTATTGGCGATGACATAAAACAAGTGTTACTCACTCAAGGTAATGACTTAATCAGTCATTTATTGGAGGAAGGCAATACCGATCAAGGATTTGACAGTGCCTTCGATTTGCTCGGTAATGTGGGATTATTTATGGCAGCGTGTCGTCGCCATGAAATTACAGAGCCTTCCAGAGAAACCCACTCGCCTCTGAAACAAGCATCGGCATTAGCGATGCATATTGGCGCCTCTATTGGTGTCACGCCCAGATTCGCAACCGCACATTTAACCACCCACAACCGCGCACTTAATGGCACATATAAACGCTTTACCAGCCTCGAAGACGAGCAGATATTTGTCGACTACAACACCAAAGGGATTTTGGCATATAAACGGGCAGCTGATGCCCTACTAAAAATCCAACCTTTAGGTATTTCCCACCCGATTTGCTTCGACCTATTAACCGTCGCAGAACAGGCATTATCTGAAGTTATAGATTCAAATAGCCGCTTATTCAATAAATTAGATGCAGACCGATTTTTCTATTGTGTTAGACCTTATTACAAACCCTATCGAGTAGGTTCACAGGTTTATCGTGGCGCCAATGCGGGTGACTTTGCGGGTATCAATGTGATTGATTTACAGCTAGGGCTATGTGCTGCCAACGACCAATCTTACTCTCAACTTTTAGTCGATAAATTTTTATACATGATGCCTGAGGATCAGCGGATTTTACGTGACTGTATGCGCCGTCAAAGCATCATGGATGACTTTTTACTTCAACGTTCAGCCAGTCAACAAGCTTGGTATCAAAAAAATCTGCAACAATTTCTTGTGGTGTGCCAACGCCATGGTCAAGGCGCCATTCAGCATCACGACCAACTTGTAAATAAGTATATTAGCCAGCCATCTACCGACATGGCACAACAACATATGGCAAAAGTCACCGCCAGTGGTCCGCCATTGCCAGTATTGATTGCAGCGCTAGAGAAGCTTCGAGACCGCCGTGCAGCAAACAAACGTGATGATATTCACACTCGTTTTGACGATATAAAAACATTACAGGCCAGCTTAAAATGAATCAATCACAAAGCATGAGCGACACGTTGAAACAGGACTTTTGTTTAGCCGATGGCACATATTTGCTCAGCCATTCGGTGGGCAGGCCGCTTATTAGTGCCCAACAAGCCTTCGGGGAAGCTTTCTGGGCGCCGTGGCAACAAAGCAATATTGAGCCTTGGCAGCAATGGCTTGCAATAATAACCGATTTTCAACACGCCCTAGCAAGACTATTTCATCACCAAGCCGATGCGTTTTGCCCCCAGGTAAACTTGTCAAGTGGACTCACTAAGCTAGTGATGTCCATTCCTCGATTGCAATGTCGTAACAGCGTCATTTTAATGAGTGAAATTGACTTTCCGAGTATGGGATTTGCAATAAAAAAAGCATTACCAGACTGTGAAATTCGTTTTATTCCTAAACAGCTAGATATCACCAATGAAGCCGTGTGGCAGTCGCACATCAACGAGGATGTAGACTTAGTTTTTATTAGCCATGTTTATTCCAATACCGGTCAACAGGCACCAATTCGCCATATAATTAACCACGCAAAGCTGCAAGGTTGCCTGAGTTTAATTGACGTCGCTCAGTCAGCAGGGATCATTCCCATTAACCTAAGCGAACTGAACCCAGATTTTATGATTGGCTCTAGTGTTAAGTGGTTATGCTCAGGCCCGGGCGCTGCTTACTTATGGATTAACCCGTGGCAATTAGAAAATTGTCGCCCGCAAGATGTCGGCTGGTTTTCCCATGAAAACCCTTTCGAGTTTGATATCCATCACTTTAGCTATCACCCGAGTGCACTGAGGTTTTGGGGAGGAACGCCTTCGATTGCGCCATACGCTATTGCGACAAATAGTCTGCAATATTTTCACCGTATCGGCATTGAGCATTTGCGCCAGCACAATCAACAAATGATCCAAAAACTCACTAAGGCCCTTGCTGACTTTACGGTATCGCCGCGAGATGCTTCACGCCAAAGCGCAACAGTCATTTTAGATTTTGGAGCGCGACAACAACATATTATGACAATGCTTAAAAACCATAATATCAGTGTTGATGCACGTAATATGGGAATACGAGTGTCACCACATATTTATACTGATGCTGATGACATCCACACTTTTATTGATCGAATCCAAGCAGAGTACTAAACAAAACCAGCAAACTAACAGCCAGCAAGATCCCTCTCAATTAGTGGGGTTTCGATGGCAGTTTGAGGCTCTGAGTAACGAATTTCACAGTCATTCACAGAGTAATCTGCAGCAGGCCTGATACGTAAGCCACTTCGGCCACCAATATTGTAACGGGTCAGTTCAAAGTCATCTCCATCAACAATATTTATTGCTCGCGCTATACCCGCTTCAGTATTTCTTGGATAACCATAAGCTAAACTTATTCGTTCACCTTCAACAACAATAGTATTGCTTCCGCTTGCTGGCGCAGTTGAGTCACAATCTCGACTGATAACACACGCTGAGTGAACGAGCTCTTTAGCACTACCAATAGCACCTGACACGCCTTGCATTTGGCCTGCGTAAGCATCTTGTTTTAAGTCAATGAATTTCGGCGCAGCAATGACAGATAAAATGCCCAAAACAATAATCACGACGACAAGCTCAATTAAACTAAACCCTTGCTCACGTTTAGAAAAACAAGCCATCTGCTGAGGCTTATAAGGTATATAGAGACTGCGCATATCCCCTCCAAAAATAACAACAAAGCATCATCAACTTGCCACCGCAACTTGGTTTTTACCTTGATGTTTTGCACGATACATTGCGGTATCAGCACGATGAATTAAGCTATCCGTGTCTTTATCTTTCCCTATTGATAGCGCAAGCCCAATACAGGCGCTAATTGCTATCACTTTATCCTCAATAATCAATGGTTCACTGAATAATTGTAGTAGTTTTTCAGCGGCACATTCAGCTGCCACGATAGAATCCATATTTGGCATCAGTACAATAAACTCATCGCCACCGTATCGAGCTAATACATCATCAATGAACAAATGTTTATTGACCTTGTCAGCCAAGGTTTTCAATAAGATGTCACCGACTTTGTGGCCGTATTGATCATTGACGGCTTTGAAACCGTCGAGATCTATAAACAATAAAGAAAAGTGTTTACTCTCGTGCAATAACGACGCTATTTGCTCCCTGATTGCCACACGGTTGGCAAGCCCAGTCACTGTGTCATGGTTAGCTAAATGAAGCGCTTTAGCCTGCGCTTGAGCCAAATCAGCGGTTCTGCGTGCTACTCTAATTTCTAGCTCTTCTCGACCATTACGAATTTCTAATGACATTTGTCTAAAACTATCGAATAACTTGGCAAATTCAGCAGTATGAAAACCACGATAACGTCGAGAAACAGTATCGTTAGCCTCTTCAGTAATAAGGCGTGTTTTAGCCGTTAAAATATCAATTGGGCGAGTGATTAAACCAACAATCCACCAGCTAATAGCGCAGCACACCAGTAACGAAACAAACGCAATCAATAAGGTCACTTTAATCACATCAAATGCACGTTGATCTAACTCAGTCAATGGCTGCGGTATCATCACGCCCCAACCTGTTGCTGGCACAACATCAAATCCCGCAATCATATCTGCTTTCACTGCAGGAGAATAAAACTGGCTTACGCCAGACTCTCCCGCCATCATTTGCTGAACGATACTGATCTTGCTGATGTTTTTAGCTTCAGACTGCCATTGCTTATTCGGGTGCGCCAATACATTTCCTAACTGATCGACAATAGCAGCATGCCCTTTCTCACCAAAAATGACCGCATTTTGCACTTGTTCAATATAAGTCGCTTTTAAGGTAGCTAACCAAATATTCCCATCAGCGGTTTGACGGATCATGTACAAAGTGGGCACATCGACACCTTGTTTATGTACAGGAGTAAATCGTGCTTGCGCTAGCCCTGTTAATTCAAAAGGATTGAGCTCGCTGGTTAAGTCTTCAGGTTGAGCTTGCTCTGAGCCCAAAAGCACCCTTTTACGCTGACCATTTGGCTGATACATGGCAATAGATGCGACATCAATAGAGTTCAATAGCAGCTGCATATCATTGTCTAATTCAGCTTTGTTGGCGCTGGTATTGGTCACCGCAGTAAATATGGCTAAGGCATCCACAGCATATCGATTTAATGCCGTGGTGATGTTATTGGCAAGCAATAAGTGCTTGTCATAGACCATCTTATATTCGTTTTCGAGGGCAGAATTTGCAGACCAAAATGAAATTGCTGTAATGGGGATTATTGACATAAAAGTCATCACCAGAAACAGTAAATGACGAAAAGGTAATTTCATTGAGATTCCATGCTCAGGTTACTTCGCTAATTTACAATAATAAAACCGTGTATAGAAACGCGGCTCAGTCATATCATCACTCATTAGCATCTGTTATACGCCTTAAAATGACGTTTATTTTTCTCATACTTAGTCAATTAATCTACATAATGTTGCATGAGCTAAGTGTAAAATAATGTTACAAAATTTGATGCGCATTGTTACATATGCTCAAAGACTGTTCAACCATTAGCGTCGAAAACTGAATAGTTACTCTAGTTGCAATGAATGGCCTATAGCAATAAGCAGTAAAAGCCATTCTCACAATCATCAAACCTCGTTATTTAGATAATAAAACACGCTGATTGATAAACGATTTAACCGACTGATTCGGCCTGATATTGTTTACCATTAATTCGCTCAATAATCTGCGTTGCGGTTAAATCATGCACTACGTTAATCACGGTTGATGCCGCATCTGTAATTGCTCCCAGAATCACCAAGATAGGGATCACCTCAAGGGGCAGTCCCAAGGTGGTGACAATAAAGATTTCTCCAAGAAAAGCGCCTCCCGGCACTCCACCTATCACAAACGCAGACAATACCGAAATTAAAATGGTGAGCATGAATACCTCAGAGGTAAACTCCATCCCCAGTAACGAGTATATAAACACAATTTTAAGGGCCGTGATCATTGCTGCACCGCCTTTATTTAAGTTCACCAATAACGGCAAACTTATCTCAGCAATCTGCTCATTCAAGCCCATTTTGCTGGCACTGCGAATATTGACCGGTAAGGTCGCAAGTGATGAACTGGTGCCCAATGCTGTTACTGCTGGTGCCAGCATATGTTGCCAAAAGCGCTTTACGCCCTGAATACCGCCACCAAGCCATGCGTATACTGTTGACCCTAAGGTGAGGTAGACCAGAGTCGCCACCAAGAATAATCCCACGGCACGGGCAAAGGTGCCCATTAACTCTGCATCTTGGCTGGCCATAGTGGCAGCAAAATAGGCGCCCAAGCCAATGGGCGCAAGATACATTAATATGGCAATGATTTTCATGATGACAGTATTTAAGCTATCCAGTAACGCAGAAACTTTACGCCCATCTTCGCCTGATTGACCAATGGCAATGCCACTAATCACTGACATAATAATTAATGCCAAAATATTCGATTTAGACAATAACCCCACAAAATCATTCGCTGTCAATAAACTTACAAAATCCATACTCCCTGCGGTTTCCACAGTCTCTTTTAGCTCAAGCGTCACCCCTTGAGCAGGATCATATGCCAGTGCTAACAACACAATGCCCATTGCGGGGATCATAGCCATCATCACCGATACCGCCATGATCGAGGCGAGAATCGCTCCTAATGCTTTTAAGTCAGTCATTTTGGCAATCGATGACATAACGCTAACTGCAACTAATGGCACGATAATCATGAACAATAAATTCAGAAAAATTTGCCCGATAGGTTTAAGTTTTATTGCCATTTCTGGCAGTAAAAAACCCAATATCCCACCCAGCATTAACGCCACAAGTAGAATTATCGATGAGCGATAAGCTTTAAGTGTGTTCCACATAAATCCATTCCATTATTAACATCTGATTTCAATCTTTATTTCAATGATGCAGAAGTGAATAAAGCCTGTAAAAACAGGCTTTATTCATCTGAACTAGCGACGTCCCCTAGCATGACCTTCTCTTGCCATACCGGATTGACGAGCTTGTCGTGAACGATTCAAACTTTGATGATCAAAGCCGCCAGTAGGACGGCTACGGTTAATTGAATTATTCATATTTGAAGGCCGTGTTGTCGGCCTACTTGACGGCATAGTAGAAGGCCTAGACGTGGGCTGAGTCGATGGACGACTAGACGGCAAAGTTGAAGGCTTGCTTACACTGCTAGGTTTACTCAAATCACGAGTAGACGGCGCAGTATTCCATTTACCATCACTGCGATTTTCCCACTTACCTTGATTATCACGAGCCACGTTGCCGTGCTTATCGGCAAACACATCATTTGTACGATTCTTGTTGTGCGTCGCTTTTTTAAGGTTTTGATTAGCAATTGCAGGGCTGGCTAACCGATCTCGGGTCGCAGGGCGTTGATATAAGTTATCTCGACCGACTCGATTACCATTAATATTAGCTTTATTCATTCTATTGGAAATTTTAGWACGATTACCGACATTGATACTGTTMCCAATGTTGATGTCACCAGTATTGATCACTACAGGACGGCGATACCCGCCACCATAGTAACCACCACAACAACGATAAGGTCGATGATAACCATAACCTCCGCCCCACACGACGCCTGCACGGAAAAAACCATTACTCCATGTCACACCCACATTCCAGCCTGTCCAAGGGTTATAGCCAACATGCAAGCCCCAGGTGGGTGGACGAGGATAATAATAGCGGCCCCAATAAGGTGGGTAATACCAGCCCGTACCGTAAATTGGTACGCCATAGTATGGATACGACCACATATAACCTGGGGTATATCCAACATACACCACCTCTGGGGTTGAATCATAAACTTGCACATAGGTCGTGTTATAAACAGGTGAGCTAGCCGGTATTTGCGCGATTTCTTCATTCGGGATCTCATCAGCAACAATCCACGGACCTTTAGCCGTTTTTGATGTAAACCACACACCATTATCAACGGCGTAATACACCTTATTAATCAACAAGACTTGGGTAGAGGTATTCACAGCATAAGAAACGGCTGTGCCAGTTACAGCTTCAAACTTAGGTTCGCCGTCATATTCGACTTCTAGCTTGGCTTCATCACGTTTAATGGCTGCAGTTTGTGGAATTTGCGCATCGAGCATCGCTTGATTAGCTTCATCAGTGCCAGCAACTGATACTCTCAAGCCACCAATATCAGACTCAGGTGGAATATCATTAAAGCTTTCAGGTAACTTATCACCTCTCACAAAGGCCCAAGGACCAGCTTGTTTTTTCGACTTAAACCAGCGTCCAGAAAGCAAAACATACATGTCGCCTGAACTGGTTTCTCTAATCCACGGTGTTTCGGTATTACTAACGTACAATAACTTACCATCAATCAGACTCAGCCATTTAGGGGCACCATCTGTCGAAACTAACTCAGTTGGTTCATCAGAAGTAATAATGTGCGGCGCATTAGCCGTACTTTTAGCTGGCTCGTCATCTTCGGTATTAACCATACTGACCAAGTCTTCAGGTGGATAAAGAGTGACTTGCCAAGGCCCCATTGGATCGTCCGCAACGTACCAATAAGTCCCACTGCTCAAGTACAGTTTTTTAGACTTTTTATCTCTAGCCACTGCGAATGGCGTATTCAGTATTCGCTCGTAATCACTATTGTCGATATCACGGAATTGAGGTTCGCCATCATAAGACAGCAACACACTCAGCCTTGAGCTGAAAATAATTTCTGGCGCGTCATTTTTAATATTATCTAAACTGCGTTTAACTTGGTCTGCAGTTTCTAAACTGGCAGAAAGGCGTGCCATTGAGATTTCAAAGCTGGTGCTCGCTAATGCTTCAGATACCGTATCGGTAAAGGTTTGCTGATCTTCTTCAGTTGATGACGGCCAGCGGACTTCAGTCACCTGAATATTACGCACAGTGGTGACATCGTCATTAGTATCGATTCTGGCACTAAACCAAAAAGCGCCAAATACTGGGTCTGCTTGATCTTTCACTTCAAACGACATAGCAGCACGACTTTGCAATACATTGCCATTAAGAGACTCTGGTTGTGGCTGATATACCACTAACGTACCTAGCTTAGTTTCGACTTCTTGAGGCCATTCGAGAGCCATTGCAGAAAAGGATGAAAGACAACACACTAAAATACACATTAATTTGATAAACACTCTTGGTAGTTTTTCTTTCATAACAATTCCTTGGCGATGCTTCTATACCTTTAACGCTAGCATAATTGAAGAAATTTTAAACAATCTTTATCTTTTTTTTACGTTAGAGATTGAAATAATAAAGCTGTAACAAAAAAGCCCTTGATGATTATCATCAAGGGCTTCGAATTTAGCCGATGGCCAATTTACATGAGCGTTAAGCTAAGGCTTATAAGCTGTAGTAAAGTTGGAATTCCATTGGGTGAGTAGTACGAGATACTTGCTCACATTCTTCAGACTTAAGTGCAATGTAAGACTCGATAAAGTCTTTACTGAATACATCACCTTTAGTTAAGAATTCGTGGTCAGCTGCTAAGTTTTCAAGAGCATTCTCTAGAGACGTTGCAACTTGTGGGATCTCAGCCGCTTCTTCAGCAGGTAGGTCATATAGATCTTTATCCATTGCTTCACCTGGGTGAATCTTGTTTTGGATACCGTCAAGACCAGCCATTAGCAATGCAGAGAATGCTAAGTATGGGTTAGCGGTTGGATCTGGGAAACGTGTTTCAATACGACGAGCTTTCGGGCTTGGTACCACTGGGATACGGATTGAAGCACTACGGTTACGAGCAGAATATGCAAGCATTACAGGCGCTTCGAAATGTGGAACAAGACGCTTGTATGAGTTAGTACTTGGGTTAGTGAATGCATTCAATGCACGAGCGTGCTTGATGATACCACCAATGTAGTAAAGTGCAGTTTCACTTAAACCTGCATATTTATCGCCAGAGAATAAGTTAACGCCATCTTTAGCTAAAGATTGGTGAACGTGCATACCACTACCGTTATCACCAACAATTGGCTTAGGCATGAATGTCGCAGTTTTACCGTATGCATGAGCAGTGTTATGAACAACATACTTCATAATTTGGATTTCATCAGCTTTGTTTGAAAGCGTGTTGAAACGTGTCGCAATTTCGTTTTGACCCGCTGTAGCAACTTCGTGGTGATGCGCTTCAACTACTTGACCTAATTCTTCAAGAATTAGACACATTGCACTACGAATGTCTTGTGATGAATCAACTGGTGCAACTGGGAAGTAACCACCTTTAACGAATGGACGGTGACCCGTGTTACCATCTTCGTAGCTAGTACCTGAGTTCCATGCCGCTTCTTTCGCGTCAACTTTTACGAAAGTACCTGACATGTCAGTACCAAACTTAACGTCGTCAAATAAGAAGAACTCTGGCTCTGGACCAATTAAAACTGTGTCAGCAATACCGGTAGATTTTAAGTACTCTTCTGCTTTCTTAGCGATTGAACGTGGGTCACGCTCATAACCTGTCATAGTAGAAGGTTCTAAAATGTCACAACGAATAAGACCAGTCACTTCTTCAGTAAACGGATCAAGTAAGAAAGAAGAAGGATCTGGCATCAATACCATGTCAGATTCGTTAATACCTTTCCAACCGTTGATAGATGAACCATCGAACATTTTGCCATCTTCAAAGAAATCTTCGTTTACTTGATGAGAAGGAATAGAGACGTGCTGCTCTTTACCTTTAGTGTCTGTAAAACGTAAATCTACGAACTTAACTTCTAGTTCTTCAATTTGTTTTAATATTGATTCAACTGACATTCTTAAGCCTCCGGTAGGGTAAAGGGTTGTCCCTTAATATAATCTTGTTATTCGTCAGACAAACTATCTGCTTTGCGAATTTGTTCAATTAAAAGCTATTTCCATGCCAGAAAGGTAAGTGATTGATTTAAAGCTTAATAAAAAAATCACTAGCCATAGAAAAAGCCATATTGCACAAATACGGTGCACCACTATGATCACAATTGGTGCAAAAGTCCATTTCGGTGCAGGGTTTTTAGCGCATGAATTGATCTAGTTCATTAAAGCGTCATTTTATTGCGGCAGTATGATCCTTTTTCGTTTTTATCTTCTATCTTTAGTGTTTAATTTTTTATTAAAAACGACCTGTTCAAAAATAATCCTATCTACTCGGCGCTCGGTGGAGTAGAATGGCACGCTTTTTTATAGTGGCTATACTTATCAGCCCTATAAACTCCTATTTTTTATTTGATGGTATAGAGGTTTTATCCGTGTTAGAGAATTTACGTAACATCGCCATTATTGCTCACGTTGACCATGGCAAAACGACCTTGGTAGACAAGCTATTGGCTCAGTCAGGCACCCTTGAAAGTCGAGGCGAAGCCGCAGAACGTGTAATGGATTCTAACGATCTTGAAAAAGAACGTGGTATCACCATTCTGGCAAAAAACACTGCCATCAAATGGAACGACTACCGTATTAACATCGTAGACACTCCTGGTCACGCCGATTTCGGTGGTGAAGTAGAACGTGTTCTATCTATGGTAGATTCAGTTTTATTATTAGTAGACGCAGTTGACGGCCCAATGCCTCAAACTCGCTTTGTTACTAAAAAGGCATTCGCACAAGGCCTTAAGCCAATCGTTGTTATCAACAAGATTGACCGCCCAGGTGCACGTCCTGATTGGGTTATCGACCAAGTATTCGACTTATTCGACAACTTAGGTGCAACTGACGAACAGTTAGATTTCCCTATCGTTTATGCTTCTGCATTAAACGGTTTCGCGACGCTTGATCCTGAAGAAACAAGCGAAGACATGACACCGCTTTTCCAAGCGATTGTTGAGAAGGTTTCTTCTCCTGATGCGGATGCTGAAGGTGAGTTCCAAATGCAAATCTCTCAACTTGATTACAACTCATACGTAGGTGTTATCGGTGTTGGTCGTATTAAGCGTGGTAGTGTTAAAACTAACCAGCAAGTCACAATCGTTGATGCTGAAGGTAAAACTCGTAACGGTAAAATGGGCCAAGTATTAGGTTACATGGGTCTAGACCGTCACGAAGTTGCTGAAGCCAACGCCGGCGATATCGTTGCGATTACCGGTTTAGGTAACTTACAGATTTCTGACACTGTTTGTGGTGTTAACCAAGTTGAAGCATTACCTGCATTATCAGTTGATGAGCCAACGTTAACAATGACTTTCCAAGTGAACACTTCTCCGTTCGCAGGTAAAGAAGGTAAGTACGTTACTTCACGTAATATCCTTGAGCGTCTAGAACAAGAACTCGTCCACAACGTTGCACTACGTGTTGAAGAAACTGATTCTCCAGATCGTTTCCGTGTTTCTGGTCGTGGTGAGCTTCACCTTTCGATCTTAATTGAAAACATGCGTCGTGAAGGTTACGAATTAGCAGTATCTCGTCCAGAAGTTATCACCAAAGAAATCGACGGTGAGATGTGCGAGCCATTCGAAACATTAACTGTTGACGTTGAAGAAGAGCACCAAGGCACCGTAATTGAAAAATTAGGTATGCGTAAAGGTGACATGAAAGATCTACAACTAGATGGTAAAGGTCGTGTACGTATCGACTTCATCATTCCTAGCCGTGGCTTAATCGGTTTCCAAACTGAGTTCATGACTGCAACTTCTGGTACAGGTCTTATCTACCATTCATTCGACCATTACGGTCCAGTGAAAGGCGGTGATATCGGTCAACGTGCTAACGGTGTATTGATTTCTAATGCAACAGGTAAAGCCCTAACATTCGCATTATTCGGTTTACAAGACCGTGGTCGTCTATTAATCGGTCACGCTGCAGAAGTTTACGAAGGTCAAGTGATTGGTATTCATTCACGTTCTAACGACTTAACTGTTAACTGTCTGAAAGGTAAGCAGCTAACCAACATGCGTGCATCAGGTACAGATGAAGCACAAGTGTTAACTCCGCACATCCAAATGACACTTGAGCAAGCACTTGAGTTCATCGATGATGATGAGTTAGTTGAAGTAACACCTGAAAATATTCGTGTTCGTAAGCGTCATTTAACAGAAAATGACCGTAAGCGTGCTAGCCGCTCAGGTAGCTAAGTTTAGCTAACGTAATTTGAATATGAAAACCCGCTCAGGCGGGTTTTTTATTGCCTGTAATTCTAATAAGTACCAGTACAGCAAATAAAAAACTGATTTCATCTAACCTATAACCTAACAGTCTTTATATTCACTTTAAACGAATATATATTCACCCCTACTTATTATCTCTTAGGTTGGAATATCGCAAAATGTCTGTGATTCAAAATGTTAACGTGGCTAATCAAGCCAATATTTACTTTGATGGTAAAGTCATCAGCCGCACAATTCATTTTACTGATGGTAGTCATCAAACCCTTGGGGTTGTGCTACCTGGTGAATATAACTTTGATACCAGCCAAGCTGAAATCATGAACATCACTTCTGGTAAGTTTGAGGTGTTATTACCTCATGCCACAGATTGGACAACCGTCAAAGCAGGCGAATTATTTGAATTAGATGCCAATGTTAACTTTAAAATTCGCACTAACGAAATCAGTGAATATCGCTGCCAGTACAAGTAATTAGCGTCAGCAGTTCATCAGTAATTGCTGATTTTATGTTAAAAAGAAGCTAGTATTAATGTGTTGAACGCCAAAGGTGAAGGAATCCCACATGCGCTTAGTCTTAATCATTAGTCTCATTTTAACCAGTATTGTCCTCTCAAGCAGCCATGCAACGGTTTATCGCTGGGTAGATGAGAATGGTAAAGTCCACTACAGCGACGAGCCAAGGGAAAATGCCGAAACAGTAGAGCTCAATCAAAATACGCAAAATAGCATTTCTGTTCGTGTTCCTGCCGAAGTGGATTCCAATACAAAACCAGCTGAAGCGGTTACCTACAGGGTGAGAATCGTTAATCCCACTCAAGAAGAAACCATCAGAAGTAACCAAGGAAACTTCACTGTTGTCGCCAGTGCGGCGCCAGAACTACCCAATGGTTATTTACTTGCACTGTATATTGACGACATTCTTTATGGTCAGCCTCAATCCAGTGCAATCTTCAATGTCACTGAAGTAAATCGCGGTGAACATAATCTTGTCGTTAAGATTTTGACCCAAAACGGCAAAGTCCTTGCATCAAGTTCTGCTAGAAAGATATTTCTACATCAGGCTTCCATTCTTAATAAACCTAGACCAACACCTAGGACTGAATAAAAATATTGTTTTTCATATAGATAGAGAAACAATATTAAAAGATTATTAAATTGATTGTCGATGTAGAATAAGTTGCTTAGTGCACCATACTGGTGCAACATGGTGGTGCAACTTCAATATGCAGGACAATTGATGGATACAAATAATCTGCTGAATCATTTAGTTACCGCTGTTCTTGTTATCGATAGCAAGCTGATGCCTCATTATGCCAATGCGGCAGCTGAGCAGTTGTTAGGGATCAGTGTAAATAAATTGCGAGAACAGCGTTTGCCTGAACTCTATCAGTTTATGGGAGTAGAATCTGAACTCTTAATTGATTCGGTAAAAGCCAGCCAAGGGATTACAGTTAATACTGCTGCGTTAATAACCCTTGACGGTGTGCACCACATTATTGATATCACCTTGATCCCCATGGAGCATGAAGATGACTTAAGTCTGCTCGAGCTAAGACAAGTCGATCAGCAACATCGTATCCACCAGCAACTAAACTTAGATGCCCAACAACAAGCTGCGCAATTCTTAGTGCGCAACCTTGCCCATGAAATTAAAAACCCATTAGGCGGCCTCAGAGGTGCAGCCCAGTTACTTTCACGTGAGTTAGCTGAGCCGCAATTAAAAGAGTTCACCGATCTAATTATTGAGCAAGCCGATAGGCTAAGAAACTTGGTTGATAAGCTATTGGGACCACAGCGTCCTACCCAGCATACCGAACACAATATCCACCAAGTAGTGCAAAAAGTCTTAAAACTGATTGAGTTAACCCTACCGGATAATGTCACGTTAGCGCGAGATTACGATCCATCCATTCCCGATATGAATATGGATCCTGATCAACTGCAACAAGCCGTGCTTAACATAGTACAAAATGCCACTCAGGCGCTTGAGAAAACCGGTGGCGAAATACTCATTAGAAGTAGAACCCAGCATCAAGTCACTATTGGCACTCAAAGGTTCAAATTAGTATTGGCGCTATCGATTATTGATAACGGACCTGGGATCCCGGCAGAACTACTGGATACATTGTTTTATCCAATGGTAACAGGCAGAGAGGACGGCTCAGGTTTAGGCTTATCGATTGCGCATAATATTGCACGATTACATGGAGGTCGCATTGATTGCGTATCGGCACCAGGGCACACAGAATTCACCATTATCCTGCCATTACAATAACATGCCATTGATGGCTATTGAGGAAGTAACATGAGTATAAGCGAACAAGTTTGGATCCTCGACGATGATAGTTCTATTCGCTGGGTATTAGAAAGAGCCCTACTGGGTGCCAAGATTTCTACTGCCAGCTTCGCTGCGGCCGAATCATTATGGCAAGCATTAGAAATCTCACAGCCTATTGTGATTGTGTCAGATATCCGCATGCCTGGAACTGATGGCTTAACCTTGCTTGATCGCTTACAAATGCACTACCCGCATATTCCAGTCATTATCATGACGGCGCACTCTGATTTAGACAGTGCCGTCAGCGCTTACCAAGCGGGGGCATTTGAGTATTTACCAAAACCATTTGATATTGATGAAGCCATTGCGTTAGTGGAACGTGCACTGACTCATGCAACCGAACAAGTCCCTCCGCCAGCTGAAGAACCCGAAGTGGTGAAAACCCCTGAGATCATTGGCGAAGCACCTTCAATGCAGGAGGTATTCCGTGCGATTGGTCGCCTATCTCGTTCATCCATTAGTGTATTAATTAATGGTCAATCTGGTACTGGTAAAGAACTGGTTGCTGGCGCACTGCATAAACACAGCCCTCGTAAAGATAGCCCTTTTATCGCATTGAACATGGCTGCTATTCCAAAAGACCTAATAGAGTCTGAACTATTTGGTCATGAAAAAGGCGCCTTTACTGGTGCAGCCAATGTCCGCCAAGGTCGCTTTGAACAAGCCAATGGCGGAACTCTGTTTTTAGATGAAATTGGCGACATGCCACTTGATGTGCAAACCCGCCTTTTACGTGTTCTTGCCGATGGGCAGTTCTATCGCGTCGGCGGCCATGTGGCAGTACAAGTCGATGTGCGGATTATTGCCGCAACACACCAAGACTTAGAATTATTGGTGCAAAAAGGCGATTTTCGTGAAGATTTATTTCACCGCTTAAACGTGATTCGAGTTCACCTACCACCACTGTCGCAGCGTCGTGAAGATATTGCTCAATTGGCCACCCATTTTTTGATTTCTGCAGCAAAAGAAATCGGTGTAGAGCCAAAAGTACTGACAAAAGAAACAGCAACCAAATTAGAGCAATTACCTTGGCCCGGTAATGTTAGACAACTTGAAAATACTTGTCGCTGGTTAACGGTGATGGCCTCAGGCCAAGAGATTTTGCCTCAGGATTTACCCGCTGAGTTACTTAAAGACCCAGTCGCTTCAGGTGAAAGAACTGACGGTGTTTCAGATTGGCAAGTGGCATTAACCCAATGGATTGATGAAAAGCTATCAGCGGGTGAAAGTGATTTGCTCACAGAAGTGCAACCAGCCTTTGAGCGGATATTATTAAAAACAGCGCTCAAGCATACTCAAGGTCATAAGCAAGAAGCGGCAAAACGTTTAGGCTGGGGGCGAAACACCCTCACGCGTAAACTCAAAGAATTAGAAATGGATTAATTTACGACAAGAGTTAAAACAAAAAGGATAGCGAAAGCTATCCTTCTTTATTTACACTCGCTTTATCTTTTTATACTAAAGACCACTCAGTTTAAAACTGGTAATGCAGCCCTAATGCTAACTGCGAAGTATCTGCATCAATATCTAGCATTTCAGAACGATCGGCATCTAAGTCACCGGTGGCATACTCATAACTTAAACGTAAGCGCAGTGATTCGGAAACAGCAGCTGTTATGCCAACACCGTAAAGCACATTAACACCACTCCAATCGGCAGTATCAAAGCCTTCGTCATAATCGTAATCTGGGTCAACTTCGAGTGCACGAATCGCTAAGCCCACTTTACCAAAAACAGAAAAGGTATCATTGATAGCCCAAGTAAATTTCGGCGCAGCCGAAAAAACAGCTAAACCAAGATCAACACGACCATCTTGAAGATCATTGGTCAGCATCCATTTTCCTTCAATGCCAAACCAATGATTGAAGTTATAACCACCATAAGCACCGAAACCTGCACCAGAATCGTCAAAACTGCCGACTTCCAGTTGTACATTACTCAGTTCACCACCCACATACCAACCCGTATCGCGGGCTTTATGTTCTTCGGCTGTGACATTAAAAGATAAACCGACCATTAATATTGCACTTGCTACTACAGATAAGCGTTTCATTATCATTCCTTAATAATTCTATCAGCGCAGGCAGCATAGCAGAAAGCACTCACTCATCAATCATTTCAAATGTAGGTATTTGTTCGAAAATGTGTCAATAACGATAAGCTAATAAAAAGGAGCATTGCTGCTCCTTCTTATCATTAACTAATAGGTTAATACTGGCTTAACTTATTAAAAACCTGAATTCAGGCTAAATAATCATGCTCAATACGCCCACAATAATAAAGGCGATAGTTCCGAGTAATGTTTCCATCACAGTCCAGGTCTTTAAAGTGGTTTTCTCATCCATTTCCATTAAACGACCCACAAGCCAGAAACCTGAATCGTTAAAGTGAGACAAGACGGTCGAACCACCTGCAATAGCGATAACAATAAAGCAAAGATCATACTGGGTAAGGCCTGATGTCACAGCGACCATTGGCGCAATCAACGCTGCTGTTGTCGTTAAAGCAACCGTTGCAGAGCCTTGAGCAACCCGTAAACAAGTTGCGATAACAAAAGCAGCCACAATGATTGGCATACCAGTATCGTTCAATACACCTGCTAAGGCCTCCCCGATACCACTGGCACGTAATACACCACCAAACATACCACCAGCACCTGTCACTAAAATTGCACCACAAATGGGGGCGAGAGAATCACCACACAATTTCTCAAGCTGCTTCATACCGTAATCTTTAGCAAACACAGCAAGACAAACGAGTAAGGTTATTAACAATGCAATAGGAGTTTTACCTAGCATTCGCAGGCTCTCAACCCAAGTGGCACTGCCATCTATCACACCTGCTACACTCAAGGTGTTCAAGCCTGTATCTAGAAAAATTAGCAATACTGGTAGCAGTAAGATCATTAATACAGTAATGAATCTAGGCTGTTTAGCAGGGTCAATCACGGTCTCAGAACTTAAGAAAACCTTAGATAAAGGAATATCAAACTTCTTGCCTGCATATAAGCCAAACAAATAAGCCCCTATATACCAAGTTGGGATCGCCACTAAAATACCAATCATTAGTAGCATACCTATGTTTGCCCCAAGTAAATCAGCTGCGGCAACCGGGCCTGGGTGCGGTGGCACAAAAGCATGCATGACAGCGAATGCACCTGCAGATGGCAGCGCATATTTTAATGGTGAACCGCCAAAACGTTTCGCAACACTGAATATAATCGGCATCATCACAATGAGGCCCGCATCAAAAAAAATCGGGAAGCCAAACAGCAATGAGGCGACACCCAATGCCAGTGGCGCCTTTTCTGCCCCGAAACGGCCAATGAGGCTATCAGCTAATACTTGCGCCCCACCGGTCACTTCTAAAATTTTACCAATCATTGCGCCAAGGCCCACTAATAGCGCAACCGCAGCTAGCGTTCCGCCAAAGCCTGACATCATTGTTGGAACAACTTGTTCAGTAGAGATCCCTGTCGCAAGGGCTGTCGATAAACTCACTAATGTTAATGCCACAAAAGCGTGCATTTTGAGTTTTATTATCAGTACGAGTAAAGCAGTAATAGCCGCAGCAGCGACCATTAGTAAATAGGTAGGATCAGCAGATTGAGCTAAAGTGTCCATGGTATGTTCCATCGTTCTTTTAGGTATTCTTTATCAAGTTGATTAAATCTAATCTAGTCAAAAAAAATCAACTCAACGCGGTACTATCACTCAGCTTCGAGATATACTTTCGAAACGGCTAAAGTATATAGATCAACCCTGATTTGAGGTACGTAAATGACCGGTAAAACCATTATTGTGATGGGTGTGTGTGCTTGTGGTAAAAGCACCGTTGGCGAAAAGTTAGCAAATAGCTTGAATGCGAAATTTATTGATGGTGACGACCTACACCCACGAGCTAATATTCAAAAAATGGCCCGTGGCGAGCCATTAAACGATGATGATCGCGCACCGTGGTTAGAGCGCGTTCGTGATGCCGCATACAGTATCGAATCAAAAAATGAAACCGCCATCATTGTTTGCTCTGCACTAAAACAACAATACCGAGACACCATACGAGAAGGTAACCAACAAGTCGCTTTTCTATATCTACAAGGCAGTTACGATCTTATCTTGGCAAGAATGCAGGCTCGAAGTGGCCACTTTATGAAACAAAACATGGTCGACAGCCAGTTTGCTACCCTTGAAGATCCTAGCCAAGAAAATTTAGTCGTCACTGTTAATGTCGATAACAGTATCGACAATATTGTTTCACTCGCTGTTAAGCAATTTAAACAGCTAGGTTATTAGCCTACTTGCTCAAACAGACATAAAAAAGCCGCTAACAATTAAACTTGTTGGCGGCTTTTAGTCTTTATATGAATCTAGTAGCAATCTAAATAACCTGAACTCGGGATAAGAGTTCAATAAGTTATGTTTAAATAGCCATATTCACTCATTTAAAATAAATCAGTTAAATTCAAACTTGAGCTTTGCGCTGATAATAAGGCGAATTTACGCGTCAATAGCGGGTCTATTGCAAGTAAATTCAACACAGTTAGCGGTGCAAAGAGCTGTTTGAAATGCATTTAATCTATGGGGTCTTGGTGAATTATCACTTCCGCACTATCAAACGCTTCACATAAACGTTTCTCAGTGTTGTCGGTTATTTCATGGGCTTCACGTAATAGTAATGAGCCTTTTAACTCGATATGAAACTGGATAAACGTGGTCTTACCCGCTTGTCGAGTACGTAAGTCATGTAAGCCATTCACTCTAGGGTCTTGCTTAACAGTTGCGATGATGTCTTCACGGGTTGCTTCATCTAGCTCACGATCAAGCAAAGACTGAATAGAGCGATAACCTAAATCTATTGCTTGATGACCTATGTATAAAGCAATTAATACCGCGAATAAACCATCAGCCCACCACCAGCCATATTGTGCCAGTACTAAAGCTAATAACACGGCGCCGTTTAAGAACAAGTCAGACTTATAATGCAGTGAGTCAGCTTCAACCACAGTGCTGTTGGTTTTAGCTAAGGCCTTCTTTTGAAGAAGTACTAACGCAAAGGTCATGATAAGGGCAATTATCGAAACGACTACGCCTAAACCAGCATGAGTAACTTCAACAGGGTTAAAGAGTCGCTCACCGCCATAAAACATCAGCAAGAAAGCAGAACCAAGAATAAAGGCAGATTGAGCAAGCGAGGCTAATGGTTCAGCTTTTCCATGACCATAACGATGATCATCATCAGCAGGTAAAATGGCATAACGAATAGCAATAAAATTAACGATTGAGGCAAGTGCATCGGCAAACGAATCGGTTAACGATGCAAGCATGCTCGCAGACCCAGAATAGAGCCATGCGAGCAATTTGATCACAATAAGGATTAACGCTGTGGCTACAGCTGCGCGACTAGCTAACTTAACCCAAAAATCGTAGTCTGAATCTGTTGTCATAATAGAGGTCATCACGCCTAAATAAATGCAGTGGTAACCTCCAGTATAACGGAGTCAGTTAACAATTAACCACGACCTTTACCTTTGGTTTTGGTAAAACGTGAGTCAAACTTCGCTTTTTGCTCTTCAGTCAGTAGTTGGTAGATTTCATTTTGCATTTTCATGAAGTTTTTCATGCCTTCTTTTTGCTTCAACTGTTTCGCTTCAATGATTGAATCAGCCTTGGCATCGTCAAAGTTTGCATTACTGATAAGCGCTAGCATTTCAGTTTTATGTGCCGCACGTTCTTCTGCTGATGGACGCTCGCCTTTCTCTTCTTTGTACTTCTCAATAATCGCTTTTACATCTGTGCGTTGAGTGTCAGTTAAATCAAGTGAACGAAGCATTTTACGCATACTTTTATGCATGCTCTTGCCATGGTGCTTACCACCATGTGCTCGCTCACCCTTTTTTTGAGTCTGTTCAGTTTGAGTATTGGTGTCTGTGCTTGTTGCGTACACTTGACCAGCTAATAATGCTGAAGTAGCAACAAAGGCTAATAAACTATTTTTTACTGTTAAACGTGATTTCATAATGTCACCTATCTATGTGTTTTACTCAATTAAAACAATGGGCTAACAGCGCTTAATCCCTTTTTTAAGTAACACTGCTAACAGAATGTTGTCTTCAATATCCCAAAACGAATTTATGTGTATTTAATGCGTTTTTGATATGAAGCTAGTTTAGCAATTGCAATGTCAGTAAGGGTTTAGCCTCGGTAAAGCTATGTAAAGATCTCATTTCTGGAACAAAAGTAATCTCATACACCATAATGGGAGCCAGTTCACGTATATAAAAAGGGATCATTTTCATACTGAACCTACATAGGACATATGTATCTGAGATAACACTAATTGAACGTTTTAATAAGGTGTATAAGTTGAGGTTATGGATGAGTAAGGTTTTCAGCCGATTAATTTTGTTATGTGGTTTATTGCTCTCTTTTGCCAGTATGGCGCAGGCAAACGATGATGCTTTATGGATAGATAATAGCGCCGCTGAACCCTCGGTAAATTTACATTTTTTCTGGTCAGAAACCTGTCCACACTGCCGTAAAGCACACCCATTCATTGATGCACTTGCTGAGCGATATAGCTGGATAAATCAACATGATTACCTTATATCAGAACCAGGCAATGTTGATAAACTGATGGCCATAGGCGAGAAAACCGGCGTCGAGCCTAAGTCTGTGCCTTACTTTGCCGTCTGTGGCGAAGCCATTACAGGCTATAATAGCCATGATGTGACAGGTCGCTATATTCTTGAACGCCTAGAAGCATGTTATCAGCGAAATGGCGGCACCATGCCAGCTGAAGATTTAATGGGTGATTTTTATGAAGATAAAACCACCGCTGATGCACCGTTATTTGAAACTTGCTCGGATAATTCAGATCCAAACAACCCTAGTACCTGTGATATGGATTTTGGTTCAAATGCAGCAAGCCAAGCTAAGCTAGATGATACCCCTCACGTACAGCCTGTTGATATTCCACTGATCGGCGCTGTTCAGCCTGAAAAAATGTCGCTACCTGTATTGACCTTAGTGCTAGCTGGCGTCGATGCCTTTAACCCTTGCGCCTTCTTCGTATTGCTCTTTTTATTAAGCATCATGGTGAATGCGGGCAGTCGTGGACGCATGCTATTAGTAGGCGGAATTTTCGTTTTCTTCTCTGGCTTTATTTACTTCATCTTCATGAGCGCATGGCTCAACCTGTTCCAATTACTAGGTGGTGGAGACGGAGGCTGGATTATCACAGGTGCGGGATTAATTGCACTGGTGGCCGCCTTGGTCAACATAAAGGACTTCTTCTTTGGTAAGGGCGATGTCAGCTTGTCTATGTCGGTTGAAAACCGTGGCAGCTTAATAAAGCGGATGGGGAAATTGTCTAAAACCAGCTCTTTACCAACCTTAATATTCGGTTCTGCGTTATTGGCGATTATGGCCAACGCTTATGAGCTACTTTGTACTGCTGGTTTCCCGATGATTTACACGTCTGTGCTATCAATTTCGGGGTTAGATACCATTGAGCGTTATATGTATCTCATCGCTTATAACGTCATTTACGTTATCCCATTAGCCATCATTGTGATTGTATTCTCGGCGACATTAGGTAAACGTAAACTCACTGAAAAAGAAGGTGAAGTGCTCAAGCTGATGTCAGGTATTATGATGTTAGGTTTAGGCAGCATGCTTGTTATCGACCCGATGGCGCTGCAAAACGTGGTGTTCTCTGTAGGCTTGATTGTAGGTTCTATCTTGCTGACTTATGTCATCGTTAAGATTAAACGCTTGAAGCAAAAGTCTTAATCTCGCTATAAAGCTCAGTAACCAGTAAAGCGAGTCTTATACCTAAGACTCGCTTTTGTTATTTAGTTTTCCAATAAACTTTATTGGTAAGCTCCAGCCGAGTAAGTTAACTCATAGCTATGGCTATAGATTTCTAAAATATTGCCGAAAGGGTCTTCCATGTAAATCATCCGATATGGCTTCTCACCAGGGTAATAATAACGAGGCGCTTTCATGCGTTTTTTACCCCCAGCGGCAACAATTTTTTCAGCCAAACCTTCAACATCTGGATCTTGAACATAGAAATGGAAGATACCTGTTTTCCAATATTCAAAATTATCGTCAGGGTTTTGCTGGTTTTTAAATTCAAACAACTCCACTCCAACTCGGTCGCCAGTAGATAAATGTGCTATCTTAAATCGCTCCCACCCTGGACCAAAAACGTCGGTACACATCTCACCAATGGCTGAATCATCTTCAACAATTTCTGTCGGCTCCATGATTAAGTACCAACCTAAGACTTCAGTGTAAAACTTAACTGCAGCCTCTAAATCTGGCACCGAGATACCGATATGAGAAAAGGTTCTAGGGTACGGTGTAAGTGAATCTGGCATTGCTGCGGCCTCAGCAGTAGCCTCTTGTTGCGAGGTGGCAGACGCACAACCCGTTAATGCCATAGGCAAAGCGGCGGCCCCTAAACTGACACCCAGTAACTTCATGAATTCTCTTCGACTGGGATGATTGATAAACATAGTGTGTTCCTATAACGGCAATACAATAGAGGATGTCTAACAGATTGAAAACGGGGATGACGAAAAACCTAATAGCCTCCATAACCCCTGTGAATGTTATTTATATGCACCACTGGCATAATGTAATTCATAGCTGTGGCTGTAGATTTCTAGGATATTTCCAAATGGATCTTCCATGTAAATCATGCGGTACGGTTTTTCACCTGGGTAATAATAACGCGGTGCTTTCATTCGTTTTTTGCCACCTGCAGCAACAATTTTCTCTGCTAGTCCTTCAACATCAGGGTCTTGAACACAAAAGTGGAACACGCCAGTTTTCCAATATTCAAAGTTATCTTCTGGATTCTTTTGATTCTTGAATTGAAACAGTTCGACGCCGATACGGTCACCGGTAGAGAGGTGGGCAATGTTAAAACGCTCCCAACCTGCACCAAATACATCCGTACACATTTCGCCAATGGCAGAATCATCTTCAGTAATTTCTGTTGGTTCCATAATTAAGTACCAACCTAGTACTTCGGTGTAGAACTTCACTGCCGCTTCTAAATCAGGTACTGAAATACCAATATGAGAAAACGTTCTTGGGTAAGGCATAGGTGCAGACATATTTATCTCTCCAGTTGTTGTTCATAAAGTCGGGCTAATTTCGATGAGAAAAGTATAGGAGAACTACAATCAAAAAGTTAAATTATCAATATTTATGTTTTTAATAATATTTTGTAATAATTGAAATTATGAAGTGCTGGATTATGCCGATTTGTTTGATACTGTTTCTCACCAAGTGACCTTTTTGTATTTCCTTCAGTAACTATAATTAACTGATACTTTGAGATTAATTTTAAAAATCTTATTTTAATCACGATATTCAGCACCGACAGAGATCGCAAACATGAATCTATTACACACACTATTACCGGCTATTTTACTCAGCACTTTACCTGCCACCGCTGTCTTTGCAGAAACCTCCCCTCAGTCAGAAGTCATCACGACAGCTGATATTGACTGGGGATATTTAAACCCACTTCGTGGCGATAAAAGCCCTGGGGCGGCCAACCTTTGGGGCGATCGCACCCAAAATGTGCCAACGGGTATGTTAGTGAAATTCAATAAAGGGTTTTCCTCACCTCCCCACATTCATAACATTACTTATCGTGGTGTGGTTATTGAGGGGAAAATGCATAATGACGATCCCGATGCTGCAACCATGTGGATGCCAACAGGTTCTTTTTGGACACAACCTGCTGGCGAGAACCACATCACTGCAGCCAATGGAGAAGACAACCTCATCTTCCTTGAAATTGATAGTGGCCCTTATTTGGTTAAACCATCTAATGAGCAATTTGACAATGGCGAACGACCAATAAATCTTCATCAATCAAATCTTGTTTGGCTAGACCAAACCGACATGAAGTCTATCAATGGAAATAATGCTGAAATAACCGCATTATGGGGCAGTAACAAAGTCGGGGAACTCGGCGGTGCAATGATAAAATTGCCAGCCAACTTTAGTGGAACACTGACAAGCGATGCTGAAGAGTTTAGAGCCATTGTTATCAAAGGTAGCCTTAGCTATCAATCTGTTGAAACACCAAACAGAAAAGGATTAACCGCGGGCAGTTATTTTGGCTCTAACGGTAAATTCAGCCATAACGTGACAACGTCAGCGCAAGGGGCAATGGTATATATTCGCACTGATGGAAAATATCACGTCGCAGAAAAATAGTGCGGCTAGGTGGTAACGCGTAGCAAAATTTATGTCGCACTTACTCATCTTTATGTAAAAGAGTGCAATGTTGCTAAACTTGGATCCTCATTCGTTATATAGTGCAATTAATAAAAGAGTGAGGATCGCAATGAGTCGTATTTTATTAGTTGATGATGACGCAGGTTTATCAGAATTATTAGCCCAGCTTTTGGTACTTGAAGGGTTTGAATTGACCCAAGCATTTGACGGCCAACAAGGCCTTGATTATGCACAGAACCAAGATTTTGATTTAATTTTACTTGATGTAATGCTACCGAAACTTAATGGCTTTGAAGTCTTACGTGCCCTCAGAACTCAAAAGCAAACGCCAGTACTCATGTTAACTGCTCGTGGTGATGAAATTGACCGCGTGGTGGGCCTTGAAATTGGCGCTGATGACTACCTACCAAAACCGTTTAACGACCGTGAGTTAATTGCACGTATGCGCGCGATTTTACGCCGCTCGGTATTAACTCAAGCTGACAAAAATGAGCAAGTTAGATTAGATTTTGGTGACCTCAGTTTAGACCAAGCAAGACAAGAGCTTTATTGTAACGAACAACTTATTATCTTAACGGGTACTGAGTTTTCCTTACTGCATAGCTTGATCACCCAAGCGGGCGATTTGGTCACAAAAGAACAACTTAGCGAAACCGTACTCGGTAAAAAATTAATGCCATTTGATCGCAGCTTAGACATGCATTTATCTAACTTGCGCAAAAAATTACCTGAACGCAGCGATGGTCGACCAAGAGTAAAAACCATCCGTGGTAAAGGCTATATTTGGATCCCGTAATGACTTTCCTCTCTTCTATAAATCGCTTATTTGTTAAGTTATTACTGGGTTTTTGGTTATGCAGCTCGCTCATCATCGCCTTTGTGGCGATTTTGCCTTTTTTACAACAAAGCCATGATCAACTCCCTTTGTCGGACAAACAAACACAACTGCTCAAACGTGCGGCAAAGCACTTTATAGAAGAGCCGTCGCTACTTGAAGATGAACAAGCGTTAAGACGTTTAAATCGTCACCGAAATCGTGATGGAAAAAGCTTTAAGTTTTATATTCTTGACGAGCAAAGTAGGGTGTTAAATACGAACAAAGTACCACGTACTTTTCGTGAGTTTTTACTTATCAGCGAAGACAATGGTGCCCCTATTAGTCACCAATTCCGCACTGAGTTAATTTTCGGTCCTTACGAATTTATAGCAGGTGAGAAGCCTTACCGCGTCTATGCACGTATTTCAGATAATCACCCACGCCCTTGGTTTTTCTTTTTCAGTGATAACAAGCTGCTGACAGCCATTATCGCCATGTTAATGTCTGGTCTACTGTGCGGCCTTTTAGCTTGGAACTTAGGTAAGCCATTACGTTCACTCAAGCAAAGCTCTAATGCGCTAGCGCGAGGAGACTTATCAAGTCGAGTCGAAACCAGCGTGGTAAAACGTGGGGATGAAATTGGCGAGCTGGCCCAAGCATTTAATACCATGGCAGAGTCCATCGAAACCATGATGAATAATCAGCAACGCTTAATGGGTGATATTTCTCATGAACTACGTACGCCGTTAACCCGGCTGCAATTGTCATTGGCATTAGCCCGTAAGAAAGATCAAAGTAGCCCTGATATAGAACGTATTGGCTATGAAGCTGAGCAGTTAGAAGCCCTCATATCTGAGCTATTAACCCTATCTCGTGTCACCATCAGCAACACTGAAAATAAAGTCCATCTTGAACTGGCTGAATCGCTTAGCCATATTCTTGATGATGCAGAGTTTGAAGCCGAGCAGCAGCAAAAACGCTTAGATATTGAGATCCCTGAAACAATCAGTCTCGACCATTACCCAAAATCCTTATCTCGCGCGATAGAAAACGTGCTGAGAAATGCGATTCGCTATGCCGAATCTGTGATTTATATTACGGCAGAACAGGTACAAGATCGAGTGGTGATCACCATTGATGATGATGGACAAGGGATTGATGAAGCCGACTTAGAAGAAATCTTTAAGCCGTTTTACCGACCTGATGATGCTCGCGATCGTGAGTCAGGTGGCTGGGGATTAGGTCTGGCCATTACCCAAGCAGCCATTAAGCTCAACCAAGGTAACATTGAGGCAAAAAATATCTCTCCCCATGGCCTAAGTGTTGTCATTAGCCTGCCTAAAACCATGCAGTAACCTAAGGCTACCTTTCTAACTCTCAGATAAGCGTTAGCAGGAGCCATATGCAGAATGTCAGGCAAAACATCATCATCTTGATGATTTCTTTCCCTGGCTATGATGTTTTGAGTATAATTCTCGATTCATTCAATCAAGGTATTTAACATGTTCCATATTGCGCTTTATGAACCAGAAATTGCTCCAAACACGGGTAATATAATTCGTCTGTGTGCCAACAATGGGGCAAAACTTCACTTGATTGAGCCATTAGGCTTTGATTTAGAAGAGAAAAAGCTTCGTAGAGCTGGCTTAGATTATGCTGATTTAACCAATATCACTCGCCACAAGAATTTTGAAGCCTTCCTTGAGGCAATGCAAGGCAAGCGCATCATGGCGTGCACGACTAAAGGCAGCCGCCCACATAGTGAGCTTGAATTTGCCGCTGATGACGTATTGTTATTTGGTCCTGAGACCCGTGGATTACCGATGGATATCATTGAATCTATTCCCACCAGCCAACGCTTACGCATTCCGATGGCTGCGAGTAATCGCAGTTTAAATCTATCCAACTCTGTGGCGATTATTAGTTATGAAGCTTGGCGTCAGCTTGATTACGCTGGAGCCGAATAGCTAATTTAACTTGTAGCGCTGGCTAATTGGGCTGAACTGTTGTCAGCTCAATCGCGCGGATCAATTGATATTGCTGGCTATCATCATCAAGATAATGCGCACTTTGACGCCACAACCAACTGTCATTTTCCATTGCGCTTTGGGCATTATCAATTGGAGCGCTAGTCGTCGATGATAAGGGCTCAAAGCTTAAACGAATCAATGCAGGCCGCTGATTAAGTTGCCCTTTTCCTAAAAAAGTAAAACTATCCCCACGCTGATATAAACTAAAAACTTGCTCTCTATCTGCACCAACACCGTCAGTGTATGTCAGGAGTACATCACCACTATGTGCACGAAACCACCAAACTTCACTATTGGGGTTACTGTCGCCACGGCTCACCGTCAGCATTAGATTCCGTTTATCAGATGAGCAAATTGCAGCAGTTGTCACTTGTTTTGGTCTGGAGCCCGACTTAGCCGCCGAGCCAACCCAGTCACCATCAAGTCGTGGACAAAACTGGCTCAAATCCACTTTCGCCGCGCTCACGCTGGCTGCGGGCAGCATCCCTATAAATCCTAACAAGAGGGCTAAGCTACAGCTTATTTTTGAGATTCCAATATTATAAGACATGGACAAAAAGGCCTTGAAGTAAGCTTAATCAGTGATTAGCTAGCACATTATTTTATTCCATCACGATTTTCAAATAACTAAACTATTTTTGCAAATATCGGCAGTTATTGAACCGACAAATTTGACCAATAAAAAATGCCTTTCTCAAATAAGAAAGGCATTTACAATCAAAAGTAGACGAGATGAATGTTATTGACCGAAGCCCACGTCCGTCATATTAATCTGCGTGACTTCACCATATTCTTTAGCAATATCAGCAACCTTAGCAGCATTACCAATCAACACAAACTGCAAATTGTCTTGAGGGAAATAGGTGCTTATTAAACGCTGAGTATCTTCAAGGGTTAAGCCGTCGACTTTGGCTTGAAACTCATTGATGAAAGAATCATCAAATTTATAGATATACATATCTGCCATTAGCTCAGCTAGCTGACCACCTGTTTCAAATTTAGGCGGGTATTGGCCTTTTACGTAGGCTTTAGCTGAATCTAAGGTTTGCTGATCTATCCCTTGTTCCCATAAACGCGCATAGGTTTTTAACGCTAAGTCCATGGCCTCTTTAGTCGTACTGGTTTTGGTAAAGGTGCTGACTTGGAAAACCCCAGAATCAGAAAAAGGATTAAAGCCAGAACGAGCGCCATAAGTTAATCCAGCGTTGACCCTTAACTCATCGTTTAACCATGAAGTAAAACGGCCACCTAAAATGGTGTTGACTACCGTTAGCCCTACATAATCAGGGTTATCACGGCGAATACCTAAACCACCAAAAACAAATGTTGTTTCAATCGCATCAGGTTTATCAACTAACAATACTCGGCTAGCATTAAGTGACGGTAATCCCTGTGATAAATCAGGTTGGACGGCTTTTTCAGTTCCCTGCCAGCGACCAAAAGCTTGAGTTAGCTTTGCCTTCATTTGGGCTGGGTCAAAGTCACCGACAACATTAATGGCCATGTTACTTGGCTGATAATAGCTTTTATGGAAAGCACGTAATTGTGCAATATTAATCTCAGCTAACGAAACGCTGTTACCCGTTGTTGGGTTAGCGTAAGGGTGCTGCCCAAATACCATTTTAGTGTAGTAACGACCAATAACCGCGCGGGGGCTTTCTTTTGCTTGCGATAATCCCACTATTTCACGCTGTCTTAATTTTTCAAATTCAGCGCTATCAAAGTCTGGTGATATCAACACATCTTGCATTATCGCAAGTACGGTGTCGAGATCCTTACTCATAAAGTCAGCATCAATTTGCGAGCTTTCACGCCCCGAAGCTGTCTTTAAACTTGCACCAAGAAAATCAATGGTTTGCTCAATTTCCGCCTTCGATTTGCCACCAGCACCTAATAATAAACTCTTAGCAGTCATATACGACACGCCCGAGGTAGTGTCATTAACAGCACCAGCTCTGACAACCGCATTGATGTTAATAATCGGCACTTCAGACTGCACCATAAAGTTCACTTTTAGGCCATTATCTAAGGTCATTGATTCGTATTGAGGCATGCTAAAGCTGCCAGTATCAACCGTTTTACTGGTGCCTGTAGTACTTGCACACCCTGTTACGGCTAATGAGCATGCCAGCGCCATGGCTGTAAGCGTACGTTTTGAGGTAAATCCTGCTAATGACATCATAGGTCAGCTCCTTCTGTTGCAGCTAACACGCCCACGGTGCGATTGGCCTTACGTAAATAGGTTTGCGCCACACGTTGAATGTCTTCTATTGTGACTTTGTTATATGCCTCTGGGGCACTGAATAGTTTGTCATAACTGCCAAAATACAGCTCGTAACGGCCTAAGGTATTGGCACGACCATTAATGGTTTGCATCGTACGATAGAAATTCATCAGTTTGATATTTTTAACTTTTTCAAGCTCTTGTTGAGTCACCCCTTCAGTGCTAATACGGTTAATTTCCGCAATCATGTTGGCTTCAAGTTGCTCCGCATCGACTCCCGCATTTGCCACACCAAGAAAATAAAACAGGTTAGGATCAAATGATAATGGCAGATAAGACACCACGTTTGATGCAACTTGCTTGTCAACTAGCCCTTGATATAAACGAGAGCTATTACCTTCACTAAAAATGGTATTTAGCAAATCAAGTGCATAATAATCTTCATGTTTTGTTGAGGGTACATGATACGCCAACATCACGTTTGGCGTACTCACTGACGCTTTTTCCACAAACACGCGACGCTCGCCTTTTTGAAGTGGCTCTACAGTGCGCACAGCTTGAGGTGGCGTTTGCGCAGGAATGACGCCAAAGTATTGTTTGGCCAGCTTTTTGACTTCAGCAACATTCACATCCCCAGCAATCACCACGACGGCATTATTGGGTGCATAATAAGTTTTATGGTATTGCTGTAAATCTTCTAAACTCCAAGCTGCGATATCTGACTCATGACCAATCACTGACCAGCTATAAGGATGCGCTCTAAATGCCACACCTTTAACTTCCTCTTGTATGGTGCGCCAGTTAGAGTTCTCTAGGCCAGTGGTTCGCTCAGATTGCACTACGCCACGTTCACTTTCGACCATTTCAGGGGCTATATCTAAGTTGGCGATACGATCGGCTTCTAAGTCGAAAATGGTCTCTAATGCATTGGCAGGAAACCAATCGGTATACACGGTTATGTCTTCAGTGGTGTAGGCATTGTTAGCACCACCAGCAGCTTCCATCGTTCGGTCAAACATTTTCGGACCATACTTTTTTGAACCGTTAAACATCATGTGCTCAAAGAAGTGTGAAATACCGGTAATCCCTGGCACTTCATTACGTGAACCGACTTTCCAAAATAGATACATATTGGCATTGGGTATGCTGCTGTCTTCTAGCACCATAATTTTCATGCCATTATCTAACGTAAAAGTATTTACATCTTCTTGAGTGGTAGCTTGCGCTACGCTAACCCAAGCGCTGAGTAATACCAATAACGCGGTCATTCTGCGTTTCATGTTGGTTTCCTTTTAATCATCCGTCACAGCGACGATATCTTTCATGGTCTTGTTAACTGACACAAGATTGTTACTTGTCAGGTAATTCGTTTTTTACTTAGCGCTTAAGGCCGTTAACGCCAATTGTGTCATGGTTTGCACACCAACTTTTAATGCAGACTCATCCACATAAAACGCCGGTGAATGGTTGCTGGCCACTGTTGCAGGATCTTTGCCTGCTGGGGTGACCCCCAGAAAATAAAACAAACCTGGGGTTTCTAATGCGTAATAAGAAAAGTCTTCAGCGCCAGTAATCAGCCCTGGCTCAATTAAATTATCCTCGCCTACAACACTGCGAATGACAGGGCGCATTTTAGCGACTAATTCAGGATTGTTTACTGTCACAGGATAACCTGCATCAATTTCTGTTGTGGCAGTTGCCCCAAGGGTTTTAGCTGATAATTCTGCAATTTCGGCAAGCTTAACTTTAATATCTGCTCGCATATCTTGATCGAACGTACGTATCGTTCCGATAAGCTCTACCTCATCAGGAATAATGTTTGAACGAATACCGCCATTAATGGCGCCAAAACTCACCACAGCAGGTGCTTTAGTCACATCGACTTGGCGGCTAATTATGGTCTGTACGCTGTTAATAATTTGCGCCGATGCCACAATAGGATCCACTCCGCCCCAAGGACGAGAACCGTGAGTTTGACGGCCTTTAACGGTAATAGTGAATGAATCTTCTGATGCCATCGCGGGGCCTGAACGAAGGCCAATAACCCCCGTAGGTAAACTTGAAGTCACATGCATGCCAAACACTTGCTCAGGTTTACGCTTGGCAAATAAGCCTTCTTTAAGCATTAACTCTGCACCACCTTCTTCACCTGCTGGTGCGCCCTCTTCTGCCGGTTGAAAGATAAACATCACGTCACCAGCAAGGCTATCTTTAGCATTAACAAGGTTTTCGGCCACGCCCATTAACATCGCCACATGGGTATCATGACCACATGCATGCATCACGCCTACAGTTTGACCGCGATAAGTATCAGTGGCTTTTGAGGCAAAAGGTAAGTCCACCACTTCAGTGACAGGCAATGCGTCCATATCAGCACGAATACCAATTAATGGCCCAGGTTTTGCCCCTTTTAAAATCGCTACAACGCCTGTGTGAGCCACACCAGTTTGTACTTCTAAACCTAATGATTCTAGGTGCTGAGCAATCACTTTACTGGTTCTAAATTCTCGATTAGATAGCTCAGGATGCTGATGTAAATCCCGGCGCCACTCAATGACTTTTTGTTCAACATTCGCAGTCAATTTAGCTGCATCAGGGCTATTGGCAAAAACGGCAGGAGCAAACGTGCCTGACAGTGTCGCAACACATAAGGCTAAAGTAGAGAGGCGCATATTATCATCCATGGTTATTATCATTTTTTGTAGCATTCCAATCTACAAGGTCTGACTCGAGTTGTTAAATATTTTGTTAAAGGAGGACCTAAGAAATTGTTTCGATTTGTTTACTTAGTGAACTTCTGTACGATTGACCTGTGCGAATCGTTACCCTTTCGCCAGTGGTTGCAACACAAGGACATTAGCTAATGGATATCAAATTTAATCAATTCACTGCATTGAGTCACTCTCTGACACTGGATATTGCCGATTGGCATATTCACAACCAGTCGTGGGGAGTGTTTAGTGCTCATGGTGATATTGGATCCATACTAGGCGATCTGCTTTGCCAGCAATCCGCTGCATTATTTGATAACAAACTGACTAACCAACCCAAAGATATTGAGGTGTTGTCAGGTGACATGATTATATCGGCGCATCGCATTGCCCAAGTTTCATTAACCGAGCAGCAAAGGTTATTAGCCTTAGAGCTTGAAAGTGACGACACAGATTTTCAAGATATTGTCGATACAGGCACTAAAGTCATCGAACTGATAAAACAAGCACTGCCCGCAGCGGGTAGCAGACAAACCAATAACCCCGAGCCCATTGATGCACTACTGACAAAGCTAGATCTACACTCACTACAAGAGCAAGGGTTTCGAGAATTATCGACAGGGGAAACACGACGAGTCATGCTGGCAATTGCCATCGCCAGTCAGCCAGACTTTTTAGTGCTTGATAATCCATTTTCAGGGTTAGATATTCAGCATCGAGATGCATTATCTGACTATTTAAGCCAATTACCAATCCCGATGTTACTGGTGTTTTCAAGAGAAGAAGATCAACCCAAGTGGATAGATAACATTGCTATTTTCAGCCACGGAAAGTTAGACAGAAAGATGAACAAGCACGATTGGGAGCAGCACCCTGTCATCGCCCAAATAACCTCACAAACTCAGGTACAAAGCGAATTAATGTTGGCGACAATGCAACGACATCGCCACCTGAGTCATTTTAACAATCCGGTTTTTGAACTTAAAAATGGCAAAGTTGCCTATAGCGAAAAAACGATTTTTACCGATGTGAATTGGCGAATTGATAACGGCCAACACTGGCAAATTAAAGGCCCAAATGGTTGCGGTAAGAGCACCTTGTTAGGGTTAATATTTGGCGACCACCCTCAATGCTATAGCAATGATATTCATATTTTTGGCAAAAAAAGAGGCACCGGTGAAACCATATGGGAAATTAAACAGCATATTGGCATGGTATCTTCAGCACTCCACTTACAATATCGGGTAAATTGCAGTGCGACAGATGTGATTTTATCAGGTTTTTATGACTCGATAGGCTTATATCAGCAAGCCAGTGCTGACCAGAAAGCTGTCGCAAAAGATTGGCTCATCATGCTGCACATGGTTGAGTACGCCAATACACCGATAAAGCAATTAGACTATAGCCAACAACGATTATTACTGATTGCTCGAGCACTCGTTAAACAGCCTACGCTACTGATTTTAGATGAGCCTTATCAAGGCTTAGATTACTTGGGAATACGTTTAGTTAAAAAGACCCTTGAGTTGATCGCCAAAGAGAACCTGAGCCAGTTATTGTTTGTATCCCATTATCATGAAGACAGTATCGATAGTATTGACAACTACTTAACATTTGTGGCCAAAGAAAATGGTGAAGGTTACCGAGCAGTGATTAGTGAGTAATACACTGCTAACAGCGTTAACTGCTGGAAGCTATTTCTCTTCAATTTTTCGCTCTTTCGCGGCAGCTTCTTTTGCTTCACGCAGATATTTGTCGGCACGAGATTCACGCTCATTAAATTGTGCTTGAGACTTTTTTATCTGCTCTTTTTCCCACTCACCAGACTCTTGACGGGCTAAGACTTCTTGCTCACGATTTTGGGTATCACTTGCTGCTTTACGAGCTTTTTCTAACTGTTCTTGCTCAGTCTTTTTGGAATCAATTCGCCCTTGATCCGCTTTTTGAGATAATGTCAGCCTAGGCTTTTCACTTGCGCTCACGTGCCATGAACTGATCGCACTCAAGATTGCCATTACCGTGACAGCAATGAAATATGTGTTACCCAATCGCGTTTGATTCAACATGCGGTATATCTTCCTTGTTATTGTTCTTGATCATAACGAGCACGCACAGCTGGCGGCATGGCATCTAGCTTATGTTGCACCATCGCATCAAAGGCTGCAAACATTGGCGCTATATCCAATGTCGGATTAATGGCTTGCAGCATATATGCTGTCGCTTCAAGCGTCGACAAGCTATCACTTCGTTTCGCTTTACGAATGCGATACTGTGACACGCCTTCAAACTCAATATGCAATGCCGGCAAATCAAGTAACCAAGGATTAAGCTGCAGCATTTTGAAGGCTTTTCGCCAAGTGCCATCAATCAATAAAATAATACAATCTTCAGGTGAATTTGACTCTGAAGCACGTTGGCTTGTTTCGCTTGGATAGACTAAAAATACAGGCTTGCTGGCTTGTTGCAGATACACTTGCAGCTCAGCAAAGTCTTCTGCTGTTTCCCCTACCACAACTTGGGTCTCTGGTAAGGTTAAACACAATAACTTAACCGTATTTTTAGCATGCTCAACCTCTGAAGGGTGCTGCAGCACAATCACTTCTGTTTTGACCTTCACCGTTTTCACGCTGCTACACACGCACGCCGACTTTGGATAAGCACATTTTTGGCAAAAAGCTCTGCTCATTAAAATTATAGCCTGTTGTAATAAAAGAAATTATATGTAATGTTACTTAAATAACATTTGCTAATTAAGCCTATGTTTAGGATATATTTTAACTCAGGGAAGAATTATGACTATCAATAAAATATCACTTTCGGTGATACTATACCTTGCAAGCTGCGCCTCTTTTGCAGCAGATACCTCTCCATCAAGTTCAGAAAGTCGCTTTCATCACCAAGCCGAAATTGGGTTTCTTGACACCAGTGAAAGCTCAGACGGTTTAGCTAGCGCTTCATATAGTTATTTTTTTCAAGGCGTAGACCAAACCGATGTCCCTCTTGAACTTGCACCGTATTTAAGCCAATCATCTGTTGTTTCAGCTCGTTACGCTACAACAGATCACCAAGATCTTTATGCACTTAGAGGTGAATATATTTTCAATTCTCGCTTTTTTATCGGTGGAGCATACTCCCTAGTAACAAAAGAGCGAGATTCGTTTGATGCTAATGATGAAGATACCTATGAAATCAATGCTGGTTACTATTTCAATCCATACGCTAAAATTACGTTGTCATACTTAACTTCTTCAAACTCCAATCATGATTCGTATGATTCATACAATTCTCACCGTTCAGAAGATTACGATGCCATAGCCGCCAAATACGAGCATTACTTACCTTTTGAAAAAACGTCTGGTTTAATGCTAACTGCAGGAGTGACCTATGCCGAAATGAAGTCGGAGTATCACAGTGCATACACTACGTATATTCCAAACGGAACTAATGATTTTATTCCACAAATGGTTGAGTCAAGTCACAAAGGGAAAGATGAGGAGACGACGTTAATTATCGATGCAGACTGGTACATTACAAATGCTTGGTCTGTTGGTGCTGGCTATAAATATCTAAACTTTGATGGTAAAAGCACTTACTCATACTCAAGCCAAAGCCCTGAAGGTTCAATAAACGACACAGGTAACTACATTAGTGATGATAGCTTTAATGTTTATACAGTGAATACCAGCTATTTCTGGAAGTTCTCTAAATACATTTCCGCTAGAGCTTCAATAGAGCAGCTTTTTATTGATAGCGATTCAGATACCAGTTTCGGTATCGCGATTAACGCTCGTTTCTAGAACCAAAACAACAATGCCGCTAATAATTCATCAGCGGCATTGAGCAACATCTATAAAATAACGAAAAAATTTAATGCTCTGGCTGTACTTGCTCCATATGCAAATGGCTTAAACTTTTTATCGACATGATTAATAGCAATACTAACGATAAACCACCCATTAAGAAGGCTACGGCATAAGGAGCGGTGATGTCAGTCATCTGAATTAAGCCTGCTAACACAGATGCCCCACTCATTTGAATACAACCTAACATGGCTGCTGCAGTACCCGCTCTTTCACCGAAAGCAGATAAAGCCATTGACGTTGCAGGGCCAAGTAATACTGCAAAACCAATGCATAACAACATCATTGGCAACATGAAGGCAAACCCTGCTGCAAGACCAGTTTCAGGTCCAGCTAACTGCATGACGACTTCAATAACAGCAGCTAACAACATCATTGCGAGTGCAGCAATAACTGCTGGGCGATTGCCAATATGCTTAACCAACACTGGCGCAGCAAAACACGCAGCAATATTTACCGCAGCATTTAAGCCAAATAAGCCACTAAACTCAAGTTCACTTACCCCTAACTCGCCAATCAGCCACATAGGTGAATACGATACGTACGTGACAATAGAAGCCATAGCCACCATACAAGTACTCGCATAAAACATAAAATGCGGATCGCTTAGCACTGGCTTATAACGTGCCCAACGATATAAAGGGCCACTGGTATCGGTGTTTTCTGGACGAGTTTCTGGGAATTTAATGAGGACAATAGCGAGTACGATAATGGCGTACAGTGCCATAAAAATAAATGTAGAACGCCAACCAAATTGCAGCGCGAGTAAGCCACCTAGTGTTGGTGCCAAAGCAGGAATAACACAAATAGCGCCATTCAAATAACTGTACATTTTGACGCTTTCTTTGCTGCTATAGCAATCACGCACCGCACTGAATACTACAATTGAGGTTGAACAAGCTGCTAACCCTTGTAAAACTCGAGCTAATTGTAGCACTTCAAACTCTTGTGCCATTGCGCCAATAAGACTGCTAACGCCATAAAGGACGATACCAAATAATGCGATAGGACGGCGCCCAAAACGATCTGCTAAAGGACCAATCAGGATTTGACCTAAGCCCATCGCAAACAAAAACAGCACTAATGTCGACTGAACTTGGCTACCACTCACACCATACTCTATCGCCATCGTTGGCATAGAAGGCAAGTAGATATCGATGGCTAATGGGCTTAGTAGCACCATAAACATCAAGGTGGGTAGCAGGTTACGTCTCATTTGTTCTAGTCTCTTTCTTAATTTCGGGTATTGATTTAGGCGCGCATTTTAGACTACTCATGGTATGAATAGAAATGGTATGATTTCCTAAGTAAATTTCCCTAGAGGAATATCATATGAATATTGATAATCTGGCTAAAATTGATCTCAACCTATTGGTCATTCTTCAAGTCTTACTTGAAGAACAAAGCGTCACGCGCGCCGCCAGCCGCTTGCACTTAAGCCAGTCAGCATTGAGTAAAAGTCTCAATCGCTTACGTTCAACCTTAGATGATCCATTATTTCAGCGAACCGCACACGGACTTAAACCTACCGCGCATGCCATTCAGTTAGGCGAGCAATTGCCACAAATATTACAGACATTGCATCAGCTCACCCAACCACCAACTTTTGAGCCTGCAAGCAGTAATCAACATTTTTCATTTTCCATGGTCGAAAGTGCTTACGAAACTTTGCTACCGTATTTTATCGGCACATTGTTACATGATGCCCCTAACGTCAAACTCGACTCGTATGTTTGGACCGAAAAGTCGATGCAAGATTTACAGTTAGGACAAATTGATTTTGGTATTGCAGGTCGTGACACTCACCCTCAAGCCGATTTAAAAATTGAGCAACTACCAGACGGTATCGAGCATCAAACCCTATTTAAAGATAAGCAAGTATGCTTGGTTCGCCAAGATCACCCCATGCTAGCAATAATACAAAGCCCGCAATGGAATTTGGCAAGCTACCTCACAATGTCACATGTGCAAGTGCGCTGCGAAGGCAATGATTGGTGGGCGCTAGATTATCACCTAGCAGAACAAAACTTACATCGTCGTATCAGCACCACAGTGCCCGATTTTTATGGCGCTGCCAGTATTTGCGCGTACAGCGATTTAATCTTTACCTTACCATCGAGCTTTGCCCGCCACGCGGTTAAACTTTACCCTTTGGTACAAGTCCCCTTGCCATTTGAATTTATGCCAATGGCTTATGTGTTGTTATGGCATGAACGTAACAGTCAAGCACCTGGACATTTATGGCTACGGAATATTATTTGTGAAAGTGTGGCGAAAGCCGTGAATCAAAGCGATGTTTAATTTTCCTAGATTCAAATAAACGATACTGATTAAAACCAATGACTTAATGCTTGCAGCCCCAAACCCGTAACCTTAGCTAACAAACATTAACCAGGTTTAACGTGACGTTAATAGCTGTTCCATTGCATTATTAATATACAAATTCTACGGCTTCGAATTTAACAAGCCATTCTAGAGACGTTTCCATCGCCTTTTGATTCGTGTCTAGCCAGTAAATTGAGGAATATTAATGAATTTTAACCAGTTTATAAATCAAGCCCAACTGAAACAAAAAGTTGGCACCATGAATCCTATTTTTGCACTACTATCGATTATCGCTATCGGCTTGATGTCGATTGTTTTATTGCCATTTTTAATTGTGTTTGCCGTTGTTAGCTTTATCGGGTTAAACCTACTTGGGCGCAAGTACCTAGCCCCAAAGATGCAGCCAATTTTCGGTCAACAAGCACCAGATGAGGTTTATCGAGGCGATCCGAACATCCAACGTGAACGTTCGGTTTACCAATCAGATATGTTTAAGCAAACAGGCAATCACAGGCAACGTAGCGGTCGCACCTTCGACCATCAACCTGACTAAACATTCATATGGTCAGTTAACCTTGATTCCCCTGAGATTGATTGACCATGATGTTTATTAAGGCTTATGAGAGTTTGAGTATTTTTAAAATAATGATGGAATTATTAGTTACTAACTTCATTTAGTACACCATTTTTATGCAACTCTCTTAGCAAATCATTTACTTCTGCTTTGAAAGTAGTATGATTAATTTTTAAAGATTTACCATATTCTGCCAAAGCTGAATAATGTGCTAAAGCTTGCTGTTTGTGAACTTCCAATTGAGATTCTGCATACAACTTTTCTGAAAATTCCCATTTTGAAACTAAATCATTATTCAATCTAAAAGAGTCCACCATTCCCTTTGCAATTGTGTACGTTTTAATAATTTTCTTTCGTAGATCATTATCTGGTATCCGCCCTATTAAGAAACAATTTGCGTTATAGACAGTAAAAAAGTCACTAACTAAAGGGTAATAGAAAGCCAGAGGTTCATTCTCCTTAAGGGTTTCTATTTTACTTCCCATAGTATCCTGATAACGTTCAAAAATAGTTTCTAATTCATCATGAATAGCTTGAAGTACACCCTTGATTAATTTCTTTTCGTTCTCTTCTGATTGTACTTTCTGATTATTAAATGACTTCTGTGTAGATTTTAAAGCGAAAAAACCAGTGATAATACCACCAATCACAGCACCTGAAATTGCTGAACCAAACGAACTAAAATCCATATAAATACTCCATTAAATCTAACTGCTAAATTTTTTGCCTTTTAACGGTAAAGTATCAGCTATTGATTCATATCATACTACTTTTCTTATCTATCTCAGGCAAAACCATTTTATGTTTAAATAATTTACGTCTAAAGTCGTGGCGCTTCGCCCACACCAGACCAAAAGGGAGTGAACGGCAACTCCCTCTTGGATCACCCACCCGCTCCATTGAAGCGTTGTTCCCTCAATCTTATAAGTGAATTTCCTAACGCCTCAGATTCGCCATCCATGGCTCAATCTAAGGCTACCACGGCATCCTTGCCGAGCTCACGAAAATTCACTTAACGCTTTCGGACACTTCAAACGGAGACCATTTAGCCTGCAAGTTCATCTCTTATTCCTAGATAGAACTAAACTTTAAGGACTTATAGCTTTCGAATTCGGCCTGAATTTTCATAACAATTAAGCTCATCAAGAAAATCGCGTGAGTCTGGCCATGGATGGCCAGCTAGCTTTCGAGGGGAAGGGACGCCCCATCGGAAGCGATAGCGATTTTCGTAGATGAGCAAGAACACTCAAATGTGTTTTCAGGCTAGATAAACTTCCGTTGGAAATTTTGCTTTTTAAATTTCGCCGGAACGGCTAGGGATATCGAAAAGGGAAAAGCTGTTGTTTCCCTTTCGTCTGGTGTGGGCGAAGCGCCACGACCTTGATCTGTTTCATGTAGAAGAAATTAATTAAAAAGGTCATCCAGACATCTAAACTTAACTACCCAAAGATCAAAATTAAGCCAAAATCCCTTGTGCATGAATCAAAGATTTCAGCTCTTCTTCACTAGGTTTAAGCGCGATCACATTATCAATTTGAATTTGAAGTGATTGCCAAATCGGTTCGATAATCTCAGCTTGTTCATCATTAGCATATTGTTTGGCTAGTTTAAGCAATGACGCCGATTCAACCACATCAATGCGTTTAAATACACCATCAGCAAGCGCGACACTTAGCTCTATCATTGCAGGAACACTGCGGCCATAGTTAATCACATCTCGCAAATATCGCTCTGCTAAACACACATCTGCGCCTAAACCTGAATCATCATTAAGCATATGCTGGGCTCGGGTAAACATGGCGTCTAATTGACCTTGCTCGGCCGCCTCTGCCAACCAATGTTCACTGGCATTTGGATTTGCTTCACAGCCTTCACCATTAAATAACATCAAGGCAAGATGATATTGAGCATGAGGGTAACCCGCTTGAGCCGCTTTATTAATCCATTCAAAAGCCTTATCAAGCTGCTGTTGCTGATAATACAAAACGCCTAGGTTTGACATTGCTTCAGTGTTTTCAGCTAATGCAGCTTGCTCTAACCAATTCGCCGCTACCGCTAAATCCACTGCAAAGTTTTCACTACCAACCAAGAAAAAGAAGCCTAATAGAGCTTTCGCTTCTATGACGCCAGCCTCTGCAGCACGTTCAATAGCTATCTCGCCAGCTAAGGCATTTTTTTCACCACTGTAGCCATGCAGTAAAGCAACGCCATGCTCAAATAAGGCTTGTTGATGCTTGTCTGAAGCCAACTCAAACCAATTAGCCGCTTGCTTAAATGTGCCAGCTGACTCAACTTGATTTTCGGCATCTTGCTCAAGTGATTGCTCTTGCTCTTGTTGCATTAACGCTTTTGATTTAAGCGACATACCCACCAAGTACTGAGCCTGCGGATCGTTGTGCATCACAGCTTGATAGCACAGCTCACGCCCCACATATGAATCAAAGGCTTCAAACTGATACTCAGGCGCTTTTTTTCGGTGTACTTTTGGATACAGCAAGGTAATTAACGACAAGATATTCTTGATGGTTTTCTCAGCCAGTGAGACAAGCTGCTCTTGCGTTAAATGATATTTTTCTGGATGAGCACCACGGTTACCGTCGCTGCGTAATCGGTGCAGTGCACGTGTGGTTGGTACATCAATAAAACGCATTCGATTCAATTGCTCGATGCGGTCATATAAGTTCGGGCTATTAAATTTTACGGAATGTTTATCGGCTAATAGCGAGGTGACTTGGTGGGTAAAACTACGAACGAACACCAAAGCCTGTGTTGGAATATCTCTAACGTAGCTTTTGGCTTTGGTGTAATCGTCTACGATGTCAGCTGAGAAGCCGCCAATAAATTCAATATCATTTAACACTGGCGTGGCTCCTTAGCATGATTACTCGCATTTAGATTTCTGTGGTATCTGATTCACTATCATCTGTCGTACGGTTAACCATATACAATCTAAATAAGGCAACGTTAACGAAAAGTCCTAAAAATGCGAACAAGGTATCAATAATAATGCGTAGTGGGAAGCCACCGAATTCTGTTAACTGCAACACGACACCGCCTACCATAGAAAGTGGCAGATATAACATTAAAATAAGCATAGTTTTCAATACGATTGGTGATGAAAACTTAAAGCTACTTTTAATGGCTTCAAGCGGTGATACACGTTCTACGATAACCATAAAGTTGACGTATGCAAGGCGAGCAAACAAGTAGAAACTAATACTTAATCCAATAATCCAAAATGGCCCAAACACGGCAAATAACATAACAGGTGCCAAAATGGCTAAACCAGAGAATACCCCTGCGAGTAGTAATGGTGGCACAAAGGTAAAGCTGTTTTTAAGCACTAAACCAGGGGTCACATCATGACCTCGTGAACGAACCTCTAAATACAAGGTTAGCGCGGCAATCAATAATGAAAAAATTAACAGTAACGCCATCATGGCTGCACCATGAATAGCGCCAAACTGTGGGATTTCTACTTCAGCTTGCGCTGCGAGTTCTGTTCCTAACCACACTTGGATCATTACTTGAATTAACAGTAGTGGCACAGTAAGCGAAGCAAGCTGTGCAATATGGTTACGAAAGAAATTATATGCTTCAGTCAAAATTGCAGACAATGACATGGGATTTCCAATAATCTAAATAAGACAAATATGCTGCTAAGGATACCGAAAAAACAGTGTTTTTGCACAATTGATATTGAAGCTTAATAGAAGTTAATCAAATCAATTGTCACATTTTTGTGAATAACGTTAAAATGGTGACACAATATCGATACCTCACCTTTAATCATTCAACAAAACCACAGGATGGCCATGATGAAATTAAGCCCTGCAGTAAGTCTTCTAATAGCGATGTTTGCCCTAACTTCACCAGCACAGGCAAGTTGGTTAGACAGTGTATTTGGAAGCGATGAAAAGAAAGTAGAACAAGTAGACACTGCGGCTACTCAATCTACTGACTTAGTTGGTAATGTCATGTCACAACTCGGGTTAAGCCAAGAACAAGCCCAAGGCGGGTTAGGCACGCTTTTAAGCCTAGCGCAATCAAACCTAGGCGGTTCTGATTTCAGCCAGCTATCAAACAGTATTCCTGGAGCCGATGCATTACTCGCAGCAGTACCTGAGCTATCTTCAGATTCTGGTATGTCAGGGTTATTATCCCAGGCGGGTGACTTAGGTCAGTCATTTGAAGGCGCAGCTATGGTTTATGATGCATTTGAACAACTTGGTATCAAAAAAGAATACGTAGCGCCTATGGTCGATATCGCTAAATCATATTTAGAGACTAACGGCAGCGAAGGTACAGTCGATTTGCTGATGAAAGGTGTTAATTCATTGCTATAAGCCAAACAGCATTTAGGATTAACATAATTTAATGCCGAGCAATTCGCTCGGCATTATTGTCTCTGTTAAGCTTAATCAATATAGATTTCCCATTAAATGCGCTCATTAGCTGGCGTGTAGGAGGCAAAATGATCGCGAAACTGAAACAGTTTTTACAATCCCATGCTCAAGCTGTGACCCCTGAGGAGCAAGCGCAACAGCTAAAATTAGCCGCAGTGAGTTTACTACTTGAAGTCATGTATGCAGATGAGACGCTCGATGAGCAAGAAGTCGCCATGCTCCCAAGCATGATTAGTCACAGCTTAAATATCAGTTCAGCTGAAGCAAATGCATTAATTGACGAGGCCAAATTAGTTCAAGGTAACGCAACGTCGTTATTTGAGTTCACCGCCGAAATTAATGCTCAATGCTCAATTGAACAAAAGCAAAAGCTGCTACTGTGTATGTGGAAGCTGGCATACTCTGATGGCAAATTGTGCCGAAACGAAGATCAAATCATTCGCCGAACTGCAGATTTGCTGTATTTAAAGCATAGTGAAGTCATTCAAATGCGTAATATTGCCATGGAGCAACGCTAACTCAGTTTTTGCATAATTTAGTCACAAAAAAACAGCGCATTAAGCGCTGTTTTTTGTTTTGGCTTTTGTTTAAGTTATCTAGGAAATACTACACTAACTGTTTGCGAGCTTGATGCTGTTTCTGCCAATACATAAACGGAGCTATCACCACCAGTAGAATAAATGAATACAGCATATTTTCAGCTAAGGCGATGCCCACGCCAATACAAAATACACTACCACCAATAATCAATGGCAAATAACGTTTGCTGAGTAATTTTACTGCCGATAGCATGGTCAGCAGATAAATAATCACAAACACACCATTACTCCATGCAATAAGATCTTCAAGCTTTTGCTCTGTCACAAAGGTTAAGGTGATGACCAATGCCATGATGGTCAAAATAGTGTTCAACGCACGTAATGGCACGCCATAGCCATTAAGCTGGCTAAAATAACTTGGCAGCACCCCTTCTTTACTAAAACTCCACAATAATCTCGCTGCACTTGCACAATACACATTGACCGTCGCCAAACCACTGGCAATACCTAATACCCCAATCACTTGTGCACCCATGCCTTGCCAAGTGATATCACCTAATAACACATWGAATGCATGGATCATGGCTAAGCCTTCTTTATCACTTGGCACCATCAACAGCAATAAAGTACAGATAAGGTAAATCACGCCAACGAGGACAGTGCCTATCATCATAGCCGGTAACATATCCTTTTTAGGATCGTTAAAATCATTGGCTAAATGTGTCATAGCTTCGATGCCCAAAAAGCTCCAAAAACCGATCCCCATAGCTAACATCACTGTAGAAGCTTCTGGTGAAGCCATACTTGCAAAARATTCCACTTGGCTGACATTGGTGCCACTCGCACCAAATAACACTGCCACAACAGCGATAATGGCTAGCGTTAACGCAAATTGCAACTTGGCCGAAACTTGAATCCCGCGATAATTAAGCAGTAACAATACCGCCACAATGGTGAGTTCGGCCGCTAATTGCCCCCAGCCAGTAATAGACACAAGTGCATCCATAAACTGGAAGGTCATTAAAATCGCTGCTGGCGCTCCAATGGGTATCACAAACAAGAAAATTAATCCTATTGTGCGCCCTGCTGTGGTGCCATAAGCTTTCTCAATAAAATAGGCAGGCCCTGCGGCATGTGGGAAGCGACTAGCCAATAACCCAAACACCACCGCAACAGGCAAAATGGCGATGGTTAATATAGCCCACGCCAATAATGCACCACTATTTGCCACCGCAATGGTCATTTGCGGCAAAATAAATACCCCTGTACCTAGCAAAGTGGTGGCCATCAACCCGGCACCTTGCCAGCGCCCTATCGTTCCTGTAATTTGATTCATTGGCTTATTCTATGGTGAAGTTTGAAAGAATTATAAAATTAAAATGATAAACAAACTGCCGTAAATACCCCACAAGATAATGGATTAAACCACCATATTGACGGAATTAATGCAAGAAACCGACATTATGGCGGCCCACTTATAACGGTTCAGCCTTTTAAAGCGAGTAAGACTTCACATGGACAAATTCGACCAACTCATCATTAATGCACTACGTGCCAATGCCCGCCAAAGTATTTCTCATATCGCTGAGACAGTCAGCTTATCACGTAGTGCTGTAACCGAGCGGATTAAAAAGCTCGAGCAATCAGGGATCATTCGTGGCTATCAAGTGTTATTAAGCGAGTCACAAAAAGAAGGCGTTTCTGCTTATTTTGAAATTCAGCATGAACGGGCTAATTGCGCCGATGTTGTCCATGTGTTCCACGCCATTCCAGAGGTAATCACATGCCAAGGAATCACCGGAGAAATGGATTTATTGGTGTATGTCAATGCGGCATCCATGAAGCGATTACATGAAATCCGAGAGTATATTGATGCGCAAGCCGATATTGTCAAAATTAAAACTCATGTTGTAATGAGCGAATGGATTAACAATCAAGCGTAACGCACATTTTATAATTAATTTATTGGTTATACTGATGAAAATAGCCAACATTTATTAAGCCAGTGACTCACATTCTGTAAGGTTTGTGGTTAACACTTAGCGTAAACAACCATGTTGAAACTTTAGGTTTCAGGCACTTTTAATTGGGTATTTATTACTATGCAAACACAACCTACGTCTGACATTAACTTACTATGGGGTGCGTTAATCCTAGAAGAGCTAGCTCGGCTTGGCGTAAAACACGTTTGCATGGCTCCAGGCTCACGCTCAACGCCTTTAACCCTAGCTGCGGCGGCGCAACATAAACTTGAGCGCCACATGCATTTTGATGAGCGAGGACTTGGTTTTATGGCGCTAGGCCTTGCCAAATCCAGCAATAGTCCAGTTGCAATAGTGACAACATCAGGCACAGCTGTTGCTAATTTATACCCTGCCATCGTTGAAGCATGGTTAACTCAAGTTCCATTAATTGTATTAAGTGGAGACAGGCCACCTGAGCTTATTGGCTGCGGTGCCAATCAAGCCATTATCCAACCTGCTATTTTTGCTGATTATGCCAAGCAAGTGAATTTGCCAACGCCAGATCTCGCTATCAGTCCAAACACACTCTTAACAACAATTGACGAAGCCGTGGCTAACCTTCAACAACCTGTGCATTTTAATTGCATGTATCGTGAGCCACTTTACCCAAGCGAGTTGGAGAGTTTACCAGCACTGATAGCATCATCAGCATCTTATACTCAACCGATCTCAGAATGGGCAAATCACAGCCACCCTTATACCGACTATGGCCAGGTTTCCTGTAATAACCTGCCCTCAGAAGACACCATGATGCGTTTTGTCCATGGTAAAGGCATCATTGTAGTGGGTACGCTTTCGCCTCATGACAATCCATCACTCATCATTGAATTATCACAAAAGTTAGGCTGGCCAGTCGTCACAGATGCTCAGTCACAATTACGACAACACCCAAGTGTTATCGGCCATATTGATCAATTGATGCTACACCCCAAAGCAACCAAATTTGTAGAGCAAGCAGATAGATTATTGGTATTTGGCGGCCGATTTATCTCAAAAAGGCTTATTAGCTTTATTGCACAACATCAATGGCACAGTTATTGGCAAGTACTTCCCAATCAGCAACGACTCGATCCTAACCACCAATCTAAACGTATTTGGCAAGCCAGTGTTTCAGCCATATGTAACGCGCCTTGGCCCCGTTCATCTTCAGCCAATTGGGCTTTACCTTTAATTGAAATGAACCAGCAGCTAGAGGCGCTGTTCACACAGCACATAGATCAAAGTCGTTTTGGTGAGCCGCAAGTTGTACGTCAACTTGCTAAAGCGCAGACCTCAAACCACCAGTGGTTTATTGGAAATAGTTTACCGGTGCGCTTATACGACATGTTTTCTCCTATAACCTGTGAAACACCGCATATTTATACCAATCGTGGTGCATCTGGTATTGATGGATTAATTGCAACATCCTGCGGTATGGCCCTTGCCACGCAACAACCCAGTACTTTGTTAATTGGTGATATATCCAGTTTACATGACCTTAATTCGCTGGCTATCTGCAAACAAATCACAACCCCTTTTGTGATCGTGGTGCTCAACAATGATGGCGGCAATATTTTTAATTTATTACCTGTGCCAAATGAAGCGGTCAGAGATGAATTCTACCGTTTAAGTCACGGGCTGGAGTTTGGTTATGCCGCTGCCATGTTTGGCTTGCCTTATAACCAAGTAGATTGTTTATCTAGCTTTAATGAGGCTTATACTGATGCAATGGCTTATGCAGGGACTTCTGTAATTGAAGTCAATGTTGCCCCCAATCAGGCAAGCGATCAAATAAAGCTCATTGCACAATGGGTGAAACAACGCTAATGCCAACCATTAAACGTTACGGTGACACAGCATTACCTGCACTGGTTTTATTACATGGTTTTTTAGGTTCAAAAGAAGATTGGCAAGCCAGCTTGCCCATTTTAAGCCAGTACTTTCATTGTATCTGTATCGATTTACCAGGCCATGGTGAAAACGATCAAATATTACCTTCTCCTGGTTTTGAAGTATTAGCTCAAACCATTGTCGATAAAGTGATCAAGCTAGGTTACCCGCAGTTTCATTTACTGGGTTACTCTCTTGGTGGGCGCGTTGCTTTGCACATTGCGAAGTTCCACCCACAAGCATTGTTAAGTTTAATGCTAGAATCCGCCCATTTAGGCTTATGTTCCACTCGAGATAAACAAGCTCGTTTGAAACATGACCAAAAGTGGGCAGATAAACTCGATAATATGCCGATAACTGACTTTTTAGCCCAATGGTATCAGCAGCCTGTATTTGCAGATCTACAAGACAGCGCGCGTGAGCAGCTGATTAGTATACGCAGTAAAAATGATCCGCAAGCGCTACTCCATTGCTTTAGAAGCACTTCATTGGGTTTACAAGATAATGGCCAAAAAGTGTTGAAACAATTACACTGCCCAAGATACATGTTGGTGGGTGAGCAAGACAGCAAGTTTTCTAAGCTGGCGCTTAAGTGGCAAGAAAAAATCGATATGTCGGTGATCAGTATTCCAAATTCTGGCCACAATACCCATAAAGCCCAACCACAGATGTTTGCCGCAAGGATAGTACAACTTTTATATCCTTAGCTAACCTTTAACGGTAAATGAAATTTAGCCACCTTAACCGAGGTGGCCATCGCTTTATAGGATATTTGCTTTATGCACTTTGATGCCCCACAACCTTTAAGCCATTCATGCTCTACTCAAATTGGCGAAACGACTGACAATGTGGCGCAAGCAAGCATCCGAGAACTGAGCATACATCAATATAAAATTGACCTTGAACCGGCTCTGCCCGTCGCCAGTCAGCGAATTAATCAACGTTTAGGGCTAATCATCAGTGCCACATTTGATAACTGCGCCCCAGAGTTTGTGGAAATAGCCCCTTTGTCAGGTGTTGATATTCAAGGTGAACCGCTAACTGGGTTTAGTCCTGAATCATTATCACAGGTCATTGAATACCTTGAACAACAATTACCTTCTCTGATAGGGCAACCTATCAAGGCACTGAATGAACTTGCCAATCAAGCGCCCTTTGCATCTATAGGTTTAGGGTTAAGTTTGCTCGGGTTTAAATCGTCATCACAATTTCAATATGCCCATGTTGATGAACGTAAAGTTGGCCTATTTTATTATAAAGACGACACCAGTATTGAGACCTTAACGCAGCAAGTTAATGCGTTACCCATAGGGACTTATTCCATTAAAGTTAAAGTCGCTCAGGCAAGTATCGAGCAAGAAATTACATTTATTCATCAAATTTTAGCTATTAATCCAAAACTGAAATTACGCCTTGATGCCAATCAAGGTTTTAGCGTTGAGCAAGCTATTGAGTTCTTAGCTTGCCTACCAAAACAAGCTATAGAGTACATCGAAGAGCCTTGTAAAACGCCCGAGCAAAGCCAACTTGTATACCAAAGCCTACATATCCCCTTTGCACTTGATGAAACCTTAAATGATGGTCATTACCAGTTTGACATGCTTGAAGGACTCGCAGCCTTGATAATCAAACCTATGGTACTCGGTAATATTGATAAATTAGTTCAGCTGATTAACCTTGCTACTAGCCATGGCGTGCGGTGTATTTTAAGTTCAAGTTTAGAGGCCAATCTTGGGATTGGGGATCTTGCGAAACTTGCTGCAGTGTTAACTCCAGACGAAATTCCTGGGCTTGACACACTTGCCAGTTTTACTCAGCCATTAATGAACTCAGACAATCAACTTAACCTTGAGGTATGTCAACTGCTTCAACACTACCAAGGTTAATTCTGGTCGCTATTGAGCAAAAGTAGGCAGCATAAAATAGGTATGAAGATGATTTCTCCATTGCATCAAACAGCCCTTAATCAACCGAATGCTATCGCCATCAAGCAAGCATCAAGTTCAGTGGGTTCGTTAACCTATCAGCAACTCAGTGCCATGGTTTGCCACCTAGTTAATACGTTGCAAACACAGGGTATTAAACAACATAGCCGACTCGCTTGTGTCAGCAAAAATAATCTCGAAATGGTTTGCTTATATTGGGCTTGTGTTGACTTGGGTGCCGTGTTGTTACCCATTTCCCCACGCTTTCCTGCACAGCAAATTAACCAATTATGTCAACGCTTTAACATTGATGCGATATGGCTTGAACCTTCATTTATGGATGACTCAAGCATTAAGCACAATAACAAAACGGACAATAATCGCGTCGTAAACAAGCTACAACTTACCATCTCGCTATCTAACACTGCTTTAGCTGGCGCGATACCTAAAATAAATCCCCAGCAACCGTTAAATATCATTTTGACCTCAGGCTCTAGCGGTGCACCAAAAGCCGTTGTACATTGCTTAGAAAACCACATTGCTAGTGCAGTAGGTTCTGCTAACAACATCGCGTTAGCACAGGGTGATAGCTGGTTATTATCCTTGCCGTTATTTCATATTGGTGGCTTAGCCATCATTAATCGATGCGCTCTTGCTGGTGCAGCAGTGGTGTTAAATGATAGCCAAGCTTTGTGGCAACAGATCATTGCAAGCAAGGTGACTCATGTTTCGCTGGTTGCGGCGCAATTAAGTAAGCTACTTGCACAACATCCCCACGCATTAGATAGTGTCAACGCCTTATTATTAGGTGGTGGTGCTATAGAACCTCATTTAGTCTCAGCGCTTGCTGACAAACAAGTTAATGCTTATTGCAGTTACGGTATGTCTGAGATGAGTTCGCAAATCACCACGGCAGCTATCAATCCACAGGGGCATCTCGGCCAAGTATTATTACATCGCCAACTTAATATCGTCGATAACACCATTTGGGTTAAAGGCGACTGCCTATTCTTGGGCTATTTGGCTGACTCAGATAAAAATGAGTCGTCACACGCAGCAATCACCCAAGCATCACTAACATTGCCACTGGATTCACAAGGTTGGTTCAATACTCAAGACCGAGCAAAACAGGACGAAAAAGGCAATTTATACTTGCTTGGACGCACTGATAATATGTTTATCTGTGGCGGCGAAAATATTCACCCAGAGGAGATTGAAGCTGCGCTAAAATCGCACCCTCTAGTTAATGATGCAGTGGTATTTGCTCAAGCTGACCCGCAGTTTAGCTTATTACCCGCTGCCATTATCCAGTTAACAGATAAACACTCGTCCCTTACAGCAAAGATAATCGAATCGTTACAACAACATGTCCTGGCGAAAGTGGCACGCTTTAAACGTCCTCGCCAGTATTATTCATGGCCTGAAAATGTCATCACTACGAGCCTTAAAGTTCCTCGAAAAGCGATCGTTGCTGCGGTTAAAGCCAACTTGAATGAAGTAAACAATTAAAGACATACTCAGTCTTTTCAAGGCATAAAAAAACCTGCCGGAGCAGGTTTTAATCATCTTGGCAGCATCACTAATTAACTTAGATTTCCATACAAGATTTCAATTTGTTCATTGCATTCTTTTCAAGCTGTCTGATACGTTCAGCCGATACTTGATAAGTGGCTGCAAGTTCTTGCAATGTGGTTTTATCGTCATCTAACCAGCGAGAACGAAGAATATGCTGGCTTCGCTCATCAAGGGTTTTAATCGCTGAGAATAAACGAGCTTGTGAATCCGATTCCCAGTTTTCATTTTCAACTTCTAATGCCACATCAGAAGAGTGATCTTCTAGGTAATGAACAGGAGCAAAATCAGCGCTGTTGTCATCGTCATTGTCGTTGGTTAAGTCAAATGCAGGATCTTGCGCCGCCATTCGCGACTCCATTTCGGTAACGTCTTTTTTAGACACACCAAGATTCTCTGCAACCATGCCAACTTCTTCATCACTAAACCAGCCTAAACGCTTTTTAGTTTTACGAATATTGAAGAACAATTTACGTTGCGCTTTAGTGGTTGCAACCTTCACGATACGCCAGTTTTTAAGCACGTACTCATGAATTTCCGCTTTAATCCAATGCACAGCAAAAGACACCAAACGCACACCAACATCAGGATCAAAGCGTTTTACTGCTTTCATCAAACCAATGTTGCCTTCTTGGATAAGGTCCGCTTGTGGCAAACCATATCCAGAATAACCTTTCGCCACATGCACAACAAAGCGCAAGTGAGACATAATTAATTTCTTCGCAGCTTGTAGATCACCAGTTTCTTGCAAACGTTTAGCTAACTCATGCTCTTCCTCTGCCCCAAGCATCTCGATGCCTGTGACTGATTGCATGTATGCTTCTAAGCTGCTACTTCCTCTAGGGACAGTGAGTGACATAGATTGCGATTGAAAGGCCATTAAAGCTCCTACTAGTTACTGCGTTTTTAACACTTTTTTTACTTAAAAGATTTTAAGTAAGTGGTGAACTATCTATTATAAGACAAGATATGTCAACAGTGGTTCAACACCGAAATGCACATAAAATATGCGCTAAATGATAGTCGTCTGAAACATAAGAAAATGCAAGTGAACAAATGTTCATTTTTTCGATAGTCTTAATCTAGCATGCCTATACGACAGAATTATTAAGACGGTTCAATTGCACGAAGATGTTGCCTAACAGACAAATATGAACCCAACCACCCCAAGAACGAAGCTAGCAGTACTAGCTTAACTAACTCAGCCACACTCAAAGATTGGATCTGCAACTGACTACCATACAAACCCAATAGCTCAGCAAGTGCAGAATCGAGGTACCAAACCAGTAAATTGATAATAATCCACGCCAAAACGCCACCGATTACACCATACCAAATACCTGTATAAAGGAAGGGACGCTGGATAAMCGCTTCTGTCGCACCGACAAGTTTCATCACTTCAATTTCAGTGCGGCGATTCATAATAGCCAGGCGAATCGTATTACCAATAACCAATACCACAGCCAAAACCAATAAGGCCGCTATGGCTAAAACAGTACGCTCTATTAATCTAACCATGGCTTGCAAACGCTCTAGCCATTCAATATCTAAGCGGCCAAAGCTCACTTCAGGCTCTTGCTCAAGCTTAGCCAGCAACTGCCTTGCCCCTTCAGGGCTAGAATGGCGCGCTAAAGGTGTGACCACCACCACGGCAGGTAACGGGTTTGAATCTAAATAAGATAATGCTTCGCCAAAACCAGATAAACGTTGAAACTCTTCTAGTGCTTGGTCTCGGTTAATATAATCAACCACATCCACTTCGGCATACACTTTTATACGGGAAATTAGGCTTTGAATGGACTGCTCACTTCGGCCTTCATTAATAAATAATGAAATTTCTGCAGCGTTATTCCACGACTGGGTAATATTCTCTGCATTTTTTACTAAGACTTGCAGCGCCGCAGGTAAGCTTAAACTGACCCCTAATACTGCCATGGTCATCACTGACGAAATAGGGTTTCGCCACAACTCACCAATACTCGCCATCGCTTGTTGAATATGACGAACGAAAAACATCACTAATCGACCAGTAAACGGTAGTTTGCTTGCGGTAATGCTCACCTTATTTGTCATTACGCCTGTCCCTGAGTATCTGTCGTGTAAATCTCATCACCACCTAGCATCTTGCCTTGGCGTAGGGTTAAGGTGCGATATTTCATCCGAGCAATTAAGCCCAAGTCATGGGTTGCGATAAGCACACTTGTTCCCGCATCATGAAAGGTCTCAAATAACCGCAAAATATCCATCGATAACTTAGGATCTAAGTTACCCGTTGGTTCATCGGCAAGTAATAAAGGCGGTTTATTAACAATCGCCCGGGCAATGCCGACACGTTGTTGCTCACCGCCTGATAACATGACCGGTAGATGGCGCTCTTTACCGTATAAACCAACCATATCTAAAGCACCAGCAACTCGCTTACGAATTTCACCATGGGAAAAGCCTTCAATAACAAGAGGCAAAGCCACGTTATCAAATACGCTTTTATCCATTAATAGGTGATGGTTTTGAAATATCATACCGATATTACGGCGAAGATATGGCACATGTTTTTTGCCTAACTTAGCTATATCATGGCCATTAATTGAGACTTTACCTGCACTAGCACGTTCAATCACAGTGATCAATTTGAGCAAGGTACTTTTACCAGCGCCAGAATGTCCGGTTAAAAACGCCATTTCACCTTGATGCAGGCGAAAATTGACTTCTGACAAGGCTTTTTGGCCACCTGGATAAATTTTACTGACTTGCTCAAAATGGATCATATATGACTATTCTGCCTTGTCTTGACTAAATAATGCTTCGATAAAATCGTTTGAATTAAAGGTACGTAAATCATCAATTTGCTCACCCACACCGATATGACGGATTGGGATAGTAAACTTATCAGCAATGGCAAAAATAACCCCGCCTTTTGCTGTACCGTCTAACTTACTGATGGTAATACCTGTTACACCAACCGCTTCTTGGAATAATTGCGCTTGGCTAATGGCATTTTGTCCTGTACTTGCATCTAGCGTTAACATCACTTCATGCGGTGCATTAGGGTCTAATTTTTTCATGACACGAACAACTTTTTTCAGTTCTTCCATCAAGTGACCTTTGTTTTGTAAACGTCCTGCGGTATCTGCAATTAATACATCAACGTTTCGTGCTTTAGCCGCTTGCAATGCATCAAATAACACGGATGCGCTGTCTGCACCAGTATGTTGCGCAACAACCGGAATATCATTACGCTGCCCCCATACTTGTAATTGCTCAACAGCTGCTGCACGGAAAGTATCGCCCGCAGCTAACATGACAGATTTGCCTTGTTTTTGATACTGTTTTGCCAATTTACCTATGGTGGTTGTCTTACCAACACCATTCACACCAACCATTAAAATAACATAAGGGCCGTCACTGTTTTCAGGTACAAGAGGGATAGCAACAGGATCGAGAATTTTTTGCATTTCATCACGCATCAGCTCATATAAAGCTTCAGCATCTTTTAACTGTTTACGTGATGCACTCTCTGTCAAACTATCGATTAGGCGAGTTGTGGTTTCAACGCCCACATCTGCAATCAGTAGTTGCTCTTCGAGTTCTTCAAATAACTCGTCATCAATTTTTTTCCCGCGGAAAATACCCATAAATCCGCTACCAATGTTTTCACTGGTGCGTAATAGGCCACGCTTTAGTCGTGCAAATAAGCCTTCTTTAGCAGGTTTTGCTTGCGGCTCATCAATGAGTTCAGCATCAGTTTGCTGCGCTTCTTCGGCTAAACGTTCTTCTTCAGCAATACGTGCCGCCTCTTGTTCGGCTGCTTCTTGCTCTGCTGCAAGTTGCTCCTCAGCTAAACGTTCTTGTTCAAGACGTTCTTGCTCAAGGCGCTCTTGTTGAAGGCGCTCTTGCTCAACGCGTTCGGCTTCTAGACGTGCTTGTTCCTGCTTGGCTTGCTCAAGGGCGGCTTGTTCACGTTCTTGTTGCTGACGCTGCTCTTCAGCAATACGAGCAGCTTCTTGTTCTGCTGCAAGTTGTTCCGCAGCTAAACGTTCTTGTTCAAGGCGCTCTTGTTGAAGGCGTTCTTGCTCAACACGTTCGGCTTCTAGACGTGCTTGTTCCTGCTTGGCTTGCTCAAGGGCGACTTGTTCAAGACGTTCTTGTTCAAGACGTTCGGCTTCTAGACGCGCTTGTTCCTGCTTGGCTTGCTCAAGCTCTGCTTGCTCATGTTCTTTTTGCAGACGCTGTTCTTCAGCAAGGCGTGCTGCTTCCTGTTCTTGCGCTTGCTGATCAGCATGACTGGTATCAATTTGCTCTTGTGCGCTCTCGGTTGTTACTTTCTCTTGTTCTTTGGTTTTGTCTTTACGAAACCACGAAAAAAAACCTTTCTTTGCCATGTCTACTACCAGTGCTTATTGAGCTAAAAAAATTCGGAAAAATAGTCTCGATAGCCCATTCATCATAATGTACAAAGGATTGCTCACCCTTACACTTCAGTTTGGTATAAAATATCGAGTATTCTAATTGGTTGCATAGTCTACCACTTTCTTTGTTCAGGCAAAATCACGAGGGCAAAATGTCCAAAAATAACTCGGCAAGCGGCCAAGTCAGAATCATTTCAGGGCAATGGCGTTCACGTAAGCTCCCTATTCATAACCTTGAAGGTTTACGTCCAACCACAGACAGAGTACGAGAAACCCTGTTTAACTGGCTTTCAAGTGATGTTCGTGGTGCACGAGTATTAGATTGCTTTGCAGGCAGCGGAGCATTAAGTCTTGAATCGCTTTCTCGTTACGCCAGTTATGCACGCATTTTTGAATTACAAACCAGCGCAGCCAAACAGCTAACTCAAAATTTGCAAACCTTACAGTGCGACAATGCAGACGTCATTAATGGCGACAGCTTGGCTATACTTGAAAAAGGCTCAATGGATAAACAAGGCTTTGATATCGTGTTTGTCGACCCACCGTTTCGAAAAAACTTAGCGAACAAGACCATTGCTTTACTGGATGAAAAGCAATGGCTCAACGAGAATGCGCAGATTTATGTCGAGACGGAATCTGAACTTGATGTCCTTGAGCTACCCAATACTTGGGTGGAGCTAAAACAGAAAAAGGCAGGTCAAGTGATCTACCGTTTATTCCAATATCAAATCGATTAAAGGTCAATAATGAAGTTTTTTATTACTGCAGGTAAAAGCTTTACCCTACTCACTTGGTTAGTGATGTTTTATAACCTGTTTATTCCTTTTGAAGGGCAAGTCAGTATTATTTTAAATATCTTGTTGCTGATTACAGTGATGATGCATTTCTTCCAGCTACTGATATTTCATACGATGTTTAGCAGCTTACTTAAACTTAAACTCATTGATTATATTAAGGTATATTTTTTCGGTGTCTTTGGGTTATTAGTCTACCGCCAAAAGGTGTTAGACCTACCACCAGCAGAAAAATAATCATATTTCTGCTTTGATATAAGCCTCACAAATGTGGGGCTTTTTTAATTGCCTACCTTGTCATTACCTACCATGTCATTAACTACAGTATCGCTCGCAATAAACTCTGCTACCCAGCTCCTTTAATATGAGGGTACAAACTTTGAGTGTCGGCGATATGTTAATTGGTATCGTTTTTTAACTGGTCATATTGTTAAATTCGTAATAACGGCCGGCCTTTTGATTTCCTTTTCTGTTTATTCGTTTCTTCTATTCTTAAGAGGTGATTCCAAATTTAAGCCATAAAAAAACCTCGCWATWGCGAGGTTTTTCTAATCGGTAGTCTCTCAGGTCATCACTCCAAATGAACTACCCTTGTATAGGTCTACTTACTTTTTAGGGTAAGGGTGAGCAACACCTTTATGACAATCTACACAAGTCTTTCTCTTATCGCCTTCTTGCTTGGCGTTGCGTTCATGCATTCTTTTAGCCATTTTCTTCATTGTTTCAGGCTGGTCTTCGTAGATGCGAGTATGACAATGTTGACAGTTAGCTGAGTCCGTTGCGCGGAAGTACTCAAGTGCTAAGTCAGCTTGTTCTTTACGGTTTTCATCTAACCAAGCTTGCGTGTTGAAGTCTTTGATAGTCACAAAACCATATAGATCTTTCGATACAATGATTTTCTTGATCAAGTAATCAACTGGACCGTGTGGAAGGTGACAATCTTGACACTGAACTGTCACACCAGCACTACCGCCGCCGTGAGCTGAAGCAAGGACTTCATCTTTCAGTGAATGGTTACTATGACAAGTCATACAGAATTCATCTGTACTGGTTGCATGTAAAGTTTGTTGAGTAGCGAAGTAGCCCACTACACCCATAACCACACCGACAATAATCAGTGCAATAATTGAATATTTTGCGCTAGGTTTAAAAAGTGCACGCCAGTTCATCACTCATCTCCAATATAGAATATTTAATTTATAATTTTTGAACTCTAAAATATAATTTTTAAATTCTAAAAATAATAATTATATTCTAGGTTGTTTTAACCTTAAAAAAATGATTTAAGGACATGTTTTAATTAATAAGTTGCCAAATTATGCTCAAAATGAGAGCCAGATCTAAATAACCACATAAATAGTGACTCAATACAACTTACTTAAACCTAATACAAGCTGAGCATATTCGCAAAGATTCTTTAACTTGATACAATACTCCTCATATCAAGCACGCCATATTAACGCATTGAACTATCTTGGTTTTAATGGGTCTAGATGAAAAGTTAGGCTTTTTATGACACTTTGATTGCTGGCAAGTTGTTAACAAGCTATATTTGGCACTTGTATCATTGCTTGCCTCAAATGTTCATCACTTATTTGTTTGTTGGCACCGATTGGAGAACCATGAAGCTTTCATTATCGCATCACATCATGACTTTCCTCGCTTTGTTCGCTTTACTCGGACAAGGTTTGGTGACTAATGGCTATGCGATGGTTATGCCGAGCATGACACATGACGCTTACGAACTCGCCTCTGCTACAAATGTTAAGCACCACATGGGCAGTGCAATGGCATCTTCAGCAGATGAAGAAGATCATTCATGTTGCGACACCATGCCTGAAATGGTGCAAATGGCATCAAGTGCCTGTTGTGATTCAGTGTCTGGATGCAGCATCGACTGTGGACATTGCTTAACAATCTCAATGACCGGTCACTTGCAAAGCCTGGATATCACCTTAGCGACACCCATTAATATCAAAGCTGAAGCCACAGCTCTGCCGCATTTCTTTTTCCATCAAACTTTACCCGCATTCAAACCTCCCATCGTATAACAACCTTTGCTATATCAGCCGCTTTACTTGTGCCAAAGCATAGGTACAGAAGGCATGAGCACAACGGTAGGTATACACTGAGATACATCACAGAGTAATACCGCTTGTTCATACTGAAAGTCAGCTGTTATAGCCACAGCCAATTTCAATGCTTTACTGACAAGATATTTAGGCGAATTTGTGCGTCACAGCGACGCATATAAGCGCCATTTGAGGTTTTTATGAAACACATAAACTGTATATTGATTGCGATTTCTGTTGGGTTCTCGCTTGTTTCGATGCCATCTCAGGCACAACAGCATAGTCAAATACATCAAGCGACTGAGCAGAGTTATGTTTGCCCAATGCACCCAGAAGAAACCAGCCATGAAAAAGGCCGTTGCCCTCAGTGCAACATGTTTTTAGTTCACCAGTCGACAGAACAAGTATCCAGCTCCCATGCTGCCAAAGACATAGCTCAAGAAGAGACTAAAAATACCTCCACTTATGTTTGCCCAATGCATCCAGAAGAAACCAGCCACGAAAAAGGCCGTTGCCCTCAGTGCAATATGTTTTTAGTGAAAGAAGAAGAGGAGGAATTTTCCGCAGATGAACATGCCGGACATGCCCATGCAATGGCGTCCACTGTCGTCGATACTTCTACCCAAACGAAAGCAGACAATATCCTAAGCCAGCCTAAACCCACGCTAACACCTGCTAACAAGCAAGCACAGACGAGTCATATTAAATACGTTTGCCCTATGCACCCTCACGTGGTTTCAGATGAACCTGGCAGCTGTCCTATTTGTGGTATGGATTTAGAAAAAGTCACCATGGGCGATGCAAGTTCTAGTGAGATACTTGTCGGCGTATCAGGCGGTATGCAACAAGCTTTAGGTATGCGCAGTGAACAAGTTACAAGCGGAACCTTATGGAAATTAGTACGTACAATCGGAACCGTTGAATACAATGAAAACCGAATTGGTCACGCCCATACTCGTGTTGATGGCTGGCTGGAAACGTTAATGGTGCACAATGTCGGCCAGAAAGTGAAAAAAGGTCAACTGCTTTATGAACTCTATTCGCCTGAGTTGATCACAGCACAAGATGATTATATGCAAGCCATTGATTACCTTAAACAAGATAAAGCACGCGGCGCAAGCTTGCTGCGCAAAGCACGTATGCGTCTAGAGCTATTAGGAGTGAGTGATAGCACCATCAAACAACTTGAACGCACAGGTGAAACCATTTACCGCGTACCTTACTACGCTGACCAAGATGGGTTTGTCAGCAAACTGTCGGTAAGGCACGGCATGTTTGTTGAACCTGGCACAACATTATTTGAAATCGTTGATTTAAAAAGTGTTTGGGTGATTGCTGATGTATTTGAAAACGAGCAAAGCTGGCTTGAGATTGGACGCCCCGTTGAAGTGTCTTCTGCGGCTCAAGGGATTTTCGATTTAGAATCGACCATTGACTACATATACCCAGAGCTCGATCCCGTCTCAAAAGCAATGCGTGTGCGCATCAAGCTGGATAACCCAGGTAAGCAATTAAAACCCGGCACTCTGGTCGATGTAAAATTGTTTGGTGGGCCAAAACGTAATGTGCTTTCCATTCCAACTGAAGCGCTCATTCTTACTGGACGAGAAAATCGCGTTGTTGTGCAGCGTGACAATAACAGCTTTGCCTCAGTTCCCGTAAAAGTTGGCATGATTGCTCAAGGTAAAGCCGAGATTATTGATGGTTTAGATGAAGGTGAAAAAGTCATTGTTTCTGGTCAATTCTTGTTAGATTCCGAAGCCAGCATTCAAGGCAGTTTACAACGTCTAAGTGGCAGTAATGCAGACAACACCACTGACACATCAGATGCGCATGCGCATCATTAATCGGAGACTGTCATGTTAGCAAAAATAATCAGTACTTCGATTAAGCAGCGAGCAATGGTGTTACTACTCACCCTTGTTGTTGCATTAGTTGGTTATCAAGCGATGCGAACAACACCGCTGGATGCTTTGCCTGACTTGTCTGACGTACAAGTGATTGTTAAAACATCGTATCCTGGGCAAGCACCACAGCTTGTGGAAGATCAAATTACCTACCCGTTATCAACAGCCATGCTTGCTGTACCTGGCGCAAAAACGGTGCGTGGTTTTTCCATGTTTGGCGACTCGTATGTCTACATCATCTTCGAAGATGGCACCGATATTTATTGGGCTCGTTCAAGAGTATTGGAATACCTTTCGCAAACCCAAACCCAGCTACCTGATAATGTCACCCCTACATTAGGGCCTGATGCCTCTGGGGTTGGTTGGGTATTTCAGTACGCGTTAGTTGACCGCAAAGGCCAGCATGATTTAGCCCAACTTCGTTCACTGCAAGACTGGTTTTTAAAGCTTGAATTACAAAGTGTGGCTGGCGTTTCAGAAGTCGCAACGATTGGCGGTATGGAGCAGTCTTATCAAATCATTGTCGATCCGCATAAGCTGGCCTTATATCAAATTGATTTGATGACGGTTAAAAATGCGCTCGATAACTCCAACAGTTCTACCGGCGGGTCAGTCATCGAAATGGCTGAAGCCGAATACATGATTACCTCAACCGGTTATCGCCAAACCTTGGCTGACTTTAACGAAATTCCATTAGGCATTGTTTCTGATTCAGGTATTCCTGTATTGATGAAAGATGTCGCCCAACTGCGCACAGGCCCAAGCGCAAGACGTGGTATCGCAGAATTAGACGGTGAAGGTGAAGTGGTTGGTGGCATTGTTGTCATGCGCTACGGCGAAAACGCTTTATCCACTATCAACAATGTTAAGCAAAAGCTGACAGAAATCGCAAACGGCTTACCCGATGGGGTGGAGTTAGTCATCACTTATGACCGTTCACAGCTCATCCTTAATTCAGTGGATAACCTTAAAAACAAAGTCTTAGAAGAGATGTTGGTTGTTGGCATCATTTGTCTGATTTTCTTACTTCATGCCCGCTCAACATTGGTAGCGATTATTTCACTGCCTATCTCAATTTTAATCAGCTTTATTGCGATGAACTTGATTGGCGTTAATGCCAATATCATGAGTTTAGGCGGCATTGCCATTGCCATTGGAGCGGTAGTGGATGCAGCCATTGTCATGGTGGAAAATACCCACAAACATCTTGAACATTACCGACAGCAACATCAGGGCCAAGCGCCCACAGGAGAAGCGCACTGGGAGCTGGTACGCAAAGCCTCTATCGAAGTCGGTCCGGCGCTTTTCTTTAGTCTGTTGATTATCACCTTAAGCTTTATTCCAGTGTTTGCTCTTGAAGCTCAAGAAGGACGTTTATTTCATCCGTTAGCATTCACTAAAACATTTGCGATGGCAGCCAGTGCTTTGCTGGCTATCACCCTTATCCCTGTATTAATGGGATATTTTGTTCGAGGCAAGATCCCTGACGAGAAAAAGAACCCACTCAGCCGCTTGCTCATTGCGATGTATGAGCCCTTACTCAGATTGGTATTACGCTTTCCCAAGTTCACCATTTTATTAGCGATAATCGCCCTAGGTAGTGCGGTTTATCCTATGACGAAAATGGGCAGTGAGTTCATGCCTGAACTCGAAGAAGGCGACTTGCTTTATATGCCAACAACCTTACCTGGCGTTAGCGCTGGTAAAGCCGCTGAAATTTTGCAGCAAACAGACCGATTAATTAAGACTGTACCTGAAGTTAAGCGGGTGTTTGGTAAAGTCGGACGCGCCATGACCGCAACAGATCCCGCACCGTTAACCATGCTAGAAACCACAATCATGTTAGCGCCTCGTGATACATGGCGTGAAGGTATGACACTTGAAGGGATCATTGCAGAGTTACAGCAAACGGTCAGAATCCCCGGTATGACCAACGCATGGGTGCAACCCATTAAAACCCGTATTGATATGCTCTCCACGGGGGTGCGTACCCCCGTTGGTATCAAGATTTCAGGCGCCAATATTGATGAGTTACAACGTATTGGTACTGAGATTGAAGCTGTCGTCAGTTCACTACCTGGCACTAAGTCAGCTTTTGCCCAACGAACCAGCGGCGGACGTTATATTGATATTGAGCCCAATCTTAAAAACGCTGCTCGATATGGTATGACATTAAAAGACATACAAGATGTAGTACAAATGGCCATTGGCGGTATGCAAGTCGGACAATCGATTCAAGGGCAAGAGCGTTATCCCATTAATATTCGATACCCAAGAGAGTTGCGTGACAGCATAGAAAAACTTACCGCATTGCCTGTCCTGACAAAAACAGGGAAATATTTGCCATTAGGCAATTTAGCCAGCATTACGATTAGCGATGGGGCTCCCATGTTGGCCAGTGAAAACGGCAGGTTAATCAGTTGGGTATTTGTCGATTTAGACAATATATCTATCGGTGAGTATATCGAGACAGCTCGATCAGCATTAGATGAGCAGATCCAATTACCAGCACGATATAGCTATACCTTCGCTGGGCAATATGAGTATATGCAGCGAGTCGAAGCCAAAATGGAGTTAGTCATTCCTTTAATGATTGCGGTGATATTTATGCTGCTAATGATGACGTTTGGTTCATTCACTCAAGCTTCAGTGATTATGCTGAGTTTGCCATTTTCATTAGTAGGAAGTGCTTGGCTATTGTATTTACTGGACTTCAATTTCTCGGTTGCCGTCTCTGTCGGCATGATTGCGCTGGCTGGCGTGGCTGCTGAATTTGGGGTCGTCATGCAAGTTTATTTAAATAACAGTATTAAAGATAGAAAAAGCCAAGGCCAATACCAACAACGCAGCGACTTAACCGAAGCATTAATTCATGGAGCGGTGATGCGAATTCGTCCGAAAGCGATGACGGTTGCGACCATTTTCTTCGGCTTACTACCAATCATGTGGGGCAGTGGTACAGGTAATGAGGTGATGCAAAAAATTGCCGCCCCTATGGTCGGTGGCATGGTCACTGCGCCGTTATTATCCTTGTTTGTTATACCTGCTATTTACTTGTTGATTTACGGAAGAAAGCTCCCAAAAACAATCAGCTAAACTTAGTTAACACCTAGTAATAGCACATTAAAAAAGGCGCAAATGGCGCCTTTTTTTTAAAAATAATCACATTATTTAAGAATCATCGTGTTCTATTTGCTGTTTGATACGAGCAAGCCGAAACATACTGACTAATCCCCATAACATGATACTCGCACCGACGGCCATCATAACGTAAAGCACATTGGGGTTATCTAACATTGGCAAAGCCTCAAGCCTGTAGCCAACAACTATCCCATATAGACCTATCGCTAATAGCAATGTCCCAGGTAAATCAATTATTGCCACCAGCATCATTTTCTTTTTAATTTCAGCGAGTTTGTGTTCTTTCGTTTGCTGCATGCTGCTTCCTTGAGCTCTGTTGATTTCCGTGAAGGCTTTGCTAAACCATCAGCAAAGCATCATTAAGCTATCAAACCAAAAGCCTAAGTTAAAGCAGATTATCCGTTAGCAACAGGTAAGCTTAACTTGATAATAGAAAACGTCCCACCTTGAGGGTCATCTATCACTGCAAAGCGACCAACATCTGGAATATCAGTAGGAGGCACGCAAACTTTACCGCCCAATTCTTCTGCCTTTTGCGCCATCATGTCGCAATCATCGACACTAAAATACAACATCCAATGCGATGGCATATCACCAAACTCTTCGGTCATCTCCATCATGCCGCCAACAGCTTGCTTAGCAACAAGCCACTGCACATATTCAGCAACACCCACTTCTGACATATCCACGGACTCAGTATCAAAACCCAAAACCTGACAATAAAAGTTCTTCGATACGCCAACATTGCGGCACATGTACTCTACCCAACATAAGGTGTTTGGCTCAAAAGTGCGCTTGATACCTATATGTTCTATCGCCTGCCAAATTGAAAAACGAGCACCTTCAGGGTCGCGACAGACGGCCATTTTTCCAGAATCACCCACAGCATGTGGCCCTGCGATAATTTCTCCACCAGCATGCTGGATAGCTTTAACGGTTTCAGCGACATCATCAACCGCAAAGTACAACTCCCAATGCGTGGGAAGGCTGGCCATTTCTTTGGGCATTTGATACATAGCGGCAATATCATCTCCGTCTATTTGTAGCATAGTGTAATGCCCTTCAGGCATAGGCATATCATCAGGATGCCATTGAAATAACGCTTGATAAAATCCTTTTGCGGAATACCAATCATGAGTGGCCAGTTCCACCCAGCAAGGCTGACCTTGCATGTAGTGAGTCACATTCATAAACCTATCCTTGAAAAGTATATTTGCTCAGTGCGATTAACGGCAAAGTTATCTGATATTCACTATCAAGACTAAAACTGACACTGCAAATATTTTGGAAATCATGTCTATAGTTAAGACCGTTTTAGTTAGCCTGTCGAGGGAATAATCAGTTTAATTTGCACCATAAAAAAACGCCCTCTTGCGAGAGCGTTTTTAACGCGATATACCATTCAAACTTTGGTTGTATAACTCGAGGTTATATTGACCAGATGTAGTATATTTGCGACTTCATTCTGATAATAATTCCACGAATTACATCCAAGAAAGCAAGGAACTCAATTGGTTTAGCTGCCGATACCCATGCTAAGCCTACCGAGCCGACTGGAATATCGAAGCCCTCAGCTTCATGTAATTTCAAGCGCACGAAATGGTGCTTGTTATTAATGTTCTGCCCCGTTGTTTGTCTCACATTGTCATCTCGAGCAAGCAAACTACCTTGGGCTTCGCCTGTGGCTTCAATTATCCCTTCAACTTCCGCATTGAAAATTTTGCTAGGATATACTGCTGAAGCAAACTCGGCCATCTGTCCAACTTCAACATTACGAATCGCTTGATGATTCACCCTCATTAGCACGTACTTCTCATCGGTATACATTTGAATACGAGGTGCAACCCCCACATACTGTCCTTCACGCATGATGAAGTTCGTTAAATAACCATCTGCAGGTGCAAAAACCTTAGTATTGTCCAAGTTCCATTGCGCCTGAGCCACATTTTCAAGTTCACTGTCTAAATCAGACTGACGGCTTTCTACTGTTAAGTGTGCTTTTTGAATATCTAACTTTGCTTTTTGTACTTGGGTATTCGATTTGGCAATTTGTGTCACATACGAATCCACTTTCGCTTGCGCTAAATCGACAGCCGTTTGTTGCTCATCTAGCTGACTTTCAGTAATGGTGTCAGCCACTTTACTGTTTTGTTCAACATAACGATTCATGGTGGTTTGCTTCCACACCAAGTCTTTTTTACTCGCATGCAGTTGGTTTTGATTAATCGCAACATCAGACTGCGCAGCGTGTAACACTTTTTCAGCGATACCTATATCTTCTTTAGCAAGTGACAATGCAACCTTAGCTGTTTGTTGCTGCACTTTAGCCTTATTCAGCGCTATTTGATAAGGCTCATCATCTATCTCGTAGATTAATTGCCCTGCTGTTACTCTTTGATTAGGTTCGACATAGATACCTTTTACATTACCTTTAATTTGTGTCGAAGCTGGACGCAATTGAATATGCGGAGATTGCACAACAGAGCCACCTGTAATATCCATAGGCGCATAGTTTAATAGTCCTACCCATACAAACAGTAACCAGCCAGCACCGCCTAAGTATGAAAAAGCTTTTGTGCCTTTATTCCAAGGCATACCTACCAAGCGTAAAATATAGATAAACAACGCCCAAACAGCTAAACCTTCAATCATGAGCTAATCTCCTCTTTTGCTGGAGTGGCGGTAACAGGCTCTTCCCGTTCATTCTCTCGCCAAATATCTCTGATCCTTCTTAATGCTTTACCACTATCAATAAACGCGACCATGACTGCTAACACCCAAACCCAATGCCAGATAAATCCTATCCATGTGAGCGCAGTAATCAGTCCTATTTGTTGATGTTTTTCTTTGTGAGCTTTATGAATCGGCAACTCGTGAACTTTCCAAAAACCGAATCCTGCGGCAGCGACAGCCCCGACCAATACAACTAAAGCCACACCATGAAGTGCAACATCAACTCCAGAATCGACGAATGGCATACTGAATAAACTCATAGTGATTGCACCTCTTGTTAACTTAGATGCTGCGTAGTGTGCACCCAAACGACAAAACTACAACACAAAGTAACCATACGTATCAATTATCATTGTTTTTTGATATATATAGTTACTTAAATATCATCTACCGATCCCAAGCACTTAACGAGAAATTGACATGGCATTTGAAGTTTCATTTATTCGAGTTTGCTGCATTTTACCCGTGCTAAAAGGGGTTGAAGCCCACTATGGCATCACAGCAAAGGATCTATCGATCCCTCAAAGCTTGTTGAATGAGCCCATGACATTAATCCCTTACTCGGAAGTATCAATGTGGCTGAGTAAGATTGAGCAATTATCGAATGTTCAAGATTATATGTTGACGCTCCAACACTACTTAACCGTCAACCAATTTAATATGCCTAACAACTGGTTCTTGGCGACTCCAGACTTGGCAATTACCTTTCGGCGCATTAACTATGCCATGGCTTGTTTTCATTCAGGTGCAAGTTACTACGGTGCTCAGTCGAATAAGATTATTAAATGGTGCTATCGCAATAACTATGTCAGCGGCAAAGCCAAATCCCATGACTCGCTCCGCATAGCCTTAACACTGCTAAATACCTGCAAGCACTTTTTAGGCAAAGACTTCACCCCGATTAAAGTGATGCTCAGCGGCCCCGCCATTAACCAACAGGAGAGCGAAGCGATATTTGGAACCAAAGTGACCTGGAATGCGCCGCAAACCGAGATATGGCTTGATGTCGACTCCTTGATTAGCTCTGAACAACACTTTTTGGCTTCGCTATCCACCTCCCAACATATTCAGCGCAATAACAAAAGTAGTATTAGCCTCAATCAACTCGACTCATATTTAAATATGCCTCAACCCCATGACACGCCTAAAGTGCTTTATGAGCTGGTGAATTACATACGTTTTTATGGTTTACCCACATTAGATTCCCTTTCGGAATTATGTGGTTTTTCGAAACAACAATTACAGCGACGATTGCAGCGTAATGGCTTTAGTTTTACAGAGTTAATGCGCTATATCTTAGGAAATTTAGCAGTGAAATATATGCTTGAAGGCAAAGAAGTTAAAGAGATTTCGCAGCTACTTGGCTATGCCAGTGTTCGCAGCTTCAGTAAAAGTTTTAGGCGATTACATCATCAATCACCGACTCAGTACGTTGAAAAATTGCATCAAAAAAGCCCTCAATAGAGGGCTTTTTTAGATTATCAATATTGCGTATAGCTTATCGATAAACAGGCAATAAATCAGCCATTGCCAATAAGTGACAAGCTGCTGTTAACACACCAAAAAGAATCACTACAACCACTAGCGGCGTACCACCAGGAACTCTAAAGCTATTCTCATCAGGGAACATTTTACGTGACTTATACGCCATCATCGCTGGCACAATAGCAGCCCAAATTGTCGCGGCAAGAGCGGCAAAACCAATAGCGATTAAAAAACCATCTGGGAATAATAAGCCTAAGATGGTTGGCGGTATAAAGGTCACAGCAGCGGTCTTGATTCGGCCATTAGCTGATTCATCAAAATCAAATAAGTCAGCTAAATAATCAAACAAGCCTAAGGTCACCCCTAAGAAAGATGACGCAACGGCCAAATTAGCAAACAAAGTTAACATGGTATTTAGCCAAGCACTGGACATCACATCTGACAATGCCGCAACCAATACGCCCATATTCCCACCTTGAGCGATAATATCGCTAAAATGACTACGAGGAATATTGCCCATGGTGGCAATTAACCAGCACGTGTAAATCACTAACGCGATAAAGGTACCGATACAAATCGCCTTGATAATCACATTAGGCTGCTTGCCATAATACTTAACTAAGCTTGGCACATTGCCGTGATAACCAAAGCTTGTCAGACCAAAAGGAATGGCAGCTAAAATATATGGAGCAAAACTCGCCTGTCCGTCAGGGACTAACAAGTTCACGGTTTCCACATCAATCAGCAAATTACCGACGGCTAAAAAGAAAGTAATGATCATCCCGCCAAGCATTACTGTCGTAATACGGTCGACCACTTTAGTGCTAATCATCACAATCGCAGCAAGCACAAGGGCAAACACTAAGCCTGCAATACTTTGTGGTAAATGAATGCCCATACCTGACAAGGTGTGGTTCACAATAGAGCCACCACCACTGATATAAGCGTAAGTCAGAATATATAATACGAAGGTAATGGAAAGCCCATTAACTATCCGCCAGAATTGGCCTAATGTCACTTTGGTTAACGTGTCGAAACTGTCGCCAGGTTTAAAATGCAAGTTGGTTTCAAGTAGCATTAAGCCTGACACCAACATACAAAACCAAATACCGATTAGCATGGCAATGGAATAGCCAAACCACATACCAGCACTGACAACAGGAAGGGAAAACATACCGGCACCGACTGTGGTACCGGCAATAATCATAGCACCGCCTAATAATGATTTATTGTGCGGTTGTGATTGTGTTGAACTCATAAAGTTAGTGGTTACCCATGTTCCATAGTGACGCTATCTACTATGGTTTTACGAACAGATAAACGCAACATACCATTGGCATGGTCGCGAATTCGGATGACAGCAAACTGATTGTCATTACCCGACAAGTGCCCTAATTCTTTTAATTTTACACTCAAATTATTGTAGAGTTTTTTATCATAAAACTCTGGCGCAGTAATTCCGTGTAAAGCACCTAAACGCTGAGCTAATAAGTGGCTCGCGCTTTCTAGATCTGAACGTTCAATATCCGGTTTATAAGCCAATAAATTAAAGATAATCGCGTAACGTTGTAATGTCTCACTGACAGTTTCAGACAATAACATTAACTGGGTAATATTACTTTGATTGAGTTCAAACTCGTCTGTACCCGAAATAAGCTGTTGCTCAACAAATAAGTTTAATACGCTATCAATGTAAGCGGGTAAGTCTTCAATCCCCATAAACAACTCAGCCTTGAGTAGCGGATAGAAGTCATTAACGATTTCATGAATTTTTTGACGATTAAACTCTTCGTATTGCACCAAGCAACTCGCAATTAACGAAGGAACTGCCATTAAATGGATGATGTTATTACGGTAGTAGCTCATCGCAATTGCTGAAGACTCTTCAATCGCAATAATTTCACCAATTTGATCAGTGTGCGAAGTAAACTTTTTCAGTGATAGACATTGATCAACTAATTCACTAGCACTGCCTTGAGCAACTGAGGTGTAATCAGTGTAAGGTACTTCTTTCATCAATTTAAGATATAAATCTAGCTGACGTTCCAGCTCTGTGCGCTCTAATGCATTTTGTTCAGCGGCTAATAACACCATACTGGTTAACGTAACAGAGCTCGCAGCTGCTGCACTGTTAATGTTTGTCATCACTTTATTGGCTAATTGATTAACCGCAGGCGTTAACCATGTTGGTTTTTGCTCGGGATCTTTAGCCACTTCTTCACGCCAATCTGGCGACTGCTGATTTAAGAACTGCTGTACGTTAATTGGCTCACCAAAGTTAACGTAACCTTGTCCAAAGTTACCCAACTTACGCAATGCACCAAACACTTGCCATACAGATTCTTTTTGCTTTTTCTTACCACTTAATTCTTTATGATAAGTCGACACTTCCATGACATGATCGTAGCCAAGATACACTGGCACTAAGGTCACAGGACGCTCGATACCCCGCAATACGCTGTTTACCGTCATCGCTAGCATGCCTGTTTTAGGAGCAAGTAGACGGCCAGTACGTGAACGACCACCCTCAGTGAAATACTCAACTGAATAGCCTTTAGCAAATAGTTGATCTAAATACTCTCTGAATACTGCGGTATAAAGCTTATTACCGTTAAAACTACGACGGATAAAGAAGGCACCACCACGGCGGAACATTGGACCTGCCGGCCAAAAGTTAAGATTAATCCCTGCCGCAATATGCGGTGGAACCATGCCTTGATAATAAAGAATATATGACAGTAACAAGTAATCCATATGGCTTCGATGACACGGCACATAAACGATTTCATGACCATCATGATGCAGTTTACGAACTTGCTCCGCACTCTTGATGCTAATACCACTGTATAACTTGTTCCAAAGCCAAGTTAAGAAACGCTCAGCAATACGAATCAAGTTATCCGAATAGTCTGCCGCGATTTCATCAAGGTACTCAATGGCTTTTTCACGTGCCTTTTCTTCGGGAATTTTTTTGTTAACGGCTTCTTCTTGAATGGCACGCTTGATGGATTCTGACTTTAACAGCGAATTGAACATCGCTTGACGATTAGGAAGCTGAGGCCCCGTCATCACCTTACGTTGTCGGCGAAAATGCACACGAGCCACACGGATAAGCTTATGCGCAATACTGACATCTGTGCCGTGTTCATCAGCCATATAACGCAGCGACATGGCATTAGAAAATTGAATGAAGTTATGGCGACCTAAAAATAGAATCATTAACCATTTACGTAACCATGTTGGGTTTTCACGCTCAAAAACCGCAGCGGTCATGGTGTCATCTTCTTTACCTGGGATACGCCCCCAATATAGGCTTACAGGCACAAGCTGGATGTCGAGTTCTTTGTTCTTTTGGTGTAATTCGAGCAACTTAGTAAAGTTTGCTACAAATTTATCGCTACTATGGCGCTTACCAAACAAGGGTTTACGCCCTTCCACACACACAATTCTAGGGGTATTGAAACCATCAACATCTAACCGTTCATACGGACTTGGCAAGTTATATTTAGCTGTCATTTCATGTAAGGCAGCAATATCACTCAGCGACTCCGTTTTCATCACATAGACCACTGGCTTGTCAGGATCTAAGTTAAGGTCAGCGAACGGATCTTCAGGCACAACAACACTGTGTACCATTAATTTCTGAATCCAACGTAATGATTTAGCAATGATAGAATCTGGTTTTAGCATGGGTCTTCGCATTATCAACAACGATTTATTGCGCATAGGATACCAGAATATCATTCAGTTACACTAACCTCGGTAAATCTAGTTAACATTTAAGTAGCAAGTTTTGTTGGTTCTAACATCAAGTATCAATCACTTAGTAAGTAGCAAAACATTTAGGTACAGTACTGTATAAATAGACGGTATCCAGTACTTTTTGGCTTATTCACTTGAGTCATCAATAATAAAACACACTAATTTACCGACGCCCCGCAAAAACAATAAACTACTGATTTAATTAACTTTAAACAACTAGAAACTTCGATAAAAATTCATATCTATTGCTTTATCAGCAAAAAATGTTGGTTAATACTTGCGCGACCAAAGATACTGTATATAATGACAGTCACTGTATAAAAAAACAGGAATCAACATGAGACCTTTAACGCCACGACAAGCTGAAATTCTAGAATTAATTAAATGCAATATTGCCGAGACAGGTATGCCACCAACTCGTGCAGAAATTGCCACTAGATTAGGCTTTAAAAGTGCTAATGCTGCAGAAGAACATTTAAAAGCACTCGCTAAAAAAGGTTGCATTGAAATTATTCCAGGTACCTCTCGCGGTATCCGTATGGTCCAAGAAGAAGAGGAAGTTGAAGAAGGCTTACCACTGATTGGTCAGGTTGCGGCTGGTGAACCAATTTTGGCGCTAGAACATGTTGAACAATACTTTCAAGTTGATCCTGAAATGTTTAAACCCAATGCTAATTTCTTACTACGTGTTCGTGGCGACAGTATGAAGGATATTGGCATTATTGAAGGCGACTTATTAGCGGTTCACAAAATGCAGCAAGCTAAAAATGGTCAAGTCGTTGTTGCCCGTGTTGATGATGATGTCACCGTGAAGCGTTTTGAAAAGAAAGGCAACGTTGTTTATCTGCATGCAGAAAACGAGCAGTACTCGCCGATAAAAGTCGATTTAACATGCCAAAGCCTTACGATTGAAGGGCTCGCTGTTGGCGTTATCCGTAATGGAGGTTGGTTATGAACACATTAATAGGTAATGCACCACGTCACCCAGGTTTATGGATGGACATGGCATCAGCAGCTGCGCCAGTAAAGCAAGGTATCGAAACCAAACAAACAGCTAACCAAGGGTTAACTGAATTAACTCAGCTATGCGGCCAGTTAGCCGTATTAAGTCAACAAGGGCGATGGATTGTACTGATTAATCCGCCTCACATTGGTTACAAACAAATTCTAGCGAACGCCAATGTCAGAATGGACCGTGTATTACTGGTTCACACTAAAGATGAAGTCGAAACACTGTGGGCAATGGAAAAAGCACTCACAAGTGGTACATCCAGCGCAGTGATTACATGGACAACCCCATTAGATGCTCGTGATAATCGTCGCATTCAATTAGTCGCTAAAAGCGCCTTAGCACAAGGTGTCATTATCGAAGATGTAAATACTCACTTACGTGATGACCAATTAAACGCCAGTAATCCTGTGACTGCAACCCAATTGAATTTATCTGCATTTCACTAAAGTCTATTTGCTAAAAAAGCCCTTCATTTCGGTGACGGGCTTTTTTTTGCGCCTTTTTTCAGCAAATTAGATGATAAAGTGATCTTGATCAATATTTAATCTCCAAGTAATGTAGTTAACAAGGGGGTAACATTTATTGACCTCTCTTAGTGGTAAAAATGAACATAAGTGATAAAACGCTGTAAAGATTGTGCTGGTACCATGCGGTATAGAAAGCCTTGAATAAAAAAGCGTCAATTTAAGAATTGAAAAGTTCAGTATTAGGTACAAGTGTGGCCACCAAAACCCAATAGAATAATCGAGTATTAATACTCACTGCCACCGTGTACTTTGAAGTGATCAAACTTTTTCGGGAATAGAAAAGTTTGCATAGAGCAGAGTATTACTGTGTGACTTTTCCTTGTTGTTATTGCAAATCGCAATTGGCAGAGGAGTAGTCTTGTGAAGCGATTGTTGTATGGATTAATGGTGCTGTTTTTTGCAGTGCCACTTGCAGCGGCTGATATGCCGCTTAACATGACCCAAGGGGTAACAGAGATCAGTGGTAAGGTTTACGACCTCCATATGATCATTCTTTATATCTGTTGTGCTATTGGTGTTGTGGTATTTGGAATCATGATTTACTCCATGATTTATCATAGAAAATCAAAGGGTGCAGTACCTGCTGATTTCCATGATAGTACCAAAGTGGAAATAGCATGGACTGTCGTGCCGTTTCTTATCCTCATTGGTATGGCAATTCCTGCCACAAAAACCCTCATTGCTATGGAAGACCCAAGTGATGCGGAGTTAACTATTAAAGTAACCGGCTCTCAATGGAAATGGCATTACAGCTATTTTAATGAAGACGTCGAGTTTTACAGTTTACTTTCCACCCCTGCCGATCAAATTACTGGGACAGAAACGAAAACTGAAACTTACCTACTTGAAGTCGATAAGCCCCTCGTTCTGCCAATCAATCGTAAAGTACGCTTTTTAATGACTTCAGATGATGTGATTCACTCTTGGTGGGTTCCTGCATTTGCGGTGAAAAAAGATGCTAACCCAGGTTTTATTAATGAAGCTTGGACCAAGATTGATAAGGTTGGTACCTACCGAGGCCAATGTGCTGAGTTATGTGGTAAAGACCACGGATTCATGCCGGTGGTAGTTGAAGCCGTTTCTGAAGCAGACTTTGAGCAATGGCTGAAAGATCAAAAACAACTCACTGCTGATGCAAAAGCCGCGGCCGAAGCGTCACTGTCGCAAACCCTGACCTTTGATGAGTTGATGGCTCAAGGTGAACAAGTTTACATGGGCCGATGTGCCGCTTGTCACCAACCAAATGGTGCAGGACTACCTGGTGTATTCCCGTCTCTTATCGGCAGCCCAATCATTAAAGGGTCAGTTGCTGGCCACATTGATATTGTCGTCAACGGCCAGCCTGGTACTGCCATGCAAGCCTTCGCGAAACAGCTTACTGCAACAGAAATTGCAGCTGTTGTGACCTACGAGCGAAACGCTTGGGGTAATGATTCTGGTGATGTGGTTCAAGCTGCAGATGTGAACTCTGGTGGGGCACCTAGCGATGCAAGTTCAGCAAGTGATAAGCCAACGCCTGTCACTTTGCCTGCTGAGTTACCAGCGACACAACCTGAGGTAGAACAAGTGGTTGCTGACGTCGTTGAAGAAGCAACACCTGACGTTGTTATGGATGACTTATCTATGGATGAGCTGATGGCAATGGGTGAGCAAGTTTACCTCAGCAGCTGTGCTGCATGTCACCAAGCCGCTGGTACAGGTTTACCTGGCGCATTCCCTGCGTTAGTGGGCAGTCCGTTAGTCATGGGGCCTGTTGAAGGACACCTTGAAGTGGTTATCAATGGCCAACCTGGTACAGCAATGCAAGGATTTAGCTCCATACTCTCACCGCAGCAACTCGCAGCTGTTGTGACGTATGAGCGAAATGCTTGGGGAAATAATACTGGTGATGCTGTTCAAGCCACCGATGTTGTTGGTCATGGAAAGTAAGGGATACAGATGAGCACAATTACACAAGATACTACCCCAGCTCATGATGAACATTCTCATGACGGCCATGATGATCACCATCATGGCGCGCCAAAAGGCATCATGCGCTGGATATTAACCACTAACCATAAAGACATTGGTTCTATGTATTTATGGTTCAGTTTTATTATGTTCCTCACTGGTGGTGCGATGGCAATGGTCATTCGCGCAGAGCTATTTCAGCCAGGCTTACAGTTAGTTGACCCTAACTTCTTTAACCAAATGACCACAGTACACGGTCTTATTATGGTATTTGGTGCCGTCATGCCCGCCTTCACAGGGTTAGCCAACTGGCTGATCCCAATGATGATTGGAGCACCTGATATGGCACTGCCTCGAATGAATAACTGGAGCTTTTGGATCTTACCATTTGCCTTCGCGATTCTGTTGAGTTCGTTGTTTATGGAAGGCGGCGGCCCTAACTTTGGCTGGACTTTCTATGCACCGCTATCAACAACCTATAGCCCTGATAGCACTGCACTATTTGTTTTCTCGGTGCATATCATGGGGATCAGTTCGATTATGGGCGCAATTAACGTGGTCGTGACCATTGTTAATATGCGTGCACCAGGCATGACTTGGATGAAGTTGCCATTATTTGTATGGACATGGCTCATTACTGCATTCTTGCTGATTGCGGTGATGCCCGTACTTGCAGGTGCGGTTACCATGGTATTAACCGATAAATACTTTGGTACCAGTTTCTTTGATGCCGCAGGTGGCGGTGATCCCGTCATGTTCCAGCATATTTTCTGGTTCTTCGGTCACCCTGAAGTCTACATCATGATTTTGCCATCGTTCGGGATTATCTCGGCCATTATTCCCACCTTTAGTCGTAAAAAGTTGTTTGGCTACGCTTCGATGGTTTACGCCACGTCCAGTATTGCGATTTTATCCTTCTTGGTTTGGGCGCATCACATGTTTACCACAGGGATGCCAGTATTTGCTGAACTGTTTTTCATGTACTGCACCATGTTAATTGCGGTGCCGACAGGGGTAAAAGTATTTAACTGGGTAGCAACGATGTGGCGTGGTTCAATCACGTTCGAAACCCCTATGTTATTTGCGATTGCCTTTATTATTCTCTTTACCATTGGTGGTTTTTCAGGATTGATGCTGGCGATAACACCTGCTGATTTCCAATACCATGATACTTACTTCGTGGTGGCGCATTTCCACTATGTACTGGTGACTGGAGCGGTGTTCTCTATTATGGCTGCTGCCTATTATTGGTTACCAAAATGGACTGGCCATATGTATAGCGAAACCCTAGGGCGCTGGCATTTCTGGTGTAGCGTGATTTCAGTCAATGTGCTGTTTTTCCCGATGCACTTTTTAGGATTAGCAGGCATGCCTCGCCGAATTCCAGATTACGCCATTCAATTTGCTGATATTAATCAAATTGTCTCAATCGGCGGATTCGCATTTGGCTTATCACAACTAATTTTCTTAGCCGTAGTGATTAAATGTGTCAAAGGTGGCGAGAAAGCGGCTGATAAACCTTGGGAAGGCGCTGAAGGACTGGAGTGGACCATTGCCAGCCCAGCACCTTACCACTCATTCACCACACCACCAGAGGTGAAGTGATATGAGCCAGCCAACAAAATCAAACCGTAACTTACTTATAGGTCTGGTATTAGGATCAATAGGTATGTTCGGCTTTGGTTTTGCGCTGGTACCGCTTTATGACGTGCTTTGCGAGACCTTAGGCATTAACGGAAAGCCTCAAGGTACAGCAAGTCGTTATGAAGCGGTGGTCGTTGATAAAGAACGCACCATTACTATTGAATTTATCGCCCAAGTGCAAGGCAGTATGCCATGGGAGTTTGGCCCCAAAGTGAACCGAATACAGGTTCATCCAGGTGAGCTAACTCGCACTGCATTTTTAGCAAAAAACCTTTCTGCTAAACCTCTTGTAGGCCAAGCGATACCCTCGGTATCGCCTGGCCAAGGCGCTGCATATTTCAATAAAACGGAATGCTTCTGTTTTAATCAACAGCCCCTAGCTGCAAAGGCTGATGCTGAACTGCCATTAATCTTTTATGTGGATCCTGACTTACCCGATTCCATTAAAACTTTGACTCTCTCTTATACCCTCTATGACATCACAGACAAACAAACTGCGGCCATAGAGCAAGGAGCAGCAAGATGACAACAAAACATGAAACTTATTACGTGCCAGCGCAAAGTGCCTGGCCCATCATTGGCGCTATTGGGTTATTCCTGATTGCTTTTGGCGCAGGTTCGTACGTACAACAACTCGCCACCGAAGAAACATCGGGCGGCTATATTCTCGTGGCTGGTATCGCAGTCATCATTTTTATGCTGTTTGGTTGGTTTAAAAACGTCATTGATGAATCAATGTCTGGCTTATATTCAGCGCAAATGGATCGTTCTTTTAGACAAGGAATGAGCTGGTTTATTTTCTCTGAAATTATGTTCTTCGGCGCCTTCTTTGGCGCACTTTTTTACGCACGAATGGTCGCTATTCCGTGGTTAGGTGGTGCCTCAAACAATGCCATGACCCATGAAGTGCTTTGGCCGACTTTTGAAGCCATGTGGCCACTCACTAAAACACCTGATGGCACCACGACTGAAGCGATGCCTTGGACAGGGTTACCCCTATACAACACCCTGATATTACTCGCATCGTCAGTCACTTTACACTTTGCCCATGTGTCTCTTGAAAAGTCTAAGCGTGGGGCATTAAAAGTCTGGTTAGGACTAACCATCTTATTGGGTATTGGCTTCTTATTTTTACAAGTTGAAGAATATATTCATGCCTATCAAGAAATGGGACTGACACTATCATCAGGGATCTACGGCAACACTTTCTTCTTACTGACGGGTTTTCACGGTATGCACGTCACATTGGGGACTGTGTTCTTGATTATTCTGTTCTTTAGGGTGCTCAAAGGCCACTTTACCCCTGAAAGTCATTTTGCCTTCCAGTCTGGTAGTTGGTACTGGCATTTTGTCGACGTAGTCTGGTTATGCTTATTTATTTTTGTCTACGTCATTTAAGAGTATGGCTCACCTCTACAGAGGCGAGCTAATACGGCCTAGGGTTAGGTGTTACCCAGCCTAATCCTAGGGCCAACAACAATAACAACATCACCACAGCTGAAAAGATAACGCGTCGCCCCAAATATTGACTCATTGGCTGTTTGTTTTCAGCTTTAACCATAATAAACAAGGCTCTAGCTAAATTAAATAATATGAATACAAGCAGTAGTACTAATACAAGCTTGAAAATCACTAAGGTATCTAACGCTGCCATGGGCTCTCCTTTGCGAGTCTGGCGACTATCTACTGGGTTATTGCTGCTTGTTACTGTGAGTGTGTTTTCTATTTTGGTCAAGTTAGGTTTATGGCAACTCGATAGAGCCCAGTACAAACAAGCATGGCAAACCACGCTAGCTGAACGACAAGCCGCCAGCGCATTGGATTACCAAAGTTTACTTAATTTAGCTAACAATGACCCTGTGACAGGTTACCGATTAACTGTCGATACCATCGCAGTCAGCGAACAAATTTTATTACTTGATAATCAAGTTCATAACGGTCAAGTGGGTTATCTCGCATATCAATTGGTCAAGGTGTCTGAGTCACAACCTTGGTTAATGGTTGAACTAGGGTTTGTTGGCGCCAATAAAGACAGACGTATTCTGCCAGCACTGACTCCCATGCCTAATCAGCCATATGAGTTAACAGGGCGGGTCTATCAAAAACAAACAAACCCATTAAGCGAAGCGCTATATGCCGAAACATTTTCAATGAATAACCATGAAGTGATTCGGTTTCAAAATTTAAACCTTGTGGCCTTAGCAGAGAAAGTAGGCCACGAACTGGCACCGGCAGTATTGCAGCCAGATGTGACTCCAACAATGACATTAGCAAAACCTTGGACACCCATTCCCTTATCAGCACAGAAACACCAAGGGTATGCATTGCAATGGTTCACCATGGCAGCGGTTTTTTTAGGGCTCATGCTATGGATTGGTTTTAAAACGTTGAAGAAATCAACACACCCTATAACAAAATAAGTCGTAACAAGAGGAGCAAGTATGAACTCCCCAGCAAAACCAAAGAGCAACAAGACGCTTTATATACTGCTGTTGGTATTTATTCTACCCGTAGCTATGGCCAAACTCGTGCTCAGTATGGATCTTTATAATGGTGCAGCGACCAATAAAGGCCAACTGATTTCACCTTCAATAAGCTATCAGAGCTTATCAATGGACAACCCTCAGCCTCAGTCGTGGCAGTTACTTTATCTACTGCCAAAACAATGTCTTGAGCAATGCCAACAACGTTTATACGTTTTACATCAAAGTCATGTGGCATTGGGTAAACATCAAGATCGTGTCAGCCCTATTGTTTTGTTACAAGACGGCAGTGACACCCAAATTTTAGCCAGTTTAAATGTGCCTTTTGCAACCGCTCAAGCCAGCCCACAGCTAACTTCAATGATGGAAAAGCAACAGCTTATTATTGTTGATCCCCTCGGTAGCTTAGTCATGCAATATCCAGGTATTGCTGGTGAAGAAGAGAATATTGCGCAAGGTAAATCCATGATCAGCGACTTGCGCAAAATGCTCAAATTGTCGAGGGTCGGTTAATGAACATCAAAACCTTACTCAAATTCACTTTGGTGTTTACCTTTGCCGTGATCTTAATGGGCGCTTATACCCGTTTATCTGATGCCGGCTTAGGTTGCCCTGACTGGCCCGGCTGTTATGGCCATATTGGCGTACCAAGTGACTCCGCCGCATTAGCCAAAGTCGAAGAAAATTTCCCTAACCAAACCGTCGAGCCTAAAAAAGCATGGCTCGAAATGATTCACCGCTATATTGCAGGAGCCCTAGGACTTTTAGTATTAACCATTTTAATTGTGTGCTTGAAGCGTGCAGATGCACCTAAAAAACTGCCGATATTTATTTCAGCCTTAATACTATTTCAAGCCGCACTCGGGATGTGGACTGTTACCATGAAGCTAATGCCCATTATCGTAATGGGTCATTTAATTGGTGGATTCAGTTTATTTTCGTTACTGCTATTACTCTATCTTAGAACCAAACCTTTGCGGATCCCAGGTGGTGATGCCTACGCCAGAAAGCTTGCACCGCTTGCAATGGTCAGCATGCTAGTACTGATATTACAAATCATACTGGGTGGCTGGACCTCATCAAACTACGCCGCATTAGCCTGCACAACCTTACCGATATGTGAAGGCAATTGGATGGATAACTTAGCGTTTGCCAAAGCATTTTCGCCATTTCAAGGCGATCACCCTAGCTTTGAATTTGGCGTATTAGAATACCCCGCCCGCATGACTATTCATGTAACCCATCGAATTTGGGGCATTATCACTGCCGCTTGTTTATGTTGGCTGGCCTTTAAATTACTAAAAGCACAGTCATCAGTGATGCGTAAAAGTGCTTGGTTGTTGTTCGCACTCGTCGTAATCCAAGTGGGATTAGGCATTAGCAATATTGTTATGCACCTGCCGCTTGGTATTGCGGTTTCACATAATGGCGGCGCAGCATTATTACTGCTAACCGTTATTTTCATTAACTATGCGCTGTGGCGTAAAGCTTAAGCAAGGATTCTATTATGGCTAAATCACTTTCACTGTCCGCAAGCGCAACGAAAACCAACACTAGCTCTAGCCCACTACAGTGGCGTGCTTATTTTGAAATGACCAAACCCAAGGTGGTCGCACTGATGCTGCTAACAGTGCTGGTCGGTATGTGTCTTGCGCTCCCCGGCGCTGTTCCACTTCAACCGCTTATTTTTGGCATGATTGGCATCGCCATGATGGCAGGTGCTGCAGCGGCCTATAACCACCTTATCGATCGCCGTATTGATGGCTTAATGGCGCGTACCTACAACCGCCCTTTACCTAAAGGCAAAGTATCAGCAATCAAAGCCATGACCTTCGCCACTTCAATCGGCTTAGGTGGGTTCATTATTCTGTATGCGTTGGTTAACCCGCTAACCGCATGGCTAACGTTCGCCAGTTTAATCGGTTACGCAGTGGTCTACACCGCATATTTAAAGCGTGCCACACCGCAAAATATCGTCATTGGCGGATTAGCTGGCGCCATGCCACCATTACTAGGCTGGACAGCGGTCACCAACGAGTTACATGGTAATGCCCTGCTTTTAGTGATCATCATCTTCACTTGGACACCACCACACTTCTGGGCGTTAGCGATTCACCGTAAAAAAGAATACGCCAAAGTCGACGTGCCGATGTTGCCCGTCACCCATGGTGTAGAGTTCACTAAAACTTGCATATTGCTCTACACCTTATTACTGGCCATCGCTTGTTTATTACCTGTGTTGGTTGGCATGTGTGGACCTGTTTATTTAGTCGGTTCAACTTTATTAAGTTGTGGGTTTATCTATAAAGCTTGGCAATTAAAGTTCCATGACAAACCTGGTCTGGCAATGGATGTATTCAAGTTCTCTATTTACCACTTAATGATTTTATTCTTAGTGTTATTAGTTGATCACTACTTGTGGGTCTAAGCTATGGGTCTAAGTTATGGGCTTAAGTTATGCACATAGCAATAACCAATGCTGCAATGAATAAACGGGGAGTGACCGATTGAAAAAAATCCTTTTATTAGCCGTCATCATGTTGGGCTTAGGCGTTGCGGTTGCAGCGCTATTCCCTCGCCAATCAGCAAATACGGCCTTGATGGCTCAGGTGCCAGACTTAGCCCTTCAAAGTAGTTATCTTTTTGATAACCCAAGACCACTGGCCCCCTTTACCCTGCATGATCAATTAGGCAATGAATTTACCAATCAGCAATTACTCGGTAAGTGGAGCTTACTGTTTGTCGGTTTTACCTCGTGCCCAGATGTGTGCCCGACAACGTTAAATAAGCTCAATGCTGCTTATGCTGAACTGCAATCGGTATCAAAAGATATTCAGGTGGTGTTTGTATCAGTTGATCCAGACAGAGACACGCAAACAAAGCGCTTAGATTACATCAATTTTTTTAATCGAGACTTTAAAGCGGTAACCGCAGCACATACAGAACTATTCCCATTCACCCGTGATTTAGGCTTCGCCTACGCCATGGTGGGTGACGGCGCTGATTATCAGGTAGACCACAGTGCCAGCTATGTTTTAGTGTCGCCTAAAGGGGAAAAGTTTGCGGTGTTTAAACCCAAACAACAACCAGGGAAAATTCCACAGATTTTGAATAAAGAACTGGTTGCTGATTTGAAATTGATTATTGAAAGTGCATAGTGTTTTTTGATTAGAAATTGAATTATGACAAAGCCTCAATATGAAAATATTGAGGCTTTTTTGGGTTCATATATGAGATAGCAATTAAAGGTTTAATCCTTTGATTGTCGTTTGTCGCAATCCACAGCTAAATAAATTCTATTAAGCCATTAGGATAATAAGCTAAAGTTGTACCCTACTTTTACGCCACATTTTGTCGAAAACAATCATGCAGATGAGAGATAAAATTAAAAATACCCCCATTTGCTCAGAAAAAGGTACAAATCTTGGCGAACTATTCATAGCGGTATGAAGCAAAACCACCATCAATAGGTTTCCCCCTGTACGGTTATATAACCATGTAAAAACAATACCCAACATTATACAAGCGCCTGCTTTAGCAAAAACCATTTCAGGCGGATCACTATATTGCCCGATAACGAATAATGGGAAATGCCATAAACCCCAAGCAATACCGATAAATACCGAGCTGAGAAGTGGACTAAATCGTTGCTGTAAACGCGGTAACATCCACGCTCGCCAACCTGCTTCTTCGCCAATAGCGACCACCAAAAATGTGAGCAAAATTGAACGTGCGGTGTATAACCCCCAAGTCTGCAACTCTAAATTATGCTCGACTGCCTCTACCTGTATCTTTTCTCCAGTCATGCTAGCCATTAACACACCTAACATCATCCATACAGAAGGGAGCAACAAAGCGATTAACCACCACTTAATCGATACATGCCACTTGCTCACTGAACTTAATGCTTTTGAACGACTAACAGCCAAAGAGGCGATTACAAAGCTCCCAATTACTGCAGACACTATTACACCTAGGATTCCTGTAACAGAAATTCCAGCTGGTCTAGCCTGAGAAAATTTTTCAGCTGTAATGCCATCACCAGTTAGCAGTATTGAAAAATACAATCCAAACAACAATGCGAAAAAAGTACTAAAGCATAACCACCACTTTTTATTTCCAATGTCAGCTCCATGGCCACATAGCTGGTTCATAAAAATGGCTGCTAATGCAGGCCCGAAACCTGCACCAACATATATTCGCCCTAACGACCAATCAGAACCTGCAAAGAAAGGAACGGTAAACCAAATTGACCAGGTAAATCCAAAACAAAGAATCAGAAAAGCACTAACAGGATACCTTTTTCCAAACGTCTTCAATATTTTCATTGTTAAATACTCATATTTAAGAGCTAGAATTTAACTTTTCTCGTTAAATTGTCACCAGCATGGACTTAGCAAATCTTGCATGCAGTTTTCCGATAGTTTTTGCTGCATGTAACGACAGCATTAAACCGATAAGACTAAGAGGGGCGGAAATAGGGAGCCAGTACCAATTAATATCAATACTCAAAGAAGGGTTTATCGTATTGAGTAATGGGTCAATAACTGGCGATAAGAATAACAAAATTGAAAATACTGCTGGTAAAACGAAAATAGTGAAATACAGTAAAGATAATGGTAACTGAAGCAATAGGTACAATATCGATGTCCAATTCTCACGATTTTTAATTAAAGCTATAACTCCTTTTAGAGACCTGAACTGAGATAGGTTATGCAGAATTTTAGGCCTATGTGGCATGCGCTCACCTAATAACGGCTCAATTAATCGCCCTTCAAATAATGAGAAATATCGCATTGAGTTGATGAAAAAAATAAATAACGGTATGCCAATCAATACAAGGGATGCAACGGCGCTACTTAGCCCAACCAATAACACCCAAGCTATATAGACCATAGATAATGGGAAGCTAATAAAATAGTAAATAAGCGCTTTAAAGGCCGCAGTATCTTTTAATATCGAGAAAATTGAATCGGATTGAACCTTTGATCGATACTCTTTCCTACCATGAAATGCTAAATCAACAGTTAACTCCATGTCACAGTAATGCTGAGCAATAACTTGCGGAGTACCATAATCTTGGATGATATCCGGCATAGGATTGGCTTTATTACTTGTTTCTAATAGTGCTGCACGAAAGTGACTTTCCGCGTCAAATTTAGCATCTTGTACTAATGATAAATCTTGATTGTGTAATGCGGCACTTAACTCACGTAAATAATGTTGAATATCCTTTTCGATAGCTTTATTTGACTTCATCGTTTCCATTTGATTTGCCTGTAATTATTTGATTTACAAAAAGCTGAGTGCGTTGCCAAATCTGCAACCACTCTTCTAATACTTTTTTGCCCAATATTGAGATAGTGAAGTACTTCCTAGGAGGTCCGCTTTCAGAAGGGAGTACCTGACTTTCCAATAAGCCTTTAGCCTCCATATTCCGCAGCACAGGATAGATCACTCCTTGCTTGTCTGTATTAGAGTGACCTAAAAGTTTGGAGATCTGATATCCATAAAGTGGTTTATCTGAGTTGTTCAATATACTCAGCAGCACAAGTGCAGAAGTGCCTGAGTTGAGTTCTTTACTAAACTTTTTAATCAACAGATCAACGGCTTCTTCATGCTCTTTGATATCTTTTTTGTCAATTCCATTCACGTAACAACCACTAGTGTTTAGTTAATACTAGTGGCACGATATCACTAGTGTTAACTAAATACTAGTGATATCTTTTAAGCTTAAGAATTTGGAACTTACCTATACTTAATGAAACCCTAATACCACTTATTCAACTTTGATTTCCAAACTTCATTTGAATTAGGTTCAAGGTCGTGGCGCTTCGCCCACACCAGACGAAAGGGAAACAACAGCATTTCCCTTTTCGCTGATTTTCATAAGAGCCTTGCCGCCTCTACGAAATTGCTCTTAAAAGCGAGCAAGCCTCATGATTATTCAAAAATAGCTAACGCATTTCAGAAGTTTCAATGGGGAACTGTTGTATCCGCAGATTCGTTTGCCCTAGTTAAGCACGAATAAAAGTCTTAAAAGGCTTGAATGCTTCAATTGAATTGAGGCAAGCAAGAAAATCACGTGAGTCCAGACATGGATGTCTGGCTAGCTTTCGAGGGGAAGGGACGCCCCATTGGAAACGTTAGTGATTTTCACAGCTTGCCGAAGCTGGCTACAAACGAAGTCAAAAGCTATGGAAACCTCCGTTGGAAGTTTTCGCTTTTTAAAACTTCGCCGGAGCGGGTGGGTGTTCCAAGAGGGAGTTGCCGTTCACTCCCTTTTGGTCGGGTGTGGGTGGAAAACCCACGACCTTGATCTATTCCAAACGAAGTTTGGAAATCAACAAAACATCAAACCAAAAAACTATTCTTTTGGCCAGCTTCCATCATTATTCGGTCTCACCCACGCTTGTGAAAACCAATAGTAGCCATTTTGGGTTTTACTCGGCGCTGTGCAGTTATAGCGGCTGCGCCCAGCAGGTAAGTTCGCTGGCGCTTGAATACTAAATTCCGTTTCAGAAATCCACGTTGGCTTTTTAGCCCCTTGCCCTTGAACAAAGCACATGACTTGATGTGGGTAAATATCACTAGTATCCAGTTCAACAGTCAGCTCTGGACGCCAGTTACCTGCGGTTAATAATGGATCGCTGATATTTTGTTTGATAACGGGCATGTTCAAACTGGTAAATTTAACTTTCAAACTATCCAAGTCTGCATAGGGGCCTGCCACAGGAAAACGAGGTAATGCGGTTAATGCAGAGTATTTACCTGCGGCACCAGATTGCTGGCCTAATCCTATAAAATCATGCTGCTTGAGGATGTTTTCAACATCAGCATTATATTCACCATATGGATAAGCCAGCATTCTCACGCTTTGGCCTGTGTGCTTTTTAATTTCAGCTTCGGTGTCTAATAAATTTTTCTCAATACGAGTTAACCACTGCTGCTTAGTTTCGCCTTCAAGCTTACGATTCAAATGCTCATGCGCCCAACTGTGATTGGCAATCGTCGCACCATCTTTAGCAAGTTGATTAATGTCATCCCAGCTCATCATCCCTGCATACCCTTTTTCAATCGGTTCAACCGACACAAACAAAGTGTAAGAAAAGTGATGCTTTTTCAGCACAGGAGCAGCCGCTTTTGCAATGCTGTCATAGCCATCGTCAAAAGTAATGACAATGCTTTTATCCGCGATTGGCTTGTTTTGTTTTATGGCATCAACCGCTTCTTGTAAGCTAATGATGGTAAACTCGTTATCAGCAAGATACTGCATCTGCTCTTCAAATTGAGCAGGCGTCACACTGGTAATTGCTGGCGTTGTTTCTGATACGTGGTGGTATTGCAAAATGACCACGGCATGCGCATTAACAGAAAAAAGCCAAATTAATCCCAACAGACTTTGTTTTAACATAAGATTCCTATGTCCTTAAAAGTATTACTATTTAACAGCCAAAAAAACCGTCAGCTATTTGCATTAGCTTTGCCGATGATTTTATCCAATATCACTATCCCACTATTAGGTTTAGTCGATACCGCTGTTATTGGTCATTTAAGTGAAGCCTATTACTTAGGCGGTGTGGCACTAGGCAGTACAATAATTACCTTAATTGTCTGGCTGTTGGGCTTTTTACGTATGTCGACCACTGGTCTTGTTGCCCAAGCTTATGGTGCTAATGATAACGTAACTCAGCAAAAATTGCTGGTTCAAGGTTGCAGCCTGGCATTGATGTTTGGTTTTACAGCGATTTTATTACAGCAACCGATAATCGATTTTGCGCTGTCATTAAGTCAAGCCAGTGAACAGGTACAACACTTTTGTCGCGAGTACGTTAACATCCGAATTTGGTCGATTCCCTTCGCATTAATAAATTTAGTGTTATTGGGTTGGTTACTTGGCAGGCAAGCACCCAAAGCGGCAATGTGGCAGTTAATCATTGCCAACATAGTGAATATTATCCTTGATGTATTGTTCGTCATTGGTTTTGAATGGAACGTCAAAGGGGCGGCTCTTGCTTCTGTGATTGCCGATATTTGTGCGTTTTTAGTTGCAGCGACTATCGCCAAGCGCGCGCTATACCAACAACACGATTTTCACTTCCGTCAGCTTTTAGTTCATTTAAGCCTAAAAGGTTATTCACGCTTATTAAAACTCAACCGTGATATTTTTATTCGCAGCCTATGCTTACAAGCCAGTTTTACCTTTATGACCTTTTATGGTGCTGGGTTAGGTGATGACATCATTGCTGCGAATGCGGTTTTACTTAACTTGTTGATGCTTATCTCTTACGCTTTGGATGGTATTGCTTATTATGCCGAAGCCGAAGTCGGACGCGCTATAGGTCAACAAGATTTAGCGCTATTGCATGACTCAGTGACATTAGCGGGCTATTGGTCGTTACTATTCTCATTGGGCTTTTGTGTATTATTTTATCTGGGGGGTGATGCGATTATCACTATGCTTACCAGCATTGAGGTCGTACAGCAGCAAGCTAACATTTATTTAATTTGGCTGGTGTTTATGCCCCTGCTTGCATTTGGATCGTATCTTTTTGACGGCGTGTATATCGGGGCAGCGCAAGGGCAAGTGATGAGAAACAGTATGATGATTGCCACCTTTGGCGTGTTTTTCCCTTGCTGGTATGTACTGCAAAACTTTGGCAATCACGGTTTATGGGCAGCAATGAGTGCATTTATGCTGTGTCGAAGCCTATCTTTAGCGATACATTACCGTTTTAGTAAAACTTTTAGACAAATATATGGTTTTCAGTAGTTTAAAGAACCATAGTCTATCAATCTCTAACCCGTTACTGATAACATTAAGTTAACAAAAGAGCCAATACGGATAGTGTAAATGAAACGGATTTTAATCTTGCTTTCAGCATCAGTGATGCTGTTGGCTAATTCAGTTGTTGCTAAAAATCAACAGCTGCCCCTAGAAGCTTTTGCCAGCATTCCTGATGTTAGCCATGTGACCATGTCACCCAATGGTAAATACATTGCTTCATTAGTGAGGCTTAATACCGACGAGCAACAAGGCACCATAGTTAATATCTTGGATATTGATACCCGTGAGTCACTTCTCCCTATCCAAACAGATAATGAAAAATTTGTCATATTGTCGATGAGTTGGGCAAGTGATGACCTGTTACTTGTTAAAGCAAAATTTCCTGCTGTTCGTTATGGTACTCCCACCACAGAAACACGGATTATTAAGTATTCTCTGAGCAAGAAAAAAACCTCGAACTTACTCAGCCGTTTGGGTCTTAAAAAGTTTAAGTGGATGCCGCAAATTCAATCCAACATTATTGATTATCTGCCTAATGATGAAAAACATATATTGCTTGGTAGCAATGGTTTAGGCAACAAACCTCAATATGAATCCGTCATTCAGGTGAATTTAAATAATGGCAACGTTCGCTTCAAACAACCTGCTGAAAGTAATATTACCGATTGGGTAACAGACCGACAAAATAGAATTCGAATTGGTATTTATCGTAAAGACACCCAGTATCGAATTTATGAGCAAGCTGATGCCCATAAAGACCGCAGGCTCCTTTGGGAGTTCGAAGCATTTGAAGAAGACCAAGTATGGCCAATGGGCTTTGCAGAAGATAAAGACATACTTTATGTACAAGCCTACCATGAAGGCTATGAGGCTATTTTTAAAGTTAACTTACAAGATCCTAAGCTCACTAAAGAATTAGTTTTCAGCAAAGAGTTTAGTGACGTCAGTGGTTCGCTAATTTATTCAAAATTAAAAAAGAAAGTGATCGGCATTGATGATGGCGATGAGTCTGAATACACGTTTTGGGATAAAGAATACATTGGCCTTGCCAACGGCTTGAACAAAGCGTTGCCAGATTACCGCAACTATATCACTCAATTTAGTGAAAATGAGCGCCGTTATATCGTTTATTCAACCAACGCGAAAGAGGCAGGGATCTACTTTTTTGGCGACCGAGATGCTGGCCAACTCTTACCTATTGCTTATCGCTACAAACAATTGTCACCTGATGTGTTAGCCGATACCGAAACTCTGACGTATCAAGCCCGTGATGGTTTAGACATCCAAGCGTTTCTAACCACCCCCAAAGGCCAAGAAGCTAAAAACTTACCGACCATTATTTTCCCCCATGGTGGCCCAATTAGTTATGACTCAAACAGTTTTGATTATTGGACCCAGTTCTTCGCCAACCGAGGTTATGCGGTGTTAAGAATGAATTTCAGGGGCTCTGCGGGTTATGGTTATGACTTCATGAAAGCGGGCCTTAAAAACTGGGGGCTCGATATGCAAAATGATGTTGAAGATGGCACGCGATGGTTAATTGAACGTGGCACTGCAGACCCCAATAAAATCTGCATTGTGGGCGCAAGTTATGGTGGTTATGCCGCACTAATGGGCGTTGCTACCACTCAAGATCTTTATCAATGTGCTGTCAGTGTTGCCGGTGTCACTGACATCGAATATTTAGTGAAGTCGTCAAGACGTTACACCAACTTTGAAATCGTCAAAAAACAAATCGGCGATGATTATGATGCCCTATATGAGCGCTCCCCTCTGAGTAAAGCCAAAGATATTAATGTGCCAGTGTTACTTATCCATGGCGATAAAGATCGGGTGGTACGGGTACAACACAGTGAAGATATGTTTGATGAACTCGAAGACCTTAACAAGCCAGTTGAATATATCGAACTTGAAAATGGTGATCATTATTTAAGTAATAACAAGCACCGCATTAACACCTTTATGGCAATCGAAGCCTTCCTACAAAAAAACTTGCTTTAACCAACTTAACCCCACCCTCACATTGAGGGTGGGCAATACCAAAGAGAGCTTTAAATGAAACGGATTTTTATGTTGATACTGTTGTTATGTATCACCAATACGCCTTTTTCAGCCCCTGCGCAAACATCAAAAGTCACCCAATTACCTGTTGAGGCTTTTGCCAGTATTCCTGATGTAAGTCATGTACGACTGTCCCCCAACGGTAAGCATATTGCTTCACTTCTTTTAGACGATACTGCAGAAGTACCACATAAAATTGTGGCCTTATTTAATACTGAAACAGGTCAATTCCATATCCCAATGAAAAACGATCACGAAAAGTTCATGATCACTAATCTAACTTGGGCGAGTGATGAAATACTGCTGATAACCGCACTCATGCCATCTAAGCGTTTTGGTAAAAATGCCAATGAGAGCCTACTCATTAAATACAATTTGAGCACGGGTGAAGCTGGCAGTGTGTTAACTAAAAAAGCGTTAAAACGATTCGACTCTATCCCACAATATCAAGGCGACGTTATTGATTTATTGCCTAAAGATCCTGAACATATTCTTTTATCTGTATCGGGTTTCAGTAAACGAGTCAGCGAACCAACAGTCATCAAAGTCAATTTATATAACGGCAGCTTTACCACTGAACAATATTATCGAGAACACGTTATTGATTGGATGACGGATCAACAGCATCGGGTACGCATTGCCACTTATCAAGATCGGGATACCACCGAGTACCGAATTTATGAGCAAAGCGAAGCCAATGGCGACTTACGACTGTTGTGGAAAAGTGAAGCTTATTCTGAAGAAACCGTTATTCCACTGGGGTTTGATGTCAACCCCAACACGCTTTATGTAAAAGCTTACCATGAAGACTTTTATGCCGTTTTCAAAGTGGATTTAACTGACCCTAAATTAACGAAAAAATTAGTGTATAAACAAGATAATGCTGATGTGAATGCCAGACTTATCCATTCGAAAATAACTCGTCAAGCCATTGGCATTGCGACCGGCACTGACAATGAATATCATTTTTGGGATAAAAACTATCAAAAGCTGAACAAGCGCTTAAAAGCGGCGTTACCCGATACCCAAAACTACCTCACTCAATTCAGTAAAAATGAACGCCGCTATATGGTGTATGCCACCAGCCCCACTCAACCCGGATTGTTTTTGTATGGCGATCGTGATGCCAACCGACTGGAAGTGATTGCAGCTAAATATTCTCAATTAACACCCGCGCTATTAGTTGAGCCACAACAAATCAGCTATGAATCGAAAGATGGTTTAGAAATTCCAGCTTATCTCACCCTGCCGAAGGGCATTGAAGCCAAAAAACTGCCTACGATCATATTTCCACATGGTGGTCCTCATAGTTATGTCTCTGACAGTTTTGATTATTGGACTCAGTTTTTTGCCAACCGAGGCTACGCGGTATTGCAAATGAACTTCAGGGGGTCTACAGGCTTGGGCTATGAATTCAAGAAGGCGGGTATGCAAGGTTGGGGTAAGGCCATGCAGGGCGATGTTGATCAAGGCACACGCTATTTAATCAACCAAGGTATCGCAGACCCTGACAAAATTTGTATTGTTGGTGGCAGTTACGGCGGTTATGCTGCCATGATGGGCGCAGCCATGAACCCAGGGCTTTATCAGTGTGTCATCAGTTTTGCTGGTGTCGCTGATGTAGAGGATTTAGTAAAACTATCGCGTTTTTATACGACCCATGAATTAACTAAGAAAACCCTTGGTGATGATTATGATGAACTTTATGAATACTCACCTATTCGCCATGCTGACAAAATTAATGTGCCTATTTTATTGATCCACGGCGACAACGATAAAGTGGTTCAAGTCAGTCAAAGCCGAGATATGTATCGCAAGTTAGACGCATTAGATAAACCGGTTGAATATGTTGAAATTGAAAATGGCAATCACTACCTAAGCAATAATCAACATCGTTTAATGACTTTCAAAGCGATTGAGAAATTCCTTGCTACCAACCTATAAAGTGAGCTTAGCCCTCATTCTTGCTTTGCAGTATTTATCTAAATAAAAAAAGCCCTAACATCATCGCTGACGTTAGGGCTTTTCACTAAAACACGGTTTACCTGAAAGGCTGTTTTACACTTATCTTAGAACTTTGCTTCAAACGCTAAGCTAAAGTTTCTACCTTCACCCACAGTGACGTCAGTGTTAGTACCGCCACCTAAGTAGTCAGTATCAAATAGGTTTTTAACGTTAAAACGAACACTCATATCAGTGTTTTGCACGGCAAATGTATATGCTGCACCAAAATCAAAACGAACATAGTCATCTTTAACAATGGTGTTTTGTGTATTAGCAAAACGCTCACCCACATAAATTGCACCAATGTTAAACGCTAAATCTTCAGTGACTTCGTAACGTGTCCAAATATTAGCTGACCACTCAGGTGCATCAACAGGTGTTTTACCATCAAGCTGTGCAGTATCTTCTGCGCTAGTAATGTATTGCGCATCTAAGTACATCATTGAGCTCGTTATGAACACATTGTCGCTAACTTGACCTTGTGCACCCATTTCGAAACCACGGTGTTGCTGCTTACCACTTTGAGTTGTGATGTATTCTTTATCGCCAATGGGTTGTTCAAGTTGCTCTTGCACAGTCACGTTTGTCACAGTGGTATCGAACACCGCACCCGTTAGCAATAAGCCACCATCAAACAGTTCCCACTTAGTACCGATTTCATATTGCTCACCGTACTCAGGCTCTAAGTTCATGCCTTCATTGACATCGTTATCACTACTCACGATTGATTGAGGGTTGAAGCTCTTTGAGTAGTTAACATAAATACTGCCATTCTCAGATGGTGAGTAAATCACACCAAACTTAGGTGATACGGCATAACTGTTCTCACCTTCACCATCTTTCTTTTGTTCATCATAACGAACGCCAGCAAGCACTTGCCACTCATCGTTGATGGTCATTAAATCTTGAACATAGAAACCATAATGCTTGTAGCTAGATTCTGACTTGGTCGGGTCATTGTTGTAATCAAGATCAGGTCTTGGAACATCTTGACCAGGCATGACAATTTGCGCATCGCCACTGTCTCTTAGCTGACCGTAGTAATAATCAAGAATGTTAGCACCGACTAATAATTGGTGCTCCATGCCAAAGGCATTCACGATACCCGTGAAATCCATATAAGCTGTTTTGTGTTGCCAATCATCGTAACGGTCAAAGGCTTTAATTTGGTAACCTTCGGTCACAGGATCCATACCCGACACCATAGAAGGAGACGAATCTAAACGTTGGCGAGTAAAGGTTTGGTGGTTATAACCTGTGGTCATTTTCCAGTCGTCAGAAATATACCAAGTTAAATCAGCACCTAAGTTTTCTACGTTGTTGTCAGTGAATGCCCAAGACATATCCCAGATATCTTCACGGTCGCCAACTAAGTCACCATTGTCGTCTAACCAACCACCTCTATCGATACCTGTTTTGTCATCGGTGTAGTCATATTTAACCGACAGCATCACGTCATCGTGTAAGTCAAATTCAAGGTTGATGTAACCTAAAAAGCGGTCACGTTCTTGTTCTTGCTCACCGTTACCGTCTTGGTATTCACGCCAGTATTTCGTATCTTGCTTCACTAACACAGTGCGGTAGCGAATAGATTCTGCATCGTTTAACGCGCCGCCTGCATCTAACTGAAAACGAGTAGAACCGTGAGCATCGGTATCAAATGCGACATCAAATAGCGTGTCATAAGTTGGCTTTTTAGTGACCATGTTAATCAAGCCACCAGGACCTGACTGACCGTATAACATACTTGATGGACCTTTCAACACTTCAACTTGTTGTAGCGTTTCAATTGGCTGTACGTAGTGAGACCATTGTTGCTGACCATTAATTAAAAAGCCGCTACCTGAATCTAATTCAAAACCACGAATATTGAATACTTGGCGGTTCCACTTTTCACTACCACCGGTCACACTTGAATCGTTAACAAGTACTTCTGATAAGTTTCTTGCTAACTGCTCGTCGGTAACAAAATCAGGGATCACATTCACAGACTGCGGCGTGTCCATTAAGTCGATATCGCCACGCATTGCGCCAGAAGAAGAACCCACTTTGTAGTTGTTGAAGTTCATCCCAGTGACTTGAATGCGCTCAATTTCAGCGGTAAACCCCTGACTTGACTCAGTGTTATTCGCAGCTTCTTCTGCTGCAACTGATGCTGACGCTAAGCTTGCTAGAACAGCGAACGCAATTGGTGAAATTCTCATACAAAATAGCCCTTAATTTGGCAGTTATCGTTAATGAGATGGATTATCATTTGCGTTCTTTGTTTTGTGAAGTTTTATTTATGAATGGAGTTAAGAACTGTGAACAACCGCACTAATGAGAACAAATCCCATTACGGTTGTTGAATAAATATTGCGTATTAACTGTTTTTAATGTTAACAGAATAAAAAATTTTACTTTTCATCACAAAACCACCGAAACCCAAAACAAACCCAACAATCGATTAAAATCAACAATTAACACAACGATAACAAAGTGTATAAGCTCATATCTCTTATGTGAAAAGGGTTTAATTGAAATAAGCACCTTCTACACACGTGAATAAATAGAGAATAGTTATTCACTTGTTAAAATACCCAATCTTTAACATTCATTAAAAACTGTGACCTGTTTGGCAATCTTTCTGATTAAGTTGCGTCTTTACATTTCTTTAATTGTGTAAAGAAATGAGATTAATTATCATTCCCAAAATTTTTTGCTTTGACGGTCATTTATTGACAGTGAAGCAGGCTTATCAATCTTTGACTGGCCATTAATAACGTACTTTGAGAACTTCACTATGAATGTAGTCCCTGCTTTAAAATGGTTTCATAACTGGGTTGGTTTCGTTATCAGTGTTTCTATGCTGATTGTGTTAACGACAGGTGTTTATCTTGGCGGCATGGATATGCTTAAAAGAATGGACGACAAAGGGCAGCAATATGTGCCGTTAACGTCTGAGCAAAAAGCGCACGTTACCGAAACACTTTTTGAACGTTACCCTGAAATGAGCACGGTTCGCTTTCCAACTGAATACTCTCCGTATGTCGAAATCGCTGCAAGAGGCCACTCCATTGCTTTTGATAACGATTTAAATGAACTATCAACCTATAAAATGAGAGATATTCCACTCTATAGCACCATGTTCTGGCTACACCGCAACTTCTTATTAGGTGATTTTGGTAAATACCTTAATGCATGGGCATCGATGATCGGTGGTGTTATTACCTTAGTGGGTATTTATCTTTGGTGGCGTGTTCGCAAAACATTCAGGTTAAAGCATTCAATCCCAAGCAATACTAAGTCAAGTAGCTTAGTAAAAAGCCACATTCAACTAGGACTTTTCATCTCAGTTCCTTTGTTTTTACTGTGTATTACTGGCTTTTTAATTACCTACAAAGGGCTGTGGACAGGCGCACTTAAAACAACGCCAGATAGCAGTATTCAATACCCCATCAGCCAAGCAAAAGATTGGCAAAGCCAAATTCAAACGGCACAAAGTGTATGGCCAGCTTCTGAGTTAGTATCAATCAGCAAGCCACGTCAGCCTAGACCGGATCCAAAAGCGAAGGCAGAGGCACCGAAAAAGCCTGTTGACGCAATTTATAGCTATCGATTTAATACCCATAATGACGTTTGGTTACGTCAAGCTGATAGTATCAACATGAACTATGATAAAGGCACAATTACGTCGGCACTGCTTCACAGCGATAGACCACTTTCAGGCCAAATCGCTACGTTTGTTAGACCTTTGCATGACGCAATGAATATGCCGTTTAAGTATGTGGCATTTATCACTGTCATCGCATTGATTGGCACAGTAATCTTAATATTCAGCGCGGTGACTTTTTACCGCCGAATCTTTAAAAAGAAACGCTAGTTACCGTTAAAATGACAACAAAAAAACGGCTTACTGGGAACAGTAAGCCGTTTTGTTTTATTAAACGTTGAAATGACACCTAACTCTCCCTGTGGAGTACGGGTTAATCTTCAATGAAAGGAGTGACAGTCCCTGCTACCGAATCATAAACAATCTTGATTTCTGCGCGATTTCGTCCTCTGGTATCTCCCAGTGTTCTTAATACATAAGTACATTGCGTCGCACCAGTACCGCCATCTGCACTGTGGCGATAGGATTCAAAATCAACATCATCAGATGTATTTCTAATGGCAACGCTAGGTGGGTCTTCTATCAATGCATTCCACAAATCCACACACCCAGCCTGACCTTGGCCAATATTAACTGGGTTCCCCATTGGATTACCTTTGCCTGTGCCTAATGGATAGCCAAAGGCATTCATATCTAAATCGTTATCAGCAAAATCAGGCAAATCATTCATTGGTTCACTTCCACCAATAATTTGCCAGCGAGTATGCGCAAAGGTAACTGACTGCTCAAACGAAGCCGCCACTGCTTTTACGCGGCTGATTTCAGCATCACGTTTCACATCGATGAACTGACTCGCTGCGATAACAGCTAAAATGGCCAACACAATAATAGCAATAACCAGTTCGATTATGGTGAAGCCTTTAGCAGAAGAAACATTACGAGTGTTTACAAAAAACGCCATTTGTTTCTCCTTAATAATACTTTCAGGTATAGCGCAAGTTTAATACTCATCAGCCATTACATCAAACAAAAGCATTACAAGTGTAACAAGGTAAAGAATAAGGAAGGGTAAATAACTGGCTATATTCAATGGCATTCAGCTTGAAAAAGCCATAAAAAAACGCGACATATATTGCCGCGTTTTTAGTATCAATATTGCGTTAACGCTTATTGATAAGAGTGAGCACCATGTTGGTGATCAGTCACGTCTTTAACGCCTGTTAGCTCACCTGGGAACATGTCTAATAGCTGCTTTTCAATACCATCTTTTAAGGTGATATCGACTTGAGAACAACCATTACAGCCACCACCAAATTGAAGAACAGCGGTTCCTTCTTCAGTGATTTCAACTAGCATGATGTTACCACCATGGCTGGCTAACTGTGGATTGATTTCTGATTGAATCACATACTCAATACGCTCTTTTAGCGGTGCATCTGCAGCCACTTTACGCATTTTAGCGTTAGGGGCTTTTAGCGTGAGTTGCGAGCCCAGCTGATCGGTCACGAAATCAATGCTAGCTTCTTCTAAAAATGGTGCACTCTTTTCATCAACCATGGCACTGAATCCATTAAAAGGAAGCTCAGTATCATCTGCTTCTACAGCATCTGGCGGACAATAAGATACACCGCACTCAGCTTGAGCGGTGCCTGGACTGATGACAAACACACGGATATGAGTGCCTTCAGGTTGATCGGCCAGTAATTTTACAAAATGCGCCTGAGCCGTATCAGTAATGTTGATCATATAACTGCTCCGTTGAAAAACTTAAAAAAATGCTACTTAGCTCAATCAGTACCCGTACAACATGGTGCACCATCTAAATAGTACTTGAGTGATTTACTAAGATTTAGCGCTATGATACTCCTACTTGCTCCTGCTTTATAGCCCTCATCTCGCAAGTGTGACAAAAAATATCCTATTTAAGCGGGTTTTTAATGGAGATTTAAGCTTAATCACTTTATGGTAATTGCATTGTTTTATTTTATGATGTTGTTTCTCCTATGATTAGTTTACCAAGCCACCTTGTTCGTCTACTCATTGCTGTGATGGCAAGCTTGCCACTTTTTGTTTCTTTAAGCGTATCTTCACAGACGAGCGCGGCAGACACACGAATTAATCAACGATTACTCAGCGAAGACATCAACGCTGATATTACCTTACCAGCTGAATACTTAGGTTATCCGCTGGGTGAATGGCATTTAAGACACGATCAAATTAATCAGTACTTGCAGATTCTGGCCACTGAGAGCGAGCGTGTGTCGTTGGACTCAGCAGGTTATAGCCAAGAAAGACGTCATCAGCTCACTGCGGTAATTACCTCTGAAACCAACCAAAAAAATCTTTCTGATATTTTAGCTTATCGCAGTAATGTCAAATTCGGCACCATGCAAAATAGCCGCAGTAACACTCAACCTCTCGTCGTTTGGCTTGCCTACTCAATTCATGGCGACGAGGCCAGTGGTGCCCATGCGGCAATAGCATTAAGCCATTACCTTGCTTCTGCCAATGCGCCTTGGGTTAAAGACTTGCTTGAAGATACCGTGATTCTAATTACCCCAACACAAAATCCTGATGGCTTTGATCGCTTTTCAAACTGGGCCAATAATAACAAGGGCCAAGTGGTCGTCACCGATAACAATCATCGAGAACATAATCAAGATTGGCCTGGTGGCCGCTTTAACCATTACTTAGCGGATTTAAACCGTGATTGGTTGTTTCTACGTCATCCAGCGTCTCAAGGCCGAGTTGCCTTCTTTCACAAGTGGCAACCGCATTATGTCGGTGACTTCCACGAAATGTGGCATCAACAGTCTTACTTTTTTCAGCCCGGAGTGCCTGATAGGGTTAACCCGCTTACCAGTAAAGCCAACCAGCAATTATCAAATGAACTGGCAGCATTTCATCGCCAAGCATTAGATCAGGTGAAGCAGGTGTATTTTAGTGAACAAATGTTTGATGATTTTTTCTATGGCAAAGGCTCAACCTATCCTGATATTAATGGCGCAGTAGGCATTTTATTTGAACAAGCCAGCTCTCGTGGACAAGCCCAAGCATCGCCAAATGGTGTGGTGACGCTAGCAAATAGCATTGATAACCAGTTCGCTACTTCAATTTCGAGTTTGCAAGGCGCGCATAACTTGCGCGAGAAGCTGATGAAGTATCAAACAGACTTTTTCTCAAGCAATGCTAAGCGCACACGAGATGGCAAGCAAACGGGGAGATTGATTAAAGCTCATGGCGGCGCAGCTCATATATCACAGCTAACAGATATCCTAAATCAGCATAAAATCAGCTTTAAATACCTTGCTAAACCAATAGAAGATGACGACATTATCTTCTCGGAGCAAGACAGTATCTTTATTCCCAAAAGTCAGCCACAGCACGACTTAGTTGAAGCCTTATTTGATAAGCGGACCGAGTTTAAGGATGAAACCTTTTACGATATTTCCACATGGAACTTTGAGTCGGCACTGGGGTTAACATTGATTGAAGGTGCTAAGCCGAGTATTAAATTCCTTGCAGATAAACCGGTAGCGAAAGCACTAACACTAAGTGCTAACACCACAAAAACCGTGTTCCCTGATGAGGCGGTTGCTCTTATTATAGATTGGCAACAAGCAGCTGCAGCCCCTTTTTTACAGCAATTATTGCACCAAGGAGTATTAGTAAAATATGCCCTCAAGCCATTTAGTCTCAGTGCAGCTAACAGTAAAAACTTGCCCGTTGAATTTGTCGCGGGAAGCTTACAAATTCCATTAAAGCAACCTGTATCAGAAGAGCAAGTCCGACAAATTGTTAGTGAGCTTGCCGCTCAATATCAAGTCAATATTGTGGCTGCCAGTTCATCGCATACTGCTGCAGGTATGGATTTAGGTAGCGATGACTTTATTAAAGTTCAGCCCGTCACACCATTATTGGTCACCGGCTCCGATACCAATGCTTCAGAAACAGGCCAGCTTTGGTACTACCTTGATAAGACCTTAGGCATCTCTGTCACTATGGTGAACAGTGAACGACTGACTTCAATCGATTTGTCCGCTTATAGCCATATATTTATGGCTGATGGACCTTATCATGTCATTAGTGATGCAACATCGAGACAGCTAGGAAAATACGTTTCGGATGGGGGGACTATTGTGGCGCAAAAACGTGCCTTAGTTTGGCTTAAAAAGCGCAATATTTTAAAGTCAGAGCCTAAATCTAAGCGTGAGCTCAATAATCTATTTAGTACTTCAGGACTTAAGTTTGGCGACAAGTCAAAATTAGATGCTCGTCAGTCAATTGGTGGCGCTATTGTGTCGTTAACGTTAGACCAAACTCACCCCATCACCTTTGGCTTACCAAACCCATTACATGTGATGAAAAATCGCGAAATCAGCTTTGGCCCAACGTCCACACCATTTATTGTGGCGGCAGAATACGATAATGAACTACTGGTCAGTGGCTTTCTAGCAAAAGAATATCAACGCTCTTTTGCCAACACGCCGGCTATGATTGTCGAAAAGAAAGGTAAAGGTGAAGTGGTTGCCTTAACGGATAATTTATTGTTCAGAAACATCTGGCTAGGCACAGAGAAAGTGTATGCCAATGCCCTGTATTTTGTGCCATCAGCGATGTAATTTTATCTGAGCCTTCAGGGCATAATCTACAAATAAAAAAGAGCGCAAGTCGCTCTTTTTTAATATCAAAATATAAGCTAATTGAGTTTATGCTGTAAGTCAGGATCTTTATGCGCAAACTCAACTTGGGCTATTTTTTCTTCTGCTTGCTCTTTGGTGATCACATTTTGCTCTGCTAACCATCTAAATTTATTTATTTCGCTTTCAGGGTCATTATCAGCATTAATATCACCATACCACTGCAGTAGTTGTGCTTTTTTTCGTTTTGAAATTTCATCAATGATGTGATCATGCTGCCCATTTTGAATCACAAATATATTGCTGGTTTCAGTTTTAAATACCGAATACCTGACCTTAGTCACTGCAAACCAAATTAAGCAAATAATGCCTAGAAAAAGCCATAAACCAGTACCGGTAAGAGGATTATCATTGAATACCGCACGGCCAATATTAAATACCCCCAATAAAACCCACAGCACACCCACGTTTCTTAGCCAGTCATTTTGCTCAATGAGTAAAGATGATTTATCAGGAAAAGTCCCATATTCGACATCCACATCTTCTGCGCCCGATTTATTTTTAAAAGCAAAATTTAGGCTATGTTCATTGAAGGTAAATGTGTGCTGATTTGATAATTTTTTCTGTTTAATTTCCATTTGTATCAGTAACTTCCATGTTTCGACGATATGTTTCGTATAAAAGGCTTATAGTGAATAAGGCTGTAAGATACTTTTATTATCAGTATTTGACAACTCCACCATTGAAGCGACATACATTTATAATGCTCAATTTAAATCAGTGACTTACCTATCTACATTACAGCAGGCCTGGCGCTTCAGCTCGTGCTAAACACCATGCTTGAACATGAACATAATCTGCCGCAAATAGCTTGCCAATTTCATTGACTGTCGTCCCTGTCGTTACCACATCATCAATTAATGCCACCCGCTGATAAGGTATGGCTTTTGTTGTATTAAAAGCATCGGCGCAATTGCGTCGCCTAGCTTGCCCATCTAGCCCTGCCTGAGCTTGGGTATCGATGCTTCGCACTAACAAACCGTCGTCCATAGGGATCCCCAATTGACGGCTTAATTCATCTGCAATTAGCCACGACTGATTGAAGCCACGTTGCAGTAAACGGTTCTTATGTAATGGCACAGGCACGATCACTTGGGGCAATGTAATCACTCCTCTGGCAACCAGATCCATAACCCGAACCGCCAGCACATTCACTAACGCAGTAAGAGGCGCACATTGCTGTTGGTATTTTATTCCTGAAACTAACTCGCCAAGACTTTGATGATAACTACAAGGTGCGATGACCATCATAGGTTTGTGTCGCAAACAGTGACCACAATAGGCTTGAAGTTGCTCCATACGCTTACCACAACCTAAACACACTTCGTGCTGATATAGCCCAGCAACTAAACAGTGGTGACAAATGCCCGTTTGAGGTTTCCCAGAATCAAACTGACGTATGTCTTGGCGGCATAATAGACATCGATTTGGTAAATGACGTCGAAGCCAATGGGAAAACGACGTTAAACGATGACTATAGGCTTGTGGGAGTTGCCAATCCATATAATATCCTTATCCTGTATGGCACTTACTTGTCTGTATCGTGATGATTTGAGGTAACCTTTGCAGCCCACTTTTTCTAAGCTACACGTTCACACTGTTGGTGAAGGCCAAGATCTAATACTGCTTCATGGCTGGGGAGTTAACTCTGCCGTATTTCATCCTTTAGCAACGGCTTTGGAACAGTATAGAGTGCATTTTGTCGACCTGCCGGGCTTTGGCGATAGTGAAGCCAACGAAGGCGATATCAACGCATGGGCTGAACAACTTGCTCACCAATTACCGCAGCAGGCAATTTGGTTAGGTTGGTCACTGGGTGGGCTGGTAGCCACTCAGGTTACAATTAATCACCCTCACTCAGTTAAAGCCTTAATCACAGTTGCGTCATCACCTTGCTTTATGGCGCAGCAACCAAGTAACGATGAGCAAAGCTGGCCAGGTATTGCCCCTAAGGTGTTGGCACAATTTTCGGAGCAACTCAGCATAAACTTAGCGAAAACCGTGGAGCGCTTTTTAGCGATTCAAGCCATGGGAAGTGATTCAGCCAAAGATGACATTGGCATGATAAAGAAACTGGTATTAGCAAAACCCTTACCCAGTCAGCCAGTACTTGATCAAGGTTTAGGGATGCTTCGTACCGTAGATTTGCGTTCGCAGTTACATCATGTTCAGCAGCCATGGTTACGAATTTGGGGCAAATGTGACAGTTTAGTTCCAAAAAAGATCATCTCTATTTTGCCGCAAGCAACAAGTATAAAAGACGTTATTCACAATAAAGCATCCCATGCGCCGTTCATTTCACATACAGATGATTTTTTGAACGAATTATGTACTTGGATCAATAAATATACAGACTAGCGCTATAAAACCACTTTAATATTGACTATAATTTGTACGTTATTATTCAATATCTAAGTGAGTTTTATGCTGGTTGTCACTAATTATCCCCAAGTACCGATAGCAACAAGTAATGTTGCGACGGATCTTGCGCGCGCGGATAATCAGCAAGCCAAGCCTATTCTGCCACCACAAGAGTTGTCTAAAGCCTTCCAAGAGCGGGCTTATAATCAGCAAAATGAACGGTTAACTCGCCACGAATTACTCGATCAAAAACAGCAGCAAAAACAATCTGCCGAGCAACAGCAAACACAGCAACAAACCTTGGGACCTAAAGGTATTTTTCCACAACTATTACGAGTGGCAGCCAATAGTAACCCAACGATTCAACGTCGTGATATTCAGCAAAAAAACCCAAATAACCCGAATGTTGAAACAGATAAAATCAGCGACAAGAATAATAGTCGAGCGATTCAAAGCTTGTTGCTTCATGATGCTAGCCAAGAACAAGAGCAAGCATTTTATGAGCAACTAGGTGAACGAGTCGGTCAGTTTTATCAGCAGCAAACAACACCTGCAGAGCAAAGCCAACTCTTTGCCTTAGTCTAAATCTTGCTTTACTTACCTTAGCTTAAACGCAACAACATGACCTGGTAGCGCCATGAAATATTGATCGTTATCAAGCAAATTTTGCTTTTGTATCTTGTAAATATTGAGTATTGGTAACTATTTAATTATATTGAATAAGCTAATATTCTGAAGGACTCAGTTAAGGCACTCTTTTGTCATTATTTAAGTACATACTCGTCATTGTTGTTACTTACCTATTTAGCTATTTCACAATAGCTCCCTTTGCCGTTGCCAAAGATATTATCATTCTCAATCAGCCAGCCTCTGCCAATGATATGCGTTACCATTACAGCTATGAGTTAATGCAGCTGATACTTGAAAACACCGAAGATGATTTTGGCGAATGGGAAATCACCCACTCTCCAATCTTTATGACCCGTGATCGGATTTTGACAGAAATGGTCGATGGCGAGCTCATTAACGTCATTGCAGAAGCCATAAAACCCGCTTGGAATGAAAAGCTGATTCCGATAAGAGTGCCTATTCGTAAAGGTATCCAGGGTTTTAGAGTTTTCATTATCAAAAAACAAACTCAAGCCCAATTTTCCAAGATCAAAACCATTGAACAACTCAAACAAATCCCAACAGGCAGCGGCATACATTGGTCAACAAGACTGGCATTTGAAAAGGCTGGGTTTGACGTGGTTGTCGGTTCAAGTTACGACGGTTTATTTCATATGCTAGACAAAGGCCGCTTTGAAAGTTTTGGCCGTGGAGTTAATGAAGCGCCAGCCGAGTTAAGTTCATTTAAAGTTAAATTTGCAGATTTAGTGCTAGATGAAAATGTGCTGCTACATATTCCGTTAGCGACCTTCTTTTATGTTTCACCCGATGAACCACAACTGGCTAAGCGAATCGAGGTCGGCATTAAACGTATTATGGCAAACGGCCAATTCGATAACACATTTTACCGCCAGTACTGCCAAGAGTTGATCTCATCAAAGCTCAGTGAACGACGCATATTCAGTATCGAAAACCCGTTAATGGATCCCAAGCTTCTAGCTGAAATGCAACAAGCTAACTACTTGTTATCGCCATACACTCATTTTGATGAAGCCTGCTCAGGTTACCTTCCATAAAAAAAGCCCTTAACCTAAAGCTAAGGGCTTAATCATTGATTTTAAATCGTTAATACATCAGCTAATTTACTTTTTTAGCTTAGCAAAGGCATCAGCAAATGCATTACCCATTGCCGCATTGGCAGGCGCTTTATTTTGTTTACGCTGACCGCCATTATGCTTGTTTGCAGCATGTTTAGCGCCACTTGGCTTATGACCTGAACCCGTCTTAGCGTTAGACTGAGGTTTAGATTTATTCGCTGCTTGTAATGGCTCGTCTAATCGCATACTTAACGCAATACGGCGACGTTCAACATCCACTTCCATGACCTTAACTTTAACCACATCACCCGCTTTCACAATCGTGTGTGGATCGCTGACAAACTTGTCTGTCAATGAAGAGATATGCACTAAACCGTCTTGATGAACCCCAACATCCACGAAAGCACCGAAGTTGGTCACATTGGTCACAACCCCTTCGAGGATCATTTCGAGTTTAAGATCTTTTAGCTCTTCAACCCCTTCTTTAAAGCTCGCTGTCTTGAACTCACCACGAGGGTCCCGTCCAGGTTTATCAAGCTCGGCTAAAATGTCGGTAATGGTCGGTAAACCAAATTCCTCAGTGACAAATTCAGCGGCATTAAGCTGCGCTAATAATTCACTGTTACCCATTAGCTGTTCAACCGTCTGCTGTTTAGCTTTAGCAATGGTTTCCACTAACTTATAGGCTTCAGGGTGAACTGCTGAGCCATCTAATGGATTTTTTGCATGACGAATGCGTAAGAAACCGGCTGCTTGTTCATAAGCTTTAGGGCCTAAACGAGCCACTTTTAGCAACTGTTTACGCGACTCAAACTGACCGTTCTCATCGCGGTAACTGACCACATTTTTAGCCAAGGTTTTATTCAAACCTGCCACTTGAGTCAGTAATGGCGCAGACGCCATGTTCAAGTCGACACCAACACCATTTACACAGTCTTCTACGACGGCCTCAAGTGAACTTGATAGCTGGCTTTGGCTCACATCGTGCTGATATTGACCTACACCAATAGATTTAGGCTCAATCTTAACTAACTCAGCTAGCGGATCTTGCAAACGACGAGCAATTGAAACTGCGCCACGAATCGAGACATCAAGATTAGGAAACTCTTCCGATGCTAATTCAGAAGCAGAATAGACTGAAGCGCCCGCTTCGCTAACCATCACTTTGGTTAAACTCGGGTGTGTTTCTTTCATAAAGCTAATCACTTCAGCAGCAAGTTTATCGGTCTCACGTGACGCTGTACCATTACCAATAGCAATGATGTCCACTTTATGCATTTTTATTAAGTTAGCCAGCGTACGGATAGACTTATCCCAGACATTTTGTGGAGCATGAGGGAATATCGTCGTGTGTGCGACAAATTTACCAGTGTTATCAACAATCGCTACTTTAACACCAGTACGAAGTCCAGGGTCGAGACCCATTGTGGCTTTGGCTCCAGCAGGTGCAGCCATCAATAAATCACCCAAGTTACGAGCAAATACATTAATCGCTTCCGCTTCAGCACGTTCACGCATTTGGCTAATGAACTCGGTTTCCATTTGCAAAGCAATTTTAATTCGCCAAGTGGCTGTCACCACTGTTTTAAGCCATTGATCGACACTCGAATCAGATAACTTCAAATTGAAATGATCAGCAATGATAACCACGCAATAACTGCTTTGTGCCACTTCTGCTTTAGGGTCTGCATTCATCGACAGACTCAGCACGCCCTCATTGCGCCCTCTCAGCATCGCTAATGCGCGATGTGATGGCACCTTAGTTATGGCTTCAGTATGCTCAAAATAGTCACGGAATTTGGCACCTTCTTTTTCTTTACCTTTAACCATGCGACTTTCAAGCACGGCTTGTTGACTAAGGTGTTTACGAATTTTTTGCAGTAAGTCTGCATCTTCAGCAAAGCGCTCCATTAATATAAATCGAGCACCATCTAATACGGCTTTGGTATCCCCAAAGCCAGCCTCTGCATTCACAAACTCAGCGGCTTTGCTTTCTAAATCCGCTTGGCGATTCGTCAATAAAAAATCAGCTAGCGGTAGCAAACCTGCTTCGATAGCAATCTGGCCTTTAGTGCGTCGCTTAGGTTTGTAAGATAGGTAGAGATCTTCAAGACGCGTTTTACTGTCAGCAGTATTGATCGCTTGTTGCAAAGCAGGCGTAAGCTTACCTTGGGTTTCAATGCTAGAAAGAATCACTTGCCTTCTTTCTGCCAGTTCACGTAAGTAGCCTAAACGACTATCGAGTGTTCTTAACTGAGCATCATCTAATCCCCCTGTCGCTTCTTTACGGTATCGAGCAACAAACGGGACGGTGGAGCCATCATCAAGTAACGCAATGGTATCTGAAACTTGTTGCTCACGGACATTCAATTCCTGAGCGATAATCTGAGCAATACTTAGCATAAAAGGTCTTATTCGGCGTTGAATAACAAATATCGCCCAAAGATAGCATAACCTGCTTAAAACGTTTATTGAGAAAGTGAATTTTTACAGGGTATTTTCAACCTAAATAGGATGACAGCTCAGTTTAACGGTAACTTAGCTCGGTTTTTTAGGCATTAGCAAAGCGACACAATGGACTAAATTCTTAAAACAGAACAATCACAATACAGGTTCGTATCAAATTTTAATTTAACACTAGTAGACTTACTTTTAGCAGGGTTATAAAAAACAATGAGTTATTATAGTTAATGAAAATTTAAAACGAGGAAGTTAATAAATAAAAATTAATTTATACCCATAAAGAGGTATCCTGATTATCTTTATTTATTTGGTGTTTTTTAAAATAAAAAATATACTAACAAAGGGCCGTAAATGATAACTATTATCAAATGTAACATTTGATACATTTATTTATTTACAAAAAATAAACTTATTTATCGTTAATTCGACTGACATATTCAGAAGGGCAACATCCGACATTATTAGAAAAGTGACGACTAAATATTGCCAAGCTTTTAAAACCACACTCATATGCAGTAACTTTTATATTATCTTGGTTCTTCTTTAATACTAATTTTAATCTATTTGCTTTCACTTCTTTAATGATATCTTTAACACAAAGACCCATAGATTTCACTTCTCGCTGCAAACTTCGTGTCGACATTCCTAACGCAATAGCTAATGTATCAACAGATAACTCAGCTGGAATCATACTCTTAGCAGCCGCATGAATCCTGTCCAAGCTAGTAATCGTTTCAATGCATAATGGCCTAATATCATACTGCTTACCTGGCGTTTTTTTGGCAAAAATTGACAGGTTCTGACAGTTGAATTTAACATTTTCTAAAATGGCAACATTGTAACCGTAAAAACCACACTCAAACGGTAACTCAATGATTACGTTGCTATTTACCTCTTTGTGAAAATTCAATATTTGCATCACTGAGAGATAAACAAATAGGTCATCATACTTAGAAGCACGTTCAATAGGATTACGCTTAGCCACTAGGCCAATGTAATCCCCCGCATCAATAGTAACCCAATTTAGATCAGATACCTGGCTATAAAACATTGTGAAATCAATCAATTTCTGAGCGATATCGACATCATCAGATAAGTCTATTTTAGTAAACTCAGTTACCCTTTTAACAAAATACTTCGCTAAATTCAGAAAGAAATAAGGGTCTTCAATATTATTCTCAATATAATTTAATAATTTGGTTATTATATTTATGCCAACCCATTCTGTGTCATTAAAATATTTAAAATGGGCAAATTCCACCGGCAAAAGAAAATCAATACTATTACAGTATTCACAAACAAGTTTTGTGTGAATTGCAGGTCTGCATTTATATTTTATCATTTTGGGAACTTTTTAAATAAAGGAACTATTGGAAAATATATTTTAGTTTTTTTTGCTACCTATGATGTAGATTCAGATCACAAATGTCGTTTTTTGATAATCACTATTCTTAGATCTGAAATCTCCTCTTCTTTAAAATACCTCCAATTGATTACTCCATTTTTATTTAAGATTTAATAAGGTCAGGTGACATTATGAATTGGTGTCGAAACTTAATCGCATCTATCAGTGTAACCCTTTACTTGTGCTCATTTGGTGTCGCTGCTGCGCCATGGGATGACATGACAGGTGAAGAGGTTTCTCAAAAACTCGTTGAGAAGTTCGCTGAAGGTAAGTATTCCCCTAAAGGAGCAGACAGCTGCTTAATGTGTCACCAACGTACCGAAGGTGTTACCGACATCTTTAAAGGCGCACATGGCGACTTAACCAGTAAAGACTCACCAATGGCTGGACTGCAATGTGAAGCCTGTCATGGCCCTCAAGGCAACCACAATCGTGGCGGCAAAGAGCCCATGATCCAATTTGGTAAAGACAGCAAATTAGATGCACCAACGCAAAATACTGTTTGCCAAGGTTGTCATAACGACCCAGAGCAAATGGCATGGCATAGCAGCACCCACAATCTTGAAGAGATTGCTTGTGCCGATTGTCACGTGGTACATGCAGCTAAAGACCCTGCCTTAGACAAGTTAACCGTTAATGACACCTGTACTAGCTGCCACACTCGTGAAAAAGCTGACATGAACAAGCGCTCATCTCATCCAATGAAATGGGATCAAATGACCTGTATTGATTGTCACTCTCCACATGGTTCTATGTCTGAAAGCGCCCTAAACAAGCCGACGGTTAATGACACGTGTTACAGCTGTCATGCTGAAAAACGTGGCCCAATGCTATGGGAACATGCACCAGTGACCGAAAACTGTGTCACCTGTCATAACCCACACGGCAGCGTTAACGAAGGCATGCTAAACAATCGTGCACCACAACTATGTCAGCAATGTCACGCTGATGACGGTCACGCAAGTCGCGTTGTTCTTCAACCTGGAATGGATGCCTTTGGCGGCGGAAAAAGCTGTTTGAACTGTCATAGCCAAATCCATGGTTCTAACCACCCAGCCGGCAGCTTACTGCAGCGCTAATTAGGAGCCATAACATGAACTTTAAACTGAATTTAATCACTGCTTCTTTATTAATGGCAACGGCCCCTGCATGGGCAGCTGACTTTGCTGTTGGCAATGCTAATACTGAGAACCTTAATCAAGAGAAGTATCAATGTAAGCGCTGTACTTCAACACAAGGTTACAGCGGAAACGTTAACGTCTCTGCAGGCTACATCGACAGTGATGATGTCCATGCTGCCAATGCCTTTGGTACTGACCAAGACGGGTTTGTCACAGCAATCAGTGGCGACATTGAATACCAAGACGAAAACGGCTACCAAGCCAGCATTCAAGCGCACCAACTTGGCTTTGAAAACAGCACAGCTAACATCAGTGTTGGCCAAAAAGGCTTATTCAATGTTGATGCGGATTACACATTAATCACCACGTATCAATCTGGTGATGCCCAAAGCAACTTATACTACGACGATGGCATGATGACGCCTGATGTACCGTACGTATTTGAGTTATCTCAGCAACGTGAAAAAGTGGGTATCGGCGCCGATTTCAAACAAGACTTTTATCAAGCCTATGTGCGTTTCGACTCTGAAGATAAAACGGGTTATAAAAGCAGTAGTTTAGTCAGCCCAGGCCCAATTAACTTTGGTCAACGTGTTGATTCAACCACTGACTCATTCACCGCTGGCGCAGCACTCACCGGTGATAACTGGTTAACTGAATTAAGTTATTTTGGCAGTCAGTATAAAAACAATACTGACAACCTAAGCTTACCAACTGAATACGATGTGTATGCTGCAACCCCAGATAATCAAGCGCACCAAGTCTCATTATCGGGTCAGTACCAGCTAGACCGCACTGTCATGTCTGGTCGTTTCATTGTAGGTCGTATGATCCAAGATGACGATTTGATTCAAGTGGCAGGCAACCCAATTCAAAACTGGGATGGCGAAGTCGATACCACAGATGCAAACTTCCGCATCACTTCTATGCTCAACAACCGTTTACGCCTTGGTGGTAGTTACGACTACAGCAATCGTGAAAACAACAGTTCAGTCTTTGAATTCCAACAGTACAACTTCGATGGCGTCAGTGGCACATTCAAAGAAAACGTCGCCACGGATATTGAGCGTTCAACCTTTAAGGTTAATGCCAGCTACCGTATTGCTAGCGGCTACCGCTTACAAGCCGGTTATGACCGCAAAGACATCGAACGCACTTACAGCGAACGTGAACAAACCAATGAAGATAGCTTATGGGCAAAACTGTCTATTCGTGCCATCGACAATTTCACTATCGATCTAAAAGCAGGTCACAGCAACCGTGGCGGCTCTGAGTATCAAGCAACAGAGCTCACGTCGAGCGAAGAAAACTCACTGATGCGTAAATACTATTTAGCAGACAGAGAGCGCAACGAAGTTGAACTGCGTGTTAGCCACACTCCCCTTGACTGGTTAAGCATCGACTTAACAGGTCGTTATGCCAAAGACGATTACGATGACACTGTCATTGGCTTAACAGAATCAGAAGATTACAGCTACGACATCAATCTTAATATGCAACTAACCAAGCAGTTCTCTGCTTACGGTTTTGCTGGTCAGCAATGGATTAACTCTGCTCAAGCAGGCAGCCAAAGCTACAGCAGTCCAGATTGGTACGCTGATATTGAAGATAAGTTTATCAACCTAGGTGCTGGCGTAAGTTATGGCGGCCTAATGGAAGACAAGCTGACACTTGGTGCTGATTACTTATTCAGTAACTCAAGCAGTGACACTTATGTCACCGCAGATGGCACCAGCCCATATGGGGATTACTACTCCTATAACCATAGCGCGAGCCTTTACGCTAATTATGCCTTGAGTGATGACATGGCATTAAAGCTGACCTACCGCTACGAACGCTATTACGACACCGATGACGCTCAAATGACCCCTGACCAAGTGCCAGGCATGGTTACCCTGGGCGAGCTTAATCACAATTATAACGCCCATCAAATCATGCTGAATTTCAGCTATGTGCTGTAGTCGTTTAACAAACGTGCTGAATTTATTTTAGTAAGAGGAAATAATAATGGAACGCAGAAGTTTCTTAAAAATGAGTGCTGCATTGGGTTGTGCTGCAACAGTAACGGGCTGTAATTCAAGCTCAAAAGATGCTGAGCCACTACCGCCGCAACCACCTGTTGATGAAACACTAACTTGGTCTGCATGTTTAGTTAACTGTGGCTCAAACTGCCCAGTTAAAGTGTACAGTCGCGACGGGATGATCACCCGCGTTGAAACTGACCATGAAGTAGAAGATGTTTACGGTATGCACCAAGTTCGTGCTTGTGCCCGTGGCCGCTCACTACGTCAACGTACATACGCATTAGACCGTTTAAAATCACCAATGAAACGTGTTGGTGAGCGTGGCGAAGGCAAATTTGTTCCAATCACTTGGGATGAAGCTGCAGAAACGATTGGTAGCAAACTAAACTCAGTGATCGCTGAGCACGGTAACAAAGCGATTTTCAGAAGCTATGGTTCTGGCGCTTACTACGGTTTTGCATCTAACGGATGTTTTAACCGTTTATTCAACCTAGTTGGTGGTTGTTTGCAATACTACGGTAACTATTCTTGGGCACAACAGATTGAAGCCGCTGCACATACTTTTGGTACTGGCAGTACATCAGGTTCAGCAACTGTCACATTAGAAAGCAGTGACTTTTTACTGGGTTTTGCTTACAACCCAAGCGAAATTCGCCAATCAGGCTCTGGCGAAGGTTATGACTACTTACAGGCATTGCAACGTGCAAATGGCCTTAAAGTCACCATGATTGACCCGCGTTACACTGACTCAATGACGGGTAAAGAATCATCTTGGTTACCAATCCGTCCAGGTACGGATGCTGCATTAGCAGAAGCAATTGCTTACTTGATGATCAGCTCAGGCTGGGTTGATGCAAACTCCATCGACTTCATCAACAAGAACAGTGTCGGTTACGACGCAGCGTCAATTGAAGCACAAAAGCAAATCTTCTTAAACAGTGGCGATGCGAAGAAAATCGAATACGCTGCTGCGATGGATTCAGAAGAAAACTACCACGATTACATCATGGGCCAAGGCAAGTTCGCTGACCGTGAAGCCCGCACTCCTGAGTGGGCAGCAAAAATCACTGGTATTTCTGAAGCTAACATCAAGAAAGTCGCTGATGACTTAATGGGATCTGAAAAGCCATACATCATTGCTGGCGCTGGTGTTAACCGTCAAGCTAACGGTGAGCAAACCGTTCGTGCTATCTACATGCTAGGTGTATTAGCCGGTAAATTAGGTCGTGAAGGTTCATCAAACGGTGAGCTACCCAACATGACTAACATGTTCCGTGGTTCTATCCCAACAGGCACTAACCCAGTGAAAGAAAAAATCTCTTTCTTCACTTGGTCAGAAGCGATTCACAATGGCGAAACCATGACGGCACGTACCCACGGTATTACGGGTACTGATGATTTAGATACGCCACTTGGCACTAACATCAAAGTGATCATTTCAGCATCGGACAGCTCGCTATTAAACCAGCATGCTGACATCAACGGCACTGCAGAAATCTTAAAAGATGAAAGCGGCGTTGAGCTGATTGTTTCTTGTGATTGTTGGATGACACCAGGCGCAAAATTTGCCGACATCATCATTCCTGATACCTCTTGGTTAGAATCTAACGACTTAGTTGATGATTCTTACGCTTCAGGTGCAATGGGTTACATCACAGCAATGAAAGCTGCAGTAGACCCAATCTGGGACTGTAAGTCTATGTACCAAGTATCAGCATTAATCGCTGAAAAAATGGGTGTTGGCGCTGAGTTTACCGAAGGTAAAACTGAAGACGAATGGCTAGAAGAGCTATACCAACAAACCCGTGAAAACAGCAAAAACTTAGGTGTGAGCCCTGCGTTCCCGTCAACTTACAAAGAAGCACAAGAGATTGGTTTCTTCCGTAAGAACATGGAAAACCGCAACGTTGCACTACAAGGTTTTGTTAACGGCGGTGAAGCACTAGGTACGCCATCAGGAAAAATCGAAATTCATTCTGCAGAACTTGCATGGCGCGCGGCTAACTGGGAACAAAACAAAGTTAAAGGCGACACCATCACTGCTATCCCTCAGTACACAGTAACGTGGGACGGTTATGAAGATGAAGACACTAAAGAAGATTACCCACTGCAATTAGCGGGCTATCACACTAAAGGTCGTACTCACTCTAGCTACCATAACGTACCTTGGTTACGTGAAGCAGTTGAAGATGCAGTATGGATGAACGCTATTGATGCACAACAATACGGCGTTGCTTCTGGCGACAAAGTAGAAATGTATAACGATCGTGGTTCAATTGAAGTTGTAGTACGTGTTACTCCTCGTGTTGTACCGGGTGTTGTAGCTCTTGGTCAAGGTGCTTGGTTCTTACCAGATCCAAACGGCCGTACTGGCTCAACAGGTAAAGTGGTTGATATTGGTGGCGCAATTAACTCGCTAACCAAATACATGCCTAGCCCAGTGGCTAAAGGTAATCCACAACACACTAACCGTGTTCAAATTCGTAAAGTTTTATAAGGGAGCGCTACAATGAGCGATGCTATCCAATATAGTTTTTATGTCGATTCGACTAAATGTACAGGGTGTAAAGCCTGCCATATCTCTTGTAAAGACAGACAAGGCGAGCAAATCCGTAATGCCACTAAGCCAGTTGAAAATGGCGTGCCAAGCCTAAACGGCGTTAACTGGCGTCGTGTTTACGAATACGGTGGCGGTACATGGAATGTTGACCCTGCAACAGGTACTTTTGAGCAAGACGTATTTGCTTACTACATGTCTGTAGGTTGTAACCACTGTAGCGAGCCTGTTTGTGTTAAAGCTTGTCCTACTGGTGCGATGCACAAACGTCGTGAAGACGGTTTAGTGCTTGTAGCAGAAGAGCTATGTATTGCATGTGAAAGCTGTTCTCGTGCTTGTCCATACGATGCGCCACAACTTGATCAAGAACGTAAAGTGATGACCAAGTGTGACGGTTGTTATGACCGTTTAGCTGAAGGCCGTAAGCCAGTGTGTGTTGAGTCTTGCCCATTACGTGCACTAGACTTTGATACAACAGAAAACATTCAAGCTAAGTATGGTTCAGGTGACGGTCATATTGCACCATTACCAAACCCATCAATCACTACCCCGAACTTGATCATCAAAGCGAATCGCAATGGTCAACCAGCAGGTGGCGGTGCGGGTAATATCTTGAACCCGAAAGAAGTCTAATCAGATCTGGCAGTGGTCATTGACCACTGCCCTTTTTGAGGAAAAGTAACATGAGTATTGAACAGTCAGTTGAACAGTTATGTGAATACCAAGCCGTAGCCCGTATTCTGCATAACCTTTTTTGTCATTATCCTGAAGCAGAGCTTATTGCAAACTTCAAAGACAATGACGTTGCTGCTACTTGGCCTGAATTTGCCAATCGCAGTGACAATCAACAAGGACGTGACGCTCTAACAGCGTACCTCAATCAATGGGATGAATCTGAGCACCTAATGGACTTAAAAGTTGACTATGGTCAGCTATTTTTTGGTCCAGGTGAACCTAAAGCGATACCACAAGGTTCTGCTTACTTAGGTGAAGATCAAGTACATTTTGATGCATCAACTATCGCATTAATTGATTTTTACAAGCAGTACGGCGTGAGTTTCGAACTTGAGATGCCACAACCCGTTGATCATATTGGCTTGTTCTTTAGCGTATTAGATTCAAGTTTTGCCCAACTCGTTGAGGCTAAAACCAATCCTGAATCTGATGTCGATGAGCAGCAATTAACCCAGTTTATTCAGGTGTTGTTACAGCAACACATGCTACCTTGGGCGGGTCGCTGTTTAGCCTTAGCGAAAACCAATGCAGAGACAGATTTTTATCTGGCCATTGCGTTATTGGCTAATGACTATTTAGCTGAGCTTACTGACGCATTTAAGGTTATACCAATGCCAAGAAAGCTATTCAGATAAACGCGTTTTACACTCATGTCATGTTGTTTTCGTAGGAGTTGTTATGTCAGTCATTCACGCAATGGGCGCACAGTGGGATAAGGCCGAGTGGTCGCATCAACTGGTCGCATTCTGGCAGCAAGATACCTACGTTAACAGCCTTTTTGCAGGCGCAACGAATGCCACGACCACTGCTAATCTAGTCGCCGCATTAATCGACCCATCTCGTCGTATCTCTTGCGAACAAGCTAAGTTCGATACCCCAGCAGTGTTTAGCGCATTATTCGACTGTTTTTTGCTGTTATTTGTCAAAGAAATCAACAGTAACAACCTGACTCAAGCAGAAGCCTTAATCATTCAAATTACAGAGCACTACGCCAAGCAGTGTCTCAAACAAGCTGACGAATTAGCCGCCAAATCACACCCCGACAACGATGCTTTGCAAAACAACCAACAAGCTCAAGGCACTGATACTAGACTCGCGGTGATATGTCATCAAAGTCAAAAAGTCATCTCTGCAATGGATCAGTTAGCACAACTGCGTCAACAACGTCGTAGTCAAAGCCGCAATATGGGCAGCTAACAACTGACTCGTATCGACTTAAGTGTCGACAACGGCATTCCTTTTAGGTAATTTCACTCATAAGCAATAACTCACCATCAGATTGAGTACACACCCAAGTGAAAACCAACCTCATCACCCCTGAAGGGATGACCAAACTCAAAAAAGAACTGAATTACCTGTGGCGAGAATACCGCCCAGAGATCACCAAAAAAGTTACCTGGGCAGCCAGCCTTGGCGATCGCAGTGAAAATGCAGATTACAAAGAAAATAAACGCCTGCTTCGCCAAATAGATGGCCGAGTTCGTTTTTTACGTAAACGTATCGAAACGTTAAAAGTCGTCGAATATGCCCCCGAACAAGAAGGAAAAGTCTTCTTTGGAGCCTGGGTTGAAATTGAAAACGATGACGGCAAACTACTCACTTTTAGAATTGTCGGCCCCGACGAAATCTACGGCGATGCCAAAGGCTATATCTCAATTGACTCCCCCATGGCACGCGCCTTACTGAAAAAAGAAGTCGACGACGACGCTGTCGTTCCAACACCAACAGGCCCACAAGATTGGTATATCAACAAAATATCTTATACAGCTTTATAGGTAGAGCTAATAACCATAAAGAAATAGAACAAAGCCCCATTTAGGCGCATCCACCAAGATTAATAAGACTTTGAGTCGATTTAGCTGGCATAAGTTTGCGCAATAGCGCTCATCTACTAAACTTGAGATCCTGTTTTTTATCTCTATTGTTTTTTGAGTGGCATAAAAATGGAGCTTTTATGTATGGGCAATGGTTAGTGCGATTTAACAAGAGCATCGTCTGTATATTGCTCATTTTTTGTGGGGTGGCCAACGCCTCGCCGCCGTCTCATATTGTGGGTAACTGGCTAAGTCAACAAACCGATCACATTGAAATTTTACAAATCAACGATGACCACAGTTACTTACAGATTGGTCTAGACCTGCAGGCGCCAGATAACAGTTTTGCCGAATGGGGTTACTTTAATTTGTCTAACACGAAAGCGTTTTCTGAATTGCCGCTTTCTATCAGCTTTAATCCGACATTTAGCAATAATCCAACCAAAGGCTTTATCACCTTACTCACCCAACGAAATCAAAGCCATGTGTACCTCAACAGTGATGCCTCTCGCTTACAATTAAACATGGACACCTTAGGTGATAACTCAATTGATAACGTGATTGAGTACCAACAATTAGAACCAAGAGAAATTGAAGGCTATTGGTACAACCAAGACTATGACGACCTTTATGCAGTGCTAATGCTAGAAAACGGCCTTTATGTGCAACTGCAAATCAACTTTGAACATGATGACGAACTGACAGGGATGGAGTGGGGCCAATATCAGCACCAATCAGACTCTGGGGAAGTGTATTTTCAAACTCAATATGACGACAATCAACAAACAGGCTTTAGTCGTTATGGAGAAATCGCCTCAGCGGCTTTTAATGTCAAATTACATGATGACCAATTAATCTTTCTACTGGATCACAACGAAGATGGCATCATAGATACTTTTTCACGATTAATGCGCAAAAACTGATTTAGTTACAATTTCAAAAAATCAAATCCACTTCATTATTTATAAATAATTTCATAGACTTAATTATCATTATTAGTCATATTATCCTTGTTCTGCCATAATCGACAGTAACACCTCTTGTTTGCACTCTAATAAACTCGCTATATTGAACTGATTAATGGTATTTAGCGCCGAAATTTAGACTAAAGGATATTTCATGGGCCAGGAAACATCTAAAATTCTCGTTGTCGATGATGACATGCGACTCAGATCATTATTGGAACGCTATTTACTTGAGCAAGGGTATCAAGTGCGAAGCGCTGCCAATGCTGAACAAATGGATCGTTTATTAGAACGTGAAAACTTTCACCTTTTAGTGCTTGATTTAATGCTTCCGGGTGAAGATGGACTCTCTATCTGCCGACGCTTACGTCAGCAAGAAAACCCTATCCCTATTGTGATGCTAACAGCCAAAGGCGATGAAGTAGACCGCATTATTGGTTTAGAGTTAGGCGCAGATGATTATCTACCAAAACCATTTAATCCTCGTGAATTACTTGCCCGTATTAAAGCCGTTATGCGCCGTCAAACCACGGAAGTACCTGGTGCACCAGCTCAGCAAGAAGAAGTCATCAGCTTTGGTGATTTTTCATTGAACCTTGCCACTCGTGAAATGTTCCACGACGATAAGAGTATTGCACTGACTTCGGGTGAGTTTGCTGTGCTTAAAGTATTGGTATCACATCCAAGAGAGCCATTATCTCGTGACAAACTGATGAACCTTGCTCGAGGCCGTGATTACTCAGCACTCGAGCGCTCCATTGACGTTCAAGTCTCAAGATTACGTCGCTTAATTGAAGTCGACGCGGCTAATCCACGCTATATTCAAACTGTGTGGGGCTTGGGTTATGTGTTTGTGCCTGATGGCACCGCAAGAGGGTAACTCCCCATTAGCCAGAGTAAATCCATTAGCCAGCCAACGGCAATTAAACTGAAGTGGTGGCAGCGTTTTCTGCCACGCAACTCTTTCAGTCAAACCGTTCTCTTGATTGGCAGCTTGCTGCTTATCAATCAGCTAGTGTCTTACTTATCTGTCACTGTATATTTCATCAAACCTAGCTACGAACAAATTAACCAACTGATTGCCCGTCAGATTAATTTGTTGTTCATCGATGGCGTTACGATTAGCCGTGAACACCTCACCATGGTCGACGCCCTCAATGCAAAAGTACGCCACGATGAAATGAAAATCTACAATCAACAAGATGCCATCAAAGCAGGGCTTGATAGTGCAACGTATTATGGCTTCTTGTCTGAGCAAATGTCGCAATACTTAGGTGGCGAGGCTGAAGTTCGCTTTTCCCAAGGAACGCAATTACAAGTTTGGATCCGACCACCACAAGCACCCACCTTGTGGATAAAAGTGCCGCTTACTGGCCTCAATGAAAATGATCTCTCACCCCTGACTCTATACTTATTAGTGATTGGTGCATTAAGTGTCGCTGGAGGATGGATATTTGCGAGGCGATTAAATCGACCGTTAAAACGCCTACAACAAGCAGCGGTGACAGTTTCCAAAGGTGAGTTTCCAAAACCTTTACCATTAAGCGGCTCATCTGAAATCGTTGAAGTGACCCACGCCTTTAACCAAATGTCTCATAGCATGAAGCAATTGGAGCAAGACAGAGCCTTGTTGATGGCAGGGATCTCGCACGATTTACGCACCCCGCTGACACGCATTCGTCTTGCCTCAGAGATGATGGTCGATGAGGACAAGTATCTTCAAGAAGGTATTATTAATGATATCGAGGATATGGATGACATCATTAAGCAATTTATTGCTTATGTTCGTCATGATCAAGAAAGCGTGCGCGAACCGAATCAGATTAATCGCTTAATCCAAGAAATTAGCCAGCAAGAGGTGAATCGTGATGGTGAAATCGAGTTAGATTTACAAGATTGTCCATTGGTGCCTTTTCAAAGTATCGCTATTAAACGAGTACTGAGTAATTTAGTCGAAAATGGCTTTCGCTATGGCGGCGGCTGGATAAAAATCAGCTCTAAACATAAGCCCAAATACGTCAGCTTTATTGTCGAAGACAATGGCCCTGGCATTAACGAAGCTAAAATCGATGAACTATTTCAACCATTCACCCAAGGCGACAGCGCCCGTGGCTCAGTGGGCTCTGGCCTAGGTTTAGCGATAGTAAAACGGATTATTGACCGCCACCACGGAAAAATTGAATTGAGTAATCGTCCAGAAGGCGGCTTAAAAGCACAAGTATGGTTGCCAATAGATAATAGTTAATGCTATTGAGCTTGTTGACTGCCCAAAGTTTGATACCAAAAAGCGACTGCTATAGCGTAAATAGTGAGTCGCTTTTTCAGATTGGTTATTACTCTGTTTATAAGTCTGAATGTGGGCCAAACACTTCGTAATGAATTTGCGACTCTGGCACATTAAGCGCGAGTAACTGCTGCTTAATCGCCTTCATAAACCCAATAGGGCCACAGAAATAATACTGTGCATTTGGCACAATACGCTCAGCGATATTTTCCAGTGCAACTGTCCCTTCAAAATCAAAGTCTTCAGCGGGTAAATCTGTCGCTAACGGTTGACGATACCACACATAACTTTCAAGGTGAGTATTGGCATTGCGCTTAGCTTTTATCGCATCTTTAAAGCCATGCTGCGCACCGTCTTCACAGGCATGAACCCACGTAATATCTGCTTGGTGAGATTGAGACAATAACTGATTAAGCATACTCTTCATTGGTGTCACCCCCACTCCAGCAGACAGTAATACCACTGGCGTATCAGCTTGTGCAGAAAGTACAAAATCACCAGCTGGGGCTATAAGCTCAATCACATCACCAACATGATAATGATCATGCAGTAAATTTGAAGCTTTACCTTCCGCTTCACGCTTCACGCTAATGCGGTAGCTACTCCCGTTTGGCGCATCCGATAATGAGTATTGACGAATTTCAGTAAACTCAAGCTGTTCATGCTCAAGCGACACGCTTAAGTACTGTCCAGGCGTAAAATCGACAACCGATCCACCGTCCTCAGGCGTTAATAAAAATGAAGTAATCACTGAAGACTCTACTGTTTTAGCCTTAACAACAAAACGGCGCTTACCTTCCCATCCACCCGTTTTGGCAGCGGTTTGCTGATAAAGCTGCGCTTCACGATTGATAAAAATATCCGCTAAAAAACCATAAGCATTGCCCCATGCCGTCAATACTTCTTCGGTTACTGCATCACCGCCAAGTTCTTTAAGGGTCGCAAGTAGGTGACCACCAACAATGGCATACTGCTCTGGCTTGATTAAGAAACCAGTGTGTTTATGGGCTATACGCTCAACGGCAGCGCCAAGTGCTTCTAAGTTATCTATGTTTTTGGCATAGGCTGCCACGGCATTAAATAAGGCAACTGGCTGACCGCCAGTGTGTTGATGAGCCAAGTTAAATACATCTTTTAACTCAGGATTATGTTCAAACATACGTTGATAAAAGTGTGTGGTTAGCGCTGGGCCTGCTGCTTCTAATAACGGAATCGTGCTCTTAACAACGTCTTTGGTATGCTGATCTAACATAAACAACCTCTAATATGTATTTAAAATGCATGTTTTAAAAGAATACTAAACATGTATTTGACTTAGATCAATGTATTTCAGATTAATTTGAATTTATCTTGTTCGTAAATATCATACTGGTAGCTGAAAGAGTTGACTCGATTGCACCAAGATCAAGAATCAGTGATGACCCTAAAAATAAATCAATACAGTTATACGTTTACGACGCAACTCTTGGATAAGGTGGGTTAAATTTGAATAAAAAAGGCGACTATATCAGTCGCCTTTAAAAGCTAATCTCTCTCGTAATATTTACAAAACCGCTAATATCGCTTCTGCAGTACTGACTTCAAAAGATTTCGGCGCTTCCACATTCAAGGTCGTCACAACACCATTATCAACAACCATGGCATAACGTTGCGAACGAATGCCACCAAACCCAGCAGTATCCATATCTAAGCCTAGTGCCTTAGTGAAACTCGCATCACCATCAGCAAGCATGGTCAGCTCTGAAGCATTTTGCGCCTCTCCCCATGCTTTCATTACAAAGGCATCATTCACTGAAACACAGGCAATGACATCAACTCCTTTGGCTTTAAGCTGATCGGCATAAATCACAAAACCCGGTAAATGGGATTCTGAGCAAGTTGGCGTAAATGCACCAGGTACTGCAAACAACACCACTTTCTTATCAGCAAAAAAATCACTCACATTGTGATTGAGCATTCCGTCTGGTGTTAACTCAGATAAGATGCCTGCAGGTAATGTGTGTCCTTGTTCTATCATGGGATATCCTTAATCAAGTGAAATGATGATTAACATAATGACTAGCATAAAACGAAATCCTTCAAACAAACACCGAAGAATTGTATGGTTAATTTATCCAATAAACGTGAATGTAGCCACTAAAGCACTCGCTACTATTCTGGTATGCTCGCTATGCTTCACTTAACTTCTCGTGGCTCTTTATTACTCAGTATTCATCTTAGCTTTAGGTTTCATCGCCCGATACGCATGTCGGCATCCTTTACCGCAGCCCACAAGACATAATTCACACGCTAGGGATAATATAAAGCCAATGACTAAGCCTATAGTAATCGCTCTGGTGTCCAACATAATGGTATGGCTAAAATTTTGCCAAACCTCTTGGCGAATATCCTCTAATGGCTCGAAAGCCACTTGTTCAAAACCGCTGTAAGCGGTTTGGTTAAATTGATTTAAGGCGTCATTGAGTAATTGATACCGCTGATAAATGGCTTCAATGCTGTCTCCGCCGGCATTGACAACTTGATCAGGGTTTTGTTGATAATGCTGAATAAGCCGTTGGATATCACCCGCAAAAAACCGATCAGCATCTCGCTGAAATTGATCCAGACTTAATTTGGCTTCTTGAGTATGCGCTTGTAAACGTTGACCGTACTGATCGACAAAAGCAGGCACTTGCACCCCAAGCAGTACGCCACTAACAAACAAAATGAGCCGCAAATAATCCATTATCGATTTCATGTAAATGCCTTTAAAAAGTGTGAATGGCTTGGCTTATAACGTTAATTTAGGTTGGATAAAGTCAATGAAAGCAGAAATGCGTTTCGCCACAGAAGATGATTTATAATACACAGCATTGACCTGACGACAGCCAGCATTGACCAGTTTTTCAGACTCAAGCAAGGTCACCAACCGCCCTTCCTCAATATCTTTGTTCACCATAAACCCAGATAAACAGCCAATGCCATGGCCGGCTAACACCAATTGTCGAATGGTTTCTCCACTATTACATGTCATCGCAGGCACAGCTGTGTACCCGCCCTTTAGCGGCCATTGATTCAGCACTTTAGGCTCACTAAAACCGATTAAATTATGATAATTTAACTCACAAACCTGCTTTGGAATATCACGCTTTTGCAAGTATTCAGGTGTCGCCACTACGTACAACATACTGTGACCCAATAAGCGGGCATGCAAAGTAGAATCAGCAAGTTCACCAATACGAATAGCGACATCCGTGTGCTTTTCTAATAAGTCGACATAACCCTCGTTAGAGGTGATTTCTAATTCAATATCTGGATATGCCTCTTTGAATTCATGAATTAATGGGATTAATTGATGAAATACAAATGGACTAGCTGCGTTAACTCGCAATCGTCCTTTGGGTAGATCGCCACGGCAAATCAAGTCATGTTCTGCTTGATTAAGGCATTGCAGCCCATTGCGAATAGACTCAACAAACTGACGACCTTCATCGGTTAAATCAACTCGTCGAGTGGTGCGGTTTAATATCGTCACACCAAGTTGTTGCTCTATTCGACTAACAGAACGTGATACTCGTGCCACTTGAATATCCAAGTGCTCTGCCGTAGCTGAAAAACCGCCACTATCGACAACAGTAAGTAATATTTCTAAATCATCTGAACGTGTCAGCATGTCGTCTCCAGCAAGATTAACCGAATGGCAGATACCGTTTACAAATTGTGATAGCCATTAATAACGGCTTGGTGAATGTCTACGATTGTAGCAAGCCCATTAAAATCAGCTAGTAATAACGCTTATGTTATTAGGCTATACTGTGTAGTTAGCGCTATAGCATTAGCGATCAATATGGACATTACATTAAAGGATTAATACATGAAAGCCGCGATTATTGTCACTCTGTTACTGTCATCATCTACAATGGCAAGCTCCCCCCTCTCAGAAGAGCTCACCGCTGAACAATTAGATATGGTGATTCAAATGTCCGTGAATCAAATGAAAGCGGATGATGAATTTACCAAAATGGCCAGCTGTGTAAATCAATCAGAAGCAAAAGTAGAATCGGTATTTCGCGAAGTGATGCGGGCATGTGTTGAGAAACATATGCTAGAGGAAGATGATGAGAAAACCACGGCTTGTTTGGTATCTAATTTTTCGGAAAAACTCGGCGTATCAGCTGAAAAATTTACCGCCTGCTCCGAACAAGAGTAATCTAGTTTAACAGTGATTGTGGTTACTAACATCATGTAAAACGATGGGTAAAACCCTATTTACCCATCGTGAATGAGGCACCTGCCCTTAGAAAATGAATTGATATAAAAACCCTGCACTGATCGCCATTGAAATAATGACAAACAGAAATGCCGCAATCATTTGGTTTTTAAATATCGACTTAAGCAAAATCACTTCAGTTAAGCTCGCACCTGCACTGCCTATAATTAGCGCCATTACCGCACCTAATCCCATTCCTTTTGCTGCAAGTGCTGCACTTAATGGGATCACCGCTTCTGCTCGAATGTATAACGGAATACCGATAACTGCTGCCACAGGAATGGCTAATGGATTATCTTCACTAGCGATACTTGCAACAAACTCTGTCGGCATAAATCCGTAAATTAATGAGCCAATGGCAATACCGCCTAACAGGTAAGGTAAAACCGTTTTAAAGTCAGCCCATGTGCTGTTCCAAATCTTGCGCCACTTGCTTACAGGTACAGATTTAGCCCCACAACCACTCCCACAACCTTTTGACTCAGGTGCAATATAGGCTTCAGGTTTGACATACTTTTCAAACCCAAGTTTTTCAAGGGTAAAACCAGCAATGACAGACACGCCCATTGCCATCACAAAATAAAACAGTGTGACTTTCAAACCAAATGTCACTGCAAATAAACCAATAATGATTGGATTTAGCAGTGGGCTTGCAAATAAAAATACCATCATGGTGCCAAAGCCTGCTTTAGCACGCAGTAATCCTTTTAAAAACGGAATAGTTGAACAAGAACAAAATGGAGTAATGGCCCCTAACAATCCTGCTACCACATAACCTCGGCCATTTTTACTGCTCAGAATCCGCTGAATTTTTTCTGGTGGAATGTATTGCTGTAATACGCCCACTAAATAACTAATAGCAATAAACAGAATCGTTAACTCAACGGCTAAGAACACAAACATGTCGAGTGTTTCTTTAATCATAGTGCTATCAACTGAATTGAAGTCGAACATAGTGTAAACCTTATATCTATATTTCTAGAATAATCGAAATGTAAGCGATCTCACTAGATAGATCAATATATTTCTAGTATTATCGAAATATATTTTTGTTATACCGCTCCTAAGGAACTAAACAATGGAAATCGATACGGTTGCGAAAACACTAAAAGAATTAGGTCATCCAACAAGGTTAACCATATATAACAAAGTGATACGAGCAGGGTTTCAAGGTATTGCAGTGGGCAGTTTACAAGAAAGTCTCGGTATTCCAGGTTCAACCCTTTCACACCATATTGCCAGTTTAGCCTCTGCGGGGCTGATTTCTCAGCGACGTGAAGGGCGCACCTTATTTTGCGTTGCCGAATTTACCCAATTAGAGTCTGTCATCGTCTTTTTACAAAATGAATGCTGCGCCGATCAAACTTGCGGTGAAAAGCCCGTTATAGGCAAAACAAACGGATAATCAACACAAACGTACAATCAAAATACACCTATCGAACTCGTTTAAATTGATTGGTCACTAAGCAGCCAAGATGTTGTTGACTGCTTATATGCGTAAATTTAAGTGGTTCAGCTAAATCACCGAATAATGGAATACCACCACCAAGCAGCGTCGGTATAGTGGTAATGATTAACTCATCAATCATGTCATACTGCAAAAATTGTTGAATTGTCACACCACCATCAATATATAAGTCATTAAATCCCTTGGCGTTAAGCTCAGCGACCACTTGCGCAAGATCGCCTTTCACTAAAGACACCTTATTTGTCAATTCACTCGGGACTTCTGATAAGGTGCGACTCAACACGAATACGGGTTTGGTATAAGGCCAATCACAATCAAAGCTCAATACTTTTTCGAAGGTGTTTCGTCCCATGACCAAGCCATCAATGCGTGCCATAAACTCGCTAAACCCCATGTCCGACCCTTCTGGATTAGGCGTTTCATGAAGCCAATCAATGTTGTTATTTTTATCGGCAATATAGCCATCTAAACTCGTTGCAATAAATACGATATTTGCCATTGTGTCACCTCGATAATATTCACATGAGTGTAGCAAACTTATTCAGCAAATGATGAGTTTAAGAAAGCTCAAATCTACGTCGCTTTATTACTTTCAAGCTATAGCATTTTGAACAAGGATGAATTTTTATTGCAATAAAGCAAGCTTGTATATCGTCTGTTCTGGTTTCGTTATCAAGGTGTTTTGCTTGCCGATTTAATCAGCAATTTGCTATGAAAAAACGACCACTTATGACATTATCCGCCGCTGAAAAATAGCCCTATTTGGGCAAGCATTGGTTGCTAAATACTTCCCCCCTTTCAATAGCAAGGTCACACTGGTTTATATGAAATCTAATTCGTTAAAATTGAAAATTATCTTTCCGGTATTAATCGCCTTATCAGTCGTCATTGCCCTATTGTCTTGGCAAAGTTATTCCAGCCAAAAAACCATGTTGTTAACCTCAAATCTAGAGCAGGTTCAGCGACTCAGCAGCCAACAAACTGAAAGAATTAGTGATTGGTTATCATCTAAAAAAGATATTCTGAATGCGCTCAAACCACGGATTAACCAAGGCGACGACATTCATGTTTTGCAACAAGCATTAGATTCAGGTCGCTTCGAGTCCACATACTTTGGTAAAGATACCGGTGAGATGATCGATGCTGACACTAGCATTGATAATACAGGTTATGATCCTCGTACTCGTCCTTGGTATCAGCAAGCAATGACCAGCCAAACGATGATTCTTACCAAACCTTATATAGACTTCCCGACTAAAAAAGTCGTGATTACCCTTGCTGAAAAAATCCATAATGGCGTCATTGCCAGCGATGTGAATATTAACGACTTAGTCGATGATGTTAACCGTATGACCTTGCCTTCTAATGGCTTCGCTATCATGATGCATAAAGATGGTACGGTTATCGCTTATAAAGATGCATCAAAAGCAATGGGACATATTCGCGATATTGATAACCAACTGGATCTCAATGTATTGCAGCAACAGCGCCGCAGTGATCAATTAATTCCAATCCATTTTGAGCTTGAAGGCCGTGACAAATTAGTCTGGGTTGAGGATATTCCTCAAACGGATTGGGAACTGATTGTTCTACTTGATCAAGCAACGCTTGAAGCCCCTCTAGCGAGCCTACTTGTCAAACAACTTGGACTAGCTGCATTAGTGCTTTTAGCAAGTATGGCAGTGATTTCATGGTTAATGACTAAGTTACTTCTCCCTCTCGGTCGTGTCTCAAATGCACTGTTTAAAATCGCTGATGGAAACGGTGACTTAACCCAGCGTATTGACGTTGAGTCTAAAGATGAAGTGGGAGTGTTAGCAGATAGCTTTAATCGTTTTGTTAGCAGCCAGCACTTACTCATTAGTCAAATAAGACAAGTGGCACACCAACTTGATCAAAATGCTGATAATAGCTTAGTGAACAGTCGTCATGCTGAAAAAGAAATTCAAACCCAGCAGCAAGAAGTCACTATGGTCGCCACTGCGGTAACTCAAATGGCCAGTGCGACACATGAAATTGCATCCAGTGCAGAAAATACCGCTACCGCAGCGCAACAATCCAGTAGTAGCAGCTTACAAGGCCAAAGCTTAGTGGATAATACTCGTCAATCAATTCATTTATTGGCCAATGAAGTCACCCAAGCAACGGATGTGATTAGTGAATTGAGCCGTCATGCTAATGCTATTTCCAGCATCTTATCGACGATTCAGGGAATTGCTGAACAAACCAATTTATTAGCACTAAACGCAGCCATTGAAGCAGCAAGAGCTGGTGAGCAAGGACGTGGGTTTGCCGTTGTTGCAGATGAAGTACGTGTACTTTCTCGTCGTACTCAAGATTCAGCCCAAGAAATCTATGAAACGATTGAAACGCTACAAACCACCACATCAAATGCTGTTGAGCTAATGCAAAGCAGCCAAGCACTCGCGACTAACAGTGTCGAAGATGCCAATGAAGCGAATAAAGCCATTGAAGAAATTACCCAAGCAGCAGCATTAATTTCAGATATGGCCAGTCAAATTGCTACCGCGGCAGAAGAACAAACCCAAGTGACAAATGAGATCACGCAAAATACAGTGGCAATTAAAGACGTCACGGATGAAATTGCACAAGCATCCGTCACAGCCCATCAAGAAGCGCAGCAATTAAAAGGGCAAGCAAAGGCACTTAATGACTTAGTGGCCACTTTTATTTTATAAGCAAAAATCGACAATTTTTGGCCAAGGCCTCAATAAGGAAAAGCCCAAGTTTACATTAAGTAAACTTGGGCTTTTTGCCATTAAAGTGAGCAACAAATCTTATTAAAACAATATCATCTTTTGGGGTTGAAGTTATTGTATTTGTTTAAGTAAAACCACAATAATGCAGTAGCACACTCACTTGTCATGGCAAATATCGTAACATCTAGAAATGCACTTAACTAGTACTAAATCATTACAAATATATTGCAAAAACATTACAAGCCCCATGTAGAGAAAGTAGCATAAAACTCAGTTAACCTAGGCTAACTGAATTCTGATTACGCTTTTTCAGCAGGCTCTTTTGGGGTGCCATGATGACCATCACGCTTCCAATCTACATCAAGTAACTCTGCACCTGACAAGCTAAATGCTTGGCCAAACCCTTTAACGTATAAGCCATGATGCGGATTTAGTTTAAATAGATTGAAGTCAGTTAATCCTGCTAGATTGTCAATCATTTCGCCAAAACGTGCCGACAATGCCGCCACACCTTTAGTGAATGTTTCACTATCACGGGCAACAATTTCAGCTGTCGCATCAAAGGTTAAACGCTTACGAGCAAACACACTTTTCGACTCAGACTCATCAGCAACTAGCATGACAGACAGTTTATTAGAGGCTTTTAAGTTAGTGCCGTGGCGTGCTAACTCGCTGACCAAAATATAAAAACCATCATCGGCCAATGCAAATGGAGCATAACTGGCGTTAGGTACACCATCAGCATCTTGCGTTGCCAATTGTAAGGTTGAACGTTGCGCTTTGAATTCTTCAATTTCTGGAAGAAGTTTCTCTCGTAAGCGTTGCTCTTTTTCTGTCGACATCACACATTCCTTTTCTTTATTTTCTATTCAGCAGCGATGACAAGCAGTCATCAAAAACGTTGTCATCAACAACTAAGCTGCAATGTTCACGCTATCTTTAAGCGCCTGAAAACGCGCAACCTGTTCACTTAATAACACGCGCTTTTTGTCTCTGCCTAAATACACTTTAAAGACCACTTCACCTTGTGCGCCGAAGAAGTTAATTGAGTGGCTTTCAGTGCCTCTGAACGGCTTGCTGATCAGGGCAATTGCACTGATATCATCCAGCTTTAAGTGGCCATGTAAACCTTCACCTTTGGTGATTAAGTTGTAGTAACCATGAGCGTACTTACCCTTAGGGAAGCTACCCTTAAATTCAAAAATGCTACCTGATGCAGACACAATCGTGGTCATATTGCCCCACTCTGGTAGTGAAGCCAGTAAGTTATCTTTTTCTGTCAGTGGTAATAAAGCCAACTGCTCTGAAGGCAGTGCTTTAACAACTTCTAACTCTGTGATTGCTAACTCAGCTGCAACTTGTCCAGGCATCGCTGCTGGGTTGTCGGCGAGGTATTGCTTGATTTGTTCTACTGATACAGCCATGGAATATCTCCAAATATTTAATAACCCTAATATACGAATCTTAAATCCTGAAAAAGCCGCTCAAGCTTTTACCTTTGAGAGGCTTTCCAGATAAGAGAGCAAGTGTTATCCACACTATTGCTCTCTCAGCTCGGTCTAATTAATTCGTTTACAGGGTAAAAGAATTAAAACGAGTAACGCGCTGACAATTTGAAATTCCTGCCTTGCTCATACAAGGTTTGCCACGCTTGGCGATATTCCTCATCACCGATATTTTCTACTGCAAAATCTACACGCAAGCCTTCGAATGTCCCCATTGCTGGTTCCCAAGCTACGTAAACATCCCACAATTTGTACGAGTCATATTGCTCTAGGTTGTCAGTTGGTAACTGATCTTGCTCAGCAACATACGTAAAACGAGTACCAAACTTCATATCGCCTTCCATAATGGATTGCGATAAATCTAAGCCCATTTTCTTAGCTGGGATATTAGATAGATACTCATCTGACTCTTTATCTTTACCTTCAGTTTGACCATAGTTGAAGGTCAAACGAGTTTGCTTATAACGGTAGCGAGTGGTGAACTCAAAACCGGTTAATTTAGCTTCGTCGACATTATCCCAAGAGGTCGTTTGCTCAAGTCCTGGAATCCCATAAAGTGGGTTAGATACAGACTGTTCAATGAAATCATCAACATCGTTTCTGAATGCACTTAAGGTCACCACTAACTCATCATCGCCCGCTAAATCAGCAAAACGCATGTCGGCTTTGATCTCTTTGTTTTGCGCTTTTTCAGCTTTCAGATCTGGATTAATCTCGAAAGTGTTACATAAGCCATCTGGCAAGAAACCTGGGATAGAAGGAATACAGTAATGTGTCCCTGTTGAGTACATTTCTTCCATGCTTGGTGCACGGAATGCTTCGTCGTAACGTGCACTTAAGGTTAACCAATCAGTCGTCTTCCACACTAAGCCAACAGATGGCGTAAACGCATTGTCGTCAGATGATTGGTTTAAGTTGTTACTTTCATTTTTGAAGGTGTCGTAACGTACTGCAGCATCCAGTGCCAAGGTATCGGTTAGGCTAATATCGGCTTTAGTGAAAGCCCCCCAAACCGTAGACTCACCGTCGATATCATCAGGACGTTCACCGGCTTGGCCATTATCGTCACGTACAGTATTAATGGTGTCTTTGTAACCATCCACACCATATGTCAGCACAGTATTGCCAAAGGTAGAGCTGTTATTAAGGCTAAAACCTATGGTGTCGTATTCCGTGCTATCAACTTGGTCTTTCGTCACACGATCTTCGTCGTAATTAGTGCTATTCCAATATAGCGTCGCGTTTAAATCCAACAATGGGTTATCTGTTGGATTTAAGCTGTAATCTAACGTCACGTTTTGATCTGTCGTATTGCGTTGAACTAATGGTACTGAGCTGCCCACGTTAGTCGCTGGATTACTTGGTACTAACTCATCAGTATCTGAAAAACGTGCAGAAAACTGTAGACGCTGATCGTCAGTTGGTTCCCAACCTAATTTAGCTAAACCGCTCGTTGCTTCTGAAGCACTGTTTTCAAGGGTTTGGTCGTTACCAATCTTGATATTGTTGCTATCGTGGTAGCTACCACTTAATAACCAATCAATATTGTCAGCTAAACCATATAAAGTACCGCTGGTTTTGATCTTGTCGCCGTTCGTTTCAAAACCTTGTTTAATGTAGCCACCAAAGGTATCGCCTTCATCTAAAAAGTCTTGGGCTGATTTGGTATTTTGTGCAACCACACCACCAATCGCACCACTGCCCCATAAGCTACTTGCAGGGCCACGCACAACTTCGATTGAGCTTAGTAGCTCAGGGTCCATGAAATAGGTGCCACGGTGACCAGAATTGGTGTTTTGACGCGCGCCATCAATAGTTTGTAGTACTCGCTGTCCACTTAGACCACGGATTTCAACACCTTGAGACGAAGCACGAGGACCATTAGTCACACTCACGTTAGCTTCGTTTTTCAGTGCATCTGCAACCGATGAAGGTTGTGACTCTTGCATTTTTTCTTCGCTGATCACTGTCACGCTTCGGCTAGTATCAGAGACTTTTTCACTGATACGCGTTGCTGTGACTAAAACTTCATCAAACTCGGTGACTGTTTTGCTTTCTTGTGCATATGCGGTTGTACTGAAAACCATTGCCATTGCTACTACGAGTGGCTTCTTGGTCATGATTAAATCCTCAAAGTATAAATACAAAATTCGGCTTAGTTCGAGAGAAGTAATGACCACTTTGTGTCAGTGAAAAAGCTAATGATTCATTCAAAAAACTAATCACAAAGTATTATTACCGCCTAACTAATTGCCGCACTTTACCTGAGAACAAAACATAGATCAAATGAAAATCATTATCATTTGCGATCTCATTACTTATGTTGTATGTTTAGCGATATCTTGATACTTACTATTATTAAGTGATTGTAATTATTAGCTTTGTAAAGATTGTAAAGATTTTCAGCTAACTGATTGCTTTTCTTAAAAATGGTCAATATCTAACCGAATGCTGTTGTAGAAGAATATAGATCATGACACCTAGACGATATTTTGCTTTTGGATGTTTAACCGTTTTAATCCAAGGAGGCGTTCTCGCCTCTCAAAATACTGAACCTGAAATTCAGCTCGCGGCAGGGTCTGCAATGGGGTCAAATCAAGCTGTTAGTGTCATGGTGGCAATGCAAGCCAGTGCACAAGCTCAAAGCACTGAGCAAACCATTGAAGAAGTGCTTCCAGAGCTTAAGCCAGAAATTAAACCAGAGCCGAAGCCAGAAGTTAAACCAGAACCTAAGCCAATTCCTGAGAAAGTCGTCAAAACCGATCCTAAAAAGCCAGCACCCGATAACGTCATCGCAAAAGTTGAAGAGGTCATTGAGCAAGAAGTCGTTGAACCCACACCAACGCCTGTGACCGAGCAACCTCAAACCGAAATATCAGATACCGAACTTGCCAGCACAGATGCAAGTGCAACCCATGAACAGCAACAAGTGGAGGCCCAACAAGGCGTTACTCAACAAACCGTCGCGTTACAGAAACCGACATTTTCAGCGCCGCCATCACAACCTAATTACCCAAGAAAAGCACGTAAAAGAGGCTTTGAGGGCACAGCGACAGTGGAAGTCATGTTTAATCAAATTGGTGAGCAACTTTCGCTCACTTTAGTTAATAGTTCAGGTTATAGCCTACTTGATGCAGCAGCGATTGATGCTGTTGAAAAGTGGAAATTTGCCGCACCTTCACCGCAAACCGCTTTTGCTTACACAGTAAGAGTCCCGGTGAAGTTTGCGCTAAATTAATCTGAAGATAGGAAACCAACATGTCTCAACCACTATATTTGCAGCTCTCAGAGCAATTAGGCTACTTAACTTGGCCACTGTTTATTTGTGCTTTTTTAGCATCACTTATCATTCTTGAACGACTTGCGTTAATGACCAATGAGTTATTAAAACGTGACGCTTGGTTAACAGAACTGAGAAAACAAACTCGCAGTGCGACAACAGAGCAGCGTCAGCAATTAATTGCTCAACTAAGCCAAGGCCGCAGTATGTTGGCTAAAGGAACGGGGCTATTGTTATCACATGGTGACCATCCTAGAGCCATGCGTGAAGAAATTTTAAATTTATGGCTAATCAAGCAAAAAGAAAAACTGCAATCGGGCTTAAAAGTATTACATATTATTGGTGTCATCACCCCGTTACTCGGCCTATTGGGCACAGTATTAGGTCTTATTGAAATGTTCAGCCAGCTGGGAATTTCAGACGGTCCCGTCACTCCATCACAATTGGCAACAGGACTTGGACTAGCAATGAATACCACAGCTGCAGGTCTTATCATTGCCGTGCCAGCCATCACCATGTCACATTTGATTGGGTTATGGGCTGAAAAACGCTGCAACAAAATGGCTCATGCTCTCAACCAACTTAACTTATGGCTAGAAGGCTTCGACCAAGCATTAAATATTGGTTGTGAAGTCCCTTGCGGCGCAAATGCACCTTGCCTTAAAGCCAGTAATACCCACGCAAGTCAGCAACAGACATCATCAAACATGACACCAGCAATGGCAGCAACCTTGTCGGAGTCAAACTGATGATTGGCTCTGAACAAGGCATAGGATCGTCGGCTCAAAGTAGCATTGGCATCGATCTTACGCCGCTTATCGACATCATCTTTATCGTATTGGTGTTTTTGCTACTGACAGCCAATACCCAGTTACTGACGCTACCAGTGGATGTCCCCACTGAAACCAAGTCAGAATTGGTGGGCTTATCTCAGGAAGAACACCTTTCAGTCAACATCATGGATGAAGCACCACATTGGGCACTCGACGGACAAACGTTTGACCAATTTGACCAGTTTGAAGCAGCCTTTATTAGTGCGTTTAATGCTTCACCTGATCTCAATGTGGTGGTTGCTGCAGATAAAAATGCGCCAGTACAACCATTGATGACCGTACTTGCTTTATTACAAAGACAGCAAATCAGTAATACCCAAATTTTAATGGAACCCTAATGACTGCGCTTCTAATACTGACAATCGACTCACAGTAAAAGAAACGCATAGGGTTTCCACAGTAATTTTTGAGCCTTTATCATATTTATTCGGAGTTTTAATTATGCTCAAGCAACAAACACGTCAATCTAAAACCTTTTTATTCGCCAGCTTAATGGCACTTTCTGGGGCTATTTTTAGCTCAGCAACTATGGCTGAACAACGCGTTGTCAGTGCAGGTGCTGGTATCACTGAATTAGTGATTGCCTTGGAGGGGAGTAACGAGTTAGTTGGTGTCGATTCTACTAGTCAAGTCCCTGAAGAACTCACCTCGGTTGCAAAACTTGGCTACCATAGAATGCTGTCGGCCGAGGGTATTTTAGCGTTATCACCAACGTTATTATTGGGCTCTGATGCTATGGGACCTAAAAATACCTTAGAGGTTTTAGCTGGCGCCAATGTTGAAGTGGTATCGCTACCTAATGCCAATACTAAAGAACAACTCCTGCAAAATGTTGAAAAAATGGGGCAGCTACTAGAAAGAGAAACTCAAGCGGCAGCACTCACAGAGCAAATTCAACAGTCTTTTGCAGAAATTGATGCTAAAAAACACACCATCGCCAAACAAGGTGATGCCCCTAAAGTCCTTTTCCTACTGCTACAACCTGACCGTCCAGCGCGTGTTGGCGGAGACGACACTGCTGCAGATATCATTATTAACCTTGCTGGCGGCAATAATATAGCGGGTTTCTCAGGTTATAAGAGCGTTTCTCAAGAAGGTATTTTAGCCCTGCAACCTGATGTCATTCTGATTTCAAACCGCAGCGAAGAAGTGGCAGAAGATCCTGCAGAAACGTTATTAGCCCAAATGCCATTACTTGCTCATACCCCAGCAGGCGAACATAAGCTGATTAAAAACTTGTCAGCTAAAGCATTGCTCGGCGGATTGGGGATCAGTGCTGTGGAAGCTGCCGATCAGCTTGCCAGTGACTTTATTGAGATCCAACAGCGCTAAGTTTGTTGAACGGCTATAGCAAATATTAAACGTGCTGCATTCACGCACTAGGAACTATCATGGAAAATCAACGTTGGCTTTGGCCCTGTTTACTCACCGCTTTGGTGATAACAAGCCTGTTGTCTGTCAGCATCGGACCATTACAAATTAGCCCTTCCACCAGCTTCAATGCCATGGTGAATTGGGCCACTGGACAAGAATTAGCTGCGGTTGCTCCCCACGAGCAACTGGTGATTAATAACGTCCGTTTACCCCGAACTCTTTTAGCGCTAGCTGTGGGCGCAACATTAGCCCAGTGCGGCGCTGTCATGCAGGGGTTATTCCGCAATCCGCTGGCGGATCCTGGCATTATTGGTGTGTCCTCAGGAGCAGCACTTGGTGCAGCAATTTGTATTGTGTTATTTCCCCAAGGTGGCGAATACCTTGTGGCTTTTAGCGCCTTTTTCGCTGGGCTTATTACCACCTTGATTGTATACCGTTTAGCATCGAGCCCAAGCGGTACCTCTGTTGTGCTACTGCTGCTTTCAGGTGTTGCCGTAGCCGCACTTGCAGGTGCTGGTATCGGGGTGCTGACCTATATGGCCAACGATATGGCATTACGTGACTTAACCTTATGGCAAATGGGCTCGGTCGCGGGAGCACAATGGCATTATGTTGTACTGAGCTTAATCGCCCTAGCCTTAATCAGTTGGCAATTTAATAAAAGTGCTAAGGCATTAAATGCATTACTGCTAGGCGAAGCAGAAGCAAGGCACCTTGGCCTTGATGTTGATAAGCTCAAACTCAAGTTAATTGTTTTGTGTGCTATTGGCGTCGGTATTGCTGTTGCAGCTACGGGGATTATTGGCTTTATCGGTCTTGTTGTTCCGCATTTAGTGAGAATGATGATAGGGCCAGATCACCGCTTATTATTGCCTTTAAGCGCGATGTTAGGTGCTGCAATATTGGTGGTTGCTGACATAGGCGCACGCTCTATTGTTGCACCATCTGAGCTACCCGTTGGCCTTGTCACGGCACTGTTAGGTGCGCCTTTCTTTATTATTCTATTACTCAAACAGCGCAATAAGTTGGTGTAATATGATGAGAAATCTAGAATTAAAATCCATGCTTAAAACACATAAATCTGCGCCTGCATTATCAGGATTAGAATTGGCTGGCGCTGATACCAACAACACGCCATTGACTCAACATAAGTCAAAGCCCGATGCATTCAGTCACTCTGCGGTGCAAGCCTCACCATCGGTTATTAATATCAGAGATTTATCTGTTCATATTGGCAAAAAAGCCGTGTTAACAGATATCAATCTAGACATTATGCCCGGCCAAGTGACGGCGCTGCTTGGCCCTAATGGCGCGGGTAAATCCACGCTGTTGAAAAGCCTTTGCCAAGAAGTGGCATTAACCTCTGGTGAGATCACTTTACAAAACAAACCACTCGCCAAGTGGGATCGTGCAGAGCTAGCGAAATCCCTTGCCGTATTACCACAGCATGCGTCACTCACGTTTCCATTTAAAGTCCACGAAGTGGTGCAGATGGGGTTATACCCATTAACCCTTAATCAGCAACAAGGCGCTGAATTGGTGGATAAACAATTAGAACAAGTGGCACTGTCTGCATTGAAATATCGCAGCTATCCAACGCTTTCAGGTGGTGAAAAACAACGTGTGCAATTAGCGCGAGTGTTAACCCAACTTGCTCAGGCACCGAGTCACCCAATTTTGTTTCTTGATGAGCCCACATCCGCATTGGATTTAGCTCAACAGCATCGCGTCCTAGAACTGGCTCAAAGCTTGGCTCGTGAGCAAAACTATTGCGTTATTGTGGTATTACATGACCTCAATCAAGCTTGCCGTTATGCCGACAGGTTAGTGATACTTGAACAAGGTGAAGTGGTCAGTGATGGCGCACCTTATGAAGCGCTGACCGCTGAAGTGATCGAAAAAGTTTGGCACTACAAGCCCACCTTAGTTATCGACCCTAAAAGCAACCTTCCACTTATTTTTTAATTTACAGAAATTCAAATGTCGCGCAACCTCCTAGCCATTGCTAGGAGGTCACTGCCATTTGGGTTAAGGACGCAACTTTGCAACAACCTCATCCACAGCTTAATTGGGCTTGGTTAAAACAAAAGATTCTTGCTCATAAACGGCAACTATTTCAGGCAAATATGATAGCCGTTGCCGCCACGTTATTAAGCTTACCTATCCCAATGCTAATGCCATTTCTAGTAGACGAAGTGTTGCTAGAAAAGCCGGGTTGGCTATTAAACACCTTGCACCCAATTTTGCCTGACAGTATGCACAGTGCTGGCGTGTATATTGTTATTGTTTTAGTGGCTGTGATTGTGCTGCGGTTACTGACGATGGTGACACAAGTTATCCAAGCCAGAGAGTTCACCAAAATCGCTAAACGCATCAGTTTAGATGTGCGTGAGCGCATGCTAATGCAATTACCTAATATGCAAATAAGCGCGTTTGATAAATACGGTAGTGCAGGATTGGCATCTCGCTGTATTACTGATGTTGATACTCTTGAGCGCTTTGTGAGTGACACCTTGTCACGGCTGATCATCAGCGTATTGACCATCGTCGCCATTGCCAGTGTCTTGCTATGGCTCAACTGGCAATTGGGTTTGATGATCATTTTGCTCAATCCATTGGTTATCTACTTCTCTTCTCGATTTGCTGAACACGTCAAAACATTACGTCGTAAAGAAAACGCAGCAACTGAGGCCTTTCAACAAGCCCTCGTCGATACCATTGATGCCACACGAGAGTTACGCTTAGCACAGCAAGAAAAGCACTATTATCAACGTGTATTTGGCTTAGCCTCCAATTTAAGCCAGCATGCCATTGCCAACCAATGGAAAACAGATGCGCTCAATAAACTCAGCTTCACCACTTTCTTGCTGGGATTTGAATGCTTTCGTGCGATGGCCATCTTTATGGTGTTGGTTTCAGATTTATCCGTCGGCCAAATTTTTGCCATCTTCAGTTACCTTTGGTATTTGATGGGACCCATTCAAGAGTTATTGAACATTCAATATGCTCGATTTGGCGCACAAGCCTCGATGGAACGACTCAATCAGTTATTAGCGTTAGAGACTGAACCCGCAGAAGTGGAAACGCAACAGCCACAAAAAGTGACTCAACCACAACGACTTACTGAAACATCAGCACAACAAGCCATGGGCTTAACCATTGAATTTGATAATGTCAGCTTTGGTTTTGCCGAAACGCCAAACTTGTTCCACCAGCTTAACTTACATATTGCTGCCAATGAATCCGTTGCCTTACTAGCAATGAGTGGCGGCGGTAAATCAACCTTAGTCAATTTACTGCTCGGCTTTTACCCTGCTCAATCAGGGAACATCTTAGTAAACGGTCAGGCTATCGATGACTTTGGTATCAACGCATTAAGGCGTCGAGTCGGTTACGTGCCGCAACACCCTAAGCTTATCGCTGGCACATTACGTGAAAACCTGACTTTCGGCGCAGATGTAAGTGATTCAACACTATGGCAAGCCCTTGAAAAAGCGGAATTATCAACCACTATAGCCAGTTGGTCGGAAGGGTTAGATACAGACTTAGGTCGCAGCGACACACGATTATCAGGCGGGCAACTGCAACGTCTAGCGATTGCCAGAATGTGGATCTCAGCACCTGATTTAGTCATTTTAGATGAGGCGACTTCAGCCCTTGATGCCGCTACAGAAGCCAAAGTACTGCAAAACTTACACGCATTTTTGCAAAACCGTAGCTGCATTATTATTGCCCATCGACTGAATAACCTAGATTTAGCCGATCGAATTCTTGTGTTAGATGACGGCCAAATTGTGCAGTCAGGTAACCAGACGCAACTCAAACAAGAGGCGGGATTGTTTAAGCAATTGTTTGCCACGACTTAGTGCAAATAGCATAGCAATAGGCCATTTAACGTGACTAAAAAGGCATGCATTAGCATGCCTTTTTTATTTAATAGCAATCCAACTACTCGCCTTACAACAAGATCACTAACGCATCTATTTAACCCGGTTTCGCTGACAATCTTTACAATGCAAAGCGGCAAAACTTGATCTAAACCAAGCAAAATGCAAATGATAATGGTTATCATTAACTATATTTATTTTTACTTGATGTGAGTAACCATGATCTTAACTTCTTCCATGACAGGCATTGCAAGCCCAGACCCTTTGCAACATGCATTTAAAGTCAAAAGCGCTCCCCATGCAGGTCGAAGTGGTAGCCGTCCAATTAAAGTTGATGAACAGCTTTGGCAACAATGGTGGCAAACGGAAACAACTGCAGATAAACGTGCCTTGTATATTCATATTCCATTTTGTCGTAAGCGTTGTAGTTTCTGTAATTTCTTTGAAAATGGCGCTAAACCTGAGCGCATTAGCCACTACATGGAAGTATTGTGTCAGCAGTTAACGCTCGCCTCGCAAACAAGGCTGGCACAAAGTCAGCCCTTTGACACGGTTTACGTCGGTGGTGGTACACCAACTGATATTACCGCTGAGGAAATTGCCAAGTTAGGCCAAGCTATTCAACGATTTCCATTAGCTGATAATGCAGAAGTCACCCTAGAAGGCCGCCTAAATGGTTTTGATGACGCTAAGTTTAACAATGCGCTAGATAACGGTTTTAATCGTTTTTCATTTGGTGTTCAAAGCTTTGATACTGCTGTACGCAAAGCAGCAGGTCGTTTTGATGATAAAGAGACTTTGCTTAAGCGATTACAACAGCTTAGCCAACATCCAAGCGCCAGTATTGTCATCGACTTGATCTTTGGTTTACCTGGGCAAACCATGGATATTTGGCAACAAGATATTCAAGCTGCAATTGACTGTGGAGCCCATGGCGTCGATTTATATCAGTTAATTGGTTTAGCGGGTAACCGTATCGATAAAGCCAGCGAAAAAGGCAAAGTATTAGGTACTGAAACCAGTGAATTTCAGGCTGATAGCCAAACCCGTGCCAGCATGTATGCCTATGGTGCTAATGCACTAGAAAGCCAGCAATGGCAAAGATTATCTAGCTGTCATTGGCGCAGAGATGACCGTGAGCGCAGTGTGTATAACTCACTCGCTAAAAGCGGTATCGAAATTTTGCCTTTTGGTGCTGGCGGCGGCGGTAGCATTCATGGTCATGGCATGATGAATGCCAGAGAGTTAAGTGAGTGGCACCAAGCACAAGTTGTCACTGAAGATGCAGAGTCGAGCAGCCAGACACGATTGCCAGCACAAGTACCAGGCATGGCGCTCAGCCCAAATCCATCTGCCGCATTTGATGCTATTTTTAAACGTGGCTTAGACTCAGGCACATTATCATTCGATGGGATTGAAACCGATGTTGTTATTCATTTGCAGCCATTGTTTGAAGCATGGCAGAAAAATGGACTCGCAACGATAGATGACGGTTGCTTGAAACTCACGCTTGCAGGCCGTTTTTGGAACGTGAATATGCAAACGGGTTTATTTGAGTATTTAGCTAAAAACCCAATGAATGCAGAAGCACAGTTAGCAAGCTAATTGACCAACTGAGGCGAAGCAGATATACCAATAAACTGTGATATCTGCTGGATCAAATACCGCTTGTTCATATCGTGAATAATGGACAAGTTATGAAGCTGGCATATGCTCCACCAGCATATCAATGAAACTTCGCACCTTTGGAGTTAAATGCTTGCGACTAGGATACACAGCGTAAATATCCACTTCAGGTTGCACATAGTCACTAAACAACACCGTTAGCTTTTTCTGCTCTAATGCCTTAGATAAATAAAAAGAAGGCAGGCGGCAAATACCATGATCATCAAGCACCATTGCTAATTCCATATCCGCATTATTGCAACCGATAACTTGGGGAACATCGACCGTCACTGTCGCTTTTTCAGGGTGTTCAAATAMCCAACGACTAGGATGCTTTAAATTGGTGTAACAAATACATTGATGAGTAATAAGGTCTTCTGGAGACTGCGGCGTCCCATGTTTTGCTAAATATGCTGGCGTTGCTACCACTAATGCGTGAAATCGACTGAGGCGCTTACAAATCAAATTAGAATCATCGAGCTGTTGGGTTGCTCTTATCGCTAAGTCATAACCATCTTGAATTAAGTCGACATGGCGGTCACTAAAATCAATGTCTAAGTTTATTTGTGGGTATTGCTGCATGTATAAGGACAATATCGGTTGTAAGTGCATTAAACCTAAAGTGACCGGGCAGCTAATTTTTAACGTGCCACTAGGCACTTGTAAGCGACTATCTAACATAGCGACAGCTTGCTCTGCATCTTTGACTATCTGCACACACTGCTGATGAAATAACTTACCTTCTGGCGTTAAACTCAATGAGCGTGTACTGCGATGTAACAAGCGGGTTTGTAATCGCTGTTCTAATTTTGTCACCACTTTACTGATGTGCGATGTCGAGTGACCGGTTTTTTCGGCGGCAATCGAAAAGCTACCAGATTCGATAACTTGACTAAAAATTACCAGGCCATCAAACAATTTAGGGTCAAGATTCATATGTCACTCTCTCCATCAAATTAGCCAGACACACAGGTCGAAATTCATTCCAAAATAGCACCAATTTTTAATATAACCAAGAATTACAAGTCATATGGAAATAATCATTTACCTTATACCTACTTAATCCCACGCCGTGATATCGCTAAAGTAACCACATCAACGCACGAGGGCTCAAGCCTTTAAGTGGTTAACTATAAGGAAATAATCATGGAACAGATCACTCGAATTAATCATTATGGGTTACGCGTAAAAGACCTTGATATTGCTAAAGCATTTTACGCGCAACTTGGATTTAATTATGTGGCTGGTCCATTAGGGCCAGAGCCAGTAGCGATTGTCGAACACCCGAGTGGTATCAACATTAATTTTATTTTGAATGCCGCACAAACTGACACGAATGTACTAATGGATATTCCCACTAAACACACTGGCTATACCCATATTGCGTTAGAAATTAATGATGCTGACGTCATGATTGAGCAATTAAGCGAACGCAACATTCCACTCAGTGGTGAACTAATGCAGCACATTAATGGACGTTCATTCTTCATTCGAGATCCTGACAAAAATGTCATCGAATTTATTGAATACAAGCACGTAAATTAATGTTAAACATAAATAAATACGAGTAATTTACCCCAACATACGTTTTGTTTTAACTGACTTATTCTGGCTTAAATAGCCTAAGGCAATAACATGAAAATTTTAGCATTTGCAGCAAGCAGCAGTCGTCATTCCATTAATAAACAACTCGCACAATATGCGGCTAACCATGCCGCGACATTAGTTGATAATGCCGAAGTTGAATTGCTCGATATCAATGACTACGAAATACCATTATTCAGTGAAGACCGTGAGAAAGAATTGGGTCAGCCTGACTTGGCTAAAGCTTTTTTCAACAAAATTGGTCATGCGGATGCTATCGTTATTTCATTTGCAGAGCATAACGGCTCATACACCGCAGCATATAAAAACCTGTTTGATTGGACATCACGCATTGATCAAAAAGTATTTCAGGGTAAGCCAACATTACTACTGGCCACCTCGCCTGGCCCTGGCGGCGCGAGTACAGTACTTGCAGCGGCGACAGGTTCAGCCCCTTACTTTGCCGCTGAGGTCAAAGGCTCAATGTCAGTCCCTAGCTTTTATCAAAACTTTGATGCCGAGAAAGCTCAATTAACCAATGCAGAACTTATCGCAGAACTGAATCAAGCTGTGGTTCAATTAGTTAGCTAAGTCATTCAAACCACTCGATAACGCTGTATTATTGCCGCAGCGTTATCTGAGCTCTGATCGTCTGACAATGATATCTCTGACGCTAGTATCCCACCATTTACCATTATCATTTTTGCTGAAGCGACATTGTGCTTATAACAATGAATATGTAGCTCAGTAATGCCTTTGAGTTTTGCCTTAGCAATAACCAGCCCCATGAGTTCAGCTCCTAAGCCTTGACCTCTATAACTTGGACGAATGCCCAAGCCAATGTGCCCACCACAATGTCTAATAGCGTCATTTAACCGCAAGCGTAAGTTGGCGACACCAACTAACTCAGCCTCATCAACTAACCAATAGGTTTCGCTGGCGACATACCCTTGAGGCAAGTTAACCCCATCAGCAAAGTTCTGAATTTTTTGCAACATGGCTTCAAAATCTTGATGATCAAAATCCAGTGGAAAAGGATAACGCTCTTCATCGGCTAGTTCGGCAATATAAGCAAGATAACTGGATTGGTATTCTGCACTGGGTTTAACGAGTTTCAATGATACTTTCCCTATATTAATTGAGACAAAAAAAGAGCCTTACGGCTCTTTAATGTTAACGCCTAATGAGCACTTACTTGCGACCTAAAATACGTAAAATTCTTAGGAATAAATTAATGATGTCCATATACAAGGCTGCGGCACTATCTATCGCGTTATCAACTGTTTTAGGAATTTGATTTGCGCGCCCCCAGTCGTAGCCAATATAGCCACAAAAGATCAGCACGACTATCCAATCTAATATGCCATGGTGGATCCCAAACACATAGATTTCAATCAATTCGATGACGATAACCAACAACAGCGCAATGGTTAACGCTCCGGCAATTTTACTGAAAAAAGCAGGGAACAATGTGCCTAAACACATCATTGCAATGGTCACTAAGCCAGTAATTCGAATGGCTTCAGACACGAGTGCAGCGTCATATTGACTCACAACCAAGTTAATAATGAAACCAAATGGCACGACCACGAAGTTGTAGCCAATAAAGCTCACCACAGGTTTATCTGACGATGAAAATAGGTAAATACCTAAAAAACATGACGCAAAGTAACCAATAAAAAATACCCAAGAATTAACAGATGCAATCGCTTCTGGGGAAATATTAGTCACCATCCACCAGTTAATGCCAAAGCCCCAGCATAGGGTTAACCCAATCAGTAAATTGTATAATGGCCCACTGATAATCTTGTCTGTGGTATATGTTCGATCAAATACATTTGTTTCCACTTAGCTTTCCTTGTCACTCAATCATTCTTCAACTTACGTTCAAATAAAAATGACGAAAGCGCAGCTTTCGTCATTGAGCCTTTCTGGTCATACTGACCCAGTGACGTTTATTTAATTAAACGTAAGATATAAGGCACTTTAAAGTCTTCTGCTTTTGATGCCGCAATCGCACCTAAAATACAAAACACTAAGTTAAATATCCCAACAGCAAACATGGTCAACATGCCAATAACGATAATAAATAGAAGGCTTGAAATAAAGTAACCAATGATAACGGTGATCGAGAGGTTTAACGATTCTTTTGCTTGCTGGCGAACATATTCATCATCAGTCTTGACGAGATATAAAACCAAACCAGGAATAAAACCAAAAAAGATGGTGCCTATCCAACAAAGTAGCGCCAAGTTTTTAGAGTCTTGACTCACTTCTTGAGTTTGTAATGTTGTTTCTTCACTCATTTTTGCAATCCTTATTTGCCTGATTTAGGCACTTTTCTTTTAGAGTTGTTGTGGTTATCGAAGGCATATTAAGCAGAGTTTATGACAGGAATATGCAAAAGCTGGTGTAAGGATAAATCTGAAAGCTCCTTTTCACGTACTCGATAGCAATCCTTCACGTCTCGAATGACAATATGTTTCTTAACTTAGATTACCCAGCTCACCACGTTAGTGCAATAGTACTCTTTGATTAAAATCACACTTTACAATTATCATTAAACATTTAAAAACATCATCTTATAACGCTTACCTGACTCTCCTTCCTTGCGTCATTGTTTAAAACTACAGCGTCATCAGCCTCAATAAAAAGTCGTAACAAGGCTCTGTGGCATTAAATGGTAACTCTTTAATTACGGCTTTTATTAAGCTAGTTATCACCCAAGAGCGGCTGTTTGGTGACGTGCTGCCATATTGATTATCAACTTTTTATCATCTAAGTAGGCTTATGCAACAGACTCAACGAAGAAAAAATATTCGCGTATTCAAGCTGATTTTTAGTGTCATATTGATGTTCAGTATCAGTGTGGGGTTTTACATATTTAATCAGTACCAAAAAATTGAAAATGACGAAATGAAGCGTATCAATGATAAGCACAGTCAGCGATTAACGTTTTCAATAGACAAGCTCGCAGCTGTTATTGAGGGCGTTGATGACATCATCAAAAAGCTCACTACCAGCCCGCAAATCATGAAATTTACTGAGCACCCTAGTCAGAGCAGCCGCGATACGCTTGAAAATATGTTTTATTTTGTGGCAAAAAATGAAGCCATATACTCGCAGATCCGTTATATAAACAATGATGGTATTGAACTAATTAGGGTTAATAACCTAGGTGTTCAACCCTTGCGAGTGCCTACAGCGCAATTACAAAACAAGTCTCAACGCCCGTATTTTGTGTATGCAAAGCAGCTAAAACAAGGTGAAGTTGGTACTTGGCCTGTCGACTTAGAAATTGAAAATGGTGAGTTATCACAACCTATTCAGGCAAGCATGCGTATCATCTCGCCTGTTTATCACCAACAAAAACGTCAAGGGTTTATGGTAATAAACCTGAGTATTTCTAACATGCTAAGCGCCATTGATGGGATTCATCAAGATAATGTCGTGACAAAAATATTTGAACATCAAGGCCACTTACTTGCAAGCGATCAACCTAATGAAACATTAGATAATTTACTTCATAACAAAGCTGGCTCTAGCTTGGCTGAGCTTATGCCTAATTTATGGAAGCAAATTCAATCGTCTGAAAATGGCCGCCTAACTCAAGATGATGCAATCTACTCTTATGCAAGGCTATCCCTTGGAGAGGCCTACAGCCCACTTGGTCAGTATATTGTTATATCGAGCCCGACAGATTCACCTTATGTGCAACAACAAAAACAACACCTGCTGGTGAATGGCTTACTCATTTTGCTACTGATTGCGGGTATTTGTGGCTACATTTTCAAATTATACAACCAGCATGAAAATGAATTGGCTAACAGCCAATTGATTGAAGCCGCTTTTAATGGTGTTGCGGGCGTGATTATTACTAATCCACAGTTTGCATTGATAAAAGTGAATCAAGAGTTTGTGCGGGTTTCGGGTTATACCCAAAAACAACTACTCAATAAATCACTGTATCAATTAAACCTGTCGCTCAATGAGCATCAAGTTGCCGCCATAAAAATACAATTAGAAAAGGATGACTTATGGAAAGGTGAGATTGTCGGTCATAACAAATCAGGCCTGCAATATACGCTGATAACCCGAATACAAACGTTAAAAAACAACATAGGGCAAGTCAAAAAGTACGTGATTACCTTTATCGATATTACGCAACGAAAACTGCTTGAAGAAGAGTTACGAAACCAAAGTGAGTCGGATCCTTTAACCGGAGTCTGGAATCGTCGTAAGTTTGACAAGGAGCTAGATAATCTCACGGTTTACACTAAACGTTATCCTGATTACCAAGCATGTTTAGGGATCATCGATATAGACCATTTTAAAGTCATCAATGATAAGCATGGACACGATGCAGGTGATGTTGCATTGCAAAAGTTAGCCCATTTTTTAAATCAGCAATGCCGTGAGACAGACATTGTCGCTCGCATTGGTGGAGAAGAGTTTGCAGTGTTAATGCCACACACCTCAGCAGCTCAAGCTGAGGCTGTGCTTAATCGACTTTGCCGTATTATTGATGCCAATTCGCAGTTCCCTTTCACCATTAGTGGTGGAGTCACTAAAGTAAAAGACGATGCAACCTTAGCCTATAAACATGCTGATATCGCCATGTATAGAGCAAAAAAAGCGGGGCGAAATCAGGTTGTGCAATATGATGCGACAACGACGAGCAACACTCAGATGCGAATGACATCAAGCTCGAAACTGAGTGTCGTATAAAGCTAAAACGCTTGATTTAGGCCAGCGATACTGGCCTAAAATCACTATTTTAATGGGGTATCAAAACCGTATTTAGCCAAAATGGCTTGGCCATCCGATGATAAAATAAAGTGCGCTAAACCAGCGGCATCAGGGTTAGCCCCATTCACAAGCGTTAGCCCATATTGTGCGCCAACAGATAATGCTTCTGGCACGCTAATAATTTGTAACGCTGGCACTTCTTTTTGTGCCAATACCGCATTGGTACAGTAGGTTAAGAAGATATCTGCCTGATTATTTTCCATTACCCAACCGTAAGGGTTGCGCCCTTCAGGCGCTTTAGCTGAGTGTTCACCACCTGTTAGCTGTAACGCTTTTTGTTGTAATGTTTGCTCAGCACCAGTTTGTAACTGTTCAGCTTTGGCAAATAACTTCCAAGCATAATCACCCGCAGGATCCGCTTTGGGTGTGGATGTGCCCACTCTAATATCCTTGCTTAGCATTTTATCCAATAACTGCTCACTGGTAAGTGAGACATTTTGCTGGGCAATGGCACAGAGCTTATTGCCAGCAAATCGCACTACAGGCCCTGCTTTATCAGCTTTATTGAGAGTCGTTGGGTGTTTCATGTTTGCAGAGGCATACAAATCGACATGCTCGCCTTGCTCAATTCGCTTACGTAGTAATCCAGATGGGGCAAACTGCGACGCCACTGCTACATCATATTGATCTTGATATTGAGCAACGACTTCCGTCATTGCCGTCTTTAAACTTCCTGCAGCTCTAAACTCTACTGTCTCAGCGGCAACCGTACTCGCTGAAAAGCTGCTCATTACAGCTAAGGTGACTAACCATTTTTTCATGTTAATTCGCTCACAAGTTAATATTTTAAGGTCAATGATTTGGCATTAATCACTATTGATTCATGCCGTTACATTATTATCAGTCGCTTACACTATGCTTTTCGGCACAAAATAAACTCGGTATTCATCGCAAAATCAAACATTCACATCAATAATTTACATAGAGGAAAACTGCGGTAAAGAACATAACGTTAGTGACTATCGCTCGCTAATTGCCATGACATTATTAGCCCAATGACACAGCACTTCTCGCTAAACTTTTTGTTATCTGCGCCGATATCTCTTTTATCAGTGCCAATAAACAATGTGTTTATGTCACCTCACTTAGCTCAACCAATTAACTGGGTTTGATTGGTGATGTAACGTGAAATTAATCAACAGATAAATCGCTAAAAAAAGATAAAAAACAATCAGTGACTGTCAGACTGAGATCTGTCTCGATTTATTCACTGGTAATACTCGGTAACATGCCAGCTTATTACATGTAACACTTTGTATTGATGAATTAAATTATCAATATAATTTACAGAATATATTGTAGGCACTGACCGCATTTGCAACTTAATGTCAGGGCTAGATTGTTGCTTTGACTAAAGGAATGCTCGACATGAAACAAATTAGCTTTCGTAAAGTAGATGCTGTACTTATTAAGCTCAGTTTAAACGGTAAGTTTTGGGTTATATGCGCTCTTGTCACCGCGATTACCGCCGCTATAGCTATGACTCAATACGTCAATTACACCAATCAAGTTAAATACAGTTCAGAGCAATTCGCCCAATCCAGAGTCAATGCTTTTGCACAAAGCGCTCAAGCTCAAGGGCTTGATGATCAGGCATTAGTTGATTTCGCTCATCTCATTGATGCAAAAGTTGGCCAATTAACTCAGGCTACACGCTATCAAGACAACATTACCGTTAGCGCACCTGTCAATAACTCAGCGTTAATTCTAACAGTGAATGTCGCTAAATTAGAGGCAGACCCCTTATCCAGCGCAAGCAGCATGCTGATTTGGGCATTTGCCGGTTTATTGCCTCTGTACCTACTGTGTTATTGGATTTCGACTTCGTTAGGTGGCGGACTATGGGACATGTATGTTGCCATCAAACGTCTCGCTGAAGGTGACTTAACCTGCCGCCTTAATTTTTTTGGTACGGATGATTTCAGTCTTATTGCCCGAGAAATTGATCGCAGTGCCGATAACATGAGCGAAATGGTGACCGCCATTGCAGCCAATGCGCAAACCTTGTCTAATGCCGCACAAGAATTTAATCAGCAAGCACAGCAAAGTGAGCAGCTTACTGAATATCAACATAACTTTTTAGATACAGTATCGGTGGCGATGTCGCAAATGACCACGGCGATTGAAGCGGTCTCGCACCATGCAAGCAGTACCAGTGAACAAACTCAAACAAGCTCATCGCAAGCCAACAATAGCCAAGTGCAAATCAGTGAAGCCGTCAATCGTATTGGCACTTTAACGGGTCGCATCTCGCAGGCATCTATCTCTGTTGATGAGCTATCAAAAGCTGCTGCCAATATTGGTGAAGTAGTCACCACGATTAATAGTATTTCAGAGCAAACTAACTTATTGGCGCTTAATGCTGCCATTGAAGCAGCACGAGCGGGTGAACAAGGTCGTGGGTTTGCTGTCGTTGCCGATGAAGTACGTACTTTGGCTAGTCGCACTCAGCAAGCGACAGTAGAAATACAAACCATGATAGAAGGATTACAGAAAGACACGGGCACCTTATCGCATATTACTGAAGACATTGTTAAACAAGCAGAGCAAGGGCAACAAGCCATTGCCTCGGTGGGTGAAGATGTTGATGGCATGGTCACTTCAATTAACCATGTGTTTGATATGAGCTCGCAAATCGCTTCATCTTCTGAGCAACAAAGCGCAGCTTCTCGTGATATTGCTCAGCAGCTGCATGACATTCGTAGCCAAGCAGAAACGATACATGAAACATCACATCGCTCAGTGACCATTGCAAACCAACTCACTCAAGCATCTGTTGGATTAGATGATATTTTAAAACAGTATCGTTTGGCTAAATCATAAGCCGACTTAGGTACTCGCTAACTCATTGAGGCGAATCGCATCTTCGCCTCATTGTATTTTTCGTTAATAAGCTTTGATCGTTAAGGTGCGTTACTAATCCAAACCGTTTGGTAAGGCTCTAATAATTGCGTAGCAGTAATATCGTGGATCACTTCGCCGTCAATCAAATCAAACCAGGTTTCGGTACCAATTAAGTTCAGCTCGGCCAAGGGTAAATCTATCGGTTGGTCTGAAATATTACTGATACAAAAAATGCTCTGTCTACGATCGCGGCTCTGACGCCAAAAGCCAAATAACTGCAACCCTAAGTGCAAGGTAAATTGAGTTGCATTAGGATTAAATGCAGCTTGATTGGTTCGAATAGTTATCAGCTTAGTCAGTGCAGCAAGCACTTTAGCATGGGTACTATTGTCATCGGCAAGCAAGCCATTCAATTGTTCTGCATCCCAGCGATGACGATTAATAGAGCGATTATGAGAGGTATTAGCCAGTTTCTCATAATCATTTTCGGTGCCCAGTAAGCTATGAATATATATCCCAGGGATCCCTTCCAGCCCCAACATAATGGCATGGGCACAGGTAAAGCGCGCTAAACCAAATTGGTCTTTGCCTTTCGTTGTACCTTGCAAGGCATCGATGAGTGCGATGTTCATTTCATAGGGCTTTTTATGGCCATCTTCGCTCGTTCGGCTGGAAATCTTACCGCCAAACAACACCATGGTTTCTACTAGACTGTCAATTTCATCCTGCTCTAATATCCCTTCAACAGGCCTTAAACCCACACCATCATGTGAAGCAATAAAGTTAAAATAAGTGGTGCCATCCTGTGCTGGAGGCATGCTCATTTGCCAACGTTTTAAATACAAACAGCTTCCTGTAATCAAAGTATTAATCAGTAATGGCGGCAATGAGAAATTATAAATACAGTGCGCTTCGTTGGCGTTGCCAAAATAAGTCAGGTTTTGAGTATTGGGAATATTGGTTTCGGTGATCACGACTGCATCTTGTTGAGCATGCTCTATTAATGTGCGTAATAAACGGATCACTTCATGGGTCTGCGGTAAGTTAATTGATTTCGTGCCGACAATTTTCCACAAGAATGCCACGGCATCAAGGCGGAAAATATTCACGCCGGCATCAAGGTATTGCCTAATGATACGTGTAAATTCGATAAGCACTTGTGGATTTCTAAAGTCAAAATCCACTTGATCATGACTGAAGGTACACCAGACATGCTGCCAGCCTTTACTTGTATGAGTTGGCCTTAATAGCGCAGAGGTTCTTGGGCGAACCACTTGAGATAAATCATCGTCAACATTGGCGGTAAAAAAGTAATCATGCCCAATACCTTCACCCTTGATAAAGTTCTGAAACCAAGCACTTCGACTAGAACAATGATTGATGACTAAATCAGACATGAGTCTGCGCTTTGACGCTATGGCGGTAATATCAGACCAATCACCCAAGCCATCATTGACGCTTGAGTAATCGATAACAGCAAAGCCATCATCCGAACTAAATGGAAAAAATGGCAGAATATGCACCGCATTAATGCATTCAAGATGCGTATCCATAAAGTCGGATAACGTGGCCAACGGTTTTTGATCTGCTGCAATAATGCTATCGCCGTAGGTTATCACTACCACATCTTTTTCAGACCAATGATTACTGTATGGTCGAGGAGTAAAGCCACCTTGAGTAATGCGCATAATATCGACCAACACATCAGCAAGTTCATCATAACTTTGTGTTAGCTCAACATCTTTATAAATGCATCCAAGCTGTTGAATCAGTTTATGCTTTAAACTTTCTATTTCTGTCATAAGCCTATCTTCTAACGTTTATCAGATTAGACTGGTAGCCCACCAGCCTTATCGACCTTATTCATTACATAAACTCAGCGTTATCCGCTTCTACTGCCGATTTAAGTTGCTCAAGTACGTCAGGCATAGCACTGATCACTCGGCTCCATGTTGGCATGAATGGCGTTTCCATTGGGTTATCTAAAAAGCGCTGACCTGCTGTCACAATGTTTTGAGTAAACATTTCAACGGCTTTTTCTTCGGTATGAATATCGGTTGATAACCCGTTCATCAATGCGTCATTATGGTAAGTTTCCACGTAATCTAAGGCGATACGATAATAGGTTGCTTTTAATGTTCTAAAGGCTTCTGTATTAAAGGTTTCACCTTGGGTAGCCAGTTTGCGATAAAACGCCTTAGTAATATCTATCGACATTTTTGATAATCCCGCTTCGGCATTATCGAGCGACAAATCTTGATGCTTATGATCATAATTATCGGCAATATCGACTTGGCAAATACGGTTGTGGGCATAGTTACGGTGCATTTCACTGAGCACGCCAATTTCTAAGCCCCAATCACTCGGAATACGTAAATCATTTAGCACATCACGTCGAAAGGAGAATTCACCTGCCAGTGGGTACCGAAAGCTGTCCATGTATTCAAGGTAATCGTTATGGCCAACGACTCTTTGCAGCGCTTTGATCAATGGCGTGACCAGCAGACGTGACACACGACCATTAATTTTGCCGTCTGACATGCGGGCGTAATAACCTTTACTGAACTCATAATTAAACTGCGGGTTAGCAACAGGATAAAGTAAGCGTGCTAACAATGACTTTTCATAGGTGACGATGTCACAGTCATGTAGGGCGACTGACTCAGTTTTGCCTGATGCTAAAATATAGCCCATGCAATACCAAACATTTCGTCCTTTCCCTAACTCTTTGGGCGCTAAACCCAGTGCACTGAGTTTTGCATCTAGTGCTTGTAATCTTGGCCCATCGTTCCATAACACTCGGTGATGTTGCGGTAATTGATTGAAGAACTTTAGCGCTTGCTGATACTGCGCTTTATCAGCTCGGTCTAAGCCTATTACCACTTCAGATAAATACGGCACATCTTTCAATTTATTAATGATATTGGGTAACGCTTCACCTTCTAGCTCTGAATATAGCGAAGGTAAAATTAACCCCAGTGGTCGAGTTTTGGCAAATTTCATGAGGTCCTTTTCCATTTCCTCATGAGTACGCTGGGTTAAATTATGTAATGTGGTCACAATGCCATTCTGATAAAAGTCAGCCATGTTATGCCTCCTCAGCTGTAAATAAACTTGGGGTGGGAGAATCAAGTAATAACGCTTGCAAGCATTCAGCCCAACCCTTGGGACCATAGTGGCGGCTTTGCATGGTTTTATTGCTGGTTTGAATTGTTGGAAAAGTATGGGTTGGCGACTTAATTTGAATCGCAATATCGGCGGCTTCAAGCATGGCACTATCATTTCCGCTATCGCCCAATGCTATTGTGTTAACCCCTACCTGATATGCGTTAGCATAAACCTGTGCCAGCCAGTTCATTGCACACCCTTTGTCGGTATGGCCGCCCACATGCAAAAATCGACCACCTTGCAACATATTGGCACCAAGCTTCTGCATATGGTCAATAAAGCGTTGCTTGCGCTCTTCATCAGCCGTCCACAATAGCGGCTCTGAGTAATGCCTTACTAAGGCAAGTTCTGCTTTCTCTGCGGATAAGTCGGTGAGTTCACATAGCTCATCAGCACTGAGTGATGAAAAGCCAATGAAGTCTTCTGCAAATTCACTTGCTTGATTATCTAATAGACTGAGCCAATGTTGCCTTGTTTCACAAAAGGCTTTAACCCAGTAATACCCCTCGGTCACAGTATCTTCAGGTTGTTGTTCAAAGTAACCAATTGGGATATATACCACGGCGCCATTTTCAGAAATAAATGGAGAATTAAAACCAATGGTTTGTTGAATTTTTTCCATTTCAGCAAAGGTTTTACTGGTATTGGGAATAATAGGAATTTGTTTTTCAACCAACGCCTCTATCACGCCAATTGCACTCGAAAAACTATAGTCATAGTGGTCGAGTAAAGTGCCATCCATATCGGTAAAAATAAGCGGTTGAGTCGTCATTTTCTTCCCCTGCCATTTCGCTAATCATTGTGTGATTAAATTAAACGTTACAGGGAACATGCCAGCTTGATATAAAATGCACCAAGTTGGTTAATTACTGACTTTAGCTATTGATTTTAAATATTAATTTATTAACGCGCGGAATCATAAATAGGATTAAAAATTCAAGATTCAAACAATGTTGTGCTGACTTTTACATCATCAGTGCACTATAAAGGTGCAATTTTACATTGTTCACACTATCGACTACACCTTAATAAGCTGTCATTACATTAGGGCTGAAATTTAACCTAGAAATGGCTTATTTGAACTAGCGAAACCCGCTATGTAAGGAGTGAGCATGCGATTTAACCAGGCTTTTGAGGTATTAGATCATTTGATTGATGTTTATGAAGCTATTTCGATGGCGTGTGAACGCTTATTAGATGAAACAGAAACTGAACGATCTCGGATGTTGCTGCATTATTTAATTCAAAAACAACGTGAAAATATCCAGTACATACGCGATATAAAATTGAGAATGCCAGAGTCACTGCTTAACACATGGATAGATGAAGATATCGAGAAAAGCATTATTAGTGCGACAAAAGATATTCATGTTGCCTCTAATGTCAAAACCCATGAGTTGATGGAGCACGTCGACACGCTTCATGAAAACATCATCGTTTGGCTTAATGTCACAACCAACGTAATCCCCAATCAAGATTTGCTGATTCAATTACAGAACATCACTGATTCGCTTAATCAACGCCATCGACAATTAGCTCAAGCTGTTAATCGTATGGATGATATGTAGGTGAGGATCTGATCCTTCAAATGCGAGTTTGGCCTTTGCAAGCTTTCACTTATCATTCTGACGTCGAAAGACATTGGCAGGCAACGAGAATGTTTAACTCAACTAAACATTGCATCCACTCCAAGGGTTTCGTTGCTTGCTTTTTTATCTATTTCTCTGCACTGTTGGATATACCCTCGCCTCGTTAACTGGGCTTTAAGCACATTGGGGAGCAAGGTAGACTTTATTTTTACCAGAAAACTTCGCTTGGTATAATGCATCATCTGCTTGCTTGGTAAGATCGGATAAATTTGATGGCTGACCAGCACTCAATGTCGCGACGCCTAAACTAATCGTAAACTCCACTTCAATCCCATCAAAGTGAAATGATTGAGCCGCAATACCGTTTCTCAACCTATCTGAGATGGTAAAGGCTTCGTCCAGCGTGGTGTTGTCTAATACAATCAAAAACTCCTCTCCACCAATACGCCCAACTAAGTCTTGTTTTTTGAGCCAACTGCTTGCACGTTTGGCAGCCGCCTTAATCGCTAAATCACCAATATGATGCCCATAGCGATCATTAATTGCTTTAAAGTTATCAATATCAAAAATTATCACTGAGGCTGGGCGCTGTTTTTTGATGGCTCTTTCTATAATGCGCTGGCCTTTTCGGAAGGTATAGCCTCTGTTTGATAATCCGGTGAGATAATCGGTTTGAGCACGTTTTTTCAACGTCTTTCGAGAATGCAATAACACTAAAATCACACTAAACAATACAATGGCCAAGACCAGAAATAAGGTTAGCTTTAAATCGCTAATGCGTTCTTTATCAGCAACGGCGGCCCAGTTGAGTTCATTAATGGCTAAGCGATTGGCTAATAACTCATTCTCAAAACTCGCCAGTTTTATATTATGATCAAGTGACGTTGTCAGTACCTTATTATCGATAATGCTTTGATTATCTTCTCTTTCAACATCAATAACTTCCAAAAACAAGTTAGCAGCTTTATTCGACTCGCCTGCTGCAAGGGCGATAATCGCATCCGCTTTTAAAAACATGGCTTTCATGTTGGCTGGGAAGTTTTTATTTTGCCTAAATATCTGTGCCATTTCCGCAGCGCGAGGTAGGTTACCACTACGAACATACGCAATCGCCAGATACAAATACCCACTTGTGACAAAATACTGCTCTTTAGTGGTGTCTTTTAACGATATGGCTTTTTCGAGATGCAATACCGCTTGATTAAAATCAAAAGTTCTTAGCGCCACTCTGCCAGCATTAAGATGGGAGAAAAATAACAGATCATTTGGCTTTGTGGCCTGACGGGCAAGTTCAAATTGCTGCTGAATATTGTCTTCGGCTTTATCCCAGTCACCTAGCTTAATCGCTTGGCTCACCATGTTGTGCTGCATATTGAACATGTCTTCAATATCGTTAATGGTTTTCCAAGTTTCATACGCTTTTTGAAAGTTTTCGTAGCCGCGTTGGTGTAAGCCTACTCGACGATATAAGCTGCCTGTGGCGTTATATATCATTGCCTTACGATTGACATTCAAACTGTCACTTCTATCCACAATCAGCAATGCTTCATCTAATAAGTCTATGCCCTTATAGACATTGTCAGGTTCAATAAAGCAAAAGGCAGTTTGCGTCATCGCCTTAGCTAATAATTCTGCGTTGTCATAGTTACGAGCATATTCGAGTGCTTGGTGTCTATCAGGACAATAGCTTGCGGGGTCATTCGCTTTAAGATACCAAGCAAATGAACGCTCTAAATGGCTGTCGATTAACACCTCACTGATCGAGAGGTATTTTACTAGGGCAATACCTTTATCATAACTACTAATGGCGAGGTCGAGCTGGCGTAGCTTTTCGTGTATCTGTCCATACAAGAAGTACACTTTGGCCTGCTCTTCAGGTGTAAAATCATGATTGTTCAGATCAAACTGATCCAGCAAGTTAATTGCTTCGGCGGGAGTAACGGCATAAACATCAGTTTCTAACTGATTAAGTGTGGGGTTTGCTAATCCTTCAGTAGTGAACATCAGAAGGCATCCGCATAAGCAGAAGATCCACCCTCTTGATAACAATACATCCATATACCGCCCCAATTTTATCATCCTTTCGTATTATGCTTGCCAGCAGGGTAACATGATAATACGTCTATATTAAAGCATTGATTGTATGGGGATAATGTTACCTTTAGTTACATTAATAACGAAGTGTCTAGTTAACAGTTTTTAAAATAATTTATTCATTTTTTGCATAGCAGATATCAAGGTTTCAGCCTCTGACGGAGACATCTCTAAGGTTAAATCTTGCATTAACTCGACATGTAGCTGATGGTGCTGGCGATGAATTGCCAGGCCCTCCTCGGTTAAGTTCAATAATGTAGCTCGACCATCTTTAGGATCAGCACAACGTACCATCAGCCCAAGCTTCACTAATTTATCGACTTGTACAGTTAACGTACCTGTGGTGATCCCCAGTTTTTGCGCTAATGCATTCATTCTTAACGCGCCAAAGTTTCCCAACACTTCTATAGTGTGAGTCTGAGCTAAACTGTAACCAGTCTCTTTTACAACCGATTGCTCCCAAGAGGACATCTTGTCATAAAATTCAGTAATAGTTTGATTTAGCAGTTCAGTATTTGGCATCGCTTATCTCATAGGGTGTACTTCAAGTGTCAGGTGATGGATTTTATCAAACTGATTTAATAAGGTCTTATATTCATGCAAAGAATAAGTTGTTTGTTTAGCAACTAATGTTATCGCCGCCGAATAATGATGACCACTGACCTTCCAAACATGCATGTCTTTGACATCTGCATAAGGGGCTAATGCCTGTTCAATTTGCTGTTTATATTCAGCATCAATACTCTCATCTAATAACACAGGACTGGTTTGCTTCATTAATCCTAGCGTCCATTTAGTAATCACAATTGCACCCACCATCCCCATCACGGCATCAAGCCAATGCCACCCATAAAACTTACCGAACACCAGCGCCACTATCGCTAAAACAGAGGTTAATGCATCTGCTAACACATGCATGTAAGCCGCCCGTAGATTATGATCATGGTGTTTTTCACCTGATGCGTGATGATGACCGTGTGCATGCTGTTCATGATGGTGCTCATGGGAATCAGAAAGTGGTGTGTGGTCATGGGCATGAGAATGACCGTGCGAATGGCCGTGCGAATGATCATGATGGTGATGATCACCTAATAAAAAGATACTTGCCACATTAACCGCTAAACCAATAAAAGCCACCATAATAGCTTCATTAAAATGAATATCATGTGGGTTAAATAAACGATTAATTGATTCCACCATCATTAATAGTGCCACCACACCAAGTACAATCGCACTGGTGTACCCGCCTAAAACACTCACCTTACCAGCCCCAAATGAAAACTTATCAGAATTGGCATGTTTCCTAGCATAACGGTAAGCAAATAATGTAATGCAAAAAGCGGCGGCATGGGTGCCCATATGCCAACCGTCAGCTAACAAAGCCATAGAGCCATATACTGTGCCAGCAATGATCTCAACCACCATCGCCGTCACAGTCAATATCAATACGTAGAGGGTTCTCTTTTCACCGGAACTTTGTTGGGCACAAAAGTCATGTTGATGTTCTGTAGTAAATCGCACGCTGGCACCTATAGTTTGACAATCAAAGTATTCTTTAGAATTTAACTTGATTATCAAACTATTTCAACACCATCCTTTTAAACCAATGACATAGATAACATAACGTAGAAAGCTACCGAGTGGATAAAGCCAATAATGGCGCGACTTCGGCCGTTATTTAGCAAACGCTAACTTGAAAAGAACGCTGACAATCTTTACAATGCCGCTGTCTTTGGGGAGTAACTTGCCACTCATTTAAACAGCCTTTAAATAAGTTGGTTTGTTCGTCAACATAATTGATGCAAAATCATCATGGCGTTCAAGGCTTTGTCACCACAGAGCTGAGTGAGACCATAGACAACAATCGCAACCCGAGGTGGGGAGCGAGTGTTGTCTTGGTTGTTAATTTTCCCCACCTCTAAAAAGAGAGCCTCTTGAGCGTACTTGCCATATCAATTACCACAGTCGCATTAGCCGAAATTGGTGATAAGACTCAACTATTATCATTACTGCTTGCCAGTCGGTACCGTAAACCTATCCCTATAATTGCAGCGATATTTTTAGCCACTATTGCAAATCATGCCTTGGCTGCCTATTTAGGTGTCATCATTGCCGATATCATTACTCCAACAATGCTTAAATGGGTTCTTTTTGCCAGTTTTATTGCTATGGCTGGATGGATTTTAGTACCAGATAAGCTCGATGATGATGAGAAAGTGTCAAATAGAGGGCCATTCGTAGCCAGCTTTATCGCTTTTTTTATTGCTGAAATAGGTGATAAAACACAAATAGCGACATCAATATTAGGCGCTCAATATGCCGATGCATTATTGATGGTGGTGCTAGGCACTACCATAGGTATGTTACTTGCCAATGTGCCAGTGGTGATCATTGGTAAACTGTCAGCAGACAAGCTGCCGTTAAAACTGATACGCCAAATCACCGCTGGGTTATTTGTCATACTCGCTGTGTCGGCAATCGCTATTACTTAATGTGCTGGGCGGCTAGTAGCCTGAATAAAAGGTAAGAGGTAAGTCTTAACATCAGTGATAGTCAATGCCATCACTGACTAACAGAGGCTGTGATATTAAGTCAATCTTGAACGGCGAATAGGCAATGCATCGAGCACGCTAGAAAGCACGTTACCCTGCCTTCATCGCCGCTTTGACGTAAACATCAAAGCGATTTTTCTTCTGCGCGAGCACCATACTGGGTTTCACCCCATCAAGGTCTTCCGCATAATCAGGGCGTTTAACCACAACTCTTTTTGTCGCCAACGCTTGCGCAGGTGTTAATAGAGCATCAGCATCTAAGTCTGCGCCAACAAGGGTTTGAAACACACGCATCTCTTTTTTAACCAATGCTGATTTTTCACGATGAGGGTACATAGGGTCAAGGTAAACTACATCAATTTCTTCACCCGATGCCGCCGCCGCATCGGCCAGAGCTTCAATACTCGACCCATGAAATAAGCTCATTCGTTGTTGCATCCATTCACCAATTTCAGCATCTTCATACGCTCGGCGTAAACCATCTTCAAGTAACGCAGCCACTACGGGGTGACGCTCTACCATAATCACTTTACAGCCCAAACTGGCTAATACAAATGCATCACGACCTAAGCCCGCCGTACCATCGACCACTGTGGGACTAATCCCTTGCTTTAAGCCCACAGCTTTAGCAATCGTTTGCCCGCGGCCACCACCAAATTTACGACGGTGTGCGACGGCACCAGAAACAAAATCCACACTTATACCATCTAGCTTTGGCTCATCACGTTTATGCAAACTTAAGGTGTTGTGTTCAAAGCGCAGTTCAAATAACGCGGCTTTATCCCACTCCAATCCCCAACGTTCACTAATATCGACCAGTGACGGATATTGCTGATTAAAAAACATTGGTATGTGCAAAAGTATTTCCAGTATTTATGAGACTCAAGCCTATTATGCCAAAAGCCTGCAACAGTGAATACCTATACCTGCTATGACTTAGCCCCTATAATGTGTCCATCTTGCAGTTTTACTGCTTACTCATATTCGGACATTCTCATGTTAAGTTACCGTCACGGTTACCATGCTGGCAATTATGCTGATGTACTCAAGCACACTATGTTGCTGCAAGTACTTAAACTTATGCACAAAAAACATAAGCCTATGGCTTACATTGATAGCCATGCGGGTGCTGGCGGCTATGCTCTTACCGATGAGTTTTCAAAAAAAACGGGCGAGTATTTAGACGGTGTCGCCAAACTGTGGGGCAAAGACGACTTACCTGAGCCTTTGCTGCAATATGTTGATGATGTAAAACATTTTAATCAAGGTGAAGAAGAACTGGCTTTTTACCCAGGCTCACCAGCATTTGTTGACATGAATATGCGCGAAAAAGACCGCATGGTATTACATGAGCTACACGGTACTGACTTCGCTTCCCTTGATGAACAATTTGCCAATGACCGCCATATTCGAGTTGTAAAAGGTGATGGTCTTAAAGGTTTAATAGCGGCTGTACCACCACTTGAACGTCGTGGTGTTGCGCTAATTGATCCAAGTTATGAAATCAAAACAGACTATCAAGATGTCGCCAATGCAATCATTAAGGCTCACAAACGTTTTGCCACTGGGGTTTACATGCTTTGGTATCCTGTTGTGGATAGAGCGCAAACAGAGGCCATGTTAAAAATATTGGCTGATAGTGGCATTAAAAATCAATTGCGAATTGAGCAATCCATTACCCCTGACAGCGATGCTTTTGGTATGACTGCTGCTGGATTATGGATTATTAATCCGCCTTGGCAGTTAGATATTGCAGCAAAAGAAACCTTGGATTACTTAGAGCGATGCTTAGGGCAAAGCGGCGGTAAGACCGTGGTTAAGCTAGAAGTACCAGAATAGAGCACTAAAACAATCTAGATTAACAAAGCCTGCAAACAATCATTTAGGTCAGTTCATTTAGCGAATTGATGTGCCTTCATATAAAAGCCCATGTCGCTCTTTGTGATAAAAGAGAGTGCATGGGCTTTTAATACTTCGAGCCAGTTAAACTAAGCTGCTATATAAAAAGCGGCTATATAAAGAGCTACTTACAAAAGCTAAATACCTGCACTAAATACAACTGGATTCATCATTATTCAATGCGCGTCCCAGTGCACCAAACATGGCACTAAAAAGGCCGACTGCCGCATCTTGTTTATTGTTATCACTAGAAGACACACGGTGAGATCGCGATTCCCTCTCCTCTCTGTCTTTAGCATTCCCGTATGCTCCAGTGACAAAGTCACAACCAGCATTTGACGCAGAACGAGACGAACATCCTGTCATCATCATTGGCATTAGTAGACATATAAACAGCATCCATTTCCGCATCTATCTCTCCATTTACATTAACAAGCTCATGTCACACTAATCAAAATAGGCACCTGCAGCCCCCGGAAACACGACTGGACTGCTATTACCATTTTTACCCACAGCGGCAACACCGTACAGGTAGTTATCTATGACCATGTTTTTTAACAAAAATTCATTAACGTCTCCCACATAGCGACTATGAGTCCATTCAGGCTCTGTGGTAAGGCGCCAAAAAACACGGTATCCCGCAATGGTGTCATCATCCGCACTTGCCCAGCTTAGGGTCGTATTCGCCGAGACTTGCCCCTTAATACTCACCTTTGTAGGCGGCGCTGGCGCCCATGCCATAGAGGCTAGACTAATGGCATTCAATCCGGTCAGTTTGGCATTAAAATCAAAGTCGACACCTTCAATCACATCACCGTATTCAATGCCATTTTCGGTGCGTAAATCTTGATKTTGGCGATCATAATGCTCGTTAGTTTCCATTACACGTACAGCGGGTAAGCCTGCTTTATTAAACGGTAAATGGTGTCCTCCGCGACCAAAGCGGTCAAGACGGTATACCAACATAACATCTAAATTTGTCATGTATTGATCAACCAAGGCTTTAATATTTCGAGCTAAATTGCGCGACGCAGAATCATTCTCTCCGCCGCTAAAATAACGCTCTTTGGCTTCTTCTTTCGTTTCAGCAATTCTGACGCCTTCCGAAAAAACCCTTACCGTTGAATTGTTTATCACCCCGTTAATACCAGCAATATTACCAATCATGTCGTTATTCAAAACAGCCTGAATTTGCCAGTCATGCTTATTGGCATAATTGATTAACACATCACCGCCATATAGACCTTGCTCTTCACCAGACAGTGCTGCATAAACAATGGTGCCGCTAAACTGATACTTTGATAACACTCGAGCCGCTTCTAGTGCACCAGCAACGCCTGAAGCATTATCATTTGCCCCAGGAGAGTCTGAGGTAGCGTTCATCGGATCGGTTACCCTCGAATCAATATCGCCACTCATCATGACGACTCGATTAGGGTCAGTTTTGCCACGTTGAATGGCAAATACATTGACCACTTCGGTCGGTTCGGGAATCCGTTTTCCAGATACGGTTTCCCCTACCATAACGACTTCAAGACAACCGCCACAGTCGGCAGAAATTCGCTCAAACTCAGATTTAATCCAACGCCTTGCAGCACCAATCCCACGAGTATCAGATTCGGTTTCAGATAAAGTATGTCGAGTACCGAAGCTGACTAGCTTAGCGACATCGTCATGTAATCTGCTTGCCTGCGGCGCCTCAGCAATATCATATAAACGTAAGTCTTCTTGCGAAGGCGCTGGCGTAGCGCTCGCGCCTAAACTGAATAATGATATGAGCCCAGACAATGCAGCGGCCATAGGGGTTAATTGTAATGTTTTTGTCATAGTTTCCTCTAACTTTGCAGTGCAGTGCGGTAACGTTTTAAGAGTATTTTGACTCGCTCTACATAGGCTTGGGTTTCAGGATAAGGCGGTATTCCTTGGTATTTCGTCACTGTTGTCGGTCCAGCATTATAGGCAGCACAGGCTAAATCAATATCGTTATCGAAGCGTTTAAGTAAATACGCTAAATACTGACTGCCTCCCCAAATATTTTGTTTAATATCATAGGCATCACTGACACCTAACTCTTTTGCCGTTGCTGGCATCAATTGCATTAACCCTATCGCCCCCACTTTTGAGCGCGCTTTGGCATTAAATGCAGATTCCGCATGGATCACTGCCCGTATCAAAGCAGGATCCAAGTCAAACTGCTCGGCAGCATCGCTGACAAAGTCGCTGTGTTTAGAAGCGAATAAGGGAATACGATGCCAATCAACTTGTGAGTTCACTTGGCAAGCAAAGCAGTCGTAAAGTAAGACTTCAAAGTCCGCTGAGTCAGGCACAATATTTGAGAACGTCGTAATCCCACCCTGCTCATATTGGTAGATTTTACGTTTGGGTTTATTACCGGTATTGAGGCTTTGATCGGAAAAAGAAGCGGTTTTTGATGGCTTAACCCACTTAGGCTTGCTCACGGATTTACTGGGCGAGGATGGGGCAACGACCACCGCTGGTTGGGCGATAACTTTAGGTTGCAGCACTAGCATAGGTTTAGGTGATTCATCAGGCAGTGCCACAACAGCCGGATGGAGCACTTGCTGCTTTTTAGGTTTTAAGTGTAAGCGGCTTTCAACATCTTGATTATCATCTTCTGCTGGCAGCACCACAATGGGCGCTAATAAAACTTGTCGTGACTTAGGTTTATCTTGATTGCTTAATGCAACTTGAGGCACTGACACCCGAGTCGGCTTATGTTGAGCTAGGGATGGTTGTAATTGTTTTTGTGCTTTGGTTTTGGTTTTGGTTTTGACGATAGCTTGATCTTGGATATCAGCAACAATATCTGTGTTATCCACAACTGAAGGCGAAAGCGTTTTTTGCGGTTTTAATGTAATGACTTCATCATTGGCATCGTTAGCTTGCATTGACACTTTGGCTTTTATCACAGCCTTAGGTTCTGGAAGATATGCACTGTTAGGATCAGCCAGTGCACTACCACACAACGCAGCAATGGCATATGTCACAACAGCCTTGTAAATTACACACACAATTTTATTCATTTTCTTATAATTATCTAATAAAACACATTATTTTAGTTTGTTTAAGCAGTAAATTTCTTGCCACTTTTTAATATCGAATCGCCCCACTAAAGCGTAAGGCTTACTGCTATCACTTCCCCATAATAGCCATATTTCAGTACAAAGTTCATCTTAGTAATACAATGAAGGTGTTTTTTAATTAGTCATTTTTTCACAACCTTGGCTAAAACCTGACAAAAATAAGGGTTAAAACCTTACAAAATGAATGCTTTACAAATAGCTACGACGAAATACTGATTAAGCAATAAAATTATGAACAAAAAATATCGTTTGTTTTTTTTATTATTTAAAAACATAAAGCTAACTCAAAACAGCAGTGGGTGTTTTTTATACCCTCTTACAAAAAAATCATGGTTTAAATACCAATTTCAATTAAAATGAGTTGTCATTACGTTGCGTTGATTGAATAACTGTTGTTAAGTATTATTTATCAACTGTTTCATCGTTAATTTAAGCTTAATTTAAAATTTATCAGCTAGTCTGTAAGTTGGCAAAATCTCAAACTCATAATAAATAAGCCAAGCTAAAGGGAAGATCATGTCCGTTACTCCATCAAATACCACGCCGCCTAACAACGGGGCGCCACCAAGCAACACGCCACAAGATCTCGCTTCAAGTGGGGCTTTCGTAAAATTTCTCAATATCGTTGAGCGTCTAGGTAACTTATTACCTCACCCAATCACTTTATTTGCCATGTTTTGTTTAGCTGTAATCGCTATCAGTGGTATTGCCGGATATTTTGAATTAACAGTGGTCGATCCAAGACCTATTGGCAGCTCAGGTCGTAGCGAAGATGGTCTTATTCATGTCGTCAGCCTAATGAATGCTGAAGGCTTAAGGATGATCGTATCTAACTTAGTTACCAACTTTACAGGCTTTACACCACTAGGTACGGTATTAGTTGCCTTATTAGGTGTCGGCATTGCTGAGCGCTCTGGTTTGCTATCAGCTGCAATGCGTTTATTAGTTATGGGGACTTCAAAACGCTTAGTTACCTTAACAATTGTTTTTGCAGGTATCGTTTCAAATACAGCTGCAGAACTTGGCTATGTGGTATTAATTCCAATGGCTGCCATGATTTTCCACTCCCTTGGTCGCCACCCTCTTGCTGGACTTGCTGCTGCATTCGCAGGGGTATCGGGTGGCTACAGCGCTAACTTGCTTTTAGGTACAGTTGACCCTTTATTATCGGGAATAACTGAAGCTGCAGCACAAATGATTGATCCAGATTACATGGTCGGCCCTGAAGTAAACTGGTATTTCATGTTCGTTTCTACTTTTTTAATCACTATACTCGGTGCTTTAGTTACTGAAAAAATTGTTGAGCCCAAGCTAGGTAAGTACGATGTATCTGAAGCATCTGCAGATTTATCCGAACAAAAGATGGATAAAGTCACACAGTTAGAAATACAAGCACTGAAAAAAGCAGGTTTAGCGACTTTAGTGTTAGGCGGCTTACTGGCATTAACCGTGGTTCCTGAATGGGGAGCGCTGCGCAATCCTGATACTGGTCTAGTGGCTGGTTCACCATTTTTAAAAGGGATTGTTGCCTTTATCTTCATCTGCTTTGCAATCCCAGGACTGGTATACGGTAAAGCCGTTGGCAGTATGAAAAAAGACACCGATGTAATCAATGCCATGTCTCATAGTATGAGTAGCATGGGTATGTATATCGTATTAGTCTTTTTTGCTTCACAATTTGTGGCGTTCTTTAAGTGGACTAACTTAGGCGCTGTATTAGCGGTTTCTGGTGCTGATGCTTTGAATGCCATCGGCCTAACTGGCCCACTCGTGTTTGTATTGTTCATCATGATGTGTGGTTTCATTAATTTAATGCTAGGAAGTGCTTCGGCGCAATGGGCAGTCACCGCACCTATTTTTGTGCCTATGCTGATGTTAGTGGGTTATGCTCCTGAAACCATTCAAGCAGCGTATCGTATCGGTGATTCAGTCACAAACCTAATCACCCCAATGATGAGCTATTTCGGCCTAATTTTAGCTGTCGCTTCTCAATATAAGAAGAACCTAGGTATCGGTACTCTGGTAGCAACTATGCTGCCTTATTCAATTGTATTCTTTATCGGCTGGACTTTATTCTTCTTCCTATGGGTATTCGTACTTGGTTTCCCTGTAGGTCCTGGCGCAGCGACTTACTACACGCCGTAATGACATAGGTTAAGCTGACAAATAAAAACCAGTAACATATTTCGTGTTACTGGTTTTTTTATGTTCGCTCATCGCTTTATAAGCTATTTAGGTTGTAAAAGCTCAACCAATTCTTGTTCATATTGCTCGAGTTTATCCAAGTTAAACCCTGTATGCTGCTGCACTAACTCACCTTGGCGATTGAAGATAAAACTGCTTGGCATACCTTTAAGTGCAAATAACCTTGCGACCTCACTATCTGGATCGTAACGAACGGCAAACTCAGCAGGAAAGCCTTGTAAAAACTGCTGTGCTAACGACAATTCAACATCTAAATTAATTGCCACTACAGCTAACCCTTGCTGTTGATATTTAGCATGCATTTGATTCATCCACGGAAACGACTTACGGCAAGGTCCGCACCATGAAGACCAAAAATCCACATAAACAACTTTACCTTCAAACTCATTCAAACTGACTTGCTCACCCAGTTCGTTTTGTACCATGTGTGTTAACGACGGCGCGGCGTTAACTTGATTCGATACTGTTATTGCAGCTATCAGCATAAAACCAAAGACCATTAACTTAACAGGCTGTGTGTTTGTCATATCTTTACTGTCCCTATATGCCGATGTCTATTCAGTTAAACCCTCATAAAAATGACGACTTGCATCAATTACTCGTATTGGCCACTTCTATCAGTTAACGACTCGCTGTTGATAACTACGTTTATAGCCCATGCTAAAGATCAATGCGGCTCAATGTATCGCTATATTTTATGTTCGGACATAAAAAAGCCTGCTTGATGCAGGCTTTTAGTATGAACCAGTTAAGAGGGTTTATTAACTCTTATCTGATGTTTCAGTTTGTGCTTCCGCTTCTGGCGGCTTGTAACCTTTGCGCTCTTTCTTACTGAATATTTTCTCTACCACAACAAAGAATAATGGAATTAAGAAGATACCAATAAAGGTTGAGCTCATCATGCCACCAAGTACACCTGTACCCAGTGCATTCTTACTACCTGAACCTACGCCGGTACTGATAGCAAGTGGCACAACACCTAAACCAAACGCTAACGAAGTCATTAGGATTGGACGTAAACGTACACGCACCGCATGCAGTGTTGCTTCAATCAAGCCAGCACCTTTTTCGTAGAATTCTTTAGCGAATTCTACAATTAAGATCGCATTCTTGGTCGCAAGACCCACCGTCGTCAAGAGACCCACTTGGAAGAATACGTCATTAGGTAAACCACGGCCATTCATCGCAAGCAGTGCACCAATCACACCTAACGGTACGACTAGAATAACCGCAAATGGTACAGACCAACTTTCATATAGCGCTGCAAGTACTAAGAATACCACTAAGATAGATAAGGCATAGAGCGCTGGTGCTTGGTTACCTGATAATCTTTCTTCGTATGATAAACCGTTCCATTCGATACCGAATCCTGGTGGTAATTGCTTCACCATTTCTTCGAAATCTAGCATTGCATCACCTGTACTATAGCCAGGCATTGTCGCACCTTGGATATTGATTGCAGGTAAGCCATTAAAGCGTTGTAGCTGTGGTGAACCAAATTCCCATGTACCTGTTGTAAAGGCAGAGAATGGTACCATTTCACCTTCAGCATTTCGTACATACCACGTGTCTAAGTCGCTTGGTTGCATACGGTATTCAGCTTCACCCTGAACATATACTTTCTTCACACGACCACGGTCAATAAAGTCATTCACATATGACCCACCATAAGCGGTAGCCAGTACGCTGTTGACGTTATCAATATCAACACCTAAAGCACGAATTTTAGCTTGGTCAACATGGATCTCGTACATTGGTGCATCTTCTTGTCCATTAGGACGAACACCAACTAGGTTAGGGTTTTGTGCAGCCATACCTAACAACTGATTACGAGCATCAATCAAGGCTTCATGGCCCATACCACTACGATCTTGCAGGTACATATCGAAACCATTCGAGGTACCTAGCTCAATTACCGCTGGCGGTACAAATGCAAATATGAAGGCTTCTTTAATTTGCATGAAGCGACCCATTGCACGATTTGACAATGATTGAACATCTTGGCCTGGTTCAGTACGGTCAGCCCAATCTTCTAGACCAACGAATGAAATACCCATATTCTGACCAGAACCTGCGAAACTGAAGCCCGCAACACTGAATACAGATTTAACCGTGTCACCTTCTTCATTAAGGTAATAGTCACTCACTTCTTCCAGCACTTTAATGGTGCTTTCTTGTGTTGAGTTAGTCGGCAAAATAGTTTGAGTAAATAAGATACCTTGGTCTTCATCTGGTAAGAATGCCGTTGGCATGCGCATGAAAATCCATGCCGTTGCAATCACTAATACTAGATAAACCCCCATCATACGAACCGTGCGCTTCAAGATAGCCGCAACACTCGCTTCATAACGCGATGTTAGCTTGTCAAAGCTGCGGTTAAACCAACCGAAGAAGCCTTTATTCGTGTGAGTATGGCCTTTTGGAATAGGCTTAAGCATGGTCGCACAAAGTGCTGGAGTTAAGATCATCGCAACTAATACAGATAATGCCATCGCTGACACAATCGTGATTGAGAACTGACGATAAATCACACCCGTAGAACCTGACATAAATGCCATTGGAACGAATACAGCTGATAAGGTTAAACCAATACCAATCAAGGCGCCGGTAATTTGATCCATCGACTTACGGGTTGCTTCAAGCGGGCTTAATCCCTCTTCAGACATAACCCGTTCAACGTTTTCCACAACAACAATGGCGTCATCGACCAGTAGACCAATCGCCAGTACCATCGCAAACATGGTTAAGGTGTTTATCGAGAAGCCTGTGGCCGATAAAATAGCAAAGGTACCCAGCAGTACCACAGGTACAGCAATTGTTGGGATAAGTGTTGCTCTGAAGTTCTGTAGGAACAGATACATAATCAAGAACACTAAGATAACCGCTTCAACTAGCGTATGAACCACACCTTCAATTGATTTCTCAACGAACGGAGTGGTGTCATATGGATAGTAAATTTCTAAGCTATCTGGGAAGTAAGCTTGTAATTCAGCGAGTTTTTCACGTACGTTATCAGCAGTTTCAAGTGCGTTAGCACCTGTTGCTAATTGAATACCAATACCTGCAGCAGGTTTACCATTGAAGAAAGACTCAACCGAATAACTTTCAGAGCCTAGCTCAACACGAGCAACATCATTCAAATAAACGTTAGCACCTGAAGAATCAGACTTAAGGATAATCTCACGGAATTGTTCAGGCGTTTGCAAACGACTTTGCGCCGTCACTGTCGCATTCAATTCTTGACCTGCAATTGATGGCGCACCACCTAATTGACCAGCAGAAATCTGCGCATTCTGCTCTTGAATTGCCGCCATAACATCAATACTAGTTAAGTTGTATTGCGTTAGTTTTAACGGGTCAAGCCAGATTCGCATCGCATATTGCGCACCGAAAAGCTGAATCTCACCAACACCAGCAACACGACTTAACGGGTCTTGAATGTTAGCTGCAACATAATCGGCAATATCGGTTTTTTGTAGCGAGTCATCTTCAGATACGAACGCTGCAACCATTAAGAAGCCAGCACTGGACTTAACAACGTTAACCCCTTGCGACTGTACTTCTTGTGGTAACAAAGTCATTGCTGCTTGCAACTTGTTTTGCACCTGAACCTGAGCAATATCTGGATCGGCTTCTGCGTTGAAAGTTAAGGTAATAGTCGCATTACCAAAGCTGTCACTGCTAGACGAAATATAGCGTAAGTGGTCAATACCTGTCATACGCTGCTCAATAACCTGAGTTACTGTATCTTCCATGGTTTTTGCTGAAGCACCAGGGTAAAACGCAGTAATCTCAACGGTTGGCGGCGCAATCGTCGGGTACTGTGCGACAGGTAGGTCTTTAATCGCTAAGACCCCTGCCAACATAATTAAGATTGAGATCACCCAAGCAAAAATAGGGCGATCGATAAAGAAACGAGCCATAACGTTACCCTATTTAGTTGCTGGAGTGGCAGATAAAACTTGTGGTGTCACGACTGCGCCAGGACGGATTTTTTGCAAGCCATCAACAATCAGTTTATCACCCGCTTGTAATCCGTCAGTCACACGCCATTGGTGGTTTATGACTTCAGCAGTAGTCACAATGCGTGTCTCTACTTTGTTTTCTGCACCAACTACCATAGCAACAGCTTGGCCTTTGGTGTTTCGTGTCAGCGCTTTTTGAGGAACTAAAATCGCTTTTGGATCTTGCCCTGCATTAAGAATTGCACGTACATACATACCAGGTAATAACACGCCATCTGGATTCGGGAACTCAGCTCGTAGTGTCACAGAGCCTGTTGCTTCATCCACACTCACTTCGGCGAATTGCAATGTACCTGTTTGCTCATAAGTCGACCCATCTTCAAGAATCAACTTCACTTCAGCATTCTCGCTTTGCTGTAGCTTGCCAGCTTTCAACTTGGCCTTTAAACGCAGTAATTGCGCGCTTGATTGAGCAATATCAACATTGATTGGATCAAGCTGCTGAATTTTAGCTAAGGTGTCAGACTGGTTAGCTGTTACCAAAGCGCCTGGAGTTACACTTGATTTACCAATACGACCTGAAATTGGTGCTTTAACTTCAGTGTATTCAAGGTTAATGTTTGCTGTGTTAATTGCCGCTTTAGCTACCGTTACATTGGCAATCGCTTCTTTATAAGCCGCATCTGCTTCATCAAAATCTTGTTTACTAATCGCATTGGTTTGTACCAATGCAGCATAACGATCAGCTGTCGCTTTAGCCGACGCTAAAGACGCATTTGCACTTGCTAAATCAGCTTCTGCGCTAATCAGCGCCGCTTTATATGTTGCTGAATCGATTTGATATAGTGATTGGCCAGCTTCAACGTCCTTACCTTCAACAAAACCACGGTTCGTGATAATGCCAGAGACCTGTGGACGCACTTCAGCTTCCAAAAATGCACGACTACGACCAGGTAACTCAACATGAATAGCTTGAGATTGCTCAGTCACACTCAACACGCCAACTGGAACGGGTGGTGCTTCTTGCGGGGCCTGAGCCTTTTGGGCTTGACCACATGCTGTAATCCATAAAGCCGCAGTGATAACTGAGGCTATTTTCAGTGCTTTATGCATGACTGTTCTTACTCCTAATGACATCATCAGTAACCTTACGCTTCATTACGTAACGATTGCTAAATAGCGATAATCCTAACGTTTTAAATTGACTAAACTTTATGGGCACTGTTATCGCATACCCATGTGAACTCAACAACCACTTAAAATATTATAAATTGTAAACAAATAATAAGTTTTGCGGCTTTGTTTCAAGCTTGTTAACAAGGCTGTGCTAACAAAAATTAAACAGCCTTGAATGTTACTATAACGTTACAACTGAATGAGTTAAAAAAACTCCAATATACAACATAACGTTAAAAAAAATGCATATGAAATAGTATTTTATTTGGTTTATTGTAGGTGAAACCAGATATTTTTCTATCTCTTAGTAAAAAATTATTGAGATTGTAAAATCCATTCATCATTCGATAGCATCTCACGCCACCAAGCCTGTGTTTTTTGCGGTGAGGCGACATTAACCGGCTCTCCGAAAACGGGAGTAATCACTGACACATTGGCCTGTTCGCCTAAGTCGCTAATCCACTCTAAAGGTTCAAACCAATCATGTAGCGCCAAGTCAAAGGTGCCATTATGAATTGGCATCAACACACTGCTTTCAAATTCAGAACCATTTAAATCAATATGCGCCTGCAGGCTTTGTTCAGGCATCATGTGGATCTGACTCCACATTTCATTATAGGCGCCAGTTTCAATCATCGTGATATCAAAAGGCCCATAACGTTCTCCAATTTCTTTAAAACCTGAAAAATATCCGCCATCACCACTGAAAAATAGATTGCTGTTAGTACCTTTAATAACCCAACTTGCCCACAGCGTTGTATCACGATCACGTAATCCACGACCTGAAAAATGCTGTGCAGGTGTTGCCGCTAAGGTTAACTCTCCAATAGTGAGCTCTTGCCACCAAGAAAGCTGACTGACTTTACTCGGCTCAACACCCCATTCAATTAAATAATCGCCAACCTTTTCTGGCGTGACAAAATGCTCCACTTTATCGCTTAATTCGGTAATGGCTGATTTATCAAGGTGATCATAATGATCATGACTAAAGATAACCGCTTTGATTGGCGGTAATTGCTCAATACTGATCGGCGATTGATGAAAACGCTTAGGCCCAGCCCATTGTACTGGCGAAGCACGCTGACTGAATACGGGGTCTAACAGGATATAGTCACCATCAAGACGAATAAGTATCGTTGAATGACCTAGACGAAAGAGCTGATCTTCATTACTAAAGCTTAAACTCGTTGCCGTTATCGGTTGTACAGGTACGTCAACCACAGGAGCTGGGTGTAAACGTTTGGTGGTCATGTAGCTTTTAGCGATATTCCAAATATCACTGAAGCCTGATTGGTATTGAATATCGGTATTTTCAAATTTAACAGCGTCAGTTTTATCAGCTGCAAAAAATGATTTAATTGAAAAAGCCATCACCAATACCCCCACCAAAATCAAAAAATATTTCATTGTAAAACCCAAAAGTAAACTGCACGGTGCAGTTTATTAAAATATGATTGAAAAGTAAACTACCCAGTGTAGAATGTCTCGAGATTTACATTACGAGTAAAAACCATGCCGACTGAAAAAATGACTTTGAGCCAAAAAAAACGTGCTGCCATCATCAACGCAGCCAAAGTGACCTTCACTGAATTTGGTGTTGCAGCAACCAGTATGGACAAGCTGGCCGAAGTTGCCGGCGTGTCTAAGCGCACGGTTTACAATCACTTTGCCACGAAAGAAGCGATTGTTATGAACTTAATGGCTGATCTATGGGACCGCTCTTTCAAACATAATGTTGCAGAATACCAAAGCAATACACCTTTGCTTGAGCAGTTATCGGAAGTGGTATTTAAAGAAATCAATTTTATCAGTAGCCATGAATACATAGAGCTGACACGCATGGCTATTGGGCATTTTTTCTATACTCCAGAGTCCATGAACCAAGAGTTTCAACGTGTTAAAAAGCAAGAAAGCGCCACAATGCGCTGGATAAGAGCAGCCATGGCCGACAAAAAGATTTCAGTCACTAATGAGGAATTGGCGCTACAGCAAATACATAGCTTGATTAAAGGAAGTTGTTTTTGGCCTCAAGTCATGCAATTTTCTGACAGACTTAACCATGATGAGCAGCAAGAAATAGCCAATGAAGTCGCCAAGATGTTTTTGTGTCGCTATCAAAACGTATCAACTTAGCCCGTCGTTAGACGCGATTGTCACCCACTCCTAATGAAATGATACGGCTGATTTGAGCTTGGCTTAAGCCAGACTCTTGTTGCCAATGGTTAAACGCAGCTTGCGCCTGTCTTAGCGCAGTTTGCGAGGTAAACCCTGCATCAACGACCTTGTTGGCTTTTAAATAAGATTGCACATCATTGGTCAATAAAAAGGTATCTTTACCAACCGTGCGCAAAAAATAAGGCCCAGTATTACCACCCAAGCGACTGCCTTTTTTCTTCAGCACTTGCCAAAGCCCAGTAATGTCATCTTCTGGCCAGTTAGCAATAAACTCAGCAAAGCTGCCATGCTCTGCTGCCAATTGTTGCACCATATAAGCATTATCAACAATGGATTGGGTTTTCTTTTGATGACGGATAAGCGTGGCATCTGTGGCACGCTCTTGAATTTGATCAGGAGACAACATTAACACTTTAAAAGGCTCAAAGTTAAAGAAGGCGTCTTCATAAGCAGGCCATTTATTCTCAACCACTCGCCATACAAAGCCACTTTGAAACACTTGCTTGCTCATTGCAGATAACAATTGGGCATCGGTAAATTGTCCAATCTCATCAGCATCTAATGTTTGCGGCATTAATAAGCCTAGCGCTTTAGCACCACCTTTACGTTCGGCTGCGCGGTCAAAAATATCGCTAAACTTCTCTAATGTGGCCACTTGGGTTACCTACTCAGTACATTATTATCTTTGGATATAATAACGTTTACGAAGCTAAACTCAATTTAGGAGCAAGGTTTTGGTCTTTCTTAACTTGTAAAAATTCTTTCCACTTAACCAGCTCCGGAGGCATAGCGGGTGTCGGCCCTTCATAGCCCGCTGCAGCAACTAAATCAGTAATCGGAACTTGTTTACCCTTACAAATAAACACGCCACGTACATGCATGATGCAATGTAAGCCTCTTGCGGTAACAAAGCGTTGTTCAATATAAAAATATTTCTCATCCCACCCAACAATCCGAGTTTCGATTTCAAATTTTTCCATCGGTTTGATATCACGGAAAAAAGTAAACTCTGATGCATTCACAATGGGCAACCATTTCAGCTTCAGAAATTTCTGCATTAGACCCATTTCTGCAATCATATGAGTACGAGCAAGATCCATAAACGCAGGATAACGAGAGTTGGTTAAATGCATATTGATGTCGCAATCTAGCGGCAATGCACGGTAACTAATACGGCTGGTATCTAAAAAACCAATTTTTTTAGCTTGGCGATTACGCCACAACATCAACCAAATGAGACGAAAATATAAATTCATATACTGCTTACTCCTTATGAACGCATCAGGCTAACAGAGGTCATACCAGCTATCAAGTCCACTCACTAAATTAACAAATCATTAAATAGAACAACTTATACGAAAATGTCTCCGCCAAAGTTCAGCCACCTTGATGATAAAAATATTTATGAACTCTGAGTGCCTTATCACTTTTTAAATCCAAACTTTTGGCTTACCATGACGGCGCTGTTTAGCACATAGGGTGTTAAGCAGATTATTTTAATTCTCAGGGCGGGGCGAAATTCCCCACCGGCGGTGATGTTAACTTACCTTTATGTAATCTTAACTAAGCCCGCGAGCGCTCGATTCGTCGAGGTCAGCAGATTTGGTGATGTAGATGTAATGTCTACGATTCCAAAGCCGACGGTTATAGTCCGGATGAGAGAGAATAGAAATACGCCAGTGAGCATTGTGCTTGCTGGTGTATTTCGGTTGGCGTAAAAACCCTCTTTAAAGCCCTGATTCTGGTATTTTTTAGGAGTTAACCATGAATCAGCTATCACTACTTTCGCCATTTGGCGATCCTATCGAACGTGTCGAAAAAGCCTTATCTGCTTTACGAGAAGGTAACGGCGTATTATTGCTAGATGATGAAGATCGCGAAAATGAAGGCGATATTATTTATTCAGCAGAGCACCTCACCAGTCAACAAATGGCATTGATGATCCGTGAATGCAGCGGCATTGTGTGTTTATGTTTAACTGATGAGCAAGCCAACAAGCTAGAACTGCCGCCAATGGTGGCGGATAACAATAGCGCTAATCAAACGGCTTTTACCGTATCCATTGAAGCTAAAGAAGGCGTGACCACGGGCGTTTCAGCTCAAGACCGCGTGACAACAGTTAAAACTGCCACGGCAGCTGACGCTAAAGCATCTGATTTGGCTCGCCCAGGACATGTGTTCCCACTTCGTGCACGTGCTGGCGGCGTTATGTCACGTCGCGGTCACACTGAAGGTACGGTAGATTTAATGCAAATGGCAGGGCTACAACCAGCTGGCGTACTATGCGAAGTCACTAACGAAGATGGCACTATGGCAAAAGCCCCTGAAATAGTCGCCTTCGGCCTTAAGCATAATATGCCAGTACTGACGATTGAAGATATGGTGATGTATCGTCAGCAATATGAATTGAAACTGGCGTAAGCTTATATCGATAGTATATCGACAATAAAGCGACTGTTATCAGTCGCTTTTTTATAATCTAAATCTGAGTTCAACCCTGCATTACAAATCAATATATAACTGAGTCAGTAATGTTTTGACTTGCTCATCATCATTTTCAAACTGAATACCAACATTCACTTTGCCATGCTCAAACCGGCTATTGCACACCTTGGCAGAAATATAAATATCTTCGTTATTGGTATTACGAATGGTAACTGTGATGTCTTTTTGGCTCACTTTCACTTTAGGGTTGTCAGCTTTAAAGACGAAACCGCAACCTTTTATAGAAATATCAGAAATAATACCTCTTAGCTGAGAACCATGAGCGGTGTCGTTTTCACCTTTGGCTTGAATCATTGCAGGCAAATGGGTGGTATAACGTTGATGGGTGCGTAACTGACGGTTTTCTATCTGCTTAGGGTACGACAGAAAAATAAACTTTTCTGGAATTTTAGTGATATTGCGAATAATCGATTTAAATGCATAACATTCGCCTTGCTGACCTTCTAGCAAGTAACGAACAACCACACCATTACCTTCAACGAACACATCTTTATAATTGTTCATTTGCTGCGGAGCAGGATGTTTTAAAATGATATATTTACCCAATTCATAGCCTACCAAAGTGGCTTTAATTCTGAATTTGACTGGGAAATCAATTTGTAAATCTACGGTTCTGCCCGGAGTTAAGGTGAAGAATACTGGCTCTTCTGGAGATGCTTGCTCTGTCAAAGTACGAGTCCGTTCAATTTATGCTATCGATAACATAGTAATGTAACTTTACTGAATTAATAAGTTCATCAGCAAAATTAATTGACCTAAGTAGCATAAAGACAAAAAAGGCACCCTTGAGGTGCCTTTTATCATTTAATTTTTGCGGTGCCTAAACAATCACTTATAACAGTGTGCTTGTTTATTTCTCACAAGATTACGTATTAATGCCTGAATGACGTAATAGCGCATCAGTATTTGGCTCACGCCCCATAAAGCGCACAAATAAGGTCATAGGCTCTTCACTGCCCCCCATTTCAAGGATGTTGTTAAGGAAACTTTTGCCTGTTTCTGGGTTAAAGATCCCTTCATCTTCGAAACGAGAAAATGCATCTGCTGATAACACTTCTGCCCATTTATAGCTGTAGTAACCAGCTGCATAGCCACCAGCAAAAATGTGTGCAAAACCATGTTGGAAACGGTTAAAAGCAGGCGGTACATTCACTGCAACTTGGCTACGAACTTCATCTAAGATACCTTGAATATCAGCGCCTTTCTCAGCATCAAACTCATGATGCATTCTAAAATCAAACAACGAAAACTCTAACTGACGAAGCATCATCATGCCTGACTGGAAATTCTTAGCCGCTAGCATCTTGTCTAATAAGGCTTTAGGCAAAGGCTCGCCCGTTTCAAAATGACCCGAGATCTCAGCTAATGCCTCTTCTTGCCAGCACCAGTTTTCCATAAATTGACTTGGTAACTCTACGGCATCCCAAGGCACACCGTTAATCCCAGCAACACCACCGACTTCAATTTTAGTCAACATGTGGTGAATACCATGGCCAAATTCATGGAATAGGGTTGTCACTTCATCATGAGTAAAGAGTGCTGGTTTGCCATCAACTGGACCATTGAAGTTACAGGTTAAGTAGGCAACTGGCTTTTGCAGACCATTGCTTGTTACACGGCGGCCACGGCAATCATCCATCCATGCCCCACCTCGTTTACCCGTGCGCGCATATAAATCTAAGTAGAAGCTACCACGATGCACGTTATCCGCATCATAAATATGGAAGAAACGCACATCATCATGCCACTTATCAAAACCATGTTGCTCTTCAATGGTTAAACCAAATAAGCGTGACACAGTGTAGAACAAACCTGATAAGACCTTGTCTTCTGGGAAGTATGGACGTAATAACTCTTGTGACACTTCAWACTTATGCTGTTGTAGCTTTTCAGCATAAAAACTCAAGTCCCACGACGCCATCTCTGTCACGTCAAACTCTGCTTTAGCAAAGGCTTTAAGCTCTGCTAGCTCGGCTTTACCTTGCTCTTTTGAACGCAAGGCTAATTCATTTAAAAACGATAATACTTGGCTAGGATCATTCGCCATTTTAGTTGCTAAAGATTTATCAGCATAGCTATCAAAACCTAGTAGGTTAGCAAGCTCATGACGCAGCGCTAGGATTTCGTCCATGTTAGCACTGTTATCAAACTCGCCCGCATTCGGGCCTTGATCTGACGCTCGAGTGACAAATGCACGGTAGCACTCTTCACGTAGCTCACGGTTTTCACTGTAGGTCATCACGGGTAAGTAAGATGGGAAATCTAGCGTAAATAACCAACCTTGTTTTTCTTGCGCTTCAGCCATCGCCTTGGCCGCTGCAATCGCAGAGTCTGGTAAGCCTGCTAGCTCAGTTTCATCAGTAATCAATTTAGTCCACGCTTGTGTGGCATCTAATAACTGATTAGAAAAACTGCTAGTCAGTTCAGAAAGGCGTTTTACAATTTCGCCATATCGGATTTTTTGCTGTTCATCGAGTCCAATGCCCGACAACTCAAAATCACGAAGGCTTTGAGTTAATAATGTTTTTTGTGCCGTAGACAGCGTATCAAACGCCGCCGACTCTTGAATGGATTTGTAGGCTTGATACAAGCCTTGGTGCTGGCCAACAAACGTACCGTATTCAGACAATAACGGCAGACAAGCATCATGAGCTTCACGCCATTCATCAGTGCTGGTCACAGAATTCATGTGTGATACAGGCGACCAAATTTTACTGAGCTGATCGTCCACTTCTTCTAATGGCTCAATTAAGTTTTCCCATGAATATGTGCTGTTTTCAGCTAAGACTTCATCAATTTTACTGCGACATTGAGCAATAGCATGTTCTACAGCTGGTTGAATGTGCTCCGCTTTAATTTTCGAAAACTGCGGAAGCTCGCTCTGCTCGAGTAAAGGATTATCTAGCAATGTATTGCTCATAGGTGATTCCTCGGGGAAATAGGGTAATTGTGGCCTTTACCCATTAATAAGGGCAACAAGCTTTAAATTCAAGTCTATAGCAGTTTTGAGCTCACCGATTTGGTATTGTCTATACACTAAACACGTATATTAAAATAAGCTTAAAAAATGTGAGTAAACACCCAGATTTTTTTACGCAAACTTTACACTGAAGATATTGACAACTCGATCGCAAATCTAACTCGTTATCATTTCCCAAAAATGTTTTTCAGGTATTCTCCTTTATTGAATATATGACTTTGAGAAAGGTTGTCGAAATGCGAACTAAATTATCCCCTTTATTAGTGACAACGCTAAGCCTGATATCAACATACCTAACCACATCGTTTCATGCCCATGCCGAAGACCTTAGTTTTGGCGTTGCTTTAGGTTGGGATTCAAAATACATCTCGGAAGGGCGCAACAACCTAGAAAGTGGTGGCATATATTCTGGTGCTGCTGCAGTATCAACAGGTGATTTAACAGCATATGCAGCTGTAATCAGAGGCGATTCAACGCATTACATTGAATATAATTGGGGGCTTGAGTATGAACTTCACCTCCATGACAATCTAGAAACCATTATAGGTTATCAACGTCTTGAGTTTTACGGCGATGAACGCGCTAACGACAACGAGTTGTTTGCTGAGATGACTTATACCGCCGTTGAATGGTTAGTCCCTTCTGTTGCTTATACCTATTCAACGCAAGCTGGCGGCTACTTTGTTGAAGTGAGCCTTCATAGCCCTTGGCAACTCAGCGAGCGATTTACTGTCACGCCATATATTACCCAAGGATTTGATTTTCAATATGCAACTGAAGAGCATAATGGGGCAAACCATTTCCAAATGGGAATTGAAGCCAATTATGAAATTTCAGATAACCTTGCTCTTAGTGCTCAATTCAGCCATGTCATCGCTATGGATGATATTAAACAAGAGGCCAAAGCCGAAGGTTATACAGGGAGTTTAGACGAAAGCTTTGGCGGCATTTACTTAACTTGGCACTTTTAATTATCAGTAATACCTAAAGTGCCTGACACTTAACTCAGACTAAAACATCTCTGTGTTTGGCAAATCCCCCTATTCCCTTCTAAGCTAAATGAGTCGTACCACACGATGTGGTACTCGTTTAACTAAAGCAAAGGAATGCTGATGAAACACACTCTGGGATCATATCGCCTATTATGCTATTGGTTTATCCGCCAATTTCCCCATCATATTCATATACTGGTTACCCCTTTTATTATCACTGTATTGCTATTGTTTAGTCTTCAAACGCAAGCAAGTGATTTAACCCAGCTGCGTCAATCAAAAAATATCAATCAACAAAACCCCACAAATGCGCTTCCCATTGGCAGCGTGCTAGACAGCCAAGGTCAACCCATCGCCATACCACAGTCACAAAGTGCGCTTGAATATGCTGCAGATGAAATGCAGTTAGATAGAGCGGACACCATAAAAGTGTCATCAAACCCAGTTTCAATGCGCGATGCCTCTGCTGCCAAGGCTTCTCCCAAGATGGTGGTTGCCAACGACCCGAGCTGCCGCTGGTTGGCTAATCGCATCAAACAATTATCAACACAGCTCAAGCACAATAAAGATGCCAGCTATTTGCAAACAGAATTATCCCATCGACAAGATGAGTGGCAATGTATGGACTGCCAAGGTTCAGGCCCAGCTCAAGGCCAACAGGCTGAATGTCAATATCGCCGATAAACCTAGTACTTGGTCATACTGAGTGAGCGTACTTGAATTAATAATGCGTTACTTTCTCAAGTTTAAGCACCATTGATTGAGCGTTTGCAGGTACAGTGTCAGCTTTTCGCTGCAATAAATTAGCCGACTTTACGGTCTTAGAAACTAGCTTGTGATGACATTCCCCCCTACAATGGCTGCAATAAAAATTGTCAAACTCACATAAACGCTTAATAAAAGTCAGGTTGCCGTATTAGCAATCTGATTCAAGTATCAATAATAGAGAGGGTTAACATGGCTCAACATTATGACTATATCTGCCTTGGTGCAGGTAGTGGTGGTATCGCTTCAGGTAATCGCGCGGCAATGCGTGGCGCAAAAGTTTTAGTTATTGAAGCAAAACATGTTGGCGGAACATGCGTCAACGTGGGTTGTGTACCGAAAAAAGTCATGTGGTATGGCGCTCATGTTGCTGAATCCATGCATTTATACGCCAAAGATTACGGTTTTGACGTTACAGTGAACGACTTTAATTGGAATACGTTAGTCGATAACCGTGAAGCCTATATTGGCCGTATTCATGAGGCATATGGCCGCGGATTTGCCAGTAATAATGTCACCCTATTGAACGGTTACGGTAAGTTTGTTGACGGTAATACCATTGAAGTCAATGGCGAGCATTACACGGCTGATCATATCCTTATCGCCACTGGTGGTGCGCCAACTATTCCAAATATTCCTGGCGCTGAATACGGTATTGATTCAGATGGCTTCTTTGCATTACGTGAGCAACCTAAACGTGTTGCTGTTGTGGGTGCAGGCTACATTGCCGTTGAGCTTGCTGGCGTATTACATGCACTCGGTAGCGAAACCCATTTATTAGTACGTAAACATGCTCCACTACGTAATTTTGATCCTATTTTGACCGACACGCTTGTAGAAGCGATGGCGACAGATGGCCCAACCCTGCACACTCACAGCATTCCAAAAGCTGTGGTTAAAAATGCAGATGACAGCCTAACCCTTGAACTTGAAAATGGTGAAAGCATCACTGTTGATAGCTTAATTTGGGCTATTGGGCGCTCTCCTTCTACAGGAAACATTGGCCTTGAAAACACTGATGTGAAACTGAATGACAAAGGCTACGTGGTCACTGATGAGCAACAAAATACGACAGCAAAAGGTATTTATTGTGTCGGTGACATCATGGAAGGCGGTGTTGAATTAACACCAGTTGCCGTTAAAGCGGGTCGCTTATTATCAGAGCGTTTATTTGGTAATATGCCAAACGCTAAAATGGACTACAGTGTTATTCCAACTGTTGTTTTCAGTCACCCACCAATTGGTACTATGGGGTTAACTGAACCAGAAGCTGTTGAACAGTTCGGCGAAGACAACATTAAAGTGTATACCTCTGGTTTTACTTCAATGTACACCGCTATTACAGCTCACCGACAAGCGTGTAAAATGAAGCTGATTTGCGCAGGTGAAAATGAAGTGGTTGTTGGTATTCACGGCATTGGTTTTGGTATGGATGAAATCCTCCAAGGCTTTGGTGTTGCCATGAAAATGGGCGCAACAAAAGCAGACTTTGATGCAGTTGTAGCAATTCACCCAACTGGCGCAGAAGAGTTTGTTACTATGTAGATCTTTTTCTGGAAAACTAAACTGTAGTTTTTGATACTCTGGAAAAATTGTAATACCCTCATTAAATAGCTTACTTTTAATGAGGGTAAATTTTATGGCATACGTTGTTGTTTCATCTTCAATTAGTGTTCCACGTATACACCCCAAGTCCTCATTAAATAAGCCTATAGAGTTAGATGGTTTCCCAACTTTCTACAGTGCAGACAATCAATACCTGCTTCCAGTAAACCTATGGTTCAACTACCTAGTTAATATCCGAAGATCTAAGAACCTAAACTCAGCAGTGAGAGCAATAAAGCGATATTGGGCATTTCTAGAAGAACATGATCTAGATTGGGATGTATTTCCGCCAAGTAAGTTTCTTAGACCAACTTACCGCTTCAGGAATGATGACTTGTTAGCTAAAGCTAGAAGTGGCGATATACAATTCTCAACTGCATCTCTATACATGCTGCATGTTATTAAGTTCTATGAATGGTGCATAGCAAACAGAATGTTGCTCATAGACGAAAGATCTAAACCTTTTGAATATGAGATGATCCAAGTTCGTAACAGAGGAATGATGAACCACTTAAATCCCCATTTTGTGGTGACTAGTACTGACTTGCGTATCAAAGTTCCTAAGAAAAGTGAAATTCAATCTCTTAATCCATTAACTAAAATTGAAGTTGAATTGTATGCTAAGGAGCTCTCCGCATTTGGCATTGAGTTTGTAATCCAGCAACTTCTACAGATCCATTCAGGCCTACGAATAGAGGAAGCATGCACTTTTCCTCTTTCATTAGCTTTAGAAGCATACAGCCAGAATACAAATATCGAAGTAACTATTGGTCCAAGCAATGGTGTAAAAACCAAGTATGGAAAAGAACGCAAAGTTGAACTATCAAGTAGGCTAGCAGCAATGATGAACTCATATGCCAACTCGATACGTAGGCAGAAAAGACTAAAAGGAAAACAAAGCCCATACCTCCTTGTCACAAAAAATGGAACGCCATTTTCATCTAACAATGTCCATCAGTCTTTTCGTAGGTTAAAACTAAAAATTCAAAGCCAAAACAAAATTTTGTTCAAGCATAAAACCCATGATCTCAGAGCTTCATACTGCACATATAGACTTGCATCATTGCTAGAAAATGGACTTCAAAAAGATGCTGTCACTCAAATGATGGCATGGATGGGGCATAACAATGAAGCCACCTTGTGGAAGTATGTAGATTTCCTCGAACGAGATAACAACATTCAAAAAGCTGTCAGTTTGCTAGACCAAATACTGGAAGAGGCTGTATATGAGTGAACGAGCCCCAATAGATGGAATCGTCATGAAGTTAAAAGTTGGTATAGCCAAATATCAATATTTTGATTTTAATCGCTACCGGTACTTTAACGTTCCAAATAAATCAGCGCTAGCTAAAGGCCACTTTGCTGATAGAGATGAAATCGTTGTACGTTGGTTTAGGGTATTAAACAATAGTCATGACCAGTCCGACAATACAAAACATGGTTACGTTAACGACTTGGCTAAGTATGTTCGTTTTGCTGATCTCCATAAATTACAGCTTGAATCTAAAGAGACAGCATCACGATGGGAACAAAATCTCATTGAGAAAGTTAGATTAGGAAGCATGCATGTAAATACTGCCAGAAAGCTCAATAGCTCAATCAAGTGCTTGTTCAAATTACTGGAGCTACCGGTTAAAAAATGGTTTTCATCACGCGGCCTATTTCGTAGTGAAGTAAATCCAACTGAAGGATACTCAGATAAGGAACTTAAAACACTTCTCAGGTTACTCCACCCATTATTTCGCCAACTTCATCGCCAAATAATGGAAGCACCAGAAGTACACATAAATGCGCAACCAAGAGAGCATACGGCTATAGTCAGTCTCCAAGGAAAAAAGATTGAAGTCGCTGGCGCCCTAACGAAATGCTTTGCGCTTGGATACTTTCTCATGTCTTATTTTACATGGGGAAATATGACGACCTTACTTAAAATGAAGAAGTTTAATGAGGAGAACCTAAGTAAAGGACTCGTTTATTCTCAAAGTGTTTTTAAATCCAGAGCAAACAAATATGTCACCATCTCCATTGGTGATAACAACACTCAGCATGTACCTAAGCACGCCCTATCATTTATAGAAAAATTGTTGCAATTAAGCAGAGTAGTCAATTCAAGCGACGATCATCTATTTTTTCAAGTCAGCAGAGGAAGAGCTGCTCCGGTAGAACCATCTCATTTGCGCTCTGTTACCAATTGGCTTTTGGAGTGTTTTAACCCTTTAGATGAAAGAAACCAGCCATTACGTCCATTAGCTAAAAGGTTTCGAGTATCTGGCAGCGCACGCTATCTAGATGTCACTGGTGATAATGTTGGTACAGCTTTCTTAATGGGAAATACTCCACAAACACTTAGTCGTCACTACACCAAAGGCAGTCCGATTGAAAATCAAAAACAATTGCAAGCCGCAGCACATACTATGGAAGCAATGGTTAAATGCTCAGATTTATCTGAATCCAAAGAATATGCAAAAAAGCAGCTTGATGTCGAAGTATTACCACATGAAGCATTCTTAGAGAAATACTCTCGAGTAAACAATAAGCCTCAAACAACAGTAATCGGTTCCGGTTGTAAAAAGCCATTTGGACCTGAAGCCGATATCTATCGTAAAAAAATGAATTTCAGCCCTAAAACACTAGATGTAGATCATCTAGCTTGCTCCGATATTCTCAAGTGTTTTAGTTGCCCAAACCAAGTCATCATAGAAGAAGTTGAGGATATTTGGTGCTTACTTAGCTTCAAAGAAGCAGTTAATGAGTCAATCCGTGATCATCTAAATAGCACTCAATTCGTTAGGAACTTCAAAGATCTAATAGACAAAATAGACTTCGCTATATTTTCAGTAGATCCCGCAGTAAGACGCAAAGCAACTAAAAAATTAAAGAGAGAAGGTCGTCATCCGATCTGGCCAGAAGGTATCAATTACTTGTTTTAAGGAGAGAAATGAGAATCTTACTAAACCTACCAGGAGAGGTATTACAAGAAAACTTAGATGGCTTGCAGAATGTAATAGAGCTCTACGAGAGTAACGATCTCCACGGGCTTTCATCTATACCTGTAACCAAAGATCATATTGGTGCCAATAAGAGCTATTTCGCAGATGATGAATGGGACATGACTGCATATGTTGATAAAAAAATAACAAACAAATTCAAACTGTTTTTTACTGAAATCAGTTCAGATAAACTTGTAAATGAATTCAAGCTCATTTGCTTCTCATGGATGTATACACCTGCGGCACAGAGAAGAAATGCGCCATTAAAACCAACATCTTTAATTGCTCTTCATAGTAGGCTAACTCAGGTTTATAAATTTCTCGACAAAATGAAGTGGGATAGCATAGCAACCTTATCACATCCCGTTTCATTCTATGAATTCTGTAACCATATCGAAGAACAAAAATACAGTCTTGGTAGTGCCGAACATTCCTTTTCGGTGCTGAAAAAAGTTGAATTATCCTATGAGTATTTGCCCATTTATTTGACTTTACCAACAGATCAAACCTCATTGGCATTAGCAAAAGAGTACTGCTGCCCTAATAAAAATAAAGCAGATCAATTTTACGCTATACCAGCGGGACTAATGGAAAAAATTTACGGTAGAGCAATTAACTATATTGAGGAGCTTCACCCTCACAAAGAGCTTCTCAGTGAATTATCTACAGAGCTGAAAAGAAATTATGAACTAGGCAAACTTTTTGTCGATAAAAAAATTGACTCCGGAACTTGGAACTGGATACACAAAGATTCACCAAATTATAGAGTTGAAGTCAGTAAGCACCGACCTCAACAATATCAATCAATAATAAAGTCCTTCCTAACTGGAACACCTTTAGAAAAGTATATCCTCAATAATGTTAACAAATTCACAGCTTGGCTCATTAAAATCCAAACAGCTTGTTATATCGCTTGTGCAGCATTTACAGGTATGCGTAAAAGTGAGCTTTATGGGCTGCATGGTGACAGCTTTATAAGACGTGAATTTAATGGAAAAACAATTTATAGCGTACAGTCTTTCCAACACAAAATGACGCAGAGCAGAGGCCAGAAAACAGAATGGGTAACCTCACCGATAACTAAAAAAGCAATCGAATTAGCAGAAGCACTATCACGGGATATGAGAAACCAATTGCTTAGCAGTGATAACCTTATGAAGAACCAAGAAGCTAGTTGTCTTTGGTTAATTCAATCTAACAAGCAAAAACTGCCAAATATTAGGTTTGAGGGTAACCTCCGCTTTCATTTCAATGCTTTAGCTACAGAGGCTGGTGCAATTGTTGACAATAAATCCCTAAAAGAATTTAAATTGATTAATCCTAATCGCAACCCTCTGAATGCAGATAAACGAATCCAAGTAGGAAAAATCTGGCCAATAACAAGTCATCAGTTTAGACGAACTTTTGCTGTTTTTGTAAGACGCCATAACTTGTGCTCAGTTGTCGCAGTTAAAGATCAATTCAAGCACTTAGATATACCTACAACAGACTGGTATGGAGAAGGAAGTTCTGCTGCGCACCTTCAGGGAATAGATTCAGACAGAGAGCTTAAAAATCTAATACTCAACGTAGCCAACGAGATTACCACCGATACTTTTTACAAATGGTATAACTCTAGCGAAGTACTTTATGGAAAAAGAGGCCTAGAGATTTTAAAGGAGCGAGCTAGTATTCCAAAAGATTTAAAATCTTGGAAGCAAATTAACGAACATGTAAAAGCAGGTAGGTTAACTTTAGTTGGAACGCTTCACTCATATTGCCTTGCTGGCTATGATTGCAGGATGGATAAAGTCACTTCCCCAGCAAACTGCTTTAAGTGTGAAAACCAGTTAATTGACGAAGATAAAGCTCAAAGCTGGATCGAAAGACACAAATGGGTCTCTGATCAAGTACTCTATTTGGACAGTGTTGGCAGCTTAACATCTTCAATGTTTAGCCATTACATTACTCAAATTAGGGCAGCTGAAAAGGTAATGCACTTCTTTAAAATTCCTCATGACAAATTTGACTCAAAAGGTAACAACTATGAGTAAAGCACAAGTCACCCTTACAAACCTTGAAGAAGCCTTAAACCGCATTTTAACGAAGCAAACTCGAGTAATACCTTCAACTCAAAAACTATCGGTAAAGGCTGTCGAAGAAGAAGCTGGACTTGGCGATGGTTCGGCTTACTACTACAAAGATTTCGTTAAAAAAGTTAAGGATTGCGCGGTAAAAAATTCGCCGAGAGCTAATGTTCAGAATGCGTACGAAGAAAAAATAGCTAATTTACGAGAACGCCTGAACAACGAAACTCGCCTAAAGGAAAAGTACCGAAATCAAGTGAATGAATTGAAAACACAGCTAGCAAATATGGCAAGTCAACATAATGAGCTCGCTCTTACAATTCAGCAATACCAGTACCAAGTTGCTGAGTTAGAGACGAGCAACGCTCTTTCGATTAAACGCTAAATACTGATACCAGAAGGCAACTCCATTTATTGATTTTAGCGTAGTAAAGTCCATTACTAGATTGCGTCTAAATATGTTTAAGATACGGAGCTGTCGGCGCAAGAGATGTTAACCTGTTTATCTCATTTCTATAAAGCTACAGAGTTTCTATTAATTTGTGACTCGGTTCAGTGCATCGTTACGCTTAACTCAAGGATATTTAGAGAAAAATTCAATGCCAATAAAACAACCAAACAAGATATACAGATATCGTAGTTTCAGTGAGTTAACAATGGATTCACTATGCCTAGACCAATTATATTTCGCACCTCCGAGCACATTTAATGATCCGATGGACTGCCAACCAACGGTTGCTACAGACTCAAACAGGCAGGAGCTTCGAGCTACTTTGGATGAACTTATAAAGCGACGAGTAAAATCGGAATCTTTAGCATCATTAAAAAAAGCTAAGCTGGATGGAGAAAAAGCGCACAACCATAGTAACGAACTTGCCCGTGATACAGCTGCACGAGCCTTGGCCAACATTGCCTATAATGCAACAGACCCTGAGTATGAAAACTACAACATGTCAGTAGAAGAAGTTGAATGTAATATTTTAACTAGCAACATCCAATCTGAACTGTTGAAACAATACGATAAGGGAGTTTGCTGCTTTTCTTCTGTACCAGATTGCTCTTTGCTCTGGAGCCATTATGGTGACCAACATCGAGGATTATGCATTGGATACTCATTAGATAGAACCCCTAAACCGCTTTTACACAAAGTCAATTATGACGACAATCGAACTTTGTACACTAGCTTGATTTCAAGAGCTATGCTTCAAAACGATACAATGGCCAAGAAAGAGCTAGATGAAAATGTACTATTGAGAAAAGCATCCCCATGGAAGTACGAATCGGAATGGAGGCTTTTTGACAATGTAGGTTTAAACGATTCACCACTGGCAATGGTTGACATCACTTTTGGGCTACGCTGCCCTTCATCAATTATTCATATCGTTATAAAAGCACTTGAAAATAGAGCCAGCAATATCAACTTTTATCTCATGCGTCAGGTACGGGGCAGCTATACACTAAGCAGAGTAGAAGTAGAGCCGAACGAGTATAGAATTGCTTATCCTAAAGTTGCTCGTTCTGGCATAGAGATATTTGGCTCTGTAAAACAATCGATTCCGTAAATCATGAAAGCTTTAACAGCTGTTTCAACTTTACCCATAACTTTATAATAAATGAGTCCTTTTCGTTTTTTTGGTTACTATTAAAATACTGGTTTTTATGTTTTTTATCTGCCTCTCGACCAGCTTCGATTTGCTTTTTACTCCATGAGCTGCACCAATCCACCCGATCGTTACGGATAAAATAGTGGGAGCGGCAGGGAAATGACCAGTTACCTATAGAAGGACTAAGAGAAACTGAATCACCATTGAAAAAAAGCTTCCAGTCCGTTGGAGAAAAAGGAGTCACAACAACACTACCACAACCGCAGGCACACTTGTGCATAGCGGTTGCGTAATGCATTGAGATATAGAGTATTCCATGCTCTATATCCTCAGGAATAAACTCAACAAACTTATGCTGCATGATCTTCATCCGTTAACATGTCGACGTTAATGGTATAAACACTATGGTGTTCTTGGTTAAGGTCTTGATAGAAACCTGAGAGCTTTTTCCACTTAATCACCGCTAGGCTAGCATTTAAGGCGTTCAGCTCTGCAATCTGAATATTGGTTGAGTAGGCCGCATCCTCAGCATCTTCAAATGATACCTTAGAATCTGTATGCGAATGCTGCTTCGAACTGCTAGCGGTGGTTCTTACCATACCAATCAATTGCTCATTAACGGCTTCAACACCTATACCCACATCTACAAAAGCAATGCTGTTGTTGAAAAGGTAATTAAAGATCTCTCGCTTGATTTCACCTTTATCGATACTGATAAAAACAAAGTCAAAATCCTGCAACGCTTGAATATTGTTTGGGGTGATATTGTAGGCATTAGCAAAGATCCCTTTGCGCATGTTGGAGTACAGTGCTTTTAGGTAGTCTACTTTCTTGGGTATTGCATCGAGTACGTGCTGTGGAGCAGCACCTGGTGAGCGAAATGCGTTGTGCTGAATGAAATCATCGCCATCGAACAGATGAATTTCCTTAACAGGACTCTTGGCCACAAGATCTAAAATATAGGCACCCGTGCCTCCCAATCCAATAACTGCGATTTTTTGGTGCTCCAGCTTATGGTTGATCATGCCAATACCTGCACGGCTGGAATTAGTATCCGCATACCTAAATACACTATCTTCCTCTTCCAATTGAGGTACTAGAAAGGTCTGCGCAGTGCAGCTAGGCTCAAGTGCCTTTGCCGGATGACTGAGCATCTCAACATAGCGTGTCATTTTATGGTGATAGTCACTATATCCGCCAGACGGTTTGTTCGAGAAAGAATGCTGTACGGACAAGTTAGGAGCTAACTTCTGTGTTTGACTGACATGTCGCAAAGCATTTAATGGTTGGCCATGTTTATCACACGGAAACTCACCATCAAATAAGGCTATATGAGTGCTTGGCTGAATAGCTCTGTTACCAGATAGCGTTAACTCAGAAATTAAGCGCCCGTAGGCCACTTTACCATGAGCGTTAACATATGGAACATGTGAAACCACTAGATGGTTAGCAAGAATAGAGAGCTCGTAGCCCTCCTCCTGTAGCTTTTTAAGATCCGAACTATGATTTATCAGTTGCTGTAACATTGATGATTACTCCTGATTTGATTTTGATAACTTCACCTGCAACCAGAGTTCCTTCTGGCTTATTCCCCACAGCCTTTTTATAGGTCATGGTGTAAATGGTGTTATCTCCTGGCTTAATGTGACTGAATGCCAATAAAACAATGTCTTCAAAGCTCAATTTCTTCGAAGTAACCGTTTTTTGTTGACCATTAATGATGATCAGGAACTCCTTCTCTTCTTCAGGCTCATCTTTGGTTAGATCAACAATGATTGCATCAGGCGCATTTTTCATAACAGAGCTAATACCGTTCTCCATAGCTTGGCGACGGGTATAGGTTTCACTGCTACCGATGATTTCACCATTGCCTGCTTTTAAGTTGAAGTAGTGCTCCCCGTTTCTTGCTTCAAGTCGCTCATAGCGTTCATCGTGCTGGGAATTTTCCTTTACTGACTCAATGCCGTTTTGGCAGCTACTTTTGGTGGTATAGCCTTCGCTATCAAGGATGATCTCCCAATTTCCAGCTGCCTTTAGTCGGAAGTAGTACTGATCATTTTTACTGCTTTGAAAAATTTCAAACTTACCGTTCATAAACTGTTTCCTCTATGTGTTTCACAAGTATCGATTCACAAAATAAAATGAACAGGTTGCCAAGTTACCGCTCATTTTTATTTGTGAACGGTTGTAGGTTACATGATAAGTCGAAACAACGTCAAGTCATTTTTTTTTATGAACGGGTGAGGAGTTATCTGAGCCGCAAGCTTGTTAGTGATAACTTACGGCTCAATAACTTATTTGATAGGATAATAAAAATATTCAATACCGCCAGAAGATGATTTATCTTCTTTTCGCAACAAAAAACCCTCTTCAAACAAGATTTTTAGTTTGTTGCTGGCATTATTGATCTTAAGCTCGAAAGCTTCTGATATATCGTGGGCATTAGTTAGCTCTCGCTTCAGTGTATATTCATATACTTGAGCGTTACTCTTGGAAGGAGTACCAATTTTATTTGCATGAACCAAGTTAAGTTCATCTTCGACATAGTAAGGAATTGGTTGCTCGAGCCTTGCGACACCACTTATGAGATTTTCTAATACTTCTTCATCTTCAATATCAACAAGGCAAAGCCCTTTGGTTTTACGAAAGTGCTTTGCAACTTTAACGATCCCCTCTCTACCAAACGAGGATGCAAAAAAAGCATCATTTATCGAGAGATAAAAGATGTCTTGGGTAGGTTCATTGTTAATTAGATCAACAAGACGCCTAAATAATTGAATACCTTGTTTTGAAGTAGAGCCATCAAGACCAAGAGTATCCATTATTTCAGATAGTTTGATTTTATCATTTATACGCTTCATAAATTATATTGAAGCAGCTGTACCTTAAAGTGTCAACAAACTTTGTTTCGTAATGGAACCTCAAAGCAAAGAAAAGTGCCTTTGATATCCATAAAGTTATCATTAATTCTAAGAGCCTCAATAGGGTGGTTATGTTCGGCCAGCTTAAACAGACGGAATTGATTACAGTCCGTTCGGATAGTGATATCGGAGTTCATTTTCAACGCTTTTTTAAAACAAGTTTGCAGACCGGAGCCACCATCATCATGCTTTTTCCTAGTCACTCCCTCATCAAATATTCTCTTGATAATACTTTCGCAGCTTTCATTTTTATAGTGGGCATTTTCAACCTCTTGTGAAGACTTTAGAGTATTGAACAGCCCTAAACCAGAATCGCAGATCACTAGAGAAGCTCGTGGTCTTTGGCCTCCATATACTTGCATAGCAACAAAACCGTTAAGCTTGGTCTCGCTGTGTTCCTGCACGTTATTGATAAGCTCTGTAATAATGGTACGATGAAGGCTTTCTAGCGTAGTTTTCTCTTTATCTGAAAACCCTATACCTAAGTCCTGCTCAATTCCATATCGAATGCTTTTAGCTAATCGTTCAGCAAGTCCTCTGACGTCACACTTACAATTGAGAACCTCCATTTTAACAACAATCGGATGGTCAGCATTATCACATTCGACGGTAGTAGGGCATGGTGTGACTGAAATGCGGTTGTCTAGGTTATCAAAGAAACGCATGTATTTGCAGTACTCCATTAGACCGCAACCGCTATTAGCAAACTCAAGCTGAACCTTGTGGCCTTTATCCGCAAACTGATTGCAAACATTGAGTAGCCTGATGATCGTTTCTATTGGAAAATTCACACCTTCAGGTATAACAAAGCAAATATCAACCTTTGATTTACCATTGGAAAAGTCTTGCTCTAGAAGAATTTGCTCAAAACAGTATGCACTGAGCCATTTCCCTGGAGATGGAATAAGGTCGATACGTTTAGTCATTAAGTTCATAAAGTTACCAATAGTTCTTATGACATGGGGGGCTTATATCCAAAATTCAAGGATAACTAGTATGATATTTAAATGTTTTTCACTAAGCTAACGCTGCTAAATTTATAAAAGTTGTAACTCACAAATATCCACTAGTTCAATCTGACTTGTTAATCTATTACTAAGTACAGTAACTAGGAAGTTAGCTAAAATCATCGTATCGTCGCGCTTTAAAACAGCTGAGCAAAAGTGACACTTACCACTTCATAGTTAGCCTTAAAGCTTGCCTCATTTACATCAACCAATTAATGTAACTTTGTTAACTTAAATTTTTGAATTATTTAGAGGCGTTTATGGATGAACCAAAACTAGAAGCTATACGAAAGAACTTGGGAGTGGAAGAACATATTCCATTCTTTGGTTACTTGATTTACCGCGCAGACTCAGATGAATTTTTAGCCAAACTCGACATTTCATCCGAGCGTATACTCAAGGGATGGCATAAATTCCCCGACCAAGCGAAACCATTCAAAAAAGTACTCGAAGCCAACCGAGCATGCCAACAGCTTGAGCTAGATCCCGGTATCTGCGAAATAATGATAGGGTTCGATTTGGGTAAGCAAATCGCAGTAGGACCATTGGATAACGATATAGTAAGCGAGAATTAATAATGTACTTCTTGATTACCATGCACTCAGAACCTAGATTCTACGATCTTACATGCCAGCAGATTCTTCCAGAATTAGACTATATTGACTCGCTCACAAGAACGTTCATTCATAATGGTGAAGTTCGTACGGTAAAACTATCATCCACAAGCTTCATGAGTGGTGAAAATGATTGGATGGTTTCTTGCCCAAGAAAAGCAATTGAACAGTTACGAGAGCTAGATATACACCCTTTCAGGACACAAGATGAAGCTCGGGATTTTGCAAAGAACAACCAACTAAACTCATTTCGATATCTAAAAGTTTAAGGTAACAACTCCCTTACATCACATTCCAAAACTTCGGCCAGCTGATATGCTTTTTCGAGCGTGATATTCACTTCACCGCGCTCAATCCTTCCCGCATAGCTGCGATCAATCTCAGCTAAAAGCGCCAATTTATCTTGAGATATCCCCAACTCTTTGCGTTTGTTCCGTAAATTTAGGCCAAATTGGATTGCTAAGTCTTTCATTTTTCATCTCGTTAAAGATAAAGACTATCCAAAGTTGCGGCTTATAAAGCCACGGATTATAATCCGCATTTAGTTTGTAACGTTTTTCTACTCCTTAGAGCTAGTGATTAACACCTTGTGAGAAAGTCATGCCGAAAGTTTCAATCAAAATATGCACTACGTTGCATACTATTCTCCAGGATGAGAACTTTAATAATTTCCAAGTAGTGCAGTTACGCGATAGATTTTTGGCTGCCTCGACTAACAAGCAGAGTGTTAGCGAAGCATATAAATTTATCTATAGACAGGTCAGTAGACTCGTTAAGAAAGGAGTCTTACAAAAGAATAAGAGTGAGGACTCAAAAAACGCAACATATCAAAAGGCGCAGCAATTCTATCAAACCAACTTCGTCATAAATGAGCGTAGTGACGATGACCGGCACCCAGAAAAATTGCTAGAGAATACTGAACAGGATGCACTCCAACAGTTAAAAGAACGCCTCAAGCAATCTGAAGTTGATCTGCTAGCCTGCATTGGAGAGTCAGAAGAATATATGCGGCTATACAAATCCTTCCCTGAGATGAAGGAACACCTTGAGTCTCAATACATGCTTGCTCGTGAAAACAGCTCAAAATTACTTGGGCAGATCAAAGCTATCAAGTCCGTAATCGCGCATCAGCAGAAGTAACTCCAATGCAATTAAGACAATGGCAATCAGAGTGCGTCAATCGCGCTCTAAAGCACTTTCATGCCAATCAAAGGCACTTCCTCTGTCTAGCAACTCCTGGGGCTGGTAAGACGATTATGGCGGTAGAGGTCGCAGCAGAATTGTTTGAACAAGACCTTATCGATTTTGTATTGTGCTTTTCACCTTCAGTAAACATCTCGCAAGGCATTCAGAAAACATTTTCACACCGGCTGGAATGCCGCTTTGATGGTGTAATTGGTTCTGTTGGTTGCTCTTATACTTACCAAGGCATGCTGTCTTTTAAAGAAGACTTCTGGCAGTTACTAAAAAGAAATCGGGTATTGGTAATCTTTGATGAGATCCATCATTGCTCTGGTAGTACTCTTGAAGATGCCAATGCTTGGGGGGAAGAGATCTTACTCAACATACAAGATCAAGCAGCTTACACCTTGGCGTTGACTGGTACTCCTTGGCGTTCAGATCAAGCCCCTATTGTCTTATCTCGATATCTAGACCCTGATAACAAAATTCAATGTGACTATATTTACGGTTTAAAGGAAGCTGTAAGAGATGGTGTTTGCAGGAACCCCAAAATTGTATTGATTGATAACGAAGAACTATCAGTTACAAACCAAGACAATGAGATCCAAACTTTCAGCAGTTTTGATGATTTGTTTAAAGGCTCATCAATTTCATACCAATCGGTCGTCAATAATGACTTAGCGATCCATCATGTTTTAAACCTAGCAATAGATAAACTAGAAGGTATCAGACAAGTAAATCCTGATGCAGCTGGACTAGTCGTCGCGTCCTCAATTGCACATGCGTCCCATATCTTAGAAACACTCAAAAATACATTCAATCAAACAGCAACAATTGTTACTTATCAAGAAGCAGCTCCATCGGACACTATCAACAAATTTAAACATGACAATACACAGTGGATCGTGAGTGTTGGAATGATTAGTGAAGGTACTGACATCCCCAGATTACAGGTTTGTTGCCATCTCAGTAGAGTGAAAACTGAATTGTACTTTAGACAAATCTTAGGGCGTATTTTGCGTACTACAAGAGCTATTGATCAACAAGCCTGGCTCTTCACTTTTGCAGAACCCAAACTAGTCGAATTTGCACATCGAATTGAGCTTGAACTTCCTGATAATAATGTTGTGATTAGAGAGTCTAAACCTAGCAATCGCCCAGATCTTAAAGCTTCTATCTATGATAAAAGAGCAAGCCTGCTTCCAAATAAATCATACAGTTTTGCGCTAAGTCTTAGAGACATGTTCGATAAAAAACAGGCAAATTCACTCCCAACTCAAACCATTGAAGATGTTCATTTTCCCAGTTTAACCAACCAATCAATGGAGATTTTAGGAAGGTTCAGAGAGAAGGTTGTTTCTACTTTTGATTCACCATTTTAAAGCTATACACTAGAATATGGTGTCACCATAAAACTAAAAAGCAGCTCTTTTAGAATGCTCAATGTTTTACCTTCTAAGAAGAGTAAGCTCGACTCACTAACAAGCTATCAGCCTAAACTGGTTAGAGCCTAAGTTTTAACTAAGACATATGTTTGTTATAAAGTTATAGACCAAATTAAGGTGCTAGAGCTCGCTTCTCACTTATACGCCTGACTTACCAGCCTTTTTATGACTTTCTTCGTTATATTTATTTGCCAAAGATACTAAATCAAATGTCGAATATCTTTCTTTCGTTTTGACAGGATAAGTTGAGTACACATAATCAACAAAGTCATTAAAATACATAGATTTAGTCTTGTTAACTACTGCACTCAAAATCTCTTTTTCACGCTTTTTTAAATCAATATCTTCAACATCACCTTTGTAAGAAATCACATATTTTGATGTCCCATACATAGTATTTTGATGCTCAATTTTAAAGCCATGTGCACTATGTGCTGCATCAACAACATCATCAACATATGGCCCGTAATGGTTAAAAACCCACTTAATACTTGTTAATTGCTTTCCATCTAGTAATGCAGAAAACCAATCCGCCAAATACACCATTTTAGTCAATCTAGCTTTAGTTATTTCTGACTTATGAGGGTACTCCAAACATAGAAAAGCTATAATTCGTTGCAGCTTTTTCATTCTTCAGCCTCCATTATTTGAAAAAATTCATCTTCAACAGAGATGGTTTTACCTTCTCTCTTAATATTAACTTCCTTGTCAAATAATAAACTGTCTCGAACAAATTTTGATAATTGCCCTTGATGGTCTTTGCAATAGGAATCTATGTTCTTACTAAGTTCATTATCAAGAAAATCAGTTTCTGTTCCTTCAAAAACAATAACGCCAATATGAATATCAGCATCAATAATGGCTTTAGCGTAATACCTACAACTTTTCATAGTTAAAGAGTGAATTTTTTCTTGTTCATAACCATATGCGTCTGAAAGGTAGCTGACATAATCACCCTTAGTTGAATGTGGACAATTCCTCTCGACATGATGCTCATGCTCCCACGCCCTACTTATAACACCCTGATTAAGAGGGAATTTCTGCCTATGAACTTTGGAGTAGGTAGGATTCTTAGAGTATCTTTCTAAAAGATAAAACTCTTCAGCATGTTCATAATAAATGGTTACCCTAGAGTTACTATCAAGTCCTAAAAATTTTGACATCCCTTTCAGCCACGTTTGTACCAGTTCACCATGAAGCCCAATTATTCTTGACTGGCGCTCCTGTAACTCCTCTTGATTTGAATTCAAAGCACTTTTAGCATCATTTAACTCTTCATTTTCAGTCTGCAACTCAACCATCTGTTGCTTTTGACGATCTTGGTCTTTGTATGTTCCCGTCGCCCCCAATAAAAATAGAGCCCCACCAGATATCAAGGCTGTGTTGGGGTTATATATAATTAGCCAAGCACACGTGAAAAAACCCGAAGCGGTCCCCCAATTGGTGGAAAAAGTGTAACTACCAGCAAATGCGCTACCGACCGTTAACAATACAGTTCCTATAGCCGCACACAAAATGAATAAACCTTTCCCAACTCCATCGCCAAGCTCTTTGAAAAAGTCAGAGCTTCCACTAAAACCAAATTTTTTGAACAAAGATAGGCTCCTTTTACATGTTCAAATATACAGTACCAGAGCTCGAGTATTGAAACCATACTCACGAACTAAAACGTTTGTATAGCACAAAACGTATTCAGCTGGTTACAGCCTCAATAACACACTTAAACACTTGAAAATTAGTCATATGCCATTAGTCAAAGCGCGAATGCATAGTTTCTGCGGCTATTATCTAAATATAGTAAAACATAATCAATTGATTTTACTTATCTCAATGAAAAAGCAAGGACAAAATTGAGATTAAAACTTCGAGATAATACTAGGGGTCGATACCCCGTTTCTAGGTAAAAAACTGAAATTAGAGAACCCATTAACCAATGCAACCTAGTCATTTTAGGACCCTATGCACTGTCTTCGACGGTATATAAACACACTAAATATTGGATAGAAATGTCATAAAGCACTATGCACTTAGATTCCTTTCAATCAACCTCAAATAATTGAAAAATTCATTTTGCAACAAGTGTTTAGCAGTGATACATTAATGAATGCAGTATCCGGAATAGTTATTACATTGCGTTTAGAAAACCTGATAACGGCATGCTTAGCTTACAAGTGAGGAACGACTGTGGATGATCTAAAGGAAAAGATAATAAAAGCTACTAAGGACGGTACTTTTTTTGAGCTCATCAGCAAAGAATACTACCAAGATCATAAAAACGATAAACTGCTTCCTAGTATTTTATCCAAATTACATAACGAAGGAATCTTCGATTTAGTTCAGATTTTTAGACGTTTAGACAACTCTCAAGAAAAACATAACTTTTTCTCTGTTCGGCAGGTATTCGGAGATGTTTTACCACAAATAAATGCGCCAGTTGAGAGCGTAGCAGACAGTGTGAAGCACTTAACTCTTGAAGCGGAGACAGATGGAGCAGCTTATTGGCTTTTAGGACCATTTCAAGAATATTGTAAAAAAGACTCTAAACGTCCTAAACAACTATTAGATATTTCATTAACTGATATTGACGAGAGTTTTGACCACTTATCTGTAGCCCTTATATCTGGAGCTCAGTTAAATGAATCACTTTACGCAAAAAAAGCTATCGATTTGGTAACTCACAGCAATGAATTAGTGAGGCAGCGTGCAACTTTCGCTTTGGGACGTATTCAGTATATTGACCAAATTTTAGCAAAGGATGCTGTACTAACAATAAAACAAGCATCAAAAAACAATAGCTCAGACTTGCTCTTAGCAACATCAATGAATGCTCTATCTTCCTTAGTACTTCAAGAACCATCGCTAGAGTGCCATTTTGTCGACGTTCTGGAAGATCAAAAAGATTTTTTTGGTGAACGATATGTGCATACTTCAGCAGAAATTTTGTTTCAGGAAGGAGGTAAAATCACCGAGAGGATTGAGTCTTATTTACTTGATATTTGTTGTCATACCAAGCCTGAGAACAAAGGCACAATTGATAAAATTGATTATGCATTAGCGCGACTAGTTAAAAGTGGGAAGTTTAATACTTGCGTAAGCTTTTTAGAAAAGTTTTTTTCGAAATGTCGTTATGAAGCACCTATGAAATATTTTGACAGTTTTATTAGAGAGATCCATCAACATAAAGAAAACTACCTTTCATCGCTAGTAACTAGGTGGCTGCTATCTAAAAACGTTAAATTAGGGAAGTATTGCACCCACTTACTTAAAAACTCAGATGAAGGAATTTGTTTAAGCTTTGACAAAACTTACTTAACTAACCAAGAAAAAGGTGTTTATTTATTTCTTGCTAGAAAAGCGTGTGGTTGGTTTTTTGTACAGCCAAAAACGGCAATAAGTTTGATCGAATCACTATTAGATGATGCCCCGGATAAAGAATTAAAAGACATTCAGCATCTAGTATTCAACCCTTTGCTCATCAGCTATCCAGGTAGTATCTATAAACACCTAGAAGGACTAAGGATCTCAGAAAATGCAAAAGCCTTAAGGTTAGCAGAAGATGTATTAGTCCAGTTTGGTTCTTATCAAAAAGCTTTAAAAGCTGCATCAGGTATTCATGAATTAAGGCCGAGTGAACAAGATAGACATACTTATTGGAAACACCATCAAAGGATTATGGATACATCGATGAAGCAAGCAAGGAGCAAGTCAGTTTTCTCTTCATTATTATTCGGAAATGAGTCAGTGCTGCTGTATGGCAATAAGTCTATACATTACATTCATCATGGTGATGAAAAAAACCGACAAGAAATTCCGCTTCAAGAACTAAGTCATTCTTTTGAAATAGCCTCAATGCATAACTTAGACCCACATAGCCTTGAAAATATGATACGCCAATTCAGAGTAGAGGGGTGTCATTCATGAAATTAGTTATTAGACAATATCTAGCGTCACTTAAGGAACGCGGTGAACTAGATGCGTTATTGCCAGACTTGCTATCTCAAATAGGGTTCGAAGTATTTCTCAAACCTGGTATTGGAAGCAGACAGTACGGTGTTGATGTCGGCGCTTACGGGAAGCTCTCAGAAGACTCAGAAAATAAAGTTTACCTGTTTTCAGTCAAGTCAGGGGACTTAAATAGAAAAGATTGGAGCAGCGGTAATCCACAGGACCTAAGGCCATCGATAGAAGAAATAATTGACGTTTTTATACCTACTAGAATCCCCGTTGAGTACAAATCTAAACCCATTGAAATATGTTTATGCTTTGGTGGTGAAGTAAAAGAGGAAGTTAGATCTAATGTTAGTGGTTTTTTGGAAAAACATAAATCTAATGAATTATGTTTTTCTGAGTGGAATGGTGACCGCTTAGCAGCGCTTATAGAGAAGCACTTATTAAAAGAAGAGTTATTACCTGAAAACTGTCGGAGCTTACTCAGAAAATCATTAGCAATGATTGATGAACCAGATATTTCATTTAAGCACTTTTGTCAGCTCACTCAGCTTCTTACTGACACAGAGGGCAGAAATCCTAAACAAACTTTAACCGCTATGCGTCAACTATATTTGTGCCTGTGGATTTTATATTCGTGGTGTCGAGACGAAGACAACCTAGAAAGTGTATATTTATCTACAGAAGTTGCATTGTTGAATGCTTGGGAAGCATCAAAATTTGCATTTGACAAAAAGAACCAAATCGCAGTAGCTACGCTAGAAACATTACATTCAATTCAATTGTTAAACCTCCAAGTTTCAGATAGTTACCTAAAAGAAAAAATAATACCTCATGCTGGTAGTTTATATGCATTATCTCATGCAGTAAGACCTTCCTGTGCAGTGGATGTAAACCTGAAGCTTTTTGATGTTCTCGGCCGATTAGCATTAGGTGGTAGTTGGGCCTATTGGTACTTAGCCCAAACAAGTGAGGAGGATGCACAAGCTTTTGAATACTTCTCAAATAAAGTATCTGAATATCAAGAATCAATAAAAAAATTAATAGTTAATAATCCAACTTTGTTTACTATCCATAAAGATGAACAAGCAATTGACCTTGTTTTAGCTATATGGTTTTTATCTTTAAATAAGGTTCACTGGGGAGATATTCATGCATGGCTAGTGAACATAACCCAAAATACCTCTCAAATGCTTAGGCAACATGATAAGTATCCCACTACAATTCAAAGTTATGCCGAATTAATTGAACATCCAGTGGAAAGAACGGAAGACTACAGAGAAAGTGTAACAAAAGGCTCAATATTATACCCTTACATATCTGTTTTTTCCGCCGTTATGGGATTTGAGGAACCATATGAAACAGTAAAAGAAATAAAAGAACAGTTCTTGTCCCACTGTAATTTTCAAGTTTTCTTTTTCGATGAGGAATCAGAAAAACACTTTTACCGATTCGATAAAGTGCACGGGGCAACCTTGTCTGACGTGTGTGTAACAGAGTCACCTGAAGAATTAATTAGACAACTTAATAATGAATGCCAACAATCCGATAAAGTATATGATCTTAGTGCGTACAAATATTCGCTTTGGCCATTAATCCTTATGGGGTGTAGGCACTACCGATTACCAGTACCAATGCACTTTATTCTTGACCTCTATAAGCATACTCAAAATGCTGAGGAAGTTAGCACAGGAGACTCAACAGTGAGCGTGGCTGAATAAACGGATGGTTCTAAGTATAAAATCGACTGATTCACGGTACTTTTTCTATTTAAGGGTAAGGTTCATGGACTATTCAAACGTGCCGCTGGCCCCCATAGCTACGGTGGTTGCAGCATTAATAACAGCACTGATTGCCTTTGTAAACCTTACTCTCAGTAAGGAACAAAAAACTTCAGAATTCAGACAAGCATGGATAGATGGAATGCGAGCTGATTTAGCTATCTTTTTTTCATCTGCACGCGCTCTTTGTCGGGTTATGCAAGAAGCTCGAAGTCCGAATAGCTCAGATGATGATGTTCAGTGCTTTAGGTTCAGTAAAGACCAAGTTAGTAAAATGCGATTTGATGGCGCTGAAGCGATGTATCGTATAAAGCTAAGACTGAACACTAGTGAAGCTGAACATATTGAGTTGAACCGTTTACTGAATACAGCAACAGCAATACAGAATGAAATAAATATAAATAAAGGTCAAGATTACTCCAAAGCCATTGAAGCGATCGAATTCGCTTCCACTCATTCTCAAAGAATTTTGAAAAGCGAATGGGAAAGGGTTAAACGTGGTGAAAAATCATTTCAAGTAGCTAAAAACTGGGTAATGCCATTAATAATGGCATTATCTCTATTTTTTATTACAACCTTATTGTTTAGTTCACCTGAACCTTTAAAGCCACCTCAGCCTATAGCTACAAAGTTTGCTGATTAGCAAGTTTATCAAATGTCGCTTTAATACTACATCGAAGTGCGTTAACTGCAATACAACCTTAACAAAAGAACTTTGATTTCAGCAGCTTGCACAGACATACGCAGCTTATACATGTGCCCCTCATATTCCTTTTTTAAAAAGTAAATGAGATGAACTCTAAAGTAACTTTAATAACTTGAAGGATAACAACGTGAAAGTTTCATCACTACATTTGAAGGGTTTTAGAAATTTCAAAGATGCTCATATTAACTTCAAAGCTAGCAGCCTTGTTATTGGCTCAAACGATATTGGCAAAAGTAATATGCTTCATGCATTACGGATACTTCTTGATAAAAGCTTGTCTGAAGCAGATATAGAGCCATCTGAACTAGATTTTCATATCAAGGCTAATGAAATTAGTGATACTGCAGAAATCACTATCAAATTTGATCAGATCACTGAAGATGCTGTCATATCGGTCTTGAAAGGCAATGTTAGTGATGACGGTGAAACATACATAAGATATAGCGCTCAAAAATCAGACTTAAGCTACAAGTTATTTGTGGGGCACTCGTTAGAAGAACTACAAGAGGTATCAAGTAGATTTTATCTTAAATATGTAAATTTGAAGTATATCCAATCCCAACGAGATCTTGAACGCTTTATTCGTAAGGAAAAAAAGCAATTATTACGTATTGCACAACAGTTATTGAGTGAAGAAGATATTGAAGCCGATGAGGCTCTTTTTTCAGAAATCAGTCAAGACCTCTCGACACTTAATGGGAAAGTATCACAACTTAAATATGTAACATCTGCTACCCACGACGTGAACGAAGAGTTAAAGAAGCTAGCTCATCATTATACTGACTATGAAGTCCAACTAGACACGGGAGCTATTGAAGTAAATGATTTTATTGACAAACTTCAATTAGGAGCAAAAACGAATGGCTCAAATGTTATGCTTGGTGGGGATGGTAGAAATAATCAAATACTTTTAGCTTTATGGAAAGCTAAAAGTGCTATTGAACATGATCTGGATAATGAAGTCGTTTTCTATGTGATTGAAGAGCCTGAGGCCCATTTGCACCCGCATCAGCAAAGAAAGCTTGCTAGCTACCTAACCAAAGAGCTTCCTGGCCAAACTATTATTTCGTCACACTCACCTCAGATTACTGTAAATTTCACGCCCGACTCAATTGTACGACTCCGTACTAAAAACGGTGCAACTGTTGCTGCTAATGAAGGGTGCTCAGATTGCATTGCTGAAGGTTGGGAAGATATGAGTTACCGCATGAGCATTTTGCCAGCTGAAGCCTTCTTCTCAAACGGTGTGTTTTTAGTTGAAGGACCATCAGAAATTCTTTTTTACCATGAACTAGCCGAACAGCTAGACATTGATCTAGATTTTGAAAACCTTTCTATTTTATCAGTGGATGGTATTTCTTTTAAAGTTTATGTCAAAATTTTGAATGCCTTAGAGATACCTTGGGTTATGCGCACCGATAATGATATCTCAAAAATCCCCAACAAAGATCAATGGCAGTTTGCAGGCATTAATCGCTGTTTAAAACTGGTTGGTCTTGATCCATTTTTACATAGTGACATCAAGCTCCCTCCCCAGCAAACAATTGAAAATGGTGACTGGGAATCTGTTTCAAGTAATGTAAATGATAAAGGAATCTTTTTATCTCAAGTTGATTTAGAAACTGACCTTTTAGATGAACTACCTGAACCAATCCTTTTAGCGTTAGGGAAAACAACTATACCTACTGCAATTGAATATCTTCAAAAGAGCAAAGCACTTCGGATGCGCACTCTATTGAAAAATATTAAGAGCAACTTGAATCAACTCGTTGATGGAGAATTAGCTAAACCTCTTAACAAGCTTCTGGAAGTGAGCAAAGAGGTAAGTGTATGAGTGGTTTCACACCAACCGACCAACAAAATGACGCCATAAGCTATAAGGGAAATATGGTCATTACTGCTTGCCCTGGAAGTGGTAAAACAACGGTGATGAAAGAGAAAATCCGGCAAATAACTCCTGAATTACCAATCTATAAAGGCGTTATAGCTATTACTTTTACTAGAAAAGCGAGTCTGGAATTAAAGAATAAATGCAAACAAAATGCACATAACACAAAACAAAGTTTTTTTGGCACCATTGATAGTTTTTGCTATAAAGAGCTAATTGCTCCTTTCCTATCAAGAGTTTGGAAAGGTTCAATGAAGGATTGTGAAGTAGTTAAAAGCCTACCAACACCTTATCAGGACTATCTTGCTGATCAATATATGAAATCACCAAATATTGAAGACTTGAATAATGACAGCGGATTTGAACGTTTATTTGGCGATGGCATTTTATGGATGAGCTCTTTTGCTGCTATTGCCTTAAAGGTTTTAAATGAGTCCTCCTCTGCACGACGATACATAAAGGCAAAGTACTCGCATATTTTCATAGATGAATATCAAGATACCTCCGCATCCCAACATCAATTATTTTTGATGTTATGTAAACTCGGACTAACTTCTACAGCTGTTGGTGACACACAGCAATCTATTTTTGAGTTTCGCGGAGGTTCATCAGAATTACTTGAGCAACTTATTGATATTAAACATGATTTCAAACATTTTGAAATGACTCTAAATCATCGCTGTCATCCATCAATAATGAACTATGCTTCTAGGCTACTAAATCCTGATTTTCAACTATTGGAGTATGAAGGTGATACTCGAGTACATAGAGCTAAGATAGATGGAAACCTTAAAAAGGTAGGAGAACAAATTTCAGAATGGGTCAACGAACTATTAAGTAGTGGTGAAATAAACACTCCATCTGAAATAGCTATCTTGGCTAGAAAGACAAACTCAATAAAACTATTCTCTACAGGTCTTAAAGTGCCCCATCGAATTTACATTGACTCCCCACTTGATAAGCTAGGAACAGTCTGTGCAGATCTATACTCCGATCTACTTGCATTTACTTTCAGAACAATCCCCACAGCCCAAGATTTAATAGACAAGCAATTTCAATTTTCCAATTCAAAAAAGTATCAAGTTGCCAACTTTAGAAAACAATTACTGCATTTAAGAAGCGAGCTTAGTATTGATGAATTTGTCGATGAATGTCGTAACTTTGCTTTTAGTATAGATATAGACGACACCTGTGATTCTGATCGTGTTTTAAGAGAGATATTAGAGTGCGACGAACACCTAAAACTCTTCAAGCCAGTAGATAAAAGTGAAGTTCAAGTCATGTCCCTACATAAATGCAAAGGACTAGAATTTAAAATAGTTTTCCATCTTGATCTTGAAGACTGGGTCTTCCCTTATAAAAGGGTTGATAATGGTGATTGGGACAACCCAATTTACCCTGAATTAATACAAGAAAAAAACTTACATTATGTCGGCATAACAAGGGCAGAAAATGACTGTGTGCTAATTCAAGCAGGATTGAGAAGAAATAGTATGAATGAATTCAAAGTCTCCAAACCATCATACTTCTTAACACTTCCTCAGCTTGAGGGGCTTTACCAACAGTAATATAAGAGACCCCATTTTTTACTGTAGAAAGCTAAGTTCTGCTAAAAAGGCTTACCAAAATTTAGTAACATAGAGTCTGGAAAACTGATTTTCCAGACTTTAATTTCTTCAAAATTCTTTAATATTTTTTTACTTTTCTGGAAAAGCGCTACAAAGATAGAGTGGGCATGGCTTTCCAGAGTTTTTCCAGATGCAGATATAAAGAGTAAGCACATAACTATGCGCTAAGCACTGAATCATTTGACGGATTCAATTCATCAAAAGGCGAGAATAATTTCTCGCCTTTTTTGTGCCTAATTTCCACAGAACTCACTGAATTGCTTTACCTAAAAAAGCTAAGCCGTTGTGACTCAAACCGCAGTTTTATAGACAAAGTCACTATTCACGATATCTATTCACGGTTCTTGATATACAAGCAGTGCTATTTGGCCGCACATTTTTTATAATCGACAAATACGTTTAACACATATTGTTTAAACAGAAATACGCTCTTTAAGGATATTGCATGACCCAAGCTAACGAATTGACCTACATGAGTTTGACTCAGGTTGCAGAGTACTTGTCGCTCGATGAAGACTCGGTCAGCTCAATGGCCAATGAGCGTATTTTACCTGCCACAAAAGCCACGGGGAAATGGCTATTTCCCAAAATACTGGTAGATCGATGGCTGATGGAATCTTGTCATAGCGGAATGCTATCTGATCGAATGCACATCACGGGCAGCGACGATCCACTACTGTCTATGTTGGTTGCTAAGACCATGTCACAGGTAGGTACCACTGAACTCATTAGCTATAGTTCAACAGGTTCAGGCTTAGGGTTAGATGTATTATCTCAAGGGTATGCTGATATCTGTGCATTGCATTGGGGAAGCCTTGAAGACGATAGCCTGAGTTATCATGAATTATTAACCAGTTACCCAAATCATAAACAATGGTTGTTGGTGCATGGCTATAACCGCAAACAAGGGTTAATGATGCGCTCAGAGACGTTTGAGCAATACGAAGCATTAGCAAACGCTGCCACCAATACCTCATTTAAATCATGGCGTTGGGTCGCTCGTCAAGCAGGGTCTGGTAGCCAACAACACCTAGAGCAATGGTTGTTAAAACAAGGTTTTAACTTCAAATACCTTAACTCTACCTTGGTGGCGCAAAGCGAACGGGAATTAGCAGGTTATATCGCACGACATAATGCCGATATCGGTTTTGGTTGCCAATCTGTAGCGCTTGAAAGCGGATTAAGCTTTGTGCCGATTTTAACGGAATCCTTTGATTTAGTGATGCCACAGGGCATTTACTTTAGACGCCAATTGCAGCAGTTGCTAGATTTACTGCAACAACCTGAATCCATCAGACTCGCTGCCACTTTAGGCGGATACGACCTCACCAATACAGGCAAATTATTGTGGAACGGCCAAGAGTAACTTGCTGCTTGGCTATGTAAGACTTCTACTAATCAATGCACAACGCAAACAGCAAAACTAAAAAGAGATGACTAACTCATCCTGTGTTAGCCATCTTATTAGTCGTTACTTATCCTTAATTAGATGAGTTTAATCTGGCTTGAATCGCTAACTTCACTTCCTCTTGTTCGAGTAGCAACTCTTGTTCTTCTTTGCTGCGCATCAAATCATTAAATGATGTTCTGGCTTCTTGCGCCAGTGTTGAAGCTGCAAGTTTAGACTCTTTGGCTTTTGCCGCATCAGCGGTTAATTGTTGTAGTTGCTCGATAATATCATCGGGTGCATTGCCTAATTCTACACTCGACTCACCACGTGATAATGCTTCTCGACGTAACTGCTTTTTCAGCAACCATATTGCCTCATTAGCTTCTCGTTCGGCATTGGCAGCATCAATAGCATTGTCACGTAACAATTCAAAGCGTGCTAAGGCTTGGCCTTCTTTGCTCCAAGGATCAACATCGGGTAAATCAGAAATATTAATCACAGGATCGACATAGTCATCTTGATGGCTTAAATCCAATGACGCGGCTTTAACACCTGAAATCATCAACATCACAGCAATAACAAGGAGCGGTAAACCACCAACAATTGCGGCGGTTTGCAAGGTAGCTAAGCCCCCCATGAACATCAAAGCAGAAGGCATAAAGGATAAGGTAAACGCCCAAAATAATCGGTTCCAACGCATCGGATCTTCGGTCACATTGGTTTGTACTACTGAGGCTAAAATGTAGGAAATCGAATCGAACGTTGTCGCAGTAAAAATGATGCACAACAAAGTAAAGACTGCGATGACCACAGTGCTAAATGGCAGCTGTTCTAAAATAGCGAAAATGGCCCTAGTTGCCCCTTCGCTATTCAACAGGGCGACTACATCAAGTTGTCCAGATAACTGCAAAGACAAGCCATAGTTACCCAATATAATGAAGTACATTGAGCAACCCAAAGAGCCAAAAAAAACTGCTCCGGTGATCATTTGCTTAATGGTTCTGCCACGAGAAATTCGGGCAATAAACAAGCCCATACTCGGCGCAAATACCAGCCACCAAGCCCAATAAAAAATTGTCCAATCTTGTGGGAAGTGAGTATCTTCAAAGGTGCCAAGGCCACCAAACGGCTCAGCCCATGTTGCCATAACAAAAAAGTTAGATAGCATTCGGCCAATGGAGTCTAGACCGGTTTCCAGCATAAAAATTGTTGGGCCACAAACCAATACAAAGACTAACAAGCCTAATGCGCCCCAAAAGTTAATATTACTGAGAATTTTGATGCCTTTATCCATGCCCATATAAGCTGAATAGGCAAAAATAGCCGTACACAACATCAACACACAAATTTGACTACCCGTTGTTGCAGGGATGCCAAACAAATAACTAATGCCTTCGTTAATTAATGGCGCAGCTAAACCTAATGTTGTCGCTGCACCACCTAATAAACCAAAAATAAACAATACATCAATCACTTTACCAAGCTTACCAAAGCTATTGGCTTCACCAATTACAGGCATTAATGCAGCTGACACCTTTAATACTGGCTGCTTGCGCACATAGAAAAAATACGCAATTGGAATAGCTGGGATCATATAAATACACCAAGCGATAGGTCCCCAATGGAACAAGCCATAAGTTGCAGCCCAGCGAATTGCCTCTTCACTTCCCGCCGCTAATTGAAAAGGTGGGTTCTGGTAGTAATAGGCCCACTCAATGGTGCCCCAATACAAAATGCTTGCGCCAATACCACCACAAAACAGCATGGCTGCCCATGAGGCTAACCCAAACTCAGGTGACTCATCAGGGTCTCCTAGTTTAATCTGACCTATATCTGAAAAAACGATATAAATCATAAAGAAAAAAGCAGCAATACCTAGACCTAAATAGGCAAAGCCCAGTTTATCTGTCATAAATGTTTTAGCGATAGCAACCCACTGTGCCCCTTCAACTGGGAAAATAAGTAAAGGGATAACCACAGCAAAAAGTAATATCAACGCACCGAAAAAAGTCGGTTTATCAATAAGTTCGAAGTGTTTGTTCATTTTATTTGTCCGAAACAATAAAACTGATTAAGAGAGTCCACACCACAAGTGCTTCCCCGTGCTGCGAGACAGCCAGGTTGGTTTACTGTTTGAAGAGTTGGAATACTGTGCGTGAACCGTTTTCTATAAAACGCCAGGTCGTTTAATGTTTGTGACATTAACGGCAACACAGGCACGCTAAAATAATGTTAATCACGTAAACTGTCGACTAACTTATATTAACAATCGATTCATATTGTGAGCGAGATCTCACCAAGGTTTAAGGGTAACCATGTGCTGATTTAGCAGGGTTATTTCCTGTACAACAACCTACAAGATTTTGGCTGGCATTTGGTTATCTAGCAGGTAAAGAGAGTCATAGACTTGCTAATCAATAGCACAATAAGCTCAACATATTGAGAATAATAAAGCCCGATAAACTCACCACAGATTGCGGCGCTTACCGGGCTTATTGTGTCATCAGCGATGGATTACTTTGCCGAATCACCAATGTGCTTTTCTAAGAAAGCTAAAATCGCTTTGTTGGCCTCTAGAATATTTTCTTCATTATAAAAACCGTGTCCTTCTTTATCTTTCACTAACCATTCATAGGGATGGCCTTTTTCATCTAACGCCTCTTTAAGTGCTAACGCATGCTCAAAGTGAGCACGTTGATCATCCTCACCATGAATAATAAGTACTGGCGCGTTAAGTTTATCGACATTACGACTTGGAGACTGGGCAATAAGTTCAGCAGGGTTAGTACCGAGAGTTTTATTCAGGTAAGACCCTCCCCAAGTTAATGTCTTAATATCCCCTTCATCAAACATCATAGGTAGGTCATAAACCCCTACGTAGCCAATTGCGCACTGATACATATCCGGCTCTCGGATTGCACTTTGTAAAGCGCTATAACCACCAAAACTCGCACCAAAGATGCATACACGATTTTTATCGGTCACACCGGTTTGAATAGCGTAATTTAATGCCTGAGTTATATCATCTTGAATACCCGTTCCCCACTCGCCGTAGCCAGCTTCCATAAAGTGTTTTCCGTAACCATCTGAGCCTCGAAAGTTCACTTTAATGACAGCATAACCGGCGTTTGCGAGCATTTGAGCTTGGGGATCGAATCGCCAATAATCTCGAAGATGCGGGCCTCCATGAGGCAATACCACCGTGGGTAAATTTTGTTTTTTACCGATAGGAAGGGTTAGGTAACCGTTTAGCACTAAACCATCAGAAGATTTAATTCGAAAAGGTTCCGTTTCAGCTTGCTGCTCTTTTTTAATCCATTGTTTGCTCGACAATAAATAACGTGCACTCATTGTGTCTGTATCGAATATATAAAATGAGCCGGGATTGCGGTCACTAGAAACACGCACCACCATTTGCTTACCGTCTTTTGTTTTACTGGTAATTTCGACACTGTCGCCATTGAACGCTTGAATTAATGCTTTATGGAGTTTGGCTTCTTGGGTATCAGGTTTGATAAAGATATAGCTAGAATAATCTTCATCTACTCTCAAACCATACACTTCGTTTAAATCAGAGCTAATAGCATAGGTAGGATCTGCAATATCACTGCGGTACAAAAACGTTTCTTTTTGAGTATCTAAATCGTAGCGATACAGGCCTTTCGGTTTATTTTCTTCAGTTTTTAATGCGTAAACTGACTTATTATCACTACTAAAAGTCAGCGGAGTAAACTCACCGTCAAACTTTGTATTAAACACTTGCCAATCTTCTCCTTTACCCTCTGAGTAGTACATTTTAGTGTCATGGTTTTTATCTACTCCCACAACAAACCTAGGCACACTATCATTATCAACTAAAAACTGACTGTAAGAGATTGGCGCACGTTTAACTTTACGCTCCTTGCCTGTATAGACATTAAGTCTAGTCACTTCTGGAAGCACATCGCCATTTCGACTTAGCAAACGTTTGGTAATTAAGACGTGCTTGTTATCACCTTCAAGTTTATCCAATAAAAAACCACCGTATCCCGACAGCACAATACCTGGTTGAGATCGGATACCGAAAATCATTTTACGCTTACTGCCGTCATAATTAACGGCAAAGATTTCACCTAAATTAATCGGTAATTCTAATCTGCCACGGCTCTGTACCACTTGAACGATGACACGTTCATTATTGACCCAGTAATATTCTGCAGGTTGATCCCGACCACTGGAATTGAGCGCAAAAGTAACTTCAAAGTTGTCGGTGCGTAAAAAGGCAAGTCTCTTTCGACCTTCATCATTCATTAAAACAGCTAAATGCTTGCCGTCAGGGGATATTTTTACATTGTAGTAATCACTATGGCGTGAATAGTCTTCGACAGAAGCGGCGAGACAAATATTTGAAATACACAATAGCATTCCCCATATCATCAATTTGATGTACATCATGGAAACTCCTTTAATCCATCTCAAAGAGACAGCTTTATCCTTAAAACCTTGAAGCGATATGGCACGAGAAGTAGATGAAATAACATTGAGGTAATGCGATATTCCCTAACTCCTTGGGATCATACTTCCTAAACATAGATATTCATGTTTCAATTAATTTTGCAGCGATACCCACATTGATTCAATAGATTAGCGGCTATTTGGCATATTTAACCGACAAAACAACATCTCTCACTAGGCTAGGTCGACTAAATAGTTAATCACACTGGCTGAGTCATGACGGAATTTCCCCTGTTAATCACTGAATGCAAAAAGTGACGTCCAAATATTGAGGGGATAGTGGCAATGTTCATAGTTAAAAATTTGTAGTAAAATTGTGTCTGAGGACGACCTCAACCTGTTGAGCACCACAATCAATCACATCGAATTGATGAATTTGGCAAACAGGCTTCCATCCGGGGACGGCCCCTTCTGACTAACTTCCAGATAGGAGCCCATATGAGAATCTCTCATTACTTTTGCGTTATTGTTACCAGCCTCATTTTTTGCATATCCCCCACAACCTCAGCGAATGAAAGCCATATGGGCTTACATGGTATGACTCTATTTGGCGGAAAAGATGGCTTATTTGCCTCACATTTGCCTATGTATCACCATCCCCACAATGTACAAATGGTCATGCAATTTCACTTTGCCGATCCTGAAACTGATCATGCAATAAAGCAGCAGCTTGAAGCAATGGCGACAGCACCAGAGCAGCTTTGGACTATTGTACCCAAGCCTTTTGACTTAATGCGTCTCAGCCCTCTGGCAACCGACCCAATCGAACAACTGCAAGTTGATGTTGTAAAAGGTCACTTTGAGCGAGGAGGCATTAACCAGTTTTCTCAACAATCACTCATCATTGATCGCATCATTATGTTCACTGAATTAAGCATGAAGGCAGGGCAAGATAAGGCGCCAAATGCACAATACCGAGTCATTACACCAACTGAAGATAGCCCAAATCAGTTCTTAGTTAAGGTCATTGAAAATCGTCCTGAAGCCGACCACTTGCTGCGAGTGATTCAACATGATTTCATTAGAACGACTCAAATAACCGTGCCACTCAAAGGTAAACTGCATCCTAGTCCAAAGGATTTAGCGGATCAGCTATCAATTCCCCTCGAGCACATCATTGAAATTTATCTAGAAACTGGCGAGTTACAGTAATGGTTTCACTGTCGCTGGCAATCATTCAGCACCATCAGGCTGAAGGACCAGGGCGCATTTCTGACTGGTGCAAACTGTCGGGACATAAGATCACCCGATTCATGGCGCCCGATGGTTGCTTGCCCGATCTAAACCAATTTGATGGCATCATCATTTTGGGCGGCCCTATGGATGTAGAAGATAACCCAAGATGGATGCAAAAAGAGCGCTCTTTGATTCACTCGGCGATTGAAATCAACAAACCGCTAATCGGTATTTGTTTAGGCTCGCAACTATTAGCATCGGTATTAGGAGCTAAGATTTACCCACTTAAACAGGCTGAATTAGGTTGGTATGATCTCAGAGTTAATGCCAACGTAAGCTCAGCAAGTCTAGCGAACAAAAATTTGATTAATTTAGCCGTACCTCAATGGCATTATTTTGGGTTTAACTTTGATAGTCACTTAGCTCCGCTAACCCATAAATCGGTTGAGATAAAAGCCTACTCATCATTGTGCCCTCAGCAGGTGTTTCGGCATCAACAGCAATATGGCATTCAATTTCATCCCGAATGGGACGCTGTGCAACTGGCTTATTTACAACAAGCATTTAGTGAGCAGTGCCCAGAAGATTTATATGCTAAATCACGTATGAACGAACAGACACAGTTACAACACTGGTTTTTTAACTTGTTAGATACTGTGTTTCGTTCTGCAATAACGAGCGATGACTAAGGGTAGTAACGCTAATCGGGACAATACAGCGATAAGCTGTTAATGAAAAAGGCGGTAACTGACTGTTACCGCCTTGTCGATACAAACAATGAATTCAATGCTGCAAGCTAACAATGATCAACTTTACAGTATCACTTCACTCCTATGTTATGTGTGGCGCTATGAAGCTGGACTTGAAGCTACAGTGTTATTTACCACCTCAGATTCGGCGCCATTCAATGGCATAGTCGTTTGAATATTAGCTTGTTTAATCGCTGCACGGGTTTGATCGGTCAAACTATTCTCGCCATTTAATAAATCGGTTAACGTGCCAGTGTCGCCATTCACTAACCCCAGCTCCTGTAACATGGCATCGACTACTGGCGCATTCGCACGATAGTTTAATGCTGCCGCTGTGATTTGTTCGGCTACGCCACCAGATTGTCCCTGCATGACTTGGTTACCATTTGCGGTTGCAGCGCCAGCGCCGTGGTAACCTTGTAAGATCTTAATGCCTTCAATGTTTTCTAGTGGTTTGACTGCATTAGCAACCACTTCTGGTAACGCTTGCAGTACAGCCAAGGATTTTTGCAGCTGAATTTGCTCATCTTTCAGAGTATTTTCTGCTTCATACAAAGCTTGTTTACCTGCCGCTTCAACTGCAAAGACTTTTTCATCCGCTTCGGCTTTTAGCTTTTTAGCATCAGCATCAGCGCGAGCTTCAGTTAATATGGCTGTTGCCTTATCTTCAGCCGCTTGCTTATCTGCAGCGGCTTGCACAGTAATCCCAACGGCTTCACGTTCTGCTTCTTTTTTCGCATCAATGACTTCAATTTCTTTTTGACGATTTGCCATTGCCACTTGCTTGGCTGTGATTACAGCCTCTTCTTTTTCAACTTTACCCTTTTCAACATCTGCGGCTTTAGCACGTGCAGCTGACTCTTCTTCTGATTTTTCTGCTACTGCAATCTGCTTATCTTGTTCAGCGACTTCAATATCACGCTGCTGTTGAATACGAGCTTGCTCAAGGGCTTTCCTTTTAGCAATTTCACGGGTTTCAATGTCTTTTGATTTCTCAATTTCTGCCGCTTCAATCGCTTGCTCTTTCGCAATCTCAGCTTCGCGCTCTTCTCGCTGTTTATTTTCACGCGTTTTAGCAATTTCCGCTTTTTGCTCTGCACGTTTAAATGCCAAAATTTGCTCTTGGCTTAAACGAGCTTCTTCCTCTTCTTTTTGAATCTCTAAAGATTGACGCTCTGCCTCTAAATTCCGACGCTCAATTTTAACGCGGTTTTCTTGTTCAATATCATTGGTTTCTTTACGCTTTTCTTCAATGATTTTTGCAAGACGTGCACGACCTTCAGCATCAAATGCGTTATTTTCATTAAAAAATTGTAGGTCTGTTTGGTCAAAGCCAGTTAATGAAACAGACTCAAGTTCGAGCCCGTTTTTCTCTAAATCATTGGCCACATTTTGCTGAACCTTTTGGACAAAGTCAGCACGCTGCTCATGCATTTCAGTCATGGTCATTTCAGCAGCCACAGCACGAAGTACATCAACAAATTTTGATTCCATTAACACTTTAAGTTCTTCAACGCGCATGGTACGTGTACCCAAAGTTTGCGCAGCCATCGAGATGCCTTCTTGGCTTGGTGCCACACGAAGGTAAAAATCCGCTTTAACATCGACACGCATTCTATCTTTGGTGATCAGCGCATCTTTTTGTGTTTTCTCAACTTCGATGCGTAATGTGTTCATATTGACCGGAATAGTTTCGTGCAACACAGGTAAACACACTGTGCCACCATCTTTAACGACTTTCTCCCCACCTAAACCAGTTCGGACAAATGCAATTTCCTTAGTGGCTCTAATATAGAGTTTGGCAAATATTAACCCTATGGTGATAAACGCCAACATTGCCACGCCAGACATTATTAAAATAAAGGTGGTATTTGACCCTGCAGATAATTCAATCCCTTCCATTTTCTTTCCTTGTATTACTACTATAAAAATCTTGGTTCCATGAATAAACGGCTAAATACTTTCGAGTTTTGCTGCTATCCAAATATTATTTTTTTTATTCAGCAACACGACTTGGTCATGCTGGTTAAAACTTTCTTCTGCAAACTCTGGCGCGACCATCACGTAATGTTTCTGCGCATGTTGATCCACCAGCACCGCCTCTGCAGGGCTGTTTACTCTGGCAGTGCCCACGGTAATTTTGGCCAATAAACCACTAAAACTAGTATTAGAAACGGCATGGGATTCATTTTTGGGGAGGATTTTTGCCAAAGGTCTACCAATGATGGATGTGCTGAGCAGACTCAGTACAAATACAATTGGAGCACTAATCATTGGGGAAAGTAGATTACTAGCGTATTGATAACTAATAAAATTTAAACTGTAGCCAATGAGTGCAAAACAAGTAAGCAATAACACTAGCCAGATTAATAACGGTAACTTATTCAGGCACAGCCAACCAACTAATGGAGTCAGCCCAGTATTAGCCACATTAAGGTCGGCATCGACATCAAGTTCAACAGGAGAAAGGTGGTCGATCAGATTTGAAATGCTAAAGCCTATCACTAAGCCAACACCTTCTAACAGTGCAAGCATCAACACCATCGTCATCGCAATCGCAAATGGGGTATTGGCGTTTATGAGTAAAAAATCGAGCATGACTGTATTCCTTTACAGCTAGATTAATCACTCAACCTGGCAGTCATCCTATGCCAAGTTTATAAGCAATTAATATAATTAGATTATATCTGTCAAAAGCAACATCACCTTAACAAAAACTTCCTTAGAAGTGAATTAGATTATCAGTCTTTGTGATGACCAACTTATTCGCACTGTGCTTGACCACTGGCATAGCAGCTAGGTTGTCGTGGGCATACTGCGCCACGGGAGCAAATCACTCTGGCATCGTTTTCTATACCACGTTCAATCCAATTAATATTCAAGATTTTAGCCACGCTAACCAGATCTGCTTTGATGTGTTTTGGAATGGCGACTAAGCCGCCGTTTTCAACACACGTTTGCTTTAAATCTTCGGTAATTTTTGCAGCATCTTTACCTTGCGCTTCAATGGCGGGGTTTAAATCTATCCCTGCACATAACACATGTGGATTACCCGCTGAATCATCAACTTTTATTGATTCACAACAGTAAATTCGCGGCTCATTACCTACATTTAATATTGAAATTTGAGCAGATGTTCCCGATGTCGGCTCGTTAATTTTCCTAAATACAGCCCAATGGTGGCAAGGGTCTTCAACTATTCGCATATTGCCCCAAGGCAGTGGAATGCCATTACCGCGATAGACCGCTTTAAGCTTACCTGGTGCATAAGCATCAAAGTAATGCCAATGAGGGTAAGGAGAGACAACTGTCATTCTGCGCATGGCAACCGACGCCGACACCTGTAACTGTTTATGGATATCAATCTCGTAGCCGTGACGATCTAATAGCTGTCTGAATGGCACTTTAGGGCAGAGTAATGCCCCTGCAAAAAAGCTTGATTCAAAATCACGCCATGCATGCAAGATATCTTGGGCATTAAGTGTGTTTGACTGCACAGTTGCATCATCATCCGCCTCAACTCGACGCCCCGATGTCATGACACTTTTCAAGCCGTCTTTATTGTGGAGCACGCAATGACCAATGTGCACAGCCAAGTCATATTTAAGCCTTGGCGCATTGGATTTGAGCGCTTTATTGATAAAAATTGTCGCCGGTGGTTCAAAAAAAGAAGTGGTTAACCGAGAAGAACGAGCGCCAGTTTCATCTAACACTTCAGTCGGAACTTCATCAATCCATTTGATTTTAAGTCCCATACTCTTAGCAATGCTAAGCATCTCATCAGCGCTTAGCGGCATCTGTTTTCTGCCAATTTCTTCAGCGGCGCGTTCTAAATCAGGGAAATGATTTTGATGGTGTTCTTGGTGTGCGCGAATTAATAACTGAGCAAACTGCCGACCTGATGTGCCTGTTTGTGACAGCATTTCAGGTATCGCGATTTGTAAAATGTCATTAGAAAATAAAAAGCTTGGTTCGAGTGGCATACCGCTAATACCGCCACGGCGTCCCTTTTCTGGGGTGATTGATTGCTCCTCTGGCATGTCATCTAAAAACCAATCGACATCTTTTTGGAACACGGTGGCAATCACCGCCAGCATGCCAGCACTGGGCACTCTTTTACCTCGTTCTATCATTGATAGATACGACACCGAAGGCGCAGAGCTCGAATCTACACGTATACATCTGGCAGACAAGTCTTCCATTGTCAGATGATTACGTTTACGCAGATTTCGAATCTTTGTACCCAGGAAATGTGACTTTCTCATCAAGCTTTGTTCATTACGCATTTTGTAAAATTCACACTGTAAAATTTTTATTGTGAAATTGTAGTGAAAAATACACTAGACTACAAATTAAGCAATCGGGAAACAGTGTTCATCATTTTGATTCCCATTGCGACTAAGGCAATCGATAACAAAAGATGTAAGCACGGCCTAATGATATGAATATTTAATTAGCCCCGTGTAATGACCCAAGCGAAGAGGATAAGGTTATGACTATGACAACAATGCACACCAACACAGCCGCTCACAACCTTAACAGCTTCATTGAGGAACAATTTGTGGCAACCAGTACCAACGCAGACAAAATTAACAATGCAAAGGTATTTTTAGATGACAACTTCCCACTTACTGAAGGCTCACACGCCGATGTGAGTAGCTATGTTATTTACTACACTCATCTTCTAGCCTTTATGAAAGATGGTAGCCAATGTGGTTTACAGAACCCATGTCAATTTGTTGCTTTAACAGGTCATAAAAGCGAACCAACATCGATTGTCCTTAAAAATAACGATACCCATGTTGAAGTCAGCTTTGACAGAAATGGCGAGTTAGGCTCGAAAGATCCTGCGCATATTGAAGATATTCAAGTGGCGCTGCCAATTAAAAACTTACCAACGCCATATAAACAATGGGTTAGTATGCTACATTCTCGCTGCCTACCTACTGAAGGTAACTGCAAAGTATTTACTGCAAAAGATGGCACTGAATACGCAATGCATCAACGTTAATCAGCGCAATAAGCCGCTAGATTACATTGCACTCTCAAGGTCGGCATTATTGCCGGCCTTTTTGTCAGTGAATAAAAACGTCTTCTCCTGTCGCACCAACAATTAGCTAATAATGCACTAAAATAGCCGTACTCCTATCCTATAAAAAATTAACCTATTGATTAATATATTATTTAATAGTGGTCTAACTCTTGCGCGTTCTTATAGACGTTTATCATGCCTATAGGAATTTATAATGAATAAAGAACAAGTGGTTGAAGCGATTATTTTAGCGAAACATGCCCGCCAACTAAGTTGGCAAAATATTGCAGATGAGTTAGAAATGGGCTGTGTTTGGGTCACCTCAGCATGTTTAGGCATGAACAGCATGCCAGAGAACGTCGCCAATAAATTGTGCCAGCTACTTGAGCTTCCTGCAGGTTCACAAGCAGCGCTCACGGCTTACCCAACCAAACAATGGCAACGTGATGTGCCACAAGATCCACTGGTCTATCGCCTCTATGAGGTGGTTGGTGTATATGGCGACACATTAAAAGAAGTCATTCAGGAACAATTTGGTGATGGCATAATGAGCGCCATTGATTTTTCAATGGATGTTGCAAAACAAACTGATCCTAAGGGCGATAGGGTCGTGATTACCATGAACGGTAAGTTTTTACCTTATAAAGCATGGTAATTAATCCTTGGTAGCTTGATAAAAGCTCAATATCGGGTTTGTATTAACGCAGTACTCTTGCTGCTGCGTTAATACAGACAAGCATTAAGGTCGTGCTTAATAAAATAAGGCTATCACTAACCCTAGAGCTAATAAGAAAGATAAACGCTGCCAAAATAAAATGGGGTCTTTATCAATATAAGGCGTGTGCTCACGTATTGATTTAGGGTGAGGATGTTTAAGGTTATAAATAAACTCCGATACTTCAGCAGTGCGTTTCGACGGGGACACTTCAAGGGCTTTTTCAAGGGCATAATCTACCCACTGAGGCACTGCGGCATTTCTACTTCGGGCAGGAACATAGCGTAAGCTTTGCTGCGCTTTTAACGTCGTTGCCTTGGCAACATCCACCCCGTAGGGCAGCTGACCTGTCAGCATTTGATAAGTTATTACCGCCAAAGAAAAAATATCACTGCGACCATCGCCAAGCTCGCCCACAAAATATTCAGGAGCACTGTATTGGGCCGTTCCCAAAATGTGGTCATCAATCCTTTGAGTTTCAATGATTCCTGCAACAGCTGTCGCACCGAAGTCGATAATTTTGACCACACTTTCTGTAGTGATCATGATGTTTTCAGGGCGTAAATCTTGGTGCACCATCTCTTGTCTGTGCATAGCTTGTAACCCCCGAGCGATTTGAACCACTATCGTTCTCACTGAATCTAAATCGGGCTGTTCATGATCGTGGATCCATTGGGCTAGCGTGCAGCCTTCAACATACTCTGTTGCCGTGTAAAGGTAACCCTTAGGAACACGCGACTTAACGGGTTTTAATAAATGCGTGTTAGATACCCTTTGCGCTACCCATTCTTCCATTAACAAGGTTTCTAAGTGGTCTTCATTTTGGCGCATTTCATCAGAAGGAACCTTAATTGCTACACGCTGACCAGAGGTTTTATCTTGAGCAAGGTAAACTCGGCTGCGACTACTCACATATAGTTCACGTTGAATCACCACATCTTCGAATTCTTGGCCGCTATGTAATGGTGGCGGCAAAGGGAGTCGATTCAATAACTGTTTGAACTCATTGACATCTGGATCAGGTAGAGAATCTACCCGCACAATTTGAATACTCAAATTATCATCGCTACCAGCATCAAGCGCTTGCTGAACCAGCTCTTGCGCCACATTGGTTAAATCTCTGTTTTGCTCTAGTGCATCATTAATGGCATTGGCAATGGTTCTCGTGGGTAAAAACTCGTGCACACCATCGGTGGTCAATACAAAAATATCGCCCAAATTAATCGAGCAGGAGTGATAATCACTATTGAGTAACGGGTTAATACCTAAAGCTTGATTAAGGTAACTGACTTCATCGTCGACAAAACGTCGATGATCTTCCGTTAATTGTTCTAAACTATTCCCGCTCAATTGGTAGATACGAGAATCACCACAATGAAAAATATGTGCTGTATTTGATTTAAACACTATCCCACTAAAAGTGCAGACATAACCTTTATTCAAGTCATGACGATGCGGGCCATTTTGGCTTTGGGCATATAGCCAATGATTAAGTGCCTGCAGCACTTTAAGCGCAGACTTTTTAACTGACCAGGCTTCAGAAGTTGCATAGTAATCACTGATAAAATTACTTATCGCACTTTCACTAGCAACACCACTGACGTCACTAGAGCTAATACCATCAGCAATCGCAACCACTGCGCCTTTACTATGTATCAGGGCATTATCTGGTTGCATACTGCCACAGCAATCTTGATTGATCTGTTTTAGTCCACAAACGCTTTGTTGTGCAATGGTGAGTTTTAGCGAATTTTGCATTAAAGCTTCCTTGCCGCCACAACAATTACAGTGCCATTAAGGTAATCTTGTGACGGTAAGGACTCACTTAAGTGTCCAATATTAAGCAAGCTTTTCACGACGAGCTTCTGCTTGTTTGCGCTTACGCACTGGACTTTCTTTCACGTGAGTTAAATACAGCGGTAACCCAACAAGCGCAAATCCACCCACTAAATTACCCAATGCGGTAGGGATTTCATTCCAAACGAGGTAATCCATAACCGTAAATTCACCGCCCATGATCATTGAGAATGGGAACAAGAACATATTGACAATTGAATGCTCAAAACCCATGAAGAAGAACAGCATAACGGGCATCCACATTGCCATCATTTTGCCGCTTGCAGAAGTAGAAATCATTGCACCAACGACTCCCATCGATACCATCCAGTTACACAACATGCCGCGAATAAAAATGGTCATCCAACCTGCAAAGCCATGTTCTTGATAACCCAGAGTACGTGACTCACCGATGCTACTCACTTTCGCAGCGAGTACGCCACCATCAGTGTTATAACCATAAGTTAAAATAAACGATGCAAAGAAAGCAACCGTGAGGGCACCAGCGAAGTTACCCACAAACACTAGGCCCCAATTCCGCAGCATTTGGTCGACGGTACAGCCATTTCGTTTATCCAAAACCGCCAATGGCACTAAGGTAAATACCCCGGTTAACAAATCAAACTTCATTAAATACAGCATGATAAAACCTACAGGGAACAAAAGTGACCCCGTTAATAAGCTGCCAGTTTTAACTATCACTGTAATGGCAAAAAATGCCGCTAGACCTAAAATAGCCCCCGCCATAAAAGCACGAACAAATGTATCTTTCGTTGACATGAAAATTTTTTGTTCACCAGCATCGACCATTTTGGCTGCGAACTCTTTTGGTTCAATATACGACATAGCTTCACACTCCTAGATTTAATTCTGATCATGTTTTGCGAGTTCTATGCCACTATAAAAAAGTCAAATTAAACAACTTGTTAACATAAAGGTGTACCATAAGCTAATTAGCTAAAGCACTATAATAGTTCATTTTTTATTCACTCCGCCCTATATTGGAACGTCATCAAAGAGCTCAATCAAGTTGTATTTATCCTTAAGGTTGTATGACTAAGGCCTAAAAAAGCGTGAAGCTTGAGCTACTTGATTAAGCGGTTTTCCTTGAACAATTTCACCACCCGAGTTCACTTCGGTGATAAAAAATGTCAGCGCTTCACGTGTTTGAGATAACCCCTGTTTATCTGGATGCTTTATCGAGCTGGTGACTGTAATAGGGTATTCAAGTTGCTCAGCCGCTTTAATCAATACCAAGGTATTATTGGTTATTTTGAAATCATGAGCAGATAACTTATCGGAGCTAACACTGATCTGATAAAAAGCGGCTTGCTGGGTTTTATTACGTATTTTCAGTAAATAGCTATTTTCGATGACGGGGTTTGTTGGCTCAGTGCTGACAACACGATATAAGCTTTGGCGATCTCGAATAACGTTAAGTTGAATATCCGATCGGCTTTGTAAATCTAAAACAATCATGACTAGCATCACCACTAATGCACCCGCATAACCTAAGGCTTTTAATGACCACATTGACGGAGTGCGGCCCGTTTTTAGGGCGTTTTCACTGGTAAAGCTGATCAAATTGGGCAAATAGCCAAATTTACTCATCGTTTGATTGCAGGCATCGACACAGGCACCGCAGTTAATACATTCATATTGCAGACCATTTCGAATATCAATCCCTGTTGGACACACATCTACACAAAGATGACAATCAACACAGTCGCCTAAGCCATTGCCAGACTCTGTCGTTGCCTGAGTCTTGGTGCTTTTTTTATTACGTTTTCTCGGACCACGGTTTTCACCACGAGCAGCATCATAGCTAACGGTTTTAGTATTCGCATCGAACATCACTGCTTGGAAACGCGAATAAGGGCAACAATGCAAACACATCATTTCTCGCATCCATCCAGCATTAAGGTAAGTACATAGTGCAAAAAACCAAACCCAAACTCCTGTCCAAAAGCCGCTACTAAAACTAAAAATATCCACATAAAGCGCCCTTGCAGGCATAAAGTAAGCCATAAAACCACAGCCAGTCACCAATGCCATTAACGCCCAAACACTGTGCTTCGTGACTCTTTTAGTCACTTTATTCACTGACATTGGCGCTTTATCAAGGGCGGCACGGTGATGATGGTTACCTTCAACTTTTGCCTCTACCCACATAAACGCAGCTGTCCAAGCGGTTTGAGGGCACATAAAACCACACCAGACTCTGCCGAAATAAACAGTAATAAAAAACAATGCAAATGCTGAGGCCATAAAAAACCAAGCAAGCACGGTAAAGTCTTGCGGCCATAAGGTGACATTAAAAAAGAAAAATTGCTGCTCTGTTACATCGAATAGAATGGCCTGACGGCCCTGGAAATTGATAAATGGAATAAGGAAAAATAACGTAATCAACACCGTATTAGTGTGCAACCTAAGACGCTGAAATATTCCTTGCTGCTCTCGCACATGAATCTTCCCCGAATCGCTAATATTGATAACAGGAATACGTTGCTGCTGCACCGCAGACGTGGCTTGTGATGGTACTTGTGATGGTACTTGTGATAGTGAGGGTGTTTGCTGACTCGCTATTGGCTCTGACATATCTAAGATCCTACTGCTCTAGTAACTTGCTTTCATTCGCAAAGCTAATAGAGCAAAACCTGAGCCAACCCAAAATAAAACCTAAAACACTGATTAATAGACACTTATCAATTTTCATCAAACAAAAAAGTCACGATATATCACGTTTCCGTGAAATATCGTGACTTTATCGTATCGACAGTAACTTAACGCTGTATGCCAAGCTTTTTCATTCTTGAGCGCAGCGTACTTGGCGGCATATTCAACACTGCTGCAGCACCTTGTGGCCCTGAAATACGCCACTGAGTATGTTCTAGGGTCTGCTGTATATGTTCTGCTTCTGCTTCAGCCATCGTTAGCGGTTGTTTAAGCTTGGTTTCATCGGCATGTTGCGAACCGCTAAGCAATAGGCTATTAAATTCTAGTACTTGATTTTGCGATAAAATAATCTCTCTTTCGATGAGATTTTGTAATTCACGCACATTGCCAGGCCAAGTATATTGCTGCAGCTTTTTTAACCCTTTAGCACTGACTCGAGTCACTTTTTTTCCGAGCTTTTGACTTAACGATGTGACTAAGTCACTAACTAAGGACGGGATATCCTCAGGGCGTTCACGAAGTGGCGGCACCACAATTGGAAACACATTTAGACGATAATACAAATCCATTCTAAACAAGCCCTGCTCAACCCTTGCCTGCAAGTCATGATGGGTGGCAGCAATGAGTCTAATGTTCACTTTAATGGTTTCGCTACTGCCAACCCGCTCAAAAGACTGCTCTTGAATCACTCTCAGTAACTTGGATTGTGCTTCTAAACTTAACTCTGCAATTTCATCAAGAAATAAGGTGCCATTATGCGCCAACTCAAAGCGGCCTTTCCGGCGACTTGTCGCTCCCGTAAAGGCTCCCTTTTCATGACCGAATAATTCACTTTCCAGTATCGATGCTGAAAATGCAGCGCAATTGACACTCACCATGGGTTGCTCATTACGGCGACTTAATTGATGTAAGCTTCTTGCGACAAGTTCTTTACCTGTGCCATTTTCACCACAAATAAGCACCGTACTATCAGTATTAGCAACCAAATTAATTTGCTGAGTTAAATGGTTAATAGCGTCACTATGCCCTGATAAGCCCATTGCACCTTGCTTGCCCTGCAACTCGGTTAGTAAATATTGATTTTCTGAGGCGAGCTTCTCTGATAATGCCTGTACTTGCGCAAGCGCTTCTCTCAGCGATGTTTCAGTGTGTTTTTGTACACTGACATCACGAAATATCGCTACCACACCAATCAATTTATCTTGGTCATAAACGGGAGTTGAGCTGTAATACACTGGAAAACAACTGCCATCTTTGCGCCAAAACACATCCTCTGAAACCTGCCGCGCAATACCATCATGCAATGTTCRATAGATTGGACAGTCATGTTGTGGATATGGGCKACCATCGGCATGGCTATGATGATGACAATCATGAATATTTTTGCCAATCAACTCTGCACTTTTCCAGCCAGTCATCTGTTCTGCAGCTGGGTTGATAAATACCGCATTACCGTTAAGGTCAAAGCCGTATACCCCTTCCGTGATGGCATTCAGGAGAAGGGTATTTTCAGGTAAAAAGTGACTGGTGGTGACACTGGCTTTTGAATTCATCGCTGATGGCCTCAACTTTCGTGATATCTAGCATATTACATTAGATCACGATATTTCGTTACATAAATGGGCTCTAATTCAAAAGATAGCTCGATAGATACAGTTGTTGACCAATTTTCACTATCAAATATCGTTCATCAGCCTGCATCTTGCTACAATAAGGCATCTGTATTTAGGCGATCACCATCAGCATGCAAATCTCTTCCACATTTAAACTATGGCTATTTATCGCCATGGGTTTGATTTGTTTAACACCCATAATTTCTTCTCCTATCGCCTTGCTGATGGGCTTTACATTGGCGAGTTTAGGTATGGTACCGACTCATATCGACTTAAATAAGCTCACTAAAAAACTATTGGCATACTCAATTGTTGGTTTAGGTTTCGGAATCAACTTACCTGAAGCAATTGCAGCAAGTAGCAACAATTTAGGGCTAATTGTCGGTTCGATATTTTTAACCCTAGTATTAGGTTTTGGATTAACGATACTATTGAAACTTGATGATAAAACGGGTCATTTAATCAGTTGCGGCACCGCAATTTGTGGCGGTAGCGCTATTGCCGCCGTTGCACCAGCAATTAATGCTAAGAACGATCAAATTGCGGTATCGCTTGCCTGCATTTTCTTATTAAACTCAGCCGCGTTATTCTTATTTCCGACAATTGGTCATGCATTATCATTAAGCCAATATGACTTTGGTGTGTGGAGTGCGATTGCGATTCACGATACCTCGTCCGTTGTGGGCGCAGCGTCAGCTTACGGTGACGAAGCGTTAAAAACGGCCACCACAATTAAACTGGCTCGTGCACTGTGGATTATTCCTATTGCACTGCTCAGTGCGATTATCTTCGGTGGCGACAAGTCAAAAATATCTATTCCATATTTTATTGGCTTTTATTGTCTCGCCATAATTACGGCCTATTTATTTCCTCAGGGGCAAGCTGTTTATCAGGTGCTCTTTAGCGTTTCGAAGCAATTACTTATCGTGTGCTTATTTTTAATTGGTGCAGGTATCACCGTCAGTAAAATGCGAGCGAATGGGCCTAAGCCACTGCTATTGGGCGTGCTATTGTGGATTGCAATTGGTGGAATATCGTTGGGAGTGATTCTCTGGCAGAGTTAATCGCTTTTTAGTTGTTCATTGAAAAGTAAATTAAGTTAGGCTAGTTAAATTGGTCTCTTCAGCACTAAGCCGACTATTGCTGACAACAAATATTAATCACTCTTCTTCGTTTATCTCTTGCTGTATATAAGGTTTTGCCAAAGCCAGGGCGATTAACCCACCAAAAGCTAATAGTTCAATTACCGCACGAGTAAGCCCAGAGGTTTGCACAGATGCCACTACCGCAATAATGCAAAGGCATATTATCGCAACAGCTTTAAATGTCTTACTTTGTATCAAGGACATCATCATAGTCTCCAATTAAGTAGACCATTATCTAAATCCCAGTATTTCGCTGCCAATATCAAATATGACTATGTTATTCACATAATCACTTTTGCCCACTGTTACCAGGCTAGATAACGCATTAAGTCTTTTTGTCTGTGGCTATCCAAGCTGACACAAGCCTATGACTTACAATAGAAAACACGCAATAAGCTGTAAAATAATAAAAACCAATTTCGAATGAAGCTGTGGTTTTTAACATCTCTCCCATTCCAGCGGAGGCATTTCCAGCCATGTAGACAATAATTAATGCCACAACAAACACATCAGCCATCGACCATTTACCGATTGCACCGATAAACCGGTTCACCGCTGACTGATACCTTGCCGTAGCAGGAATACACATCGTCAACAGCAGTAATAATTTAGTGGCGGGAATGACCACACTAAATAAGCCAACCAGCCCAGCCACCAGCACGTTATTAGATAGGTAAAGTTCTTTTACGGTATCAACAATACTGCGGGTTTTGTAAAACACTTCCACTTCGCCTTCGAGGTTATCAAAACCAAACATACTCACCGCCATGTCGAGCATGCTGCGGGCATTACCACGTGCTCCTTCAGATAAACTCTCGGTAAACATCGTCACGCCAGTTTCTACCAATTCAGCTTTTTCAATACTGCCTTGTATCGTCAAAATGGGTTGAGTGACTCCAGGGAGCAGTAACACCAATGACAATATAATGACCAATGAGCTAAATAAGGGTTTCATAGGTACTCCATGTAAAATCAAAGCCAATCACATTAAATGAGGGGAAAATAGTACGTTAAACGCCATAAAATAACGGATCGCAACATTAAGTCCAGTGGCGACACCGCACTTTACAAAGTCGTATCCTGTTTAGGAAAGGTAATTAGTAGAAAGGACTTGGATCAACATCAAGTGAACGTGGTGAAATACCTCGTTCAATATGTAAATCTGACTTTTTCAAATCCACAAAGGTCACTTCGGTATAGCGTCGATGTTTTAATGAATAAAAACACTTAACGACAGGGTTTAACGCATCCCGACCTTTTGACTCCCAGACAATGCCAACCCGCTCATCAGATAACTGAACTAAAGAACCTACAGGGTAAATCCCTACGCAACGAATGAACTCGTAAACTAATGTTTGGTCCAGATGAAAAGGCGTCAAACTCATTAAAATTTTAAACGCTGCCGCTGGGCTCATCGCCTCTTTGTAACAACGAGTAGCCGTTAACGCATCAAAAATATCCACAATACAACTCATGCGGCCATGTTGAGGAATTTCATCACCTTTAAGGCCCTTAGGGTAACCCTTGCCATCTAGCTTTTCATGATGCATCAAGCACACATCTTTGCTCACCTGCGAAAGGCCAACGGTTTCATTCATGATATCAATTGCATAGGTTTGATGCTTTTTGATTTCTTCGAACTCTGCTTCGGTCAATTTCCCAGGTTTATGCAAGATTTTATTATCAACTTGAATTTTGCCTATATCATGCAAAATGCCGCCGATAGCCATTTCTTTCAACAATGACTTATCTAAGTTCAAGTGTTTACCGAAAGTCACCAGTAAAAATGCGACATTCACGGAATGCTCCAGTAAGTAAGCATCTTTAGTTCTAAGCGCTGACACACATTTAAGAGCATCGGCATCATCCATCACCGATTCAATCATGTTATCGGCAATGTCTTCAAAGGGGGCAACTTCAACCGCTTTGCCTTCATAGGTTTCTGAAAGCACTTTGCGAACAAGGGTCTTTGCTTCGGTCAGGATATTTTTAGCTTGTGCTTGTTTGGTAGCTCTGGTGATAACCGGTTTACGCGCCTTTAACGGAGGAGCCTTTTTCTTCAAGCCACAGCTATCCGATGAGCGCTCAACGTCTACCCACACACTTTTAATGCCGGCTTTTACTAATTTCGCAATCGAATCTTTATGTTTTATCTGGCCGGCATTACTGATAGCCACTTTGCTCTCTTTGCGATCAATAGCAACGACAAACATCCCGAGCCCTAAACGGCTAACGGGAATACGGATAACGTCTTTAGATTCTTCAACGGAGGACATTAACGATTAACTCTCCAAACGACAACCAAAACACCGACAAGAATGATAATACTTATGATGGAATTTAGTGACAATGTAACAATGTTAATGACATTTTATCTTGTCTCGACTAAATACTCCAAATTAAATGTTATATTTTGTAACCCCCTTCAAATACAGTCGCTTAGCAGGCTGCTCTTTTTAAAAACCGCCGATACTATGATTATATTAGCATTTCAGATCACAGCATGAGCGGCTTGGCATTGACAGTTTTTGAACCCTTCATTAACTTAAGGCATAATTTACTAAAACGAATACCTCTCTTTATCATTTCACCTGTTTGAGATATCAACCTTTGGAGTCTTTGTTGCCTAGCCAAATTTTTTCTGAGCAATTTAGTCAGTTAATCGAAAAGCTAAACGCTATGAAGTTGGCCGTTGCCAAAGAACCTATTGTGCAAATATCTGTCGAAGCGAAGTCGATCCCGTTACTGTCATGGTTGGGCGCACAAACCCAATATCCACGTATTTATTGGCACGGGCGAGAAAAGCAGGAAGAAATTGCCGCCATTGGCGCCTGTAAAGATTTCAAACAAGAGCAAGAGATTGATGATGAGTTACTCTCAAGCTTATACCAATCTCAACGAGGTAAAAGCAGCAATCAAGATATCCGCTATTATGGTGGCGTTGCATTTGATCGTACCGTAGAGTGCTGGCCAGACTTTGGCAGAACGCGTTTTGTCTTACCGCGTATTGAGTTACGTCGTCACGGTACGATTGTAAAATTACTCATTAACTTAGATTTTGAAAACAACTCGCAAGTTGATGAGTGCGATGCCGCGATTGATGCGATTAAACAACTTCAACCAGCAAAGCCATTATCGCCACCCAATAAACTGCCCCTAATGGGCCGCAGTGATTTGCCAAACTATCAACGCTGGAAAGAACTTGTAGAGCAAGTCACTCATCCCAAGTTTAATCAAACGACACCCAAAGTCGTGTTATCTCGACAAACTCAGCTTGAGATTAACGATGCGGTCGACCCTTGGATGGTGTTGGCCTGTTGGCAAGGGCGTAACCCGAATAGTTTTCAGTTTGGGTTTCAGTTTAGCCCAGATAGAACGTTTATTTCTTGTTCTCCTGAACGCTTGTACTTACGCAGGCAAAAAGAATTATTTACTGAAGCACTAGCTGGCACAACTGTGCGTGGGCTCAATCAGGAAGAAGATGATTTTCTGGCTAAGCAATTACTCGAAGACACCAAAAACAGTTATGAGAACCAATTAGTCAGGCAGCAAATTGTTGATGTGCTTACGCCACTCAGTAACTACATTGGCGCAGACGAATCAGCTAAAATTTTTAAACTGACTCATATTCAGCATTTACACCGCTCTATTCGTGCTGAATTAAAAGCGGGCGTCAATGATTTTCAGCTGCTGCAAGGCTTACACCCAACACCAGCTGTCGGCGGACTGCCAAAACAGTCAGCACTAAGCTTTATTCGTCAACGTGAAGGGTATAACCGTGGATGGTACGCTGGTGCTTGCGGTTATCTCAACAAATACGAAAGTGAATTTTCCGTGGCGATACGCAGTGCTTTAATTGAACCTGGGCGCATTAATTTGTTTGCAGGAGCAGGCATTGTTGCTGGCTCAGATCCCTTAGCTGAGTGGCAAGAACTAGAAAATAAACTCGCGACTATTTTATCCATATTAGTGGAGCTCTAACCTCCCATATCATCGCTGACATTTACCTTTGTTGTTGCCAATTCATTTAGGCTAACTCCATTTTATGAACTTGAGAGTTGCATCTTATTTTTCGATCACTATAATGCGTCCTCCTTGGCAACAGCCGATAGGCTATGATTAAGCCAGTTTATGGCATATCACTAATCAGCTTTCTAACAATAATACTGCCATCCTTAATTCAATACGGGTTCCCTCACCCCGTCTAACCCAATAAAAAGGCTACAAGATGTTAAAACTATCTCAGGCGCAATGTCGCCGTGCACTGATGTTTCTAGTCAGTTTTCATATCATCATTATTTGCGCAAGCAACTACTTGGTGCAGCTTCCATTTCAAATATTTGGTTACCATACAACTTGGGGCGCATTTAGCTTTCCTTTTGTATACCTAGCAACCGACCTAACGGTACGTATATTTGGCCAGAAAGCCGCGCGGAGTATTATTTTTAAAGCGATGCTACCTGCGTTGCTGATTTCCTATGTGATGGGAGTTATCTTTCATCAAGGCGCATTTCAGGGCGCTGCATCATTAGTTGAGTGGAATCAATTTGTGTTCCGAATTGCTTTTGCAAGCTTTGTGGCCTATCTCGTAGGACAACTCATGGACATCACAGTATTTGCTCAATTACGTAAAGCAAAAGCGTGGTGGATAGCACCAGCATCCTCGACCCTTTTTGGTAACCTCGTTGATACTATCGTCTTTTTCAGCGTCGCCTTTTACGCTTCAACCGACGCATTTATGGCTCAACATTGGCCTGAAATTGCGATGGTCGATTATGGCTTCAAGCTAATCGTTAGCTTAGGGCTATTTTTGCCTGCTTATGGTGTTTTGTTAAAAGTGCTGAGTGATAAACTTATCGAGACACCGGCTGAAAATTTGATTTTGACTAACGAAACTAAGTCGTAAACATCACTTAGCTGTCGATTAATTGATCAATGCAGCATTTTTCATTCAATCCTGCCCGCCAACTGGTACGATGAGATATAATAATCCAGTGTTTATTCGCTGCTAACCAAGATTCAGAAAGACTTTCATAGTTTTCAATCATTTGCTAATACATCGCAAAAGATAAATTGAAAGCACGTGAAGGTCTCTTTAATAACAAGTCTACTCACCTTGAAGTAACTTGCTGTATTAAGGTTCTCAGCCCTGCGGAAGATAAAATGTTAAATATCCAAATCGAAGCTCATACAGAGCTTTCAGCTGAAGTGTCAGAAAAACTGGCTTTATTAACGTCTCGTATTAGTGAGCTCGATCGCACTCAAAGTGCCGAGTCGCTTGTTGAACGCATAGGTGATAAGCCTAGTTTAATTCTATTTGCTTATGTTGAAGGCGAATTAGCGGGCTTTAAATTAGGTTATCAGTCTGAAGAAGATTGCTTTTATAGCTGGCTAGGGGGTGTTGATGCAGATTTTCGTCAACTTGGTTTAGCAAAGTCTATGCTTGAATATCAAGAAAAATGGGCAAAAGCACAAGGCTATACTCGCCTAAAAGTGAAAACCCGTAATCAGTTTCAAGCCATGCTAAATATGTTGGTAGCTAATCAGTACCAAATTACGCAAGTTGAAAGCCACCCTAGCATCGACAAAAACAAACTTCACCTTCAAAAAGTGCTATAAAACAAACATTTGAACAAAGAGTTATGTTCCCTATTGTTAGTGCTAACCGGTTAACGATTAAGGTTAGCGCCTAATGTAGACATATATTTGGAAAAAAATTGAGCAATTACCTTGCAAACGCAAATGATAATGATTATTATTAACTTGCGTTCCAAAACTCAGTTATCAACATTAATAGCTTCATCTCCTATTAATCTAACTGAGTCTGCAAGCACAACATTGCTCCAACACTCTTTTAGCCAGGCTCATCACCTGGCTTTTTCTTGCCTGCAATTCACACAATGATTAAACCAGCCCCCAATGTAAACACTATGTAAAGCCGATAACAATATATAATAAAAACTTGCCAACGATAATGAGAATGATTATTATTTATTCGCGTTCCAAAACTCAGTTATCAAATTAATAGCTTCATCTCCTATTAATTTTTCTGAGTATGCAAGCACGACATTGCTCCAACACTCTTTATAGCCAGGCTCATCACCTGGCTTTTCTTTGCCTGTTTTTCAGATACTGACAGCTCTAAAGCTTAAAATCACTCATTGTCCCCACACAAGTACCTTTCAATATTTTAGGCGCGAACTTCTTATGCTTATGTGTAAATCAAGGAAGTGAATGCCACTGTAACGGGCTGAATTTGCCATTGTAAAAAAACTGGATGTAAAGGGAATGTAAAGTAAGTGAAAAAGCCCAATTAATATTTGCAAACGATAATGAGAATGATTATTATTTATGTGCGTTCCAAAACTCAGTAATCAAATTAATAGCTTCATCTCCTATTAATCCCCTCTGAGTATGCAAGCACGACATTGCTCACACACTCTTTGTGGCCGGACTCATCATCCGGCTTTTTTTTGTCTATTTTTTATCGTCTAAGTTAACGCTCAACTTTAGCTATTATTATTGACGATAAATTCAGTCGACGTCATTTAGCCTTAATTAGTCATCTAATCGCTTAGTATCTCCAAAATGTAGCCCTTCATAAGGGTTATCACCTTGTTCTTCTTTAGCTTTGTGATACATACCAATGGTAAATACGGTTCCTTTACCTAAGGTCGACTTCACTTCAATTGTGCCGCCTATGCGCTTAATAATGCCGTAGCTCAGTGACAAACCTAAACCAGTACCATCTTTGCGTGTGGTATAAAACGGATCAAAAATACGACTTAATCTTTCTGGCGCAATCCCGACACCTTCATCTTCCACTTCAACTTTTACACCCACGACTTGTCCTTGCTCAACCCAATCATTGGCTCTTATCCAAATGCGGCCTTTACTTTCAATTGCATGGGCTGCGTTGACCACTAGATTAATCAAGACTTGAATAACTTGAGGGCGATTGACTTGAACATCTGCAGTGGTATTAATCTCTTGAATCAACTCAACTTCTTGTTTTTCAATCGAGTGGCGAACCAATACTAATACTTCTTCAATCATGGATTGAACTTGATGCATTTCAAGCGGAGCATTAAATTCACCTGGACGACTGTATTGCAACAAGCTTCGAATAATAGTGCTGATCCGTCCGACTTGCTGAATGACTAGCTCTATCTCTTCTTCAACCACATTCGCATTGGATCCAAGTTCATATTTCATTAGCTCCATATTGCCAAGGATCACCGCTGTTGGGTTATTAATCTCATGAGCAATACCAGCGGTTAACTCACCAAGAGCTGTTAATTTCTCATTGGTGACAAGTTGTTGACGAGTCTCATTGAGTAAAGCAACGTTACGTTGTAGCTCTTCTGTCTTGTCTTGTAAGCTGCGAGTACGTTCTTCTACTTTCACTTCTAATTGTTCTGCTGCGGCTTGAATTTGAAGATTACGTCTCTGCAATAAATCCAGCATATGATCAAACTGCTCTGCCAAATTAGACAGTTCATTATCTCTGTCTAAGCCAAGTTCACCAATGCGAAGATCTCGACCGGACTGTACTGCTTTTACAACATGATGGATGCGCTCAATAGGCTCTAATAAACTGTTAGCACCTCGGTATACTAAAAAACCAGAGACTAAAAGCACTAACATTAATATCGTGCCGAGTTCGATAATATTGAGAATATAAGTATGAATAAAAGGCGCTTCAGAGAAGCCTGTGTAAATCATGCCAATTCGATTACCACGTACATCTTCTAACGGCGAATAACCAGAAATAAACCAGTCGTTTAGTACAAATGCTCGGTCTACCCACGGCGTGCCTTCAACCAAGACTTTCTGTCGTACTTCATCAGATACCAGTGTCCCTAAAGCACGTGATTGCGCGGCTTGCTTAGTTGAAAACAAATCCATCGGCACATTGGTACTGACACGGGCATTATCTAAGAAAATCGTCACAGTACCAATCGAGCGCTCTGGCAGTGTACCTTGGTCGTACACTAAATCTCGAATATGATCGACAATAGCCGTATCACGGTTAAATAACGTGGCCCCATCAAGGTACCAGCTCACTTGCCCATCTTGATCAACTATCGGTAATAATGTCCGGCTGAGCATGCCACGAGTCTCTTCTGACTTTTGCGGTTCTTGTGCTCGCAAAGTCGCAGACAAAGGCACTCTAGCAAGATCGGCTAAATTGGGGTCAAGCCGATCTAACCTTTTAGCAGATAACACCATTAGCCCAGAATAAGCCTGATTATTACTGATTTTGGGTAATAGCTGCCTCAAGTCCGGATCAGCATTGGCTTCTTCAATTCTAATGAGTCGCAATACATCTAGATCAAGAATCTTTTTTTGTTGTGCTAAATAGCCGTCAATTATCGCTATAGGCTCTTTGTCACCCTGCTGAATTCGTTTAAATGCTTGCTGAAAATCCCAAGATTGACTGACATTGTGCAACTGTATTTCTTGCTGCTTTTGCACTTGTTCTAAGGTGTTTATGGCAACGGTCAAGTCCGCCTTAACCTTCATAAACAACTGCTTACCTGTATAACTAATATTCCAATAAATCGTAATAAACACGAGGCTAATTAACGTCAGCAAAATAGGAAGCAAGGTTAGAATCAAAATACGATAACGCACCTTGGCTTGCATTTGCTGCCAACTAACACCGAAGAACTGACGAAAAACAGACACGATTTAGTCTTCCTTATCCGATTCGATTTCGAACCATTCTTTGTATTTTCGATCTAACGTTTTACGAGAAACCCCTAGATCACGTGCAGCAGCAGATTTATTGCCATTATGGGCATCAACCACACTCATGACATGCTGTTTTTCAACTTCTTTTAATGGCCAGCTTAGTGGATAACCCGCTTGAGTCACTACTTCTGTCTCTTGAGATTTTTTCCAATATTCTGCAGGCGGCTTGCCCAATAAAATGCATCGCTCAATCATATTACGTAATTCTCGAATATTACCTGGCCATTCATGTTGTTGCAGCACTAACAAATCTTCATGGCTCCATACAACTTCTTTTACGCCTAACTCACGTGCAAGTTGCCAAGTAAAATGATGCGTTAATTCAATGACATCTTCAGGGCGAGTGCGTAATGGAGGAATAAGAATATTAAGCACATTAAGGCGGTAATATAAGTCGCTACGGAAATTTCCTTCTGCCACTTCTTCGGATAATTTTCGGTTGGTTGCAGCCACAACTCTGACATCAATCGCCACTTCTTTTTCGCTGCCCACAGGGCGAATCGCTTTTTGCTCAAGCACACGTAGTAGTGCGGTTTGCATTTTCATTGGCATTTCACCAATTTCATCTAAGAAAATCGTTCCGCCGGTGGCAAAATTAAATAATCCTTCTCGATTACCTTTAGCTCCAGTAAAGGCGCCAGCGGTGTGACCAAACAGCTCACTACCTAACAATTCTGGCGCAATAGCACCACAGTTAACGGGTACAAACGGGCCTGTACGTCCGCTAAGTTGATGTAATTGCCTTGCAACGAGCTCTTTACCTGTACCAGATTCACCTTCAATCAATACCACGGCATTGGTTGGCGCAACTCGTTCAATAACTTGTTTCACCTCCATCATGGCGTCGCTATTACCAATCATGGTGGTTGAGTGACCACTTGATAACTCACGACGTAACATGAAGTTTTCACGCTTTAATAAACGGCGCTCAATACAGCGGTCAACTGATGTCATCATTTGTTCTAAGTGAAACGGCTTCATGATGAAGTCGGATGCGCCAGCACGCAGTGCTTTTATCGCTACGTCCATATCAGCATAACCGGTCATAAAAATAATATCTGAACGGCGCTCTTTTTCATTGAGTGCTTCATGCCACTCAATACCTGAACGATCTGGTAAGCGAATATCAACAATTAATAAATCAAAATGGCCACGACTACGAAGCTTTTCAGCCTCTGCAATGGTAGAAGCGGTTTCAACTAATGCGAACTTCTTGGAAAGCGCTTTTTTTAAAAAACTGCGCATGCCTGGCTCATCGTCAACAATCAAAACAGATACCGCTGTCGGAAGTGGTTTTGAGTTTGATTCATTATTATTCATATGGCTTCTACTTTGGACATTTTGACTATATTAATCATTATCGTATCACTAAAAACCCATAAATGGGTCAGTTTGCCCTGCAGAATCCTCGTTTTGAGACAATTTGTCTATAAAACCGAAACTTGCGATGTGAGGGTGATCACAGTTTTATTTTAGTCGTGATCCATATTTTTTTTGTTACTTTTGGCATACCTCTTGCTCTGTGAGTTTTGTTACGGGCAACGTTGCCCGAGTTCATTAAAAACCATCAGCAACACAATCACGTTGTATAGCAGGTTACTTTTTTATCAAGGAGATAAAATGTTTAATTTAAAGTCAGGTTTAACTGCTTTTTTAGGTATGGCACTAATCAGTAGTGCAATGGTCAGTGATTCAGTTGAAGCGACAGAAACGATTAAGTTAGCAACCACAACCAGCACAGATAACTCAGGTTTATTACGCGCAATTTTACCGACATTTGAAGCTGAATCTGGTTACAAAGTACAAGTGATTGCGACCGGAACGGGCAAAGCATTAAAGCTTGCACGTCAAGGAGATGTAGACGTAGTCATGACTCACGCTCCAGCTGCGGAAGCAAAATTTATCAATGAAGGTTATGGCACAACCCCTCGTGGCATTATGGAAAATGACTTCGTAGTGCTTGGACCTAAAAACGATCCAGCCAAAATGAACGGCAGCAAAGATGTTGTTGAAGCGTTCAAAAAAGTAGCAGAAAGCAAGAGCACCTTTATCTCTCGTGGTGACAATTCAGGCACCAATATGAAAGAGCTCGCAATTTGGAAAGAAGCTGCTGTTACCCCAGATTTTTCAGGCTATACTTCAATTGGCCAAGGCATGGGCAAAACATTATTAATGGCTGATGAGAAACAAGCTTACACATTAACTGATCGTGGTACGTTTGTTGCTTATAAATCTAAATTAGATTTAGCAATCACTTTTGAAGGTGGCGCTGCATTAGCCAACCCTTATCAAATCATGCTAATTAGTGCAGAAAAATATCCTGATTTAAATCATCAAGGAGCAAAAGCTTTGAGCGACTGGTTTATTAGCCCTCAAGCACAACAGATGATTAATGATTTTAAAGTTCAGGGAGAACAATTGTTTAAGGCAACATATAAGTAATGAATGATGGCTGGTTAGCCCTAACGCAGCAAGCTTTTAGCTTGCTGCTTTCTTTAGACCCAGACGTATGGTCTATCATAAGTGTATCTTTTTCAGTTTCTTTTGCGGCATTAATCATCACATTAATCCCGTCAATCATGCTTGGCTTTCTGCTTGCATCATACCAATTTCCTGGTCGCTGGTTTGTCACTAACATAGTTCAAACCTTGCAATCAATTCCTACTGTTGTCATAGGCTTACTTGCTTACTTACTGCTAACTCGAAACGGTCCTTTGGGCGATTTACGCTGGTTGTTTACTCAACAAGGTATGATCCTCGGTCAAATGATGATTTGTGCGCCAGTACTGATTGCATTATCTCAAGCAGCCTTTAGCAGTATTGATAAACGTGCTTACGAAACCTCACGTACCTTAGGTGCATCTTGGTCTAGAGCTATTTGGACGGTTTGCCGCGAACTCCGCGTGCCATTATTATTGGCAGTGATTGCCGCATTTAGCCGTATTTTAACTGAGGTTGGTTGTTCGATGATGGTCGGTGGCAATATTCTGCATCATACTCGTAATATTCCCACTGCCATTGCGCTTGAAACCAGTAAGGGTGATTTTGCCCAAGCTATTGCACTAGGACTGGTTTTATTAATCTTGGCGATTGTGATTAATTTCGCTATCGGTTCATTGCGTGGTAAAGCCATGCCTAGGAGCCAATAATGACAGTCAAATTAGTTGCAAAAAATATACGTAAAAACTTTAAAGACAGACTGTTATTTGAATTTGAGCAACTCACATTTTGCCAAGGGGATGTTATTTACCTTCAAGGCGACAATGGCTCTGGCAAATCAACATTGATGAAATTGATTGCTGGCATTATTAAACCTTCAGCTGGCACAGTTACAGCTGAAGGTTTTGAGCCAACAAAATGGTGGCGCAAAAATTCATTGCTTGGCAAGGCGGTATACTTACATCAGCATGCTTATTTATTTGATGGCTCTGTAGAGTATAATATTCGTTATGCTTTACCAAAAAGTCAGTTATCACCTCAGCAACAACAAGAGCGAGTTGAGCAAGCAATTAACATGGCACAACTGGGCGCATTATTAAAAAGCGATGCAACAGATTTATCTGGCGGTGAGCGGCAACGTTTGGCTGTTGCTAGAGCCTGGATCACTCAGCCCAAATTGCTCATGCTCGACGAACCAATTTCTAATATGGATAAGCAATCGCAAAAATTAGTACTTGCGATGATAAATCAGCTCAAACAAGATGGTACAGGATTGCTAATTAGTAGCCATCAAACTTGCGGTTTAACAGCTTTATGCCAAAAACACTGGCATATATCAGAGCACAAAGTTGTTGAAAGTAACCATATACCTCGCTTTGAACAATCTCAGGAGTTTCACTATGTCAGTGCAAATTGATGCGGTGATTTTAGCTGGCGGTATGGCCAGAAGAATGGGCGGTATTGATAAAGGCTTAGTTGAACTTAGCGGTAAGCCAATGATTGCTCATACTATCGCTCGGGTTCAGCCACAAGTTGATCGTATAATGATTAATGCTAATCGCAGCCAAGCGCAATATGCTGAGTTAGGCTTTGATGTATTAAGCGATCAAGAAAGCGGTTATTTAGGCCCATTAGCCGGAATGGTCACAGCCATGAACAATACCGATGCTGACTTATTGCTAGTGGTGCCTTGTGATAGTCCGATGCTCCCGACTGATTTGTGTGAACGTATGTATGCATCGCTTAAAGAAGCCGATGCCGATATTGTGGTCGCCAGTGACGGTGAACATCATCAGCCAGTGGTTTTACTGCTCAAACCACACTTAAAAGATTCTATGCAGGCATTTTTAGATGCAGGCGATCGTAAAATTTTCCTTTGGTATGAACAACACAAATATGTGGTCACAAGCTTTGCTGACCAACCAAATGCATTTGTGAATGTGAATACACTTGAACAAAAACTTGTCATCGAGAATGCCAAATAATTTGTGGCTAAACGCCATGATAAGTCAACAATGAGGTCTATATGAGTATACCGTTTTCCAATCCGCTTAATATTCCCGTTCTCGGATTCTGTGCCTATAGCGGCACCGGTAAAACCACCTTATTAAAACAACTTATTCCTGAGCTTAACCGCCGCGGGGTGCGTCTAGCGGTAATAAAACACGCCCACCATAATTTTGATGTCGATATTCCAGGTAAAGACAGCTACGAAATGCGCAAAGCAGGCGCTAAACAAATGTTGGTCGCTTCACATGTTCGTTGGGCTTTAATGACCGAAGATGCCGTTGAGGGTGATCCGCAATTACCGCACTTATTAGCGCAAATTGAAGCGGATAAAGTCGATATCGTTTTAGTTGAAGGCTTTAAAAAGCTCGAGCTACCAAAAATTGAATTACACCGCGCAGCGCACGGCAAGCCCCTCATTCATACTCATGATGACAACATTGTGGCTATTGCCTGTTGTGACGAAACTGAAACGCCAGCAGAGCTAACTCGTTTAGATTTAAATAATGTCGGCCAAATTGCTGACTTTGTAATTGAATACCAAACAAACTGGCAAGCACCAGACATCGAACTGCCGATTCCCGCTGAAGCAACACCAGTATCAGACGAGCAAAAGTTCTTATCTGTTGCTCAAGGCTTAGAACAATTAATGGCGATGGTGAAGCCACTCACTGACAGTGAGCAAGTTGCGATTGATGATGCCGCTAACCGTGTACTGGCAAGCGATGCGATTTCTCCCGTAAACGTACCACAACAAACAAACTCAGCAATGGACGGTTATGCCTTTGCTTATAGTCAAGATAACAGCCCTGAACACCCAGCTGCACCACTTACATTAATGGGTGAAGTGCTGGCAGGCCACGAGTACCCAGGCACCTTAGCAGCAGGTGAAGCTGTGCGCATTATGACGGGTGCAACCGTACCCCAAGGCGCTGATACCGTTGAAGCTCGAGAATTAGTCGTCGAGCAAGATGGACAAGTACAGCTACAAGGGCCAGTTATTGCGGGGCAACATGTACGCTTAGCAGGTGAAGATATTGCTAAAGATGCCTTAGCATTAGCAAAAGGTCACCGCATACATGCCGCTGAACAGGGGTTATTAGCCTCATTGGGTTTAGCCACTGCCGAAGTGGTCAAACAGCCTACTATTGCCGTATTTTCTACAGGCGATGAAGTCAGCCAACCAGGTGAGCCACTAAAAGCCAACTGCATTTATGATTCAAACCGCTACACCATCAAATCAATGGCGCAAAAGTTAGGTTGCCATGTCATTGATTTAGGCATTATCGAAGATAGCGAAGAAGCATTAACAACCGCATTGTCAAAGGCTTCAGTTGATGCGGATATTGTTATCAGTTCAGGCGGCGTATCTGTAGGAAATGCAGATTATATTAAGACTGTCCTCGCTAAAATTGGCGAAATTAACTTCTGGCGTATTAACATGCGTCCAGGTCGCCCTCTCGCATTCGGAAAAGTGAATGAGAGTTTGTTCTTTGGTTTACCGGGTAACCCTGTGGCTGTAATGGTGTCATTTTTACAGTTTGTTCAACCTGCTATTCGAAAACTCGCTGGCGAAATCAATTTTACACCACAGTATTTACCAGCTATTACCGATACTATGTTGCGCAGTAGAACAGGACGAACTGAATTTGTTCGTGGTCAGTATCATTTAAGCAATGATGGACGTTTACATGTTGCCTCTACTGGGGCGCAAGGTTCAGGGATGTTGAACTCAATGGTCAAAGCAAACTGTCTGATTGTTATCGGCGAAGCCGAAGATTCAGTTATGCCAGGCCAACAAGTCTACATTCAGCCTTTTGCTGAACTGTTATAACTAACCAAAAGATGTGCTAATTCATGAGTTTAATAGTCGACAAGTTTAACCGAAAAGTAGAATACTTACGTTTATCGGTCACTGACCGTTGTGATTTTCGCTGTGTATATTGCATGAGTGAAGATCCCAGCTTTTTACCAAGAGAACAGGTATTAAGCCTTGAAGAACTGGCATGGATTGCACAAGCTTTTACCGAATTAGGTGTAAAGAAAATTCGCTTAACTGGCGGTGAGCCTTTAGTTAGAACCGACTGTGACAAGTTAATTGAGTTACTCGGTCAACTACCGGGCTTAGATGACTTGTCGATGACCACTAATGGTTCGCGCTTAAGTAAGCTTGCTCAGCCAATGCATGATGCAGGCCTTAAGCGTCTAAACATCAGTTTAGATACCTTAAACCCTGATCTCTTTACCGAAATGACTCGCAATGGCAAAGTAGAACGAGTGATTGCGGGAATTGATGCAGCAAAAGCCGCAGGCTTTAAACACATCAAAATCAATGCGGTGATTTTGCGTGGCAAAAACGATCACGAAGTGATTGATTTAATCAATTTTTGCCGTGACCGTGAGTTAGATATTGCTTTCATTGAAGAAATGCCATTAGGTGTAATGGATGAGCGCAAACGTAGTCGTCACTGCTCAAGTGAAGAAGTCAGAGGACTAATTGAAGAAGCTTATCCATTAATTCCATCAAGTAAACGTACTGGCGGGCCTGCTCGCTATTACAAAATGGCCGACAGCAATATTCATATCGGTTTCATTTCACCTCACAGTAATAATTTCTGCCACGAATGTAATCGTGTTCGCGTGACGGTAGAAGGTCGTTTATTGTTATGTTTGGGCAACGAGAATTCGGTAGATTTAAAATCGATTGTGCGTGAATTTCCCGGGGATATCGGCAAACTCAAAGAGGCCATATTAGAAGGAATTCAACACAAGCCAAAAGAACATTACTTTGGCACCGATGATGACGTGCAAATCTTACGTTTTATGAATTCAACAGGCGGCTAGTGAACATCAACTTCAGTTAACGAAAGGTGATGCTAAATAATGCATCACCTTTTTTTGGATGACTCAGTCAACGCCATTTTCAACTAACGATAACTATTCACTTTTTGCTCACCAGTATTTTGCTATACACTTAGGGACACGATCGGACTCACAAGCAGTAATGCATTAGTTTATGGCTTTATCTCGTAAAAAATGGAACAACATTCTCATCATTGCCTGTGTCTTTATGGTTGCAGTGTTAACCTTTATCGACTCCAAAACCAATAAAGTGCCAGATGATGCTCATGCATTATTTGATGAAAGCAACCAATTAACCCAATTGCAATTTAATGGTATTTGGCTTAATAAATCAGCCTCTCAATGGCGTTGTGACGATAGCGTACTCAATTGCCAACCCCTTGCTACTGCTTGGTCAAAACTAATGGTTTCAGCAGTTCAAATGCCTGCGAATGAGATCCAATTGCTTACCGCCCCCGTAACATTGACCATTGCCATTAATCATCAACAACAAGCGCAGCATTGGCAGTACTATCCTGCTGAAGGGCTTTTACAATCGGCATCAAGCAATTGGTATCAAATACCACCAAGCTTACGCAGTGAGTTAGCACCGATTATCTCAACCCAATAATTATCATCATCTAGTGAGTAACGATAAAGACCAAGTAAACGCCACCAGCGTCAAACTTAGCTAATAGACAATAAATGGATTCATATGCCTGAGTTACCAGAAGTAGAAGTCACTAAGCAAGGTGTATCACCGCATCTTGTTGATCAAACCGTACGCGATTTAGTCATTAGAAACGCCTCTTTGCGTTGGCCTGTACCTGATATTTGTAAAAACATCATAGGGCAAACGATTAAGCAGGTTCGCCGCCGAGCCAAATACTTATTAATCGACACCGATGCGGGGATTACCATTGTCCACCTTGGTATGTCTGGCAGCTTACGCATCCTGCCAGCGAATACTCCCGTCGAGAAACATGATCATATCGACCTCGTATTAGAAAATGGCCGAGTTCTGAGATACAACGACCCTCGGCGATTTGGGGCTTGGCTTTGGTATGAGCTGCCAGAAGATGGACATCCGCTATTGTCAAAATTGGGTCCAGAGCCTCTTAGTGACGGCTTTAACCCACAACAGTTACAACAGGCATTAACCAATAAAAAGAAAGCCATCAAACTGTGTTTAATGGACAACCATATCGTGGTGGGCGTAGGAAACATTTACGCTAACGAAGCTCTTTTTGCAGCAGGTATTCATCCACAAGCGGCTGCAGGCAACATTGATATAGACAGGCTGACAATATTGGTCGCTGAAGTAAAACAAATCCTTGCTCAAGCCATTAAACAAGGTGGAACGACCTTAAAGGACTTTACAAATGCTGACGGTAAACCAGGCTATTTTGCACAAAAGCTCCATGTTTATGGACGCGGCGGTGAAACTTGCAGCGTATGCGGTAACTTACTCAGTGAAATAAAACTGGGGCAGCGGACTACGGTTTTTTGTGGTGTGTGCCAAAGCTATTAAGCTCACTAGACATTAGCCTGTGGAATTTTTCAGAAAGTAATTTAATGGAATAACGCTATTAAAAAGCCTCAAACAATGTTGAGGCTTTTTTAGCAAATCATCTTAGAACTTGTACTCGTAGCGCGTAAATAAAGTACCGTCGGTTTCAGAATCTTCCACTTCAAATTCAGATTGTGACACGGTGCCGCCAAAGGTCATCATACCGCTCATCAGTGGCATTCTGTAAGACAGCTCTAACATCAACAAATCTTCTTTAGGCGGCTGCGGCGCCCAGCCATGGCTTGGGCTTTCTCCATCTTTATTTAACTGTGCATACCTAAATATTGAGGTAAATGCATGGCTGTTTTTAAATTGCCCTACTAACCCTAAAGCATATACCTGCGCATCGCTGTCATAAGTACTGCCAAAGGCTCGGCCATGATAACGTGAGCCACTTTTATAGGTACTATGCTCATAAAAACAATTAAACTTGGTCGAGTCTTCACCACAAAAAACCATGGTGTCTGTGTACTCAAAAAACAATTTGTACTGTTGAGAGTCGAAACTAAAGCGAGTATCTACGCCGTACATTTTTCCACAATCGACAATTTCCCATGGGTCGCCTTTAGAGTCTTCACAGGTACGCTCTAAAAAGATCCCCACAGGGACATCCCAGAAGGTTTCTGAATAGCGTACATCGAAGCCTGCCATTTGGTTGCCATAGTTAGAACAGTCACCATCTTCAAAGCCGCGACAATCACGCTGCCCTGTAATAGACTTCCATGCACTATCTAAATCACACTCCTGACCTTCACCGCAAAATTGTGTGGTCCAAGAGAGGCCAATTTCAAGCTGTCTTAACGGTTTAATAGAAGCTCGTAAGTTCCATAACAACGCATGAGGAGCATACCTTTCTTCTTCCATCATGCTGATGCCACCAGTTAGTGTCCACGTACCTAACCATGATAACCAAGGTGTCTCAAAAGCTTCTGCACTGTTACGAGATACCATTAACGAAGGCATTGGACGGGCATTATTTGATTTATGTAAACCAGAATCAAACCCCGGCCCCCACCATTGCTCTATGGTGCCAGCCGTAATAATCCAGTTGCCTAACACCACGGCCATATATGAATCATCTAATCGAAATGTCTTATCATCTTGTGGGTCGTAATTTGCTGACGCTGTAACCTTATAAGCGAATCGCTCGCCAAGATATTCATGGGAAGCGGTGAGTTCACCTTTTTCACGATAATCTGAGCCAAAATGCTGAAAGCGAGCTTCATCAGTTGCTGCCGTTGCGGCAATTGTCGTATTACCTCTATTTTCAATTGCATTTTGGTAGTAAAAGTTAACCCTCGCAAAAGCATCAACTAGCGCCGGAGACATAATTGATGGCTCAGCTTTTCTCAAATCATTACCGATACCTGACCACATGAGCGGAAAAGTATTAATGGGGACGGTAATCACACCTGCATCGGCAAGCGCTTGAATGTCGGCACGAAGATAAATATCAGAAGTATCGACCCATGGGGCAGCCACAACAGAAGAACTTAAACAACACCCTGCTAGGCTCAGTGTGGTGAGATGTTTTCTAATAAATCGTTTTGATAACGTACACTTTTGAGATAACGACTGAGATAGTTTCATGCTGTGCTTAATAGGTAATTAAAAAGATTAACGTATTTGAAAAGTCCATTTCACGTTACGTTGCTAAGACTTGGTCGAGGCAATTTTATCCAACAAGGAAATCGCCACATCTTGGTGCACAAATTGACTCACATCGCCGCCGTGCAAAGCAACCTCTTTAACTAAAGTTGAAGAGATAAAAGAGTTTTCTTCGGCAGGTGTTAAAAACACACTTTCTAAATCAGGGCTTAATCGACGATTCATGTTGGCCAATTGAAATTCATATTCAAAGTCCGACACAGCTCTTAAACCACGCACAAGTACACTGGCTTGTTGTTCTTTAGCAAAATCAACCAACAATCCAGTAAAGCCGACAACTTCTACGTTGTCTAAATGTGCCGTCACAAGGTTCACTTGCTCCACTCTTTCTTCAAGCGTGAACATAGGCTTTTTGGACGGGTTTGAGGCAATACCAATGATAACGTGACGGAAAAGTCTCGCAGCACGTTCTATCAGATCAGCATGGCCATTGGTAACAGGGTCAAACGTTCCTGGATATATTGCACGTCTATGCATGTAAGTATTCGCTATATCAGTGAATTCAGTCCGTTGAAGAGTATATCATTCAGAACTAAACAAGGTTCATTATCGGTCAATTAAGCCGCCAAATAATACTACAAGGCCGACAATGACAGCAAAATTAATATCGATAAAATGGCTCGATAACGTAAATCAAATACTTTCAGTGCATGGTTATCATAAAAAATAACAGGTAAAATCAGCATTAATCCTATTTCGACCTGTATAGCTATTCAATTGAACTTACTCCCTTTTAAAGTTTTACTGGTTTTCGGCACCCGCCCAGAAGCAATTAAAATGAGCCCACTGGCAAAACTACTTGCTCAGCACCCTAGTTTAGAGGTGCGAGTTTGCGTTACAGGTCAACACCGAGAAATGCTAGACCAAGTATTAGGCTTATTTAATATTACCCCTGATTACGACCTGAACTTGATGAAGTCGCAACAATCTCTTGAATGGTTAACTTCCGCCATTATTGAGGGAACAAGCCAGGTTATTAACGACTTTCAACCTCAACTGGTGTTAGTTCATGGAGATACAACTACTTCATTTGCGGCTGCACTTGCCGCCTTCTATAAAAAAGTCGATGTGGGTCATGTTGAAGCAGGCCTCAGAACCGGCGATTTACAATCACCTTGGCCAGAAGAGGCCAATCGAAAACTGACAGCCACACTCGCTAAACACCATTTCGCGCCCACTCAAACGGCTGCAAATAACTTACTCGCTGAGGGGCATCAACCTGATAATATCCATATCACAGGCAATACCGTGATTGATGCGTTACTGCAAACAGTTGCTTCAAATCATGAAAATGGATTTCAGCCAACGGCATTAACTGAGCTACTTAACAGCGTAAGCTATCAAAAAGTGATACTGGTTACAGTCCACAGACGGGAAAATTTTGGCACAGGTTTTGAGAACATTTGTTTGGCATTACAAAAGATAGCCACTACATATCCTAATGTCGCTATCATCTATCCAGTACATTTAAATCCACAGGTGCAAGCCCCTGTGAATCAATACCTTGGTAATATTGATAACGTTCATCTCATTGCGCCACAAGATTACCCTTCTTTTGTTTATCTCATGGATCGTGCAGATATTATTTTAACCGACTCAGGAGGCGTCCAAGAGGAAGCACCAGCACTTCACAAACCCGTATTAGTGCTTAGAGATAAAACCGAACGTATTGAGGCGCTTGAAGCCGGAACCGTCAACCTTGTAGGAACCGATACTGATCGTATCATTAACGCTGTCACGACCTTACTTGAGCAACAAGAACAAAATACAAAACCTAGTAACCCTTATGGCGACGGACAAGCCTGTCAACTAATTCAAACGCAAATATTGCGCCATTACCAACTCATTTAATGCAGGCTAGTCCATGAAAAATATTTTTATCATCTATCGCTCAATGTTTACCCCACAAGGTGAGATACACACCATTGGCGGTATTGAAAACTATATTATGAGCCTCATTGAGACATTTAAGACTCAGCAATGGCGAACTCAAATTGTTCAACCTGCGAAAACGTCTTTTTGTCTTGAAAGAGAAGACGTGATTATCAATGGAGTCACAACAGGCATATATCGGGGAAATAGTAAAAAATTTGCGTTAGCGCAATGGGTTAAACAGCATGCTAAAGAAGGCGATGTGGTTATCTTCGCCACTGATTCTTATGCAGTCAAAATACCTGGACTCGCCACAGTCGGTATTCAACATGGCGTTTCATGGGATAAGCCACAATCCAATACGTCATTTTCAAAACAATTTTTGTCATCACTGCTAAATCATTATAAGTATCTAAAATTTGCTAGAAAAAGCGATACACTCATTTGCGTCGATCATAACTTTGTAAACTGGTATCGCACTTGGTGCAGCCCCCAAGCTCAACAAATCAAAGTCATCTATAATTTTTATCAACAACGATTAGCCACAGACCAGTTGCTACAGAAATGGACTCAATCGCCGCAAACTCTCAAACTCATCATAGCAAGACGGTTCGTTGACTACCGAGGTATTGCGATGATTGCGCCAGTGATTAAAAAACTGTTAAATCAATTTGAACACCTCGAGGTCACATTCGCTGGAGAGGGGCCACTTCAGCCTTTACTCGAAAAAGCCTTTGCAAAACATCCTCGAGTTACAATCACTCAGTATCAAGCTCAAGAAAGTTTTCACATCCACCAGCAACATCATATAGCGGTTATTCCAACCTTAGGCTCAGAAGGCACATCATTGTCCATGATTGAAGCCATGGCAGCGGGATGTTTGGTGATAAGTAGCAATGTAGGTGGCCTTTCAAACTTAATTATCGACGGCTATAACGGCCATTTGGTTATGCCTAATGCCAATGAGTTTGAACGGGTTATTTACCAAGCAATTAATGATATACACCAAACTCAACAGTTGGCAATCAATGGATATGAGTCAATTAAACACGTCTGCTCGCAAGCGCAATGGTCTCGGGCTTGGGTTGATGTCATAAACAGCTTACCTTCTAAAGCTTGTCATTAAATCTTGTTTATCAACTAAAAATCACAGCCACAAGAATCAAAAAAAGCGACAATATTGCTATTGTCGCTTTTAATGTAAAAACATTAATATTTAACGCTTTAACTGATTAATATCAGGTAGCTTATTTCTATTTATCCGCACGTTCGCTTCAAAACACACCTTTTGCCAAATACGTCTCACTGGATGTTTTTTAGCATTATTTCTATTTTCTAAAGTGCAGATTTCACTTTCAAAATCAGCCTCTAATACCGGAAAAGGTTTAACGACATAGCAAGCTAATGATTTTTCATACCAATACTGTATATCGATATCAATTGGCCTCGTAATCGGAGTGGCGCTAGCTAATAACTTTTGGGCCCCTGATAACGATACAAATTGCCCGCGAGTCGAAGACGGTAACTTTAAACAAGTCGACAATGAAAATAGCTCTGTTAACTCAATACTATCAATGACTTTTTTCTGCTTTCGTCCATGACATAACTTAATGTAATCCCATGAAGAAGGTAATTGGCTGATGCTCTGTATTAGTGAGAGTAACTCAGGGTTAAGCACTGAGTCATCCTCTAGAATAAGCGCAAAATCTAACCCTTGCGACACCATCATGTTCCAGCAGTTTATATGGCTCAGATAACAGCCAATTTCACCCACGTTAAGCACTTTATCGTACTTTACAAGATTCGCTTTTTCATTGAAGACAGCGTGGATTTCAGCATCATCTAGGTCTTTGCCATATACAGCCGGTACTCTTTCATAGTCTATATTGAGTAGTTCTAGCTGTTGACGCATAAAAGCCATTCTTTCGGTGCTTTTATCAAGATTTATTACAAACACTTTAAACTGCATAATGTCTCTTCTACCATCCTTGGGCTTATCTATATAATATTCTACACAGTCAAAAAGCGACTCATTGATGGTTCTTCATTTTGTCTGTAATACTCTACTTTGGCGTGATATTTAATTTTTGCTTTAACACGGTTGAACTAACATTAGGCGTGTAATCAAAATAAACCATTTCACACGTAACTGGTGGGTATTTCCCTTTCCAATCTGAACCAACTGAAATTGCATCAATATTATATTGATCAACTACTGCCTGCTTATTCTTATCAACCTGAGGGATCACTTCGTCAACGTAGCGGTTGGCTTCCAGAATCGAAATCCGTTCTTCAAATGGAATAATAGGAGGACGACCTTTGGAATTAATTATCACCTCATCGGTAGACACTCCCACGATAAGATAATCGCACAGCTCTTTGGTTTTCTTTAGAATATTCAAATGACCTTGATGAAAAATATCGAAACACCCAGATGTATACATTCGTCGATATTTCTTCGTTGTCTCTTTTGACTCAAGAGAAATGAAGTCACTTTTGAGGGTTTTTAATAACTCTTGCTGATAAATGTCATCAAGTTGCAATTCATTGGCAAGACTCGGCTGGTTCGGCCATTGTTTATCAGTAAACACTTTGTCACAGAATTCAACAGGTGACTCATAACGCGGTATCACATGAAAATGTACGTCAGGATCGACCATCATCAGCATCAAATAGTTAATTTTTGTATAATCAAAACGCTTTTTTAGCACTCTTTCGATATCAGAGATGATTAGTGACTGTTCGTCAGCAGCTTCTTTTGAAATCGAAGAATATTGATGCACACTCTCTTTACATATCAACACCATTGAACCTAATGTTGGTTGTTCAGGTCTGAGTAATAAATCCCAGTGCTGATAAGATTTAATAAGACTTTCAGGGTAGGCAAATTTTTTAAGCGTTACTTGAGGCATGAATTCAGTACACAGTAGAATTGTGGGAAACATTTTAGTTCAATATTGTAAAGCCGTCTACGAGTTAGTCTGTTTGAAAGTACCAATGTAACAAATCGGTAGTTGGAATTTGATTGCTTAAGATTAACTAACATATAATTAAACACTGTAAACATCTTTGAAGCATAATTAATAGGAATATCATGCTAATTTTTTTCGATACTCTCAATGTGTATTATCTTCCCCAGTACGTTCCTATTATTCAAGAATTAAAAAAACAAGGTCATTCTGTTAAACTCGTTTGTTATCATGAGCGCAATGAGAAGGATGTCGTTCAGCAAATTTTTAATAAATTAGATTTAGAGTGTCTTTGGGTTAATGATGATAGTGAAGCAGAAACACTCTACCTCGCTCAAAAACCTGACTGGATTTTCTTCGGTAATAAATGTACTTATCTCGACAGTATCCATCAGTACTCAAAAACGGCTCAACTTGGCCATGGTATAGGACCTAAACCTTCTTATTACCATAAATCTATCACTCCGATGACAGTAAGATTTATTGAAGGGTCGTTGCGGTTAGCCAAAATCAAAGAATTTTACCCTGACGATAACTTTGTTCAGGTCGGATTTTCAAAATTAGACCCAATCATTAATCATCAAGAGCCTGGGTTAGATTTAGACAAAATAGGTCTAGATAGTAATAAGAAAACGATTCTGTACGCTCCGACATTTAATCCGAGCTCCTTAGAATGTTTTCCTGATAATTGGCCGAAAGATTTTGCAGATTACAATATTCTTATTAAACCTCATTCGTTAACCCAGATGAGAGATAAATTCAAAAATCAACAGCTAAAATTAAAGAAATGGTCAGCATTTAGTAATGTATATGTTGCCTCTGCTGAAGATATTTCACTGCTCCCTTTTATGCAGAATGCAGATATTTTACTCAGTGAAGCATCCAGTACCTTATTCGAGTTTTCCGCATTGGCAAAACCGGTTATCGTATGCAATTTTTTTAAACTCAAATGGTCATATCGCGGCATTTTTCACTTTCGTTTTGTAAAGCGCTTCGGTAAAGATAATGTGCTTTATAGCGATATAGGGTTACATGTAAACAAATATTCTGAGTTGATTTCTGCTGTTCCACAACAATTATCTAATCCTGAACAATACGCTGCCAATAGGCAAATATATACGGATGAACATGTGGGCCCCACAGATGGTTTGGCATCTGTACGAATTGTGAATTATTTAGAAGATAATCGTTAATTTATTCTATAATCAAACATAATAAATAGTTCTGAAAAATGATGATATTTCGATTAACAATTGAATATTCGAATAACCAATATTAATCAAGATCTATTCAGGTTATCCTTTATTTATTATCTATAAACAGCAAACTGCCTTATGTCTATCATTTCGCCACAACAGTTAATAAACTGCAATCGACTACTTATCATATCGCCTTTTGCACTAGGCGATTTTCTTTACTTTAAGACATTTCTAATTGCGCTTAAACAACAACACCCACATATTGAAATCGATATTTGGCTAGATGATAACCGATGCAATAATGATGCTTGGCGTTTATCTCGCAGTAAAACCTTACAACAATGGATACAAGCTGAAGGGTGTTTTGGGTGCTGTTATGGTTGCACGGACTCCATAAAAAGCAGAGACGCTCAATTAAAAGAGGCACAAACAAAACAATATGACATTGTGATATGTCATTCTCCAGGCAACAAAGCGAAGCAATTTTCAGATATTGCCAGAACAATATCGCCTAAAGGTTATATTGTTTCAAGTATGACTAAAGTCCCTTATAAAGGTTTTTTGAATAAATTTTTATTTAGACGTACTAACGCAATCTATATATTAGATACAAAATTACTTGGCAATAACCACCATATAACCGATCGTTTTTATATGGTTGCAAATGCAATATTTGGGTTGATATTACCATCTGATAAAAAAATGCCTAGTCTGACTATTCCACTTGAGATTACTCAGCTTTCACAACAGTGGTTAAAAGATAACTTCCCCAAAAATAAAAGCGGAAAAACAATATTAATCAATCACCTATCAACAAGCTCAAAGCGTGATTGGAAAATTGAGCAAGTGATTGATTTAATCAATAAACTGCATACTCTAGACTCATCAACAAAATTCATTATCAATGTTACCAAAGAAAACTTTGATAAGATTCAAAGCATTCTTCAGGTGGCATTCAATGATATGCCTCAACCACCAGAAACTGCTGTATTCACGATACACAAACACTTCTTTGAATTACCTTCTATCATTGCAGCATCCGATTTTGTCATAACTGTCGAAACAGCAATCATGCACTTTGCTACCGCAAGCCAGACTCCATTAATATCATTAATGAGACCTAAAAAAAGTTATTGGGCTCCACCAACAAGCGCATCATCTAAAGTTTTATATGCACAAGAAGGCAAAATGCACGTTTCGGATATAAGTGTTGAAACAGTCTATGAGCAATATTTATCAATGAAAAAGTAACTATTGCCAGATAATTTATTAAAAGGTTTATTATGAAAAAAGCGATATTCACTCTCGCTATTGGGGATAACCCAATGTACAAAGCTGCAATTGAAACCTTCCATAAATATGGTGAGAGGGTAGGGGCAGATGTAATCATTTCAGACTCATTGCACTATAAACTTCATGTAAATAATAAAAAGTTTGATGCTAGCCCTGCCTGGTCTGAAAAACTGTATATAGCTGAAATACTGAAAGAATATGATCGCGTATTATACTTAGATGCAGATATGTTAATCACACCTTGGGCAGAGGATATATTTGAAAATTACCCCTTACTAGACACTATATACATGTTTAATGAAGGTGCTTATAAAGACCGCTCAGCTCAAGCCGAGCAAATCAATAAAGTTCTAGGGGACGTTCATTGGCCAAAAGAACAAGAAAAGATGGTTTATTTCAACTCTGGCATGATACTCGTTTCTAAGGAAACTGGATTATTTAATGATAATAGTGCAGAAGAAATGCAAAAAATCTGTAACGAAGTCAAATTTTACGACCAGACTTTTATTAACTATCTAATTAGAAGAGATAATATTAAAAATGTGAGTGTTGATAAAAGCTTCAATCGGATGCCACTCTTAGGAAATGATGATTATAAAGCAGCAAGCTTTATCCATTACGCAGGTAGAGGTTACAGAGAGAAAGTACCTATGCGTGATATGAAATACATCATAGATTATTGCGACATTTATAAAGATCAATTAAGCCAAAGTGAAGTATTAGAATACAAACAACAAGCTTGGCATTGGTACATGCTAAAGCAACAGCGTAAAACGAAGTTACCCATTCCACTTTTAAGCGCAGTTTTTGGGCTCTTCCACCCACAACATAAATATTAATTAAAAGCCCGCATTAACGCGGGCTTTTTTCTAACAGCGCATCAAACTGCTGAATCACTTTTTCCACACTTATCAAGCTCATCAAGTCATCCCCTTTGGCCCGTTTCCCCCAAGGGATAGTCATGTTAGGGAATTGCTGACGAATCACCTCATTATACACACTCACCACTTGCATTAAGCACATATATGGCCCAGTTCGCCCAGGGTTAGAGTGTGCGTATAACCCTATCACTGGGGTGCCTTGAGTAACGGCCATATGAGCAGGGCCGGTATCAGGAGCAATCACTACAGAGGCATTTTTCAATACAGCTAATAGCTGTGTTAAAGAGGTTTTAGCCACCATATTTTCAATCGACTGAGTAGCAAAACCAGTGATTGAACTCGCTAGCTCAACTTCAAGTTGACTCGGTCCACCACAGATAAGAACTCGATACCCTTGTGACACTGCATAATCAGCAACTGCAGCATACCTTTCTGGTAACCAGTTGCGTTCAGCTTTACTGGCAGCAGGGCAAATCACTAAGACTTTTTCATCCTTACCAATCAATTCATTAGCAAATTGAGTATCAGCAGCAGGAACAGGAATATGCCAATTAGGTGTGAGGTCCTCAACACCTATGGCTTTTGCAAATCCCATAAAGCCTTCTAGTACATGTGGGGTTGCTAACGCTTCTACCGCGTGATTAGTCACTAACCATTGACCTTCTTTAGCCCGCGCTTTATCAAATCCAATGCGGACTTTTGCTGAAATCATTAACGATGCAATTGTGGCTCTTAATGCCACTTGCATGTGCAGTAAAACATCAAACTCTTGTCCGGATAAGGCTTTTCGTAAAGTTGTATAACTGCGCCATCCTTGGGATTTATCAAAAATAACAAACTCAACCCCAGGAAGGTGCTTGAGTAGTTGATATTCGACTTTACCAATCACCCAGGTGATCTTTAACTGTGGATATTGCTTCTGAATCGCTTGCACCATGGCAACGGCATGACAAACATCGCCAATTGCAGATAGTCGAAGTAAACATAAGGATGTCATTGATGCAAAGTCAGCTTTCATGGGCCATTAACCAGATAAGTACAAGAGTTCGATCTTAATGTAGAATAAGCGATATAGCCACAGACAAATCGAAGCTTTGTAATTCATTTATGCAAATAAAATCAACAAACAAAGGTGTTATCGCTTGGTGCGATGATCTCGCTAAAGACCTTACGCCAGCAAACTTCACTCCTGAGTATTGGCATGAAAATAACGCCGTTATTGGCCAATCTAAAGGCCGCTATACCACTTGGTTTGTTGAGCATAAAACCCAACTGTGGGTTTTAAGGCATTACTGGCGTGGTGGCTTAATTGAGAAATTCAGTAAGGATGCTTATGTATTTACTGGATTTAACCGCACCCGCGCCATGGGTGAACTTGCGATTTTAAATACCCTTTATCAAGAGGGTTTCCCAGTACCTAGGCCTATTGCCGCCAATATTGAGCGCTTTGGTATTTGGTATCGTGCAGATTTATTAATTGAATTAGTGAACGGTGCGAATGATTTAGTCGCCTTGCTGACAAAATCAGAGTTAACTGCGGAGCAATGGCAACAACTGGGGAAAACTATTGCTCAATTTCATGTCCGCGGTGTTTACCATGCCGATTTGAATGCCAAAAATATCTTATTCGCTAAAGAGCAGTTTTATCTGATTGATTTTGATAGAGGTGAACTTAAAGCGCCGAATTCAGCTTGGCAGAAAGCCAACTTAAGTCGCTTATTACGCTCATTTAATAAAGAGAAAGCCAAACTAGCCGCATTACAATTTGAGCAAGAAAACTGGCAGCAACTTTTATCAGGCTACAACCAGTTTATGAGTCAAAAATCTTAATCCTACAAACTCTTATCTCTAAAAATTATTAACTGTATCGAGTTTTATTTATTCGCTGGCGGTAAATAGGACTCAATAACCTGCAGTTGTTTAGCCAATGCCCCACGGTTTTGACTAACTACGGTTAAACAAGCCTTAGCAGCATTGTCATATTGCACTTTATCGACAAATAAGCCCAATAGATGCTCAACTAGCTCATTTTTGTCTTTCACTACCTCTAGTCCACCAGCTTGTTGTAATAAAGCGGTAATCTCAGCAAAATCCCAATGGTGTGGCCCTACGCTCACAGGTAACCCCATTGCTGCAGGTTCAAGCGGGTTGTGACCGCCATTTTCTATCAAGGTGCCACCGATAAACGCAAAGTCGGCGGCGCCATACAGCATTAACAACTCACCCATAGTGTCGCCCAGTAAAACATTCACACCTGAATTAACCGTTTCATTCATGCTGCGTCTTGCCAAGGTTAGCCCTTGCTGAGTCGTGGCTACTGCCGCTACATTAAATTGCTCTGGATGCCTTGGCGCCATAATTAACAGCGCATCAGGATGATGCTTTAAAAGCTGCTGATGCACTTGAAGCATGATTTCAAATTCACCAGGATGAACACTGCCAGCGACCCACACAGGGGATGAAACACGTCCCCACTGTTGACGCAAAGATTGCGCTTGAAGTTGTTTGCTTTCATCAATACTTAAATCAAATTTCAGGCTGCCACAAACCCTTAAAATATCTAAGTTCACACCCAATGCTTCAAACCTAAGTGCTTCTGCTTGGGTTTGCACTGCAATAGCATCTAGCTTAGTCAGCATAGGTAGACTCAGCTTGATTTGCTTTTGGTATTTTGCCGCAGATTTTTCAGATAAGCGTGCATTGGCTAATATCAACTTACATTGGCGCGCTTTAGCAAAGTGAATTAAATTTGGCCATAGCTCAGTTTCCATCATGATGCATATTTTAGGGTTAACTTGAGCTAAAAAACGTTTAACGCAAAGACTAAAATCCAGCGGAAGATAACAATGCTGAACTCGATTTCCGAGTTCGGCTTTAAATGCTTTAATAACCTCATCAGAGCCTGTCGGGCTAGTCGTCGTAATGGTGAAAGTCAGCTGCGGATGTTGCGCCATTAATGTCTTTATCAATGGTATTGCCGCTAAGGTTTCTCCCATAGACACGCTATGGATTAGCACATCAGAACTCGATAACGAGGTTAACCCAAACCGCTCTCCCCAACGCAATCTATATGCAGGACTTTTGATGCCACGAAAAGCAAAATATAGCACCACTAAAGGTGATAATAGGTATAAGAGGACAGAATATAGGCCACGAGTCATGAAAAGAGTCTTAATCAATTTTGCTTGTCAGATAAACACAATGTTAACATAAACCAAAACCACATGAATAAGTGTTACAGCAACATATTCTTCGTATAGTGAGCTATGTTGTATAACCTAAATGCTGTTGTTTATGTCGCCTTCAAAACTGCCATTGGGCATCAAGACGTAGTTCTCAATGTGATTAAGGCTGAACTGACCAGATGTAAGTGTGTTTTAATATAAGATTCATAAGGATATGCATTAAGCGTCTTATTGGGTCACCAAGACTCCTATAGTTAGCAATTGATAATTGGAACCGATATGAAAACCCGCGATAAAATTGTTTTTGCCAGTCTTGAACTCTTTAATGAACACGGTGAACGTAATATTACCACCAACCATATTGCCGCTCATCTCGGAATAAGCCCTGGAAATCTTTATTATCACTTCCGCAATAAAGAGGACATCATCAACTCTATTTTTGCTCTGTACGAAAGTCACTTAGAGTCTGGCTTTAAGCCATATGAAGACACAACAGTCGATATTGAGCTATTGATGGGCTATTTTGACGCCATGTTTTATACCTTATGGCAGTTCCGTTTCATGTACGCCAATCTTGCAGACATATTAAGCCGTGATGAAGCACTTAAAACACGCTATTTGACCGCACAAGAACAGGTATTACGTCGTTCAAGCGATGTATTACGCAAGTTAATTAGTGATGGTTTTCTTGAAATAGAAGACGCCAAGGTTACTGCTTTAGCCGATACGATAAAGATGATGGTTAGTTTTTGGATTAGTTATCAACTTACACAATCAAGTACATCTACTATCACTAAAGCCACGCTATATGAGGGCTTGTTACGAGTGCTGATGATCTTCAAAGCCTATTCAACCCAAAGTTCAGAGCCAACATTCACCCGCCTTGAACAACATTATCTTGATATAGCGTCTCAAGAACGTGACGCAGCAGCATAAAACCCAGCAAACATACGCATACAAACCGCCTTTTTACGACTAAAATATAGCTGTAAATTGGCGGCTCACTGACTTTTAACATGATAAGCCCTTCATTATTCAGCACTTAACAAAACGGTGTTAATGATTAGTATATCTAATGTGAAAACAGCCCTAGCCCTAATCATTTTTATATCGCTACGCAGGTTAAAAAAAACACTGTAGAGCCAGTAAAATTAAGGTTAGAATGCCGCCAAAGATTTCCATATTAAAACTATATTTAGGAGAAATCAGGTGGCCTCTACCTCATTTTACGACCGCATAAATCAACAACTTGTCGACGTTAAAGCTGAAGGCTTATACAAAAGTGAACGTGTTATCACTTCAGCCCAGCAAACGGCGATTAATGTAAATAGTGAAGAAGTCATTAACTTCTGTGCCAACAACTATTTAGGCCTAGCAAATCACCCTGAATTAATTAATGCTGCTCAAAACGGGTTAAATACTCATGGTTTTGGTATGGCATCTGTTCGTTTTATTTGTGGAACACAAAATATCCATAAACAACTAGAAAATAGCCTCAGTGAATTTTTAGGCATGGAAGATACTATTTTGTATTCTTCTTGTTTCGATGCCAACGCAGGTCTATTTGAAACCTTACTAGGCCCTGAAGATGCTATCGTATCTGATGCATTAAACCATGCATCAATCATTGATGGTGTTCGTTTATGTAAAGCCAAGCGTTTCCGTTATGCCAACAACGACATGACCGATTTAGAAACACAATTAAAAGCAGCGAAAGAAGCGGGTGCTCGCGATATTCTTATTGCGACAGACGGTGTGTTTTCAATGGATGGTGTTATTGCCAACCTTCAAGGTGTTTGCGATTTAGCTGATAAATACGGCGCACTGGTTATGGTTGATGACTCTCATGCAGTTGGTTTTGTCGGTGATAACGGTCGTGGAACTCACGAATTTTGCCAAGTAATGGATCGTGTAGACATTATCACAGGCACACTAGGTAAAGCGTTAGGCGGTGCATCTGGTGGGTTCACTTCGGGCAAAAAAGAAGTCATTGATTGGTTACGTCAACGCTCACGTCCTTACTTATTTTCTAACTCTTTAGCACCTTCAATTGTCAGCGCATCAATTCATGTGCTTGAAATGCTGAAGTCTGGCCATGCGCTTCGTGAAGCAGTATGGGAAAACAGCCGTTATTTCCGTGAAGAAATGACCAAAGCAGGTTTTACCTTAGCAGGTGCAGATCATGCCATCATTCCAGTCATGATTGGTGATGCTAAATTGGCAAGCGACTTTTCAAATCGCCTTTTAGCTGAAAATATTTACGTGGTCGGATTCTCATTCCCTGTTGTACCAAAAGGCCAAGCACGTATCCGCACACAAATGTCAGCAGCACACTCTCGTGCTCAAATCGATAAAGCGATTGAAGCCTTTACCCGCATTGGTAAAGAAATGGGCATTATTTAAGGTCTAAACAATGAAAGCACTTAGCAAGTTAAAGCCTGAAGAAGGTATTTGGATGGTTGATGCGCCTAAACCTGAAATGGGCCATAACGATCTATTAATTAAAATTCGTAAGACCGCTATTTGTGGCACAGATGTGCATATCTACAACTGGGACGAGTGGTCACAAAATACTATTCCTGTGCCTATGGTAGTGGGCCATGAGTATGTCGGTGAAGTCGTCGATATGGGCCAAGAAGTCCGTGGGTTTACTGTCGGAGACAGAGTTTCAGGTGAAGGTCATATTACCTGTGGTCATTGCCGTAACTGCCGTGGTGGCCGTACCCATTTATGCCGCAACACTTCAGGTGTGGGTGTAAACCGTGATGGCGCATTTGCTGAATATCTTGTTATACCTGCATTTAATGCATTCAAAATTCCGGATGATATTTCTGATGATTTAGCATCGGTGTTCGACCCATTCGGTAATGCTGTCCACACCGCATTATCATTTGATGTGGTCGGTGAAGATGTACTGATTACTGGTGCTGGCCCTATTGGTATTATGGCTGCTGCGGTTTGTAAGCACGTTGGCGCTCGTCATGTGGTCATTACAGACGTCAATGAGTATCGTCTCGATTTAGCCAGAAAAATGGGCGCAACTCGTGCGGTTAATGTGGCTAAAGAAGACTTAAAAGATGTCATGAATGACTTAGGCATGACCGAAGGGTTTGATGTCGGGTTAGAAATGTCAGGCGTTCCTTCTGCGTTCCATTCTATGCTCGATACCATGAACCACGGTGGCAAAATTGCCATGTTAGGTATTCCTGGTGGCGACATGGCCATTGATTGGAGTAAAGTGATCTTTAAAGGGCTTATCCTTAAAGGTATTTACGGTCGTGAGATGTTTGAGACATGGTACAAAATGGCAAGTCTAATCCAGTCTGGTTTAGATTTATCACCTATCATTACTCATCACTTCTCAATTGATGACTTCCAACAAGGCTTCGATGCTATGCGTTCAGGTCAATCAGGTAAGGTCATTTTAAACTGGGATTAATTCCCATCGTAAATTACCGCAATAATAAAGGGGTTGTATCAATACAGCCCCTTATTAGATACTTCAGTTATTACTTTTATCCCATTTCACATAGCAGCGGTATAGCATGAGCACATTTAAGCACCTTTCAATCAATGAATTAATCCATATGACAGCAGACTCAAGTGATGTCCAAATCGTCGATATCCGTGATGCTGCGAGTTATGCAGCAGGTCATATTGAAGGATCAATTCATCTCACTAATGAAAACATTGCTCATGTAATAGCAGAAGCGGACATGGATATGCCATTAGTCGTTGTCTGTTATCACGGCATTAGTAGTCAAGGTGCAGCAGGTTACTTAATTGAACAAGGATTTGATGACGTATATAGCTTAGACGGTGGCTTTACAGCTTGGAGCGCAGCGCACGCATGATTGAAATCGGCCAGTTACCCCACGCACGCGCAGCTCAAGCCTTTATCGACTACTTGAAAGGGTTAGATATTGAGTGTGTACCCGTTGTGACTGCAAACGGGGTATCTCTGGTCGTGTATGATGAAACAAAAGCTGAACAAGCCAAGCATGAATTTGAGCTTTTTAGACAAAACCCATATCAAAAGAAATATTTAGAAGCCTCTTGGGATAATGGTTCAACCCAAACTAAGCTCGATTATGGCTCGTCCTCTTTAGGCCTAGTGCAACAATTTATTACCGGAGCAGGCCCTTTAACCCTAATCACTTTTTTTGTCTGCATGGTTGTCTTTGCTGCGATGAACCTCGGCTTTGCTAATCACGTTTTTAGCGCTTTGTCCTTCTTTGGGGCAGTTCCTGGTAGCGACTTTAGCCAAGTTTGGCGTGCCTTTACCCCTAGCTTAATGCACTTTTCAGCCATGCATCTTATCTTCAATTTACTTTGGTGGTGGTATTTAGGCGGTAAAATAGAAACAAAACTTGGCACACGACCACTGTTGATATTACTGGTCGTTGCAGGCACCTTGCCAAGCCTAGTGCAATATATGATGACAGGCCCTAACTTTGGTGGTTTATCTGGCGTCGTTTACGCCGTTGTTGGATATACTTGGATTATGGGTCAACGAAAACCAGATGCAGGTATTGGCTTACCCAATAGTTATATGACTTTTATGCTGATTTGGTTAGTTTTAGGCTTTACCGATCTATTGGGAATGCCAATAGCCAACGGCGCACATATCGGAGGCTTGTTAGTCGGGTTAGCGCAAGGCTTTTTTGATAGCCAAAGGCAAAGCAATACTCGGGTCGATCAGTAACTCCTGTCTCGATAGCTTCACAGGTTAAGCTATCGAGAATCGAATATGTCACTTCATTCCAGTTCAGCGTTAAGAGTAATGTATGACACGTACATTTTTTAATCACGTCATTTCAAGTACTTTAGCCACTAGCTTTTCAATACCTACATTTGCCTCTGCAATGCTATTCGCAAGCATGTAAGCAGGTGTGGATACGATGTTATTGTGTGTATCAACGATAATATCTTCAACGGTAGCATCACGGTGGTCACCCCCCATTTCTGTGAAGGCCTGGGCGGTTCCACTATCATTACCGATCGTGCCAATAGGGTTGGTTTTAAAAATGCTAGGGATCATAACCGGCGCAATACACATAAACCCGATAGGTTTCTTCACTAAAGCAAATTCTTGAATAAACGCTTCGACACTAGGCTCAACTGTACTGCCACTTCCTGCGACGGCGAAATCGCATAAGTTTTTTGCCGCACCAAAACCGCCAGGCACAATCAAACCATCATATTCAGTGATATCTAATGACTGAACGTTTAGCACTTCACCGCGACAAATTCTGGCAGACTCTTGCAAAACGTTACGAGTTTCTGCACCATTTATTTCGCCATTAAGATGATTCACCACATGCATTTGTTCAACATCAGGTGCAAAGCATTGATAATTAGCCCCTGCTTTTGATAACGCCAGCAAGGTTAACACTGACTCGTGTATTTCTGCGCCATCATAAACACCACAACCGCTCAGTAACACAGCAATATTTTTCATTTTAGATCCCTATAAAGTGGCTTAATTTAACTTTTTTCAAACAAATCTATTGATCTGATTAAAAAACATGCTAACTTAGTTTCTCGAAATTATTTCATGGTTTAAAAACTGTACCAAATAATTGACTAAATCAAGAAAGATATTAAAAAAGTCCACAAATTAGGAATATTTTTAAAAACTACAATTAAACTCACAAAAATATTAAAAAACATTTATTTTCAATAATTTAAACGTTTTATTCCCAGTCGTAATTAAAACACCTTTATAAGATAAATTAATTCACTCACAGAGTTATCCACAGCCTGAGAGTTAATTTTCCGTGGCCGAAAATCCTTGTATGTGGCATTCTAAGGCCATCTCAGAATACTGAAAATGAAAACAGACTATGCCAACAATCCCCAATAACCCACTCGTCCTTGTGGATGGTTCTTCTTATCTTTATCGTGCGTTTTATGCACCACCACATTTGACTAATTCAAAAGGCGAAGCAACAGGTGCTGTTTATGGTGTAGTCAATATGCTTCGCAGCTTAATGAGTCGCTATAACCCTAGCCATATTGCAGTGGTTTTCGACGCTAAAGGAAAAACCTTCCGTAATGATATGTATAGTGAGTACAAAGCGCAGCGTCCTCCTATGCCGGATGATTTACGCTCACAAATCGCCCCACTTCACGCCATTATTCATGCGCTGGGATTACCCCTAATTTGTATTCCAGGTGTCGAAGCTGATGATGTCATCGGTACTATTGCACTAAAAGCCAGCAAAGAAGGCCGCGCCACCCTTATCAGCACGGGTGATAAAGATATGGCGCAATTAGTTGATGACAATGTCACACTCATTAATACCATGACAGATACCATTATGGGCCCAGCTGAAGTAACCGAAAAATTTGGTGTTGGACCCGAGCTCATTATCGACTTATTGGCCATGATGGGTGATAAAGCCGATAACATACCAGGCTTACCAGGTGTTGGTGAAAAAACAGCTTTAGCAATGCTTACTGGTGTAGGCGGGGTTGATAAACTCATCGCTAACCCTGAAAGCGTACTTGATGTCACCTTCCGCGGCTCAAAAACCATGCCTAAGAAGATTGAAGACAATAAAGAAATGCTGCAGTTATCTTACGATCTCGCCACCATCAAAACCGATGTTGAATGGGAAGATGATTGGACGCCGTTAGAAATTAAACCTCAAGACCGCGATGAGTTAATTAAACTGTTCGGGGAAATGGAGTTTAAACGCTGGTTAGCTGAGGTGTTAGATAACAAATCTGCCTTTTCTACAGCTACAGCCACCACGACTAACGAAGTCCAAGAGGCCACTCCTGCCATTGATGTTGAATATGAGACAATATTAACCGAAACTGATTTAGCTAATTGGATTAGTAAACTGTCTAAAGCTGAACTCATTGCAGTTGATACCGAAACCACCAGCTTAAATTATATGGAAGCTAAGCTAGTTGGCATTTCGTTTGCCATTGAAGCGGGCAAAGCCGCTTACCTTCCACTAGCACACGATTATTTAAATGCGCCTGAGCAACTTCCTATGAAATATGCTTTAGAGCAACTAAGACCTATTCTTGAAAGTGACAGCATCAAAAAAGTCGGGCAAAACCTTAAGTACGACATCAGTATTTTTGCCAATGCTGGGATCACCCTAAAAGGGGTCCAGTTTGATACTATGCTTGAGTCTTACGTATTTAACTCTGTTGCTTCACGCCATGATATGGATGGATTAGCGCTTAAATACTTAGGCCATAAAAATATTAGCTTTGAAGAAATTGCAGGTAAAGGTGCAAAGCAGCTGACTTTTAACCAAGTCGAATTAGATGTAGCCAGCCCTTATGCAGCAGAAGATGCTGATATTACCTTACGTTTGCACCAACATTTATGGCCAAGAGTAGAAAAAGAAGCCAAGCTAACTTCGGTATTTAACGATCTAGAGCTGCCGCTTATTCAAGTGTTATCAGACATTGAACGCCAAGGTGTATTGATTGATAGCATGCTGCTGAGCCAGCAAAGTGATGAGTTAGCCCAGAAAATTGATGAGCTTGAAACCAAGGCCTATGACATTGCTGGCGAGAAGTTTAATTTAAGCTCTCCAAAGCAACTACAAGCGTTATTTTTTGAGAAGCTCGGATACCCGATCATCAAAAAAACGCCAAAAGGCGCACCATCTACAGCTGAAGATGTATTGATTGAATTAGCATTAGACTACCCGTTACCTAAGTTAATTTTACAACACCGCAGTTTATCCAAACTGAAAAGCACATATACCGATAAGCTTCCTTTAATGGTCAATGCTGAAACGGGCCGAGTACATACTAGTTACCACCAAGCTAATGCCGCTACAGGTCGTTTATCATCAAGCGAACCCAACCTACAGAATATCCCTATCCGAACAGAGGAAGGCCGTCGGATTAGGCAAGCGTTTATCGCACCAGAAGGTCGTAAAGTTCTGGCTGCTGATTACTCTCAAATTGAACTGCGTATTATGGCTCACTTATCTCAGGATAAAGGTTTATTGACCGCATTCGCTGAGAATAAAGATATTCACAAAGCTACCGCAGCTGAAGTCTTTGGCGTTCACTTTGAAGAAGTCACCACTGAGCAGCGCCGCCGCGCTAAAGCGGTTAATTTCGGGCTAATCTACGGTATGTCAGCCTTTGGACTGGCTAAACAATTGGATATTCCACGTAAAGAAGCTCAAACCTATATCGATACCTACTTTGCTCGATATCCTGGAGTGCTTAAATACATGGAAGACACGCGCGCGCTTGCTGCCGAAGTCGGCTATGTTGAAACCCTATATGGAAGAAGATTGTATCTGCCAGATATTAAAGACCGTAATGCTATGCGACGCCAAGCCGCTGAGCGGGCAGCAATTAACGCCCCAATGCAAGGTACAGCAGCTGACATCATTAAAAAGGCGATGATCACCATCGACCAATGGATTAAGTCAGAGACAAACGGCGAAATAACCATGATCATGCAAGTACACGATGAGTTGGTATTCGAAATTGATGAATCAAAAGCAGATGCACTACAGGCAAAAGTATGTGAATTGATGGCTCAAGCAGCAAGCCTTGATGTGACCTTATTAGCTGAAGCTGGTATCGGTGACAACTGGGATGAAGCGCATTAGCCATATCGAATATGTTATTTAGGTTTATATAAGTTGTCCTAACATATAAAAATCACAACAGCTTCAATACAAAACCCGACAATCCCGTAGTTTTATCACTGCGGGATTGTTTTTTTTGAAGCTAATTTCATCGACAAGGCGATTTTTTCAACGATATTTGTGTCAAACTTCACATTATTGTTCATTTTTATAAAAAACAGTTTTTCATTTTAAGGCTAATGACGTATTATCATCTGCGTAGGGTACAGAGGTTAAGATGTTCCATCTTTCAGACCTTTTTTATTCGCTAGAAATAGTGACAAGCCGAATTATGGCGCTCCAGCATTTTTGTGCTGGAGCTTTTTTTTGCCAAAAATTTATTTTAGAGTAAATACTTTAAATCTGTGTGAAAAACGATTACTATATCGTTATTGAGCGTCATCGATGAGTAGGTGGCACTTGAGTCTTGTTGAATTTAGCTTCTCCCCAAAAGAGCTAATTTTTTTAACCGGTGACATTATGTCGTCGGTTTTTTTTTGCTTAATATTCACCGCCTAGTGCCAATATACCGTTATATTCAAACCTTACGCACAAAAAAGCCGCTGAGTGAATTAACTCAACGGCTGCATTAAAGCGGTTTACGCTATCAGTTATTCTTTATCTTGCTCTGCCTGCTGCTCAGCTTCAGTCAACCAGCTGGGATTGCACCACTCGTTTAAAATACCTAAGACTTTAGGTTTTCCAGTGCCTTTTAATGATGAGAAAGGCTCAACTTTTACCCAGTCACCAAATTCAGCCAGCTCTTTGCGCACGGCATTAACCGTTTTCATTTTGACATTTTGAGCAAGTTTATCGGATTTAGTCAGTAATGCTAAAACGGGGATTTCACTTAATACCGCCCACTCAATCATTTGCATATCTAAATCTTTTAACGGATGTCGAATATCCATCAACACAACGACACCGCTTAGACAGGCGCGCTCTTGCAAATATTCACCTAAGGCTTTTTGCCATTTATTCTTCATCGCTAAAGGTACCTTAGCAAAACCATAGCCAGGTAAATCGACTAAGCGACGGTTTTCATCTAACTCAAAAACGTTAATAAGTTGAGTTCGCCCAGGGGTTTTACTGGTTCTCGCTAAGTTTTTTTGCTCAGTAAGTGCATTTAAAGCACTAGACTTACCCGCATTTGAGCGGCCAGCAAACGCAATTTCTACTCCAGTATCACCAGGCAAGTACTGATCGAGATGTGCAATGTCTGGCGCACTAATTAAAAACTTGGTTTTTCGAAAATCTATACGCGTTTCTGACACGATTTACTCCAATAATTTTTAGGTAATACCTTAATTATGTAAGATTTGCTTACTTTTCCACATTTTCGTGTAAAATATTAGCCTGATCACAGTTTGTAGATTTTACCACGCTTGCGGGTCTTCCTAGTAAGCTCAGGACAATAAATTAAACAAGAAGTTGGAACGCCATGAAAAAGTTAGCTCTTGCGCTGTCTGTATTTGCCGCTATATCAACGCCTGCAATCGCTGAAGGTGATGTGGAAGCGGGTAAAACTAAATCAGTTATGTGTTCTGCCTGTCACGGTGTTGACGGTAACAGCATTGCTCCTATATGGCCTAAATTGGCCGGACAGCACGCATCTTATCTAGAAAAACAATTACATGATTTCCAAGCGGCAGCGAAAAGCGGCGGCAAAGAAGGTCGTAATGATCCTACCATGACTGGCATGTCATTGCCTTTATCTGAACAAGATATTAAAGATGTTTCTGCTTATTACGCAAGCCAAACTCAAACGGTAGCTGATGTGGCCAATGTGCCAGCCGAAGGTGAGGCTTTATATAAAGGTGGAGACATGGCTCGTGGCATTACTTCATGTATGGCTTGTCATGGACCAGACGGAAAAGGCGGTGAGCTAGCAGGCTTCCCTGCGATTGGTGGTCAGCATGCTGATTACATCAAGATTCAGTTAACCAAATTCCGTGATACAAGTCGTAACAATGATTTAAATGGCATGATGCAGGATGTGTCTAAAAAGTTATCTGACAGTGACATTGAAGTTTTATCTCAATACATTTCAAGCCTTAAGTAATTTTTTATTCATAAATTGATGAAGCTAAAAGGGTGATTATTCACCCTTTTTTATTACTCAATGTTTACGTTTACGTAAACTTATCAATATTCACGCTTGACAGAGATCACGCTTTTAGGGTTAAATAGCCCCGTACCGAGATGAACCCAACTGTGAGAACAAAAATATTAATTCTACTTCACAGATTTCGGATACGTTTACATTTAAGATATAAGAATAAAATTAATAAATAACAATAATATAAATAAGACCACTCACTAATAATAATAAGAGTCGTGATTTCAGCTTGAAATCCAGGTCATACAGAATTTGTAAGGAACAGACCTTATTGGTCGATACGCTTAAATAGCACTCCCTTACGCAACAGAGATAGAACCCCATAAGGACACTACTTTAAGGATTAAAGTAGCAGCATAGGAAGCTAATTTGCTTAGGATGCACTTGCGGAGGCTTGTTTATCACTGGAAGGTACTTTTAAACACGGATTGTTTACTCATGTCATTGAAGACAACTAAGGATATTGATGAGTCATTGAAGACCATCTACGGAAGCTGTGGTCAGGACGGCAACAGGATATAAAAAAAGTGTCATTGAAGACCGATAACAACTAAAAATGCACGGAAAGCTCTAAAAATAAGATGGATACTGACCGGGATAGTCACATAGCAAGTATGGATACTTGGAATCAAAATTTGGTGCGATAAGCACTATCTTTCAAGGTGGCAGTTTACTGCCACCTTTTTTATTTCTTATTTTCAAAAAATCTGCTATTGATTGATAATTATCATCTATCATCTTTGTTGGGTCACTTCTTATATCAATGATTAAATGCCCGTTGTGCAGCAATGCTGCTGAGTTTTTTATTCAAGACAAAAAAAGAGCATTTTATACCTGCTCTGACTGCCATCTAGTCTTTGCAAACCCACAATCATATCTAATGCCTGCAGCGTTAAAACAACGCTATGGCAGAGCCAATAAAGCCTCAAAGCAAAAACAGCTTGTTCAATTCATCCAACCTTTACTCACCCAAATTAGCGCTCAGCAACATGGGCCATTAACAGGCCTTAATTTTGGCCGAGTATTGGACAGTAATAGTTTAGATAAAATAGAACATGCAGGACATAGTCTTTATCAATACGACCCATTTATAAAAATTGATCAGCATATATTTAATCGCCAATATGATTTCATTTGTTGCTATCGAGTACTTGAGCATTTTCAACAACCCGCTAAAGAGTGGGCTTTATTATCTAGCTTATTAAAAGAAGGTGGCTGGTTAGCAATCAGCACCTCACTGCTAACTGATTTAAGCCTTTTTTCGAAGTGGCATTTTAAAAACAATCCCAGCCACGTGAGCTTCTATCGCCAACAAACTTTCGAGTATTTGGCACAAAATAGCGAATTTAAGCTATTATTTGCAGCTAAAGAGCTCGTATTGATGCAAAAAACATCAAAGTCTGATATAAAGCGCATCCTTATTTAGTGCGAGGTGGCTCATACCCATCTAGCCAAATTTATACAACTACATGAGATCACCGATGGCTCGTAGCAAAAAATCGCGCAAGGGCGGCGAAAATGGCCCTAAACAAGCACCAAGAGTCAAAAAATCTGAGCGTAAAGCCATTGGCGGCAAAAAAACAGAAAGCGGCCGTAAGTCTGGCAGTCGTCATAATGAAGCGCTAATTGAAAAGCAATCACCGCATATCAAAACGACGAAAAATAACGATCCTCGCCATGGCAGTAAAAAGCCTGTTGCGTTAAATATTGCGCCTGTCGCAGAAAAAGCCGAAGCAAAAGTAAAACAGCCAAAGCTAACAGATGAGCAAAAATTACTTAAGCTTGAAGAAGACCCAAGATTTAACCAATTACTGGACTTATTAGAAGAAGGTAAAAACCTATCCGCTGACGATCAAAAGTGGTTAGATGGTCAACTTTCTAAAATTGAAGCCTTAATGGAAAAATTGGGTATTTCAGATGCAGAAGAACTTCCGCCTCAAACAGGTAAAGTGGCATCTGATGATGATTTATATGATCGCTTTGAAACAGGTGCCGATGTCTTAAAAGACTACCAGTCATAAGAGTGTTTTAGATGGCATGCTTTAGTCGGCATGCCATTTTTATATCTTGCATAGTGAATAAGTTAATAAGGATAGTTTGTGTCTAGCATTGTTATTGTTATCGCCGTTGTTATTGTAGTTCTATTAGCGTGTTACGCAGTTTTCCTATTAAGCAAACTCAACAAACAGCAAAAAGTAGCACAAGCGGCCAAGCAGCAACGTTTAAACGATGCCAAACAAAAAAAGCAGAAAGTATTGGATGATATTAAATATATCGCTTCAGCAATGCTTGAAGAACGATGTGAGCCTTCAGAGGGTGTCATGCGTATCGCTAAATTATTTGAAGCATTATCCATGTCTGAACAAATGGCTGTTGAGTTCCCGAGCATTTTTGAGCATTACGACTGCATCAAAGCGCATCCGATTAAAGAAGAGCGTAAGGCATTAGCCAAACAACAGCGAATGAAGCTAGATTTAGCGCGGATGAAATCTGAAGCTAAACTGGAACAAGGCATACTGGATGATGCAAAAAAAATCACACAATTTCATTTCGTGCATTAGAGTTTATTAACGACTAAGACCTCTATTTGATAACAAGTCTCATTATTATCAATAAGTTAATATGAGGCAGGTTTCTGCCCCAAGTGCGTAGCTAAGGCTGTGAGCCATTGCACAAATTCACAAAACTTCACAGCTTTCTGGCTAAATATGGCCTTTCTAGCAACATCAAGTTTCAAATTTACAACGTAGTTCAAGGTTTTTTGTCAAAGATGGCTGCATACTTCGTCTATTGCTAATTTACTCGGAGGACGCGCCTTGAAGCARCCCACACAAATAAGTTGGGATCAGTCGATGATCGAAAAATATAACTACAGTGGTCCACGCTATACGTCGTATCCAACGGCATTAGAGTTTGATGATACTTTTACTGAGCAAAACCTACTATCTGCTATCGAAACCAGTAAAAGCGATAAGCTGTCTTTATATATTCACATCCCCTTCTGCGCCAAGCTTTGTTATTACTGTGGATGTAATAAAGTCATTACTCGTCATGCTCATAAGGCTGATCAGTATATTGAATATCTTGCCAGCGAAATCATAAAACGCGCTCCTTTATTCAAACACTACACCGTGACTCAAATGCACTGGGGTGGCGGTACACCGACATTCTTAAACCCAGAGCAAATCTTAACCCTGTCTAAATTAATAAAAAGTCACTTTAACTTTGCTGATGAAGGCGAGTTCTCAATTGAAGTCGATCCACGTGAAATCGAACTATCGATGTTGGATACACTTAAAGAAGCTGGCTTTAATCGTATTTCTATTGGTGTTCAAGACTTCAATAAAAAAGTACAAGTTGCTGTTAACCGTGAGCAAGATGAGAAATTCATTTTTGACCTAATGGCTAAAGCAAAAGACATGGGGTTTGTGTCTACTAATGCCGATTTAATTTACGGCTTACCACATCAAACACCAGAAACTTTCGCTGAAACGATTCAACGTGTTATTGAGCTATCACCTGATCGTTTATCAATCTTTAACTATGCTCATTTACCGTCTCGTTTTGCAGCACAGCGTAAAATTAAAGATGAAGATATGGCATCGCCACAGCAAAAGCTCGACATGCTGCACCAAACCATTGAATCATTGACCTCTGCAGGTTATCAGTTCATTGGTATGGATCACTTTGCTAAGCCTGACGACGAGTTATCTAAGCTACAAAACGAAGGTAAGCTTCACCGTAATTTCCAAGGTTATACAACGCAAGAAGAGTGTGACTTGCTGGGCTTAGGTGTTTCTTCAATCAGCCAGATTGGTGATTGTTACGCTCAAAACCAGAAAGATATTCGCCCTTACTACGAGTCAATTGATGAAACTGGTCATGCATTGTGGAAAGGCTGTAGCTTAAATCGTGATGACGAAATTCGCCGTGTCGTCATTAAGCAAATGATCTGTCACTTCGATTTAGATTTAACTAAAATTGAACAGCAATTTGACTTGAACTTTGAAGAATACTTTGCAGAAGACTTAAAGCTGCTACAAACCTTCATCGATGACAAACTGGTTGATATTACAGATCGTAAACTAACAATTAGCCCTACAGGCCGTTTATTGATTCGTAATATTTGTATGTGTTTTGATGTTTATTATCGTCAAAAAGCACGTCAACAACAGTTCTCACGTGTTATCTAATACACGGAAATGAAAACAAAAAAACCGCTGATTTCAGCGGTTTTTTATTATCTAAACATTCATTACTTTTTTGATGCGTATAGTGCTTTTCTTTCACTGTCTGATAAAAATGCCATTTCAACGCCATTACGTTGTACTTGGGCAATTTGCTCATCAGATAGGTTAAGTTCAGACTTGGCAATACGATATTCATGCTGAATATCAATATTGCTCACACCAGGGTCATCGGTATTGAGTCCAATCAATACACCCGCATCTAAGAATTGCGTAAATGGGTGAGCATCATAATCAGCCACTGTAGAAGTATGTAAGTTACTGGTAGGGCAAGATTCAATACCTATTGAGTGTTTAACCAAATACTCCATCAACTTAGGGTCATGAATAGCATTTACACCATGCCCTATCCTAGTCGCACCTAGCTCTTGAATCGCTTGCCACATGCTCTCTGCACCAGCAGCTTCACCAGCATGTGCTGTAATCTGTAAGCCTGCATCACGGACTAATTTAAAATGTTCATTAAATAAGTCACCAGGGAAACCCAATTCATCTCCGGCTAAATCCATACCAACTAATGCATCACGGTGAGCAAGCAGACCTTCAAGCTCTAAGCGGCATTTTTCTTGACCAAACGAACGCGACATAATGCCAATAAGGTTAACTTTAACATCGTGCTCCTTCACACCTGCTTTGACACCATCAATGACAGCCTCAACCACACCTTCAATCGGTAAATTGTGATTCATTGCCATATAATACGGGCTAAAGCGTAACTCGGTATAATCTAATCCTGATATCGCTGCATCTGCGACATTTTCATATGCGACACGTTTGACTGCATCTAAGTCCGCTAATACAGCTACCATCCAATCCAGCTTTTTTAAAAAAGCGACTAAGCTGTTTTCCTTACCTTGGATCTGAACAAACGGAGCAAGAGCTTCTAACGTTTGTGCAGGCAGCTTAATTCCATGCTGATGTCCGAGCTCCCAAATGGTATTGACTCTAACGTTGCCATCTAAGTGACGATGCAAATCAACTAATGGAATGGATGTATTGATCATTATTAACCCCTATTAATTTTTTAAGCTAAATCTGTTTTCTTTATAATGAACATCTAGCATGGCGAAGTTTAACACGCCTCCACAAAAAAATGACGTTTTAATCGCCTAAATAGTACAATCAGTAACAAATATTTCCGCCTGAACCGCTAGCGTGCTAACTGTTGAATTGTTATGTTGTAACTGAGAAATTTAACCCAAAATTCAAAGTCTACATAGGGATACAACATGCGTAAGCTAATCTTGCCCGCGATAATCATGCTGTCAATAACTGGCTGCAAAATGACCACTGGCTCAAAAGCCCAATATTATCTTGGCGATAATTACAAAAGTGAAGAAGTCGCAAGCGAAACGCAAAATGTCTCAGCCAGCAAAAAAGTTGAAGACATGGATCTTCAATCAATTATAGATAAAGCCTGGCAAGTTAACTTAGATTTTTCTCCTCAGCTCGCTTATTCACTTGGTGATGAATCCAAAGCTTCACAACTACCCGACTTGTCACCTGAGACACTGGCAGCCAAAAACATACGTCAGCAAGAACTCCTTTCATCTTTAAAGCAACTTGACCAAAACACGCTATCGGCAACAGGTAAGATAAATGCACAGTTGCTACAATACCAACTGCAAAATGAGGTTGATTTATACCGTTATAAAGATCATTACCTACCAATAACGGCAGAAAGTGGTTTCCATGCATATGTCGCATCTATGGCTAATGCCACATTCAACACAACTCAAGATTATGCAAACTACTTAACCAAATTAGCAGCGTTATCAAATTACTTTGCTCAACAGACCTTTTGGCTAAAACAAGGGCTAAGTAGTGGTATTACACCAGCTAAAGCGACCTTAACAGGGTTCGAAGACAGCATTAGCGCGTACATTGTGCCTGTAGAGCAAAGTCGATACTTCAAACCATTTACCCAATTTCCAAGTCACTTTACTGCTGAGCAAAAAGCGAAACTTGAGAAAAAAGGCAAACAAGTGGTCAGTGAACAAGTGCTCCCCTTGTATCAGCAGTTTTTTGACTTTATGACGCAAGAATATATCCCGAATGCGCGAACCTCGATTGCTGCTAACGATCTACCTAATGGCAAAGCTTTTTATCAAAACAGAGTTGCTTACTACACAACTCTGGATATGACAGCTGATGAAGTACACGCGCTCGGTCTTGAGGAAGTGGCGAGAATCAAAGCGGAAATGGAACAAGTGATATCAGATGTTGAGTTTGAAGGCAGCTTCGCTGACTTCTTACACTTTTTACGTACAGATCCTCAGTTCTACCCCAAAACGGCAGAAGAACTATTAAAAGAAGCGGCTTATATTGCCAAAAAAGCCGATGCCGTATTGCCTAAATACTTCGCAACGCTACCCCGCACGCCTTATGGTATTAAGCCAGTACCTGCGGAAATAGCGCCTAAGTACACAACAGGTCGCTACTCTGGCTCCAATAGAGACGATGAGCCAGGCTATTACTGGGTCAATACTTATGCCTTAGATAAGCGTCCACTTTATGAAATGGAAGCACTCACCTTACACGAAGCTGTACCGGGTCATCATCTACAAATATCATTAAACAAAGAGCTAACTGATTTACCTAACTTCAGACGATACAGTTATATCTCTGCATTTGGTGAAGGTTGGGGGCTATACTCTGAATATCTCGGCCTTGAAGCAGGTTTTTATCAAGACCCGTATAGTAATTTTGGTCGCTTAACATATGAAATGTGGCGCGCTGCAAGACTTGTCGTCGATACTGGCATGCATGCTAAAGGTTGGACAAGACAGGAAGCCATTGACTTTATGGCAAGTAATACTGCGCTATCAATGCACAATGTGACTACAGAAATCGACCGTTATATTTCATGGCCAGGACAAGCATTATCATACAAAATCGGTGAGCTCACGATTAAGCGTTTACGCAATAAAGCGGAAGAAGCATTAGGCGAAGACTTCGATATTCGATTATTTCACGATGCGTTACTAGAAAATGGTTCAATCACCATGGAAATTTTAGAGCAAAAAGTAAATGAGTTTATAGCGGAACAACAAAAACAAGCTTAACTAAGTCAACGCTATATTGACTGGTTCTCTAAACCAGTCAATATAGCAAGTTTCCTCGCAACACATCACTTTCACTAAAATATCATCTGTTAGTTTGCTACACTGCCCCAATCTTATATCGATATATTCTCAGATAACCAAAGGTGAGTGATTTGTATTTTTCGTCAGAACAACAACTCAATAGCGATCAACAACAAGCATTCTGGCAAACAGTCACGCAATCCACCATGATCAAAGAGAACATCTCCATCGCCTATGCTCATGTTATTCACCCACATAGTCGCAAAGCGATTGTAATAAGCAGTGGTCGAGTTGAAAGCTATTTGAAGTACAAAGAACTAATGTTCGATCTTTATCAACAAGGCTTTAGTTTATATATTCTCGATCATAGAGGTCAGGGGCTTTCAACTCGAACAACCACCAACAAGCATCAAGGGCATATTAATAAGTTCCAAACATACATTGATGATCTAAATGACTTCGTTGAGCAAGTGGTAAAGCCCCAAGCGCACCAAGATTTATATTTAGTTGGCCACTCAATGGGGGGAACAATTGGAACCTTATATATGCAGCAACATCCGACAGTATTTAATGCTGCTGTGTTTTCCGCCCCCATGTATGGAATAAAGTTGCCATTTAATAAGGCTTTCATCCGCTCATTGGCAACACTATTAGATACTTACAATGAAAAACAACCAAATAAACAGCCTAACTACGTACTCGGCGGTACCAATTACCAAGCAGTTGAGTTCGAAAAAAACCATCTGACACATAGTCAAGCAAGGTACCAACAGATTGTAGATGTGTTTGCTCAACACCCTGAAATTCAACTAGGCTCACCCACTAATCATTGGTTACTTGAAGCAATTGATGCCGCAGAGCGCGCAATAAATGCAGCAGCATTAAGCATTAAGCCAATCCTGATACTCCAAGCGCTAGATGATGAAATTGTCGATAACATGGCGCAAAATAGAGCTGAGAATAACCTTTGCCAGATAAAAAGGATTGCTAACTGTCGTCATGAAGTCTTTGTCGAAGCAGATGAGGCACGCAACCAAGCACTACGTAGCTTAGTCACTTTTTTAAATCAGTATTGAATTAGGCACTAAGACAAGGCATTAAAAGGCACCTTCCAAACCACACTTAAGGTCAACTCTGACTCTAGAAGGTGTTTTATGTCCTGTTGAGTTAGCGGTCGGCTAATCACATATCCTTGGAATAGATTACTCTTCAGCTGACTGAGTGTGGTTAATTGCTGTCGGTCTTCAATTTGTTTTACCACGACTGGGTAGTTAAGCTCTGTAGTCATATTAACCAATGAGGTGAATATGTTTCTCGAGTCTTCAGAAATCGTAATATCGTTGATATAACTCGCTGCAAACTTAACTTGTGAAAAATGGATCCCATGTAAGCGATATAGCGGACACAATCCTGAGCCAAAGTCATCCAAAGCGACTCTGACACCTAAACGTTGCAACGTTTGTATTTTAGCTTTCGCCGTCACTGGATTAATCGAAAAGATACCCTCTGACAACTCCAATTGAATATATTCCGGTTTTACACCTCTAGACTCAATTTTTGATTGGATAACACTGACAAACATATCTTGATGAAAGTGCCTCGAGGAAATATTGATCGAAAAACAAGGACAAGAAAGTTCTGTATTGTGCAAGCTATCGATGAAACGACACACTTCATCTAACATCCATAATTCAAGCTCAAAAATAGAGTTAGACAGCTCTGCGACTGGAATAAACTGCTTAGGACTAATGTAACCGAACTCAGGATGATGCCAACGCATCAGTACTTCGACACTTTCTGTATTACCATCAATATCAACAACAGGTTGATACACTAAAGACATTTGATTGAGCTTAATGGCTTTCTTTAATTCTTGATGAAGCTTTTGAGGTTCATGATGACTTCCATCTAGTTGCAAACTATGTAACACGCAACTGTTATTGGGACTCTCAATTGCTTTACCTAAAGCAGTATCTGCCCTAGATAATAACTGACTCGGGTCTAAAGACTCCTTACCATCAAATACCACCATGCCGATTTGAGTAAAAACAGAAAAGTCTTGTCCTGAGAGATTAAAGCTTCGTCCAACAACTTGCCTGACTTCGCTCGCTAACGCTAAAGCCCGTTTGTTAGCATGTTCTAAGTTCGCCCCTAAGTTTTTAGCTGCAATAACAAACTCATCATCACCTAAGCGGCTCAATAAGCAACTTCCTGCAAAAGCCCCCGCTAATCGTGCTGATATCTGCATTAATAATCTGTCACTCAATTGCTCGCCAACAGCTTCATTAACCAGCTTAATATTGCTCAAATTAATTAGCATCATAGTGCAATACTGACCAGACTTACGTGCATAAGCCTGTAAATCAAATAGTTCATTTGCTAATGCTTCACGATCTTTAATATCAGACACACCAGCATGACTTTGGCGCTCTACAGTAATTTTTTGATTCTGCAGCTCTGCAGTGACATCAGTAATAGACCCAATCATGCGAATCGGATTACCTTTGTCATCCCACTGAATAATCTGTCCTATATCCAGCACCCATATGTACTCGTTACTTTTATTGAGTAACCGGTGCACGCTTTCATAGTGATCGGTTTTATTAGCTAAGCATTGCTCAATAGCGCGTAGTACAGTGTTTTTCTCATCTGGGTGCAATCTAGATTCCCACGCGTCATAATTATTTGTAACTTCATTCGTCTCATAACCTAATATTTCTTTCCAATTATCAGATAAGAAGACCTCATTCGTCTGGGTATTCCAATCCCATATGCCATTATTATTAGCACTGATTGAATACAGCCAACGCTGCTCAGAGTTGGTCACCTTTTGGTTATTATCTTGAATTAGCTTTTCGGCCTGTAATAACGATTCGCCAAGGTTATACACCTCTTCAACTAGACAATTAATTCTCGTGTTATMTGGTTTAGATTGCAGAACATTTTTTGCTCTTGTAGTTAATTGCTTTACCGGTCTGACTAATAGCCAATATAAAGCCCAACAGAAAAATACGACAAGTAAGCCACCTGCTCCCCAAATGAAAACAAAGCGCTTTTGTAACTGATCTGATGCATCAGCAATAAGTGAAGAAATATCATATTCTAGATAAATCACATCTACAGCACTTGAGTAGCTGTAATTAGAAGATGTGTTAATAGGGTAATAAGCTTGAATTGATAAACGGTCTTTATTGACCTTGATAAAAGACTCACCATCGGCAACAACTTGTTGATGAATATCGTTTGAATAACCTTCAACAACATTCTGCGCATCACTTTCTCGCCAAATTACATGGTTAGCAAACTTGATCCTACTAGAAGCATCAAGAATGACATACACCATCATATGGCTATCAGTAGAAACTAAGGATACTTCTTGCTCAATTCTCGAAATATCTTGTACAGACAGAGCGGACTCTACCACATGGATCATCCTAAATAGATCTTTCTGAATCTGTTTAGTCTCTCTTGCTGCGACCTCTGAACGTAATTCATCTCTCTCATAGTAAAACTCTCCGCTAACTAATAATAAGTACAGAGAACATAAGAAAAATGGCACTAAGAACGATAGTGAAAAAGAAGGTCGCTTTGGCAAATGTACACCGTTAGTTGTTAATAAGAATGTATCGCATTGATAACATACTAAAGACAAACACAATCAACAACTATAAAAACGACTTTAACCAAAACATAATACATTTGTCTGATTATTAAGGGATATTAACGCTCTTCCAGCATTTTTATATACGAATTAATTAGCTATTAGATAAAAACACAAATAAGAAATTTCGTTTGCTTAAGTGACACATTGTGAGGAAAAATCTACCAGTGCTCATAATGAGCTCACACAAAAATGAGAATAACTTTCTCAACAATCTGCCTCAATGATCAAACACAAAAAAGCCCGTTACGTGAGTAATGGGCTATCTGCTCTCATAAAAAAAAATTAAGCGCTCAGCAATGGCCTACTTTTACATGGACATATCAATCACACTATCAGCAGTTGATGAGTCTAAAATTGAGCTTTAGCTTTGTTTCCGAGGATGTATTCTTAAATTACAGACACAAAAAAGCCCGTTACGTCAGTAACGAGCTATCTGCTCTCAATTAAGAGAAATTAGGCGCTTGGCAATGACCTACTTTTACATGGGCACATTGTCCACACTGTCTTACGCTACACAATTCACTTAACAAACACAAAAAAGCCCGTTACGTCAGTAACGGGCTATCTGCTCTCTTAAAGAGAAACTAGGCGCTTGGTGATGAGCTTCTTACACATGGGCATATCGTCCACACTATCTTTCGCTGTACTAAATTTTGACTAGCTATGTACGAAAAAAGCCCTGACTATTAAGTCAGGGCTTTCTCGACTCTCTTAAAAGAGAAATTAGGCGCTTGGCAATGACCTACTTTCACATGGGGAGACCCCACACTATCATCGGCGCGATTGCGTTTCACTACTGAGTTCGGGATGGGATCAGGTGGTACCACAATGCTATTGTCACCAAGCAAATTTGGTTGTTAATCGCTTATCGCAATTAACTAAATTCGGAAAGCTGTTTGAGTGTTTTACTTTATTAAGCGCTTTAAATTCTTCACTAAGTCTTACCTTCAACAGTAAGTAATAAATCTAGTTACCATCAACTCAGATAAAAACTCATCTGGGTTGTATGGTTAAGCCTCACGAGTCATTAGTACAGGTTAGCTCAACGCCTCACAACGCTTACACACCCTGCCTATCAACGTCCTAGTCTCGAACGGCTCTTTAGAGGAATTAAATTCCTAGGGATGACTCATCTTAGGACTCGCTTCCCGCTTAGATGCTTTCAGCGGTTATCGATTCCGAACGTAGCTACCGGGCAATGCT
>NZ_LZFV01000047.1:0-194540 GCF_001675935.1 Shewanella sp. UCD-FRSSP16_17
ACTGGAGCAGCACCTCTTTATCTGTCCAGAGCTTCGCTTTATCAGCATCAACTTTTAACACCACATGTAAATGATTACTCATCACTGCATAAGCACAAATATCAATCGCAAAAATGGTCGCCAATTCTACAATACGTGAATCAACCCACTCACGGCGATGCTCAAAATTTTCACCTGTCGATTTATCAAAACCACACAAAAACGCCTTACGTACCACACGCGAACAACAGTGGTAGTAAGGCGTATCTTCTAAGCTCACGAGGGTTTGTCTTGGTCTAGCCATCTTCAAGTACCATTTTAAAAGGGTAAATAAAGCCTAGTTCAGCGTTCAATATTTAACCAGTTATAATGGGTGGCCATGTTAAGCTTCCAAACCACACAAAAACGCCTTACGTACCACACGCGAACAACAGTGGTAGTAAGGCGTATCTTCTAAGCTCACGAGGGTTTGTCTTGGTCTAGCCATCTTCAAGTACCATTTTAAAAGGGTAAATAAAGCCTAGTTCAGTGTTTAATATTTAACCAGTTATAATGGGTGGCCATGTTATACAAGAATGAGTGATTCAATCCATCCACGTCTGTGGTCATAGTTGTTACCTGTGTATTTATCATCACCACATAAGAAGGCGCGGCGAACCACGCGGCTACAGCAATGATAATAAGGGGTGTCTTCAAGACTAATTTGGTTTCTACGAGGGCGCGGCATCATAACCTCCTTGTTTAATGCTCAAATCAAGCTTAGTAGGAAGTCACGATTGATGCCATTAACTATGGGTGTCTATGTATTTTTTGCCTTAGTAGCAATTTAAAACCGTCTAATGCTTGCTGATAGGGAGTTGGATAGTTGAAGTGGTGGAGATTGAAGGTTATTAGTATTGTTGAAAAACCCAGTTAGTTAAACTGGGTTTTTAGTCAAGCTTTATACACTCATATCACTCCGCTCTAGCATACACCAAGTGCTTTAGTTTTTTTAGGGACTCAAAGTTCTCAGCACTAACAATAAACTGAACATCACTTTCATTGAGTCCAACAAAGTCTCCACAAACCTCTCCTGCCGCAGAGTACAATAAATCTAATTCATCTTCAGTTGGCTCAGAGTCAACATACGCCAGCATTTTCAAAGAATCATCTGCGTGCATTTCAATAAAAATCAACCTTATATTCGGTGTAACACTAAATAAAAGTGCTCTTTGTACTGATAATAACAACTCGATTTGATTAACATTCATTCTATTCATAGTGCCTTATTAGGATTCACCGGGACGATTTTAGGTGATTTCAGTGACTGAATCATAAAAACATTTGTAGCCTTATTTACATCGGGTAAACCGTTAGGGTTTCCAATATTAATATACCTACCAGACACACTTTCAATCCGTATAGTAACCGTACTTTGCTTTATGTTCTCGCTTATTAGCTTATAGTTGCCCGAATTAAAATTATCTAACACTTTCTGAGCATCATCTAACGAATTAAGGTAGCTTTTGTTTGCTGGAGCAGTTCCTGCAATATGCCTCATTTGCTTCTGCTTACTGACAGTGCTTGCGTATTGCAGCGTACTAACCGCATCATCACTAGTTCTCAGTATCTTGAGTCCCGCCTCACCAGCATCAGCAAGCTTGTCAGCCTTGGTTATTGTTAAGGCCTTGGGGAGGATAGGGACTAGAATTTCAATTCCCATAGCCGTTATATACAAGGGTAGCAACTCGGCATCAGTTCCTTGGCGGTGACCACTAACATCAGCACCGTGACACGACATCTTACATTCACTTTCTGGGCTGTAGCCCCCACCACTTACATTGGTACCACTACTCCCCCCACCTTGCTGCGCAATACTACCTTGCCCACCTATCTTATCAATCTATAAAAACCTCTCCCCGCATAATGAGAAGAGGTTTTAATCATTTTCAGCAGAATTTCAAAGTTAACTCTACTTATCTAATACCAATGCACGCTTTCAGCGACATTACTGTCGCTGCAAGCATAAGTTGACATAACCCTTAGCCGAGTTTCAACCACTTAACTTAAAGATATAATCATATCCAGACATAAAATATAACCATAAGCTGACAAATCCTTATTTGTAATAAAACAACATGCATCTAATTAGAGCTAGGTGGACAAATTCACTATGCCACTACAATAGATTTTCGCGCGTTATCGGGTGATATTAGGTTATTAAGTCAATCAAATTGAGTTTTTAAAATGAAAGCTCTTCTAAAACCGAGCCGTAACCTAGCAGTAGTAAGTGTGTGGGGATGAGGTAGCCAAGCCAGTCATAATTTTTGTTATGTAACTTAACTCGCGCATAATTTCTCCCCCCTGTAGATATAAGAATAGGGTTAAAATTTTCAACAAATAAATTATTGAAAGGGGCGCTATAAAGCCTGAAAAAGGTATATTTTGGTATCTTCGTAAAAGTTAAAGTTGTCTCTATCAATATTTTAACAAAAGATAAATACACCGATTTTTTTGATGAGTGGAAAGAAGATAAAAACAAAACATCTTCTTTTTCATTATTTTCAGCCATGGTTAGGGTTGGGTTGATAACGTTATAATGCATCTGCTCAAAGTAATCTTGAAGTTTCAAAGGACTGATAAGATGAAAAGCAAGCTGCCCATATAACCTTTCATTTTGTTGGGCAATGAATGCAAAATTTCTTGAACTATCTTGTAATAGCTTTTCAATATTGATTTGTATATTCTCATCAAAATTATCATATAATTTGGCCTGTAATGCCTTAGCTTCTTCAGGAAAGTTGTCATAACCCGAAACATCTTTAATTGCTATATGCTCCTCAAAAATAGAGTCGTAGCAATTATCAACCCCCTCAAAACTCCCCCCCCAGCGTAAACTGAGCTGTTTTTTAAAGCTTTGTAAAAAAACAATAGAACTGGCACATAATTCCGCCAATTCAGTATTTGCGTTCAATAAAAGTAATATTTGTGCTTGTTTCTTTAACGGTGGACTGACCTTACCCGACTCCCATCGATGGTAGGACACTGCGGTTAAACGTTCATACTCAGGCTGGCGCTGCAACAGTTCAACGAACTCTTCCTGTGTAGCACCAACTCTAGAGCGAAACGACTTCAAAAGAATATCGAACTTTACTGGCATTAATATGAAGGTATCTTATGAACCATAAATTGAGATTAAATGCTCTTTAACAGTATTGCAACGAGAATCTGAAAAGACTGTAGGTCACTAAGCTAAACAGCGCATTAAAGCGAGTAGGCGAATAGTATTCTTCAATAATTAATGAAAAAAGCGGCAGCTTAGTTAAACTGAACTGCCGCTATATTATTAAAAATACTCGCTCGACACTATCATAGCTAGTTCGAAGTTATTGATTCTGATTTGAAGCTGCTATTAGCACCTATAAGCTCCGCAGGGCTTGTCCTTATAATCTTAGATACACCATCTTTAAATACAATTAACGCTCCATCGTAGCTGGAATGAATTTCAATGATATCAGAAGCCTCACCAAGAACGTCCACTGCTGAACTGTCTACGCTAAAATAATATATTCCATTAGCCTTAACTATCAAATTTGCATCAAATATATTTGCTCCAAACGTGATAACTTCCTCGACAGAACCATGCATGTTGAACGAATCTATCGTTGCGGTTGGATAAGTATCCATGTAACTTTCAAGTGTTGCACCAGCAGTTATCCCTACAAAACCATCCCCATTCACTTTAACAAGTGCCTCAACGTCATTTAACTCATCCGCTCCACCATTTGACAAATTCAACAAACGTCCATCATCTAGCTCTACCATTACCTCACCAATGCTACGTATACTGCCACAATGTAATGCAGAGACACCATTGATAGACACATTTCTATATGAATTTAGCCTTTGAAGTAACATTCCATAATCTGATGTATTGGTAATTTGATTTAAACCAATTGGCAGAGCTATACCATTTTCCATCAGTACCACAAAACCATCTAACAGTGGGCAAACCTGTATAAAATCACCAGAGTCTAAGATGCTTTGACTTGATGACGGTACAGCACTTGCACTAGGCCCTACTATTGTCGTGGTGTTATCATTATGCTTTATTAAAAAGTCGTTTTGTATCGATGGATATATAGCCTTTACATTTGCATAGGTTTCTCCATCGCCTTTGTAATTGGCATTTTGAATATTCGCCCCCCAAACCACAGCGGTATCATTCTCAAGAATAGCTGCATAGCCCCATTTATTTACTTCGATACTAGTAATTGGCGATGTCATTTTTGATTTGAGGTCATCGAAATTCATGTCCGAACCCGACTTTGATGTGCTCTCAGTTTGCCATTCTGTAAGTAACTCGCCACTTCCATCTACAGCAGCAAAGCCGAAGTATTTGCTGGCGTAGATTTCAACACCATTTGCACTATCAAGCGCTGACTGAGTGCCGGCGGGCATTACCCCACCATAACTACTGCCACCGAAAGCTTTGAATCCCTCGTCATAGGTTTCAACTACAATAGACCTATTACCGTTATACCAAAACCGCTTTGGGCCCGTTCCGGTTGAATTCAAATAATTTACAAAAAAGTGATCCCCCCTACCAGTAATAGAGTTATAAGAATAATCGTTGCTAACAACGCCATAAGTTCCTCCAACCTCATAAAAGGTTACTGGAGTGACGTAGCTACTAGTAGATTCCACTTCAAGCACTCGTAATAACTCGGGTGGCTCATATGTATTGATGATATTTTCATTTACCTCATCATGACTCGCAATCAAACGAACCACCTTCCCGTACTCCTCAAGGCTAGGTGCAAAAGCATCTTGCTTGTATACATGGTCCCCAGCGGATGTACTGATATCAAAATGATCATCGTGATTCATATCTACAATCCACACGTAATCAAAATCTTGATGAGTACAATATGAACAGTAAGCCTGCGCCTCAGGGATCGATTCACCTTTTTGTATATATGAGTCACTACCATACCAAAGCCCACTCTTACCAAGTGTCACATACCTAATGAGCACTGACGCCTCTTTCGTCATGCCATTAAAAGATACACGGAACCGACCATTACCTTGTGCCGATGCTGTTAATACGCCACTATTCCACTCTAGACCTGAGTCAGTATAGGGCGCAACGGTTAATACAGATGAACTGCGGACATCGGTATCCACACCAAGTCGTGAGACGATTTTTGCAGTAAAATCTACGGTATCGCCGACAAAGACTTCCGTGCTAACAACTGTCACAACAAAGTCATCGATTGGGTCAATTAAGGTAACAGTTTCTGTTATCTCTTTCCCACCAAAGTGTACAGTGATGTCAGTATCTCCAGCTTTTAGTCCATAAGCTTGACCGCCCACGACCACTACTTCAGATAAATCTGTCTCCCAAACCACTTTATCGGTAACATCTACAACGCCAGTAGGATCATCTTCATACGTCGCGGTAACTCTCATAGTGGTAAGTTCATGAACATTAAACGAAGCAGTGTTAATAATTGTTAGGTAAGAGAGCTTTCTATCTTTAACCACAATGAAGGCCCTGCCACATTCTGTGCTGTAGCACCCTTCAATTTCAGTTACCCCTTCCGATTCTGCTGTGACAACACCACTATTTGAAACTGTAGCAATATCAGTATCAAGAGAGCGCCAGCTTGTTGCGGGTACGTCAATACTTGTCTGTTCATTACTGAAAGTGACGTTTATTGTAAACGATTGTGTTAAGCCTTTATGTATTTCAGCCACATCTGGTTCAACTTTGACACTTTTGATGGAGGCACTTAGAGCAGCAACACTGAGTCGATTTGAATCAACAGTATTGGTACCATCAGACCATGACACAGATAGATATGTAGTGTCGGAGCTAGTGTTAGCCTTAACCTTACCACTCGTTCCAACCCAGCTCACTACGGAATCCCTATCTGAATGGAAGGTAAAACCAGTAGCAGCGATGTCACACTTACGAATTAGGCCATCTGAGTATAAACATTGAATTGGAACCGCGACTTCTATACCCCACGGTATAATTAAAGTCTCATTATTATTCAGCTGAATATCCAAAAGTTTTAGCGCTGTGATATCTAGCGGAGTTGTGACAGACTCTGAGCCTACCGTTGCTTTGACAACAACATCACCTTCACCATTTGCTTTCACCAGCCCTTTTGGGCTTTCTAAGGTCGCTAATGATGTCGAGTTACCTGAAGCATCTTGGAGCTCCCAAGTCGCGAGTTGTGTCAAATCTTTTGGTATACCGTTTGAGTACTCACCCCATACAGTAAATTGCTGACTTTGGCCCACTGCAATAGATGGTGCGGTCGGGTTAATTGTTAACCCTGTCAGCTCAGCTGCGGTAACATCAATCTGTATAGGATAAAAAGTACGTTTTCCGCCATATGTCGCATAAACTTCAGCTTTACCTTCTTTCAGTGCATGAAAAACACCATCATCATCAACAAAACCAATTAAATCAGTTGTGTTTAGAGGCACTACCTGCCATTTAACCGATTTCGTTCCATCCACGAGAGTAAAATCGCTGTAATACACAGATGCATATAGCTGTAATTCGGCTCCCGCTGACAAGCTAGCTGCCTCCATAGAAGAACTTGTAGTAGGAATAGGCGAAAGCGAATTGTAAACAGCGCTAACAATTTGTTCGTTGGCTACATGAAGTACACCAGAACCAGCCGCAAATCCATAACTCGTGTCCTTTAGAGCGGTAATGGAGTAGCGACCCGAGGAATGAGCTGTAAGCAGTCCTGGTGTGGTTCCAAATTGCGCGTACATACCACTTGTCGTCCAGGTGACTTGCTCAGTGAGATCAACTTCATCTCCATTATCAAATATCCCTATTGCTTTATATTGCAACTGTTCACCATCAAGAATATATGTTTCCTCAGGTTCAATAGATATATTCAATAAAGTAGCATCTGTGATGTTAACGACCTTGGTGTCAGTCTCTCCACCAAAAGTCACCGTCACATTTGCATCGCCTGCTGCTTTACCATAGACATAGTTTTTAAAGGTTACGTCTGCAAATTCAGCAACACCTGTGTCATCCGAGCGCCATAGTGATGCTGATGTAACATCTATTTCAGAGCTATCACTCATGTGAGCAACTGCACGTAAAGGTACTGTTACCCCCTCCGCAAACGTTCTATCAGCATCTGAAGTGGTGATTTCGACACTATCGACTGTTGCAGATGGAACGTTAATTAATGGCTTGTTAAGCGACGTCAGCACTTTCGTACCTGTTCCATCTACGTCATAATCACCATAAATAGTTGTAGAGCCAGGTTTATTGGCAGTGAATGTTTGATTGGTCAAGATAACGTTGTTAACTACTTGGCTATCATTAGTGGCAAAGTACACATCGCCAGATAAAGACTCCTGTAATGTACCATCTGACATGACACCGATAAGTTTAACTTTGAGGGTTGTACCAATAAGCATGGTCTTAGCGGTTAATGGTGTCGTCTCTCCTTCTTCAACTAAAATCACCCCATTTAGCGTTGCCGCCGTGGTGTTAATCACTGCCGTCGCCGTCACCGATGTATCAGCCATCAATGTCGCCTGAACCGTGATTTCCTTACCCGATGCCGTCGCCGTCACTTTATGGCCATCAATGATGACGTCCTTGTCTTTCGAACTCCCTGCAATCGATAGTGACGCAGCCGATGCATCCAAAATACTGGTTGTGTTGTCACTGTAAACACCAGCCACTGTGTAGTATTGGCTTTGATCTTTACCCAATGTGATATTACCCGGCACTAACTGGATACTATCCAATGTTTTATTCGTCACGCTCAGCGCAACTTGACTGCTTGGCACACCACCAAAGCTTGCCTTGATTTTAGTGTCACCGACCGCTTCACCACGGATATAACCACCCATCACCAAAGCCACATCTTTGTTTTCGACATCCCAAATGGCTTTTGCTGTCACATCAACCGGCACACCTGGCGCGCTCGTATAGTATGCATTAGCAACTGCTGATATAKATTGRCCTACTGCCAATGTGCTTTGCGCTAACACCATTTCAACACGTTCCACCGAGCCTGATAGCACTGACACGTTCGCCGTATCAAATTTACTGCTATCACTGTTAAGTGTGGCTGTCACCACGGCATCACCCGCGCTCGACACCGTAAGCTCACCATTTACTATGGTGGCCGTTGCATCGCCGCTCACGACCCAGCTCAAATCGTGCGCACCTAATTGCGCCGTTTGACCGCTCGCATAATGCGCCGTTGCACTGAAGACCTGAGTGTCATCCACGTTCATGGTCACCACTTTCGGGCTAATGCTGATGCGATCTAACGCCACTACCATCACATTCACATCCGCAAAGGTATCCAGACCACCAAAGTTCGCCTTAATGCGGGCATTCGACACACCTGCTTTACCGATAAGCAAATTGCTCACCGTTGAGTCAAAGGCAATCTCACTCGCGCCACCTTCAACCGTCAGTGTCGCAGCATTGCTCACATCGGCTGTGGTGTTATCTGACATCAAGGCCTCAACCTTAATCGCTTGACTGCTGCCTAGCAGAAGGTTAATTGGATCTGGTGTAATACTCAGACTTGAGACACTCGCGCCCGATACCTTAACCGTCACCGACTGGCTATCAAAATCAGCTACTCCATCACCATCTGCATCATAGTGAGCAAATAAAGTGGCATCGCCTGCCCCATTGGCTTTGATACTCGTGCCATCCCAACTCGCCACACCAGCATTACCCGTTGTGTAAGTGATGTTGCTGGCATCAAGTTCCTGTACAACGCTGTCAGTCATCAAACCGTACACGCGTGTCGGTAGCTCGCCACCTTTCATTAGTGTCACCGTTGCTGATAACGGTTGGTTCTCACCCGCATTAGATAGGACAATTTGCTCTAACGTAGCAGCTGTGGTGTTAATCACTGCCGTCGCCGTCACCGATGTATCAGCCATCAATGTCGCCTGAACCGTGATTTCCTTACCCGATGCCGTCGCCGTCACTTTATGGCCATCAATGRTGACGTCCTTGTCTTTCGAACTCCCTGCAATCGATAGTGACGCAGCCGATGCATCCAAAATACTGGTTGTGTTGTCACTGTAAACACCAGCCACTGTGTAGTATTGGCTAAAACCTTTCGCTAAAGAGACTTCAGGTGGCGTCAACTGAAGACGCTTAACCTCTCTATTTAAAATATTTAGCTTAACGGGTTGGGAAGCGTAGCTAGCTCCATTACGGGTATACTTGGCCGTTAAAAACAAATCGCTTAAAGGTGCGAGTGCTTTAATTCGAATATCGTCGCCACTTTGCACTAATTCGATGAACGCTTGAGGATCAATAGACTCCCCCTGAGGATTAGAAAAAGTAAGCTCGGACTCTGATGAAGGAACGACCCCTGTCGTTCCATCGGAATAATAAATTTTGACTGTAACATTACGTTCTTCACCGACAAAAAGACTGACCTCAGAGACTTCATCACCAACCAGTAACTCAACAGCATCAATCATTGCCGCTGGATTGCCATCAAGAAAGTTGCGTTCACCATCACTACAGCCAACTGACATTATAGCTAACATGAAAAGCAGTAAAAAAGTTCTTAATGAATACGACAATTGACCACACATAAAAGTACACCTTTTAACCTTTGTGTAATTATTTACAACTAAACAACAATACATAATCGACACGACGCTCATATGGTGCGACGTTACCAAGTAATAAAGCATGCTCTCTTTGCGCTCCAAGCGCTTTCACCTCTGCAGTTCCTAATTGCCCACCAAGCGCACCCTTAATATAATCTTTCACTCGCCTAGCTCTTTTATTAGCGAGCCAAGCGTTATAGTCAGCCTCGCCAGTGCCATCGGTATAGCCATAGACTTTAATGCTGCCCAACTTACAATCGTTTTGGATATACTCTCGCGCCTTATTCAATGCACCCATTGGATAAGTGATATGCAGTTGCGATGAGTTATTATCGAAATACCAGGAACCGAAAATTTCTCGCTGGACGCTAGCGAGCTCTTTTTCTTGTTTTACAACGTTAATTACATCCACTTTCGGTGTATGACGAGTAAGGTTTTTCACCTCTTGAGGCTTGGGGTAAATAACAGGCTTTGCGCTGCTATAATGAACTTTGTTAGGCGCCGAGCAGCAAATAAATGAAAAACTGAGCAAATGCGAATCAGCCTGACCAACATTGTCTTTGCCCAAATTCGGAAAATATTGGTACTCAATGCGCCCAGACCAATCATCCGACATTGAAAACTGATATCCAGCACCCAAAATAGGTGAAAAGCCAAAATCATAATTGGTTTCATCTGCCGGAGTCGTCAAATAACCCACCCAAGGTGATAGCCCCGCTTTTACAAAAAAGCGATCGGGATCATCATTATTTAAATCAAAATGGTATAACGCTGATAACTCACCAACAAAAAAACCACCTTTATTACCATTTAACTCTTGCGCCTCACCAAAAGAATACAAGCCAGCCTCAAGCGATATATCTTGATTAATGGAGGTGTTAAAGAACAAACCATAAGCAAATGTACTAGGTGAAGTCAGATTATTTTGGTATTGTTGAAAAGATAACTTCAACCCCACTTCAATATCATCGTTTGAGGCGACACAACAGGCAGACATCACCCAGCTCAAAGCAATAACGCTCTGAAGTTTAATATTATTTTTCATGAGAGGTACTACACTAATGCTGAAAGCTTGATGCGATTGCTTTCGAATAGATATCCTTGGTAATAACCATGGTCAATATCTAAGGATTTGAGACTATGCAATTGATTCACAGTCTCAATTTGTTCGAAGACAATGAATTCAAACTTATTTGAAAAATCATTCCAATATAGATTTTTAGAGAAACCTTCCAAACAAGCTTCATCCTTTGGAACTTGCAATTTCACAGAGTTGAATAATCTAAGTAAGTCCCGACTTCTATAGTCACCTAGAGCCCAGTCATAATCATCAGCGCATAAATGAACTAAATGTTTCTTTAAAAACAGTAAACCTTGTTCATAAACTCGACATGGCGCGCACAAATTTCTTTCTGTGATTTCACAAACTAATTGCATACCGCGAGATTTTAATAATTGAGAGAACTCAACAATCTTCTTAAGCAACTTCGAATCGCAAAGTTCATAGACTTCAAAATTTACAAACAAACTTTTACCTTCAAAATCAGACTTATAAAAACAGGCACTTTGCTCAATAAAATAAAACAGTCGGTCCATCAATAGGCCAGCATTAAATAGTCTATCTTTAACACTACCGACGTTATCAATTAGCACCTCATAACCAATAACACCATCTTCCCCGTAAATTTCTTCCAATTTATAATCAACCTTGGAGTTGAGAAGATCTTGACCAAGGTAGATCACTTGATCCATAAAGACACTGTTTAAAAGCTGACAATTATCAAACTTGCTCATTTTTTCTCTCCAATATCATATAACCTCTCCCTCGTGCAGTTACAACAATCCACGGGGAGTCTTCTAGGAGTATTCTCAGTTGGTTAATAAGAACGGGAATACTTCCAGCTCCAACAGGGGTCCCCCTCCATATAACTGACTCAAGGTCAGCCTTAGAAATAACCTTTTCTGCATGCTCTAATAAAACACAAAGAAGTCGTAATACTTTTTCAGTACAAACTTTAAATTCATCAGCCTCAGGTAAATAAAGTCGAACAGACTCGGAAAAGGCCAAGCTGCCGTTATTATTAAGCTTTACAGAAAAGCCTTCTTTCCAAACTCGCCGGTTCGACTTATCACAATTAATACAATGAGAAGAAGAACAGGTAGCCACGCAACCAGATTCAATCATTATTGAAACACCTTAGACAAAACGCAGGAATATTAGTAACAAACTGACAACTTATAAACTTATTTCGAATTATTAACTATTAAGAAGTATCAACAAATATTATGGTACGTTAGGAATGGTTATAAATGATTATCAAATGTAATTTTCATCACTACCAAAATGATAAGTAGCAACAAGTTGTAAAACTAGACAGAAAAAGAAGTATTTACACTGTTACCTAACTAAAGACCGCAGATTACAAGAGTTATAAAAGACTCTCATTTAACTCAAGATTTAATGGGAAATAATTAAACTTAATAAACCGTTAGCTAAATATTGTAGTGGCATAGTTAATTTGGCCACCTAGTTAGAGGTGATATCATCACCTCATAAGTTGACAGGTGACACTATGAAAAAACGTACAAGAAGACTTTTTAGCGCAGAATTCAAACTTGAATCAGTTCAATTAGTGCTAGATCAGAGTTACTCAATTGTTGAAGCCGCTCAAGCTATGAATGTGGGCAAGTCAACCATGGATAAGTGGGTTAGGCAATTGAGAGAAGAGCGACAAGGTAAGCAACCTAAAGCATCACCTATATCACCAGAACAAATTGAAATTCGAGAGTTAAAAAAGAAACTCGCTCACCTCCAGGAGCACAACGAAATATTAAATAAAGCCACAGCTCTGTTGATGTCGGACTCACTGAACAATTCTTAATAATTGAGAAACTCAGGCAGAGCTACAGCATAAATACATTATGCAAAGTGTTCAGTATTCATCGTAGTAGTTACAAGTATTGGAGAAAGAGACCAACAACCATTAACGCAGATAAGGTTAAGCTTCGCAGCCTAGTCAGCGAAGTACACACTGCAAGTAATGGGTCGACAGGTGCTAGAACAATTGCAGATATGGTTAGTCAGCAAGGTATCTCATTAAGCCGTTATCGTGCCACTAAGCTGATGAAGGAGCTTGGTATAGTTAGCTGTCAGGTACCTAAGCACAAATACCGAAAAGCGACACTAGAACACATTGAAATCCCTAATCACCTAGGCCGACAATTCGCTGTCACTGCTCCGAATGAAGTTTGGGTTGGTGATGTCACCTACGTGTCGGCTGGTAACCGTTGGATGTACTTAGCGGTTGTGATTGATCTATTTGCTCGTAAAGTCATTGGCTGGGCTATGTCGTTATCACCTGATAGCTGTTTAACGGGCAAAGTGCTTTCGATGGCCTATGAAGGTCGTGGTAAACCTAAAGGTGTTATGTTCCATAGCGATCAAGGGACTCACTATACAAGCAGAAGATATCGGCAACTATTATGGCGATATCAGCTCAAACAAAGTTTATCTCTACGTGGGAATTGTTGGGATAATAGTCCTATGGAACGCTTTTTTAGGAGCCTTAAGACAGAATGGATACCACCAACAGGATATCGTAACTTTGCAGAAGCTCAGCAAGAAATAATACGATACATAATTGGATATTATTGTCAGATTCGCCCGCACCAATATAACGGCGGACTGACACTTAATGAATCGGAACGATTGTTTTGGTTAAACTCTAAGCTCGTGACCAATATTAGTTGACCACTACAGGCTTTTATTTTTCTCAGTAGAGACGTAGCTAGTTTTAGTATCTATAGGTTGCTCCGTCTCTTTTTGTAAACAGAGCACATCAAACTCATCCATTGCGTTTTGATCTACAAGACCAGCCTTATGAAGACCAGCAGCACTTTTATGCACAACATCTAATATCTTACTCATAAGAACTATTTCCTTTATTCAAAGTGTTTAGTCATTTAATACAAGCAACAAAAAATCAATAACAGCCCCTTCCCATAGGATGAGAAGAGGCTTAACTGCCTTTTCGGCAGATATCTCAAAGTCGACTCGTAAGTCACAATTATCGCGTTTTTCAGCTGCCTATTCGGCAGGTCACCTATCAAGCTCGGAAGCCCCGACTAAACTAATCTTTTCAGCTGCCTATTCGGCAGGTCACTGTCTGTTTTATTCTCGTGCTTTGGCACTCTATTTTTCAGCTGCCTATTCGGCAGGTCACAATCAACATATCAAAATTTAATAATTAAAATCAATAGATAACGATAAACAAGCGTTTTTAACCTTTGCAAAATTGTAGAAGTTATTATTCAATAATTTCAGAAACTTAAAATGCGGCCATAAAAAAGGGTTAATCAATACCAACTAAATAAGATAGATCAGGAACCGAACCATCAAAGTGCTCGTTAGTGGCAAATCCATAACGGTTAAACGATGCTCCATAACACTTTTCAACCACACCTTTTTGAATATGAAGTATGTAATCTTGCTGGTTTGTCCTGCTACTTATAGGAACTCGATGAAATGCGTCACGCTCTCTAGGATTGGGGCTTTTGTATGGATTAAATTCTTCACTTCTCGCTAAAGCTCGTTTTTTCAAGCGTTTTAACCTTCTTCGAGTTTCGCCAACAAATATTTTAGCTATATTTTGATTGCGCTTGAATCGAACCTCATTGCATCCGTCGGGAACAACCTCAACGACACTGACTTCAAAGAACCCACACTCTTGCATATCTTGAAAGTATGATTGCTGTTTAAGAGCATTTAAAACAGTTTTATCAACATGAACAAAAGCGATGACGTTACCGATTGATGCATCGCTCCATGCAGGTAAACTGACACCAACGCCTTGAATATCACGCTTACAAATAAAGCCATGCATAATTGAAATACATCGCCCAATAAGTAATGCTAAATTGGCTTCTTTAGGTAAAAAATGCACCGTAAAATAAAACCTTTTGGTATCCATATTAAGAATCCCCCTTAGCTTTTATCTTTTTTCCACTTTGTGGTTGGGCTTTCTTTTTCTCTGTTTTTTTCTGAAACAAACCGCCTTTGATCAAAACAGCAAATAGGTAATAAATATTGTTATTAATCTGAGGTTTCCTTTTAGAAACTTGATCTTTAAGTTCACTAAGATAAAACTCAGTATTAATAAACAGCGAATAAAAACTCTGTTGAGACTCAGGTGAGCGCCGCGCTATGCCTAACTCTTTGTCGGCACCATACTCATGAATACGTAATCGCTTTGAGCCATCAACATCCCACCAATCATCAATTAATTGCAGCGCGGCCCCAATTTTTACTGAATTAAAACTAACGGCATAACGGCCATCAATACACTTAACTTTAACAAATTGTTTTGATGCCTCTCCTTGTGCCACTTTTTCACCAAATGACTGGCTTGGATAGATCTCTTGACAGAAAGCTGTTTCAATCTTTGCCGTGATATTGGCATCCCAAAATACCGCAGGATCTGTTAACGCTACATGTAATTCTTCACTTAACTCATCTAATACTTGCTGAGCCTCTTCAGGCCAACAACTATCCCAAGCAAGTTGACGAGTGTTAGCTATTTGATAGCAATTACCAGAGCTAGTTTTAATCTCTATTTGAGAATTACCCGTATTTTGATTACGCCAAAGCCAGGTTCCCAATAGCACGTTTTTACAATATCGAATCGCTAATTCTTTATAGCCTCCGCATGCTTTATATGTGGCAGCTAACTCTTCAAGTAAAGCGAATACAGTAGGTTCACTACAACCAGCAGGTTTGAGGGAGTTTGCTTGTACTCTTAATGAGAAACGACAATAAATATGTTCAATATTCGGTGGGACATAACACTCTTCAATAATGAGGGGGTTGCAGTGTGCTAAATCTTGCGGTGCTAAGTTTTTGGGTTTAAATTGAGGAGTGAATGCTTCTGTAAAACCTGCCTTTTGGCCACGAATTCGGTTTATTTCAGCTTCAAGAGGGACAAAGTCACTTTCTGCTGTTTTATAAAAGAAAACAGCTTTGCTCGGGAACAAAGAACGGTCATATTTTAAAACATTGCATAACTCCATAAAGCTTCCTTAAATCCGTTTCATTATCATAGAAGTTTCTTTTATTTCGAGCATCCAAAAAGCCCGCCTAAAAAAACGACTTATTCCCTGCAACCTTATATCAATCGCAGTATTACACTCAACCAAACCAATAGTAGACTCAGCATAACAATGTAAACGTTCTAACGCGTTTTTACGGGCTATAGGTGAGTCCAACAGTAAGTAACCAGACATAACCGGACACAATGAAGCGTTCAGCTTTAGTAAATGAAATAGATTATCAAGACTATCTAATTGGTGTTTGGTGGGCATTATCCATTTACCTGACGCAGGAAGCCGCCTTAGCTTCGAATAAAGTAATACCTCATTGCTAAATAACTCACACCAGTCATCTACTGCATCTATCTCTGGAGCATGCATAACACCACCGGCAAAGCTTGCTGGAAAACTCGCTTTAATCGCACGTTCTGAATGTTCAAGACGTTCTAAGTCTTCTTCATGTCCATCAATGTGAATAACAACATCAAACTCCACATCGCAATGTCTGTTATCTAAAATTCCAGCACGCCTAAATTGGTTTTCATTCACGCCTTGCATACCGTATTCAGGCAGTTTCTTACCCGCTACAGGTGAATACTGACGAATGAACCACGAAAAAGAAGTCATTCGAAGATGCGTACCAAGTAACTCATTTAATCGACGTTGATAATTATGCATCATCCCCCACATAGCGGTTAGCGAAGGGATCCCTACACAATATGGATTAGATAACGCTTGAGCATCAAAAACACGTATACCTTTCAAATACAAATACCGCTGTTGGCTTTCTTCATCCAGCGCTATTGCTGCAACGTTCGAGTCTTCAACAAGGTTTGCTAATAACCACTTCAAACTGTTTTTTAATGGCTTCATCAATCTCTGATGAAAAGCATATTTTTGTAACGTATTTGAATTTGAAAGCACATTATTGAGTAAGCTAAATATGGGAATAAGTAGCTCAACCAGTTTCTCATTGTCACAGGATAAAAACTGATACTCAATTGAGCCATAAATGCATTCAAGCTCATTCATATCAATCTTATTTTCTTGCACAGCTAAACGCCATTCCAGCAGTGGTGACAACCATTCGGCAAAGGTTGTTCTAATAAGCCTCATGCTTGCGACTTTCTGCTGCCTGCGCTGTTTTAAAGCCAATTCAAAATTAATTGATAAAAGGCCTTCTAACGCATTTTTAAATTGAGGTTTCGATAGTGCTACTTGATTTAAAACTGCTTCACCAGCTTGCACTCTCAACAGGTACGAATCACTCAAACCGTAAATAACATTTCCAACCTTTGGCGGGTAATGTAGTGCTTTTACATTCCCTCCAAGAGAAGCCGACAACTCACTGACACTTGCAGGTCGTGTAAACTCCATATTGGTAAACCGACCTAATTTGGCCATTGCCGCTTGTTGAATTTCCGACTGAAGCGCATGATTAATAGTAGGGGTAATAGACAGGTATCCGTCTCTATATGGCAGGCGCACTTGAATCGAGTGTTTATCAACAATTGAGGGGATTTCATTTTTTAATGAGTCTCGTACCCTGCCACAAACATTCAAAAACTCTTTTACAGGCATCCCTAAAGACTTAAATGCTACCTGCCACTCTTTTGGAGGCTCACATAATAATGTAGCAAGGCAACAAACATCGCCTTGCCAAATAAAAGGACTCACAAACAACTTTGATTTATTCACCTTAGCACTATCATGAGACCAACCTAACGTTTTGGTACAATTTGCACCGCTTAATACATTGGGATATAGAATTGGAACGGGTACGTTCAGCCTTTGCTTACTCACCCTAATATCAGGGTATTTCAAATTATGCGTATGCAGCCATTTAACCTCTTCAATACACTCATCAAAATGAATATCATTTTTAAGTGTTTTCCGAGCAATCTTAATATCTAAAAGGTCATCAACATTCTTTCTTGGATAGGTTAGGTTTAGTAAAATAACTAACACATCAGCCTCAAAACCAGACACCTCTATCGGCTCAGAATAAGCAGTAAATACCCGTCTTATCGCAATATTCCGCTCAGAAATATCATCAATATTTAATAATTCTTGAAACGTGTTTTTATCTACCATGTTGATAAGTACATTCCTTGTTTGTCGTTGCCAAAACTAGTTTTGTACTCGATAACTTGTCTTAGGTAGAACACACCAATATGAGGATCAATTCGGGTACGGATTTTTTGCCTAATAGCAGAGGTCAAAATGCCATCTTGATAAAGCCGATACACTTGTTCATGACTGGTAGAGAGCAAAACTGCAGCTTCAGCCACAGACACCAACATATCAGCCACATTAGGCTTTTTAGACTTAGGATGTGACTCAACTAGCTTGCTAAGGTATTCCATTAACCCCATATAGATAAAATGTGGTGTTTTATCTTCTGGCAATAAACATTGAGACTGTAAAATCAACTCACCAAAAATAAAACTCAAAGACGTTCGATTAAACAAATCAATAAGCTTCAGCTCAGCACCAGCTACAAACTCATCTAACTCTTGATAAAAGTTTTTAGGCCAAGCTTCAAAGTAATTTACAGACTCATCCAACTTACACTCTATATTTTTAGCATGACGTTTTTTATACCAAAGCAAAGCAGCAAATCGTTGAGTCGCTGATGTGCCCATAAATAACAGAGGGTTGTTAGATAAGGCATCGCCTTCAAACAAGCTACGGGCTAATGCAACCTCTTGGTTATCAGCTTTCTTACTCGAAGCTGTCGTAAAATCAAAGCCGCAAGCGCAGTGATTAATCGATTCATTCTCAATGTGATTGATAGGTTGTTGGCACTCAGGGCAGTGATGAAGCAGTTCGCACTCATGCTTGGCACAAACATTAACAGGTTTCAAATGCCAAACCTGGCGAATATAAGCTTCTTCTTTCAGGCATTGAGGACAAACAGGCACAGTCTCAATACCATCATCAGCGTAACGAATAAAACTTAGCGGAATATCAACCCCATTACGATGCACTGCCGACATACCTCCCACAAACCTTTTGTTCGAGCGAAGTAGTGCTAGCTTTTGTAGCTCATGAGGTGGCAGATTAAGAAGGGATTCAAGCAAACTAAACGCCCGCATCCTGAAGTGGCTATTGTGTTTGGCGTGATATACATTAAGGCGTTCTAGTTCTATAGGAAATGCGCCATGAGCTTCAAAATCAAGTTCATGTAACTCTTCACGAATGGCTAAACTGAGTTGTTCATATGAGTCAAAGAAGTTCTCAGCTACAACTCGTAACAGGTAACTCTCTAATGACTCATCAGAGTATGCACGTACTTTGGGAGAAAATAGAAATGCCATCAAACACCAAAACTAAGGAAACCTTAGTTTCAGTGTAACCTAAGACTTCAATTTAATTCAAGGCTATATAAAACCACATTTTTTATTAAGGCTTTGAGCATCCTTAATTGTTTCAGGCGAGTTAGGCTGGCTAACATTTTCAACGGTCATTCCAGAGATGTTTTTAATTATACTGGTCGCGACTTCTGGCGAAACCCAAGGATATTTAGTGCACTCGTGGGATGATCGCTTACCAGGTTTATCCGTGCTATAGGGTAATTGCTTACTTGGGTAGTAATACCAGTTCTCGCTATTATCAGCTAAAAATTTCCACACAGGTTTTGGCTTATCCCCAGTAAACATTTTATGGAACCAACTGCCATATACTCTACTTGTTGGCCTCATATGCTGCTCTATCATCAACATTTTATCGTTATGCCAAGCTCCTTCGGCAACACCTGATACAGCATACAAAAGTGAGGCGGGATAAATCCCCCAAACAATACTGTCCACTTCCTCTTGCTTTCGGCTCAAAACATAACCATAAATATTGTCTGCACCTGCTAAATTTTTAAGGTAAATGTCGCTAAATCCCTCTTGTGAGATTGCAGGCACAATTAAATTAACAGAGGCCAATTTTTCCGACTTTCCTTTCATTTTTTTGAGCAAATGACCTGTAGGAATAGAACCTGCTGAATGTGAAATGGTATGAATTGGAATATCAGCTTTTAATAACGTATTTACCAACCTGTCACCAGCAGAACCATCGGCAAAACACTCTTGAGAGTTCTTTTTGACAGTATTCCAATGTGCCGTAGCAACCTTTTGAATGCTCAAGCCTCCGATTTTATACGCCCTAAAAGCCTCCTCTTCAAAAGTGGGTACTATTTGGTGATTCGTCCCTAAGGCAATACGCGCAAGTGACTTAGCAATAACAACACTGGTTGAAAATCCAATGACACCTTTTTGAATATCTTTATTCTTTAATGAGGTAATCGGGGAATTAGCAAGCTCTGCTTCAATCTCACGAAAGTCTTGATCCAGTTTAACTAAATCATCATTTATCTTCTGTGCTAAAAAGTCATCTTCTAGAATAGCGTAGTAGTATTCATCACTATCAACAGTAATCGAGTTAAATTTATTATTATTCTTCAAATTAGATGACACTTGATTTAAATAACTTTTAGCAACCTCAGCAGCTGCTTCATCAGAACTCAAAGCATCAAGTCCTTTTTGTGATTTCTTTTGAGCAGCATCAGCAGCCATCTTACTTTTAAATTTCAGTCCAGCTTGATTAAAGGCAGTGTCTTTAGCAGCTTCTTCTAGAAGTTCAACAAAGCTTTTACCTAAATTGCCATCTTTATATGGATGAGCATCGTAATTAATAAAAATAGGGTAATAACCATTAAGCGCTTCAGAACTAAAAATAGATTCTTGTAACAGCGGGCCCAAGGTGTCTTTCATATAATCTTCACCACTCAACCCACCATGAAAGTAAAACAACACGCCTTTTAAATCAGAGTGGCTAGTGACTTTTTGACTTATGAAACTAAGTTGCTCATCACTTGCTCGTCTACAAGCTAAATGATGCGCATCAAGCTTAGATGGCGTAGTAGCAACAGGAGTTGAATCGATGATGGGGTCATCCTGCGAAGTAGAAGAACCGCAGGCTGCTAAACTCAAAAGAGTCATCAATATTATGGGGGATTTCATTTCTCTTCCTTGATATATCAGTAGAGCAAGACCATAAGAATTAATACCACTGCAAACATCCATATTGCATTGTATAACGGCCTTATAAAGTGTTAATTAATAAAAATAGTATTACTTACGCTGAAATACAATGTGTATTTAACATACAGAGAACTTAGAGCATTATATGTACAAGAAAATAGCCAGCTAACCCTCCAAAAGTCAAAATCCCCAAAGTCCTCCAAGGATTACTTAACCTTGCCAACTCAGCCTTATCTCGTTCTCTATCCATTTCTTCATAAGGATTAGGTAACGGTGTATAAGGTGAATCACACTTCTCGCAGTATAAGTAATGGTTACCTCTTTCTGCTTGATAAAAGGTAAAGTTATCAATAGATATATCAATTCCAGCATTGCATTTTATGCAGCATGATGACACTAATCGTATTGCGGCCATATAACCTTTCCCTCTACCGTTTCCAATCTGTTTTTAATAAATTAAAATCCGCGACAAAAACTTGACCAATAACCATATCAAAGCCATTTTTTGCTGATATGATGAGATCAATTATTTTTCTATCTAAGGCGATGACCAGCCTTAGATTTATTCAAAGCAACTAATCAATGTGCACACAATAAAGCAGCTGTATTAACGTGCTTAGATTATTGCAATATCAAGAGAAAACCAATGCTAACAGGCAAAATTCGTAATCAGATCGACCAAGTTTGGGAAATGTTTTGGACAGGCGGTGTCGCTAACCCAATCTCAGTAATTGAGCAAATCTCCTACCTGCTGTTTATTCGTCGTTTAGATGAACTGCAAAAGACGGCTGAGCGTCGTAGCCAAGCGACAGGTCTACCGCTAAACAACCCAACCTTTTCGCCTGAAGAGCAAGCCCTTCGTTGGAGTAGCTTCAAAGACAAAGATCCAGACGTAATGATGGAAATCGTTCGTGATCGCGTGTTCCCTAAAATCAAATCGTTGCARAATGAAGGTAGCTTCGCTGAGCACATGAAAGATGCCATTTTCATGATCCCGTCAGCTAAGCTATTAGATCAGGTCGTACAGCTACTAAGTGCTATCGACATGAACGACAAAGACACCAAAGGCGACTTGTACGAGTACCTGTTAAGCAAACTGCAACAATCAGGCGTGAATGGCCAGTTCCGTACTCCGCGTAACATCATCCAAATGATGGTCGAACTGATGGAGCCAAAAGTGGGCGATACCATTTGTGACCCATCATCAGGGACATGTGGTTTCTTAATGGCGGCGGTTGAGTACGTAGAAGAGCATCACGCTGCCGAGGTGAACAAGCCAGCTAACCGTAAGCACTTTAACAATGAAATGTTTACTGGCTTTGACTTTGATAAACACATGCTGCGCATTGGTGCAATGAACATGCTGCTACACGGGATTGAAAATCCAAGTGTGCACTACCGTGATAGCTTGCAAGACCAAGGTGATGAGAATATCTCTGAAGCCTACAACCTTATCCTTGCCAACCCACCGTTTAAAGGCTCAGTTGATTTCGATATCGTTGCACCAGACTTACTGCGTGCATTAGGTAAGAATCCAGTTGTTAAGAAAACAGCGCCTAAGTTCAAAACCGAAATTGACGAAGATGGCAACGAGATTCAGGTTGAGGTCAAAAAGAAAAAGCCAACTGAAAAATCGGAGCTGCTGTTCTTAGCCCTAATTCTTCGCATGCTCAAAGTCGGTGGTCGCGCCGCAGTGATCATCCCTGATGGTGTTCTATTTGGTTCGACTAAAGCGCATAAAGCCATTCGTGAGCAAATCGTATCTAAACAGAAACTCGAAGCGGTTATTTCGTTGCCTTCTGGTGTATTCAAGCCCTATGCAGGGGTGAGTACCGCGATTCTTATCTTTACCAAAACCAACAGTGGCGGTACAGATAACGTTTGGTTCTACGACATGCAGGCTGACGGTTTCTCGTTAGATGATAAACGTACACAGCTTTTCAAGGATGGTGAAACGGCTACGCACGAGCAAAGCAACATCGCCGATATCATTGCACGCTTTAACACCCTAACCAATGAAGACAACACACCAAACAGCGAAAGCCCTGAATACACACGCAAAAAGACAGAGCAGAGCTTTATGGTGCCAGTTGATGCCATTACCAGTAACGACTTTGACCTAAGCCTGAATCGGTACAAAGAAGTCGTGTACGAAGAAGTGCAATATGATGCGCCACAAGACATCCTGAAACGAATTAAAACCTTGCAAGAAAAGATGGCGAAGGGTGTAGTTGAGTTGGAGAAGTTGCTTTGAAGACTGTGAAACTAGGATCTTTATGTAATGTGTTATCTGGTTTCGCCTTTAAATCGAATTTATTCGGAACAGAAGGAATGCCAATTGTCAGGATTCGGGATGTTGTTCGAGGTTACTCTGATACTTATTATTCAGGAGAATACGATGACAAATTTATCCTAGCAGATGGTGATGTTTTAGTTGGGATGGATGGAGATTTCAATACAGAGTATTGGAGTGGTGGGCGAGCATTATTAAATCAGCGAGTGTGTAAGATCGAAGTTGATCCAACCAAAATGTGTAAGGAGTTTCTCTACTATCTGTTGCCCTTGAGGCTAAAAAAAATATGGGACGATACCCCCTTTGTTACAGTTAAACACTTATCAGTTAAGAAAATATTAGATATTGATGTTCCTGATTGGCCACTAGAAACCCAAAAGCAAATCGCAGCGGTGCTAGAAAAAGCCGACCAACTTCGTAAAGACTGCCAGCAAATGGAGCAAGAGCTAAACAGCCTCGCTCAGTCAGTGTTTATTGACATGTTTGGTGATCCGGTGACGAACCCTAAGGGTTGGGATAAGCGTGAATTAAGCGAGATGTTATCTGTTAATCATGGTTATGCCTTTAAAAGCGAATATTTCACATCAGAAGGAGACTATGTTCTGCTTACCCCTGGTAACTTTAAAGAAGAAGGTGGCTATTGGGATCGTGGTGAAAAGCAGAAATACTATTCTGGTGATATCCCAACTGGCTACATACTAGAAAAAGATGCTCTATTACTAGCTATGACGGAACAAGCAGCTGGCTTACTTGGTAGCTCTATCTTAGTCCCTGAATCAAATAAGTATTTGCACAATCAAAGACTAGGTTTAGTTAAATTTAAAGATGATGAGCAAAATACAGTTTTTTATTCATATCTCTTTAACAATAAGTCTGTTCGATTAGCGATTCATTCATCATCTACAGGCACAAAGGTTAAACATACATCTCCTACAAAGTTAGAGTCTATCAAGGTCGGGGTTCCGCCTAGTACGCTGCAAAACGACTTTGAGTTAATTATTAAAACTATAGAGCAAAATATCTTACTAAATAATAAAGCAGCGTATGACTATGAACAATCATTTAACGCTCTCATGCAAAAAGCCTTCAAAGGCGAACTAAACCTATAACGAATACTAAAACTCTTATCAGTAAGAATGATGATGTAAAAAGGAACTTCAATGTCAGATACGGTGAACGGTTCAACGAGCAACTTCGGCTTTATGGATGTTGCCCTTAACGGCGGTAATGATGTGTACACGACGCGTTGCGCCGAGATTCAAACTCGTGCTAAAAATGCTGAGAGTAACATCAAGTCCGATCCACGCATTGCAGGGTTTTATGCTCGTAATGCCTTGGAGCTGATGGTTGAAACCGTATTTGACATTGATAATTGGCTTACCCGCCCTCGTCATGATGCCACTTTGATGTCGCTGATTCATGACAAAGGCTTTAAACAAAACCTCACCACTAACCTGTTCCCTAAGCTTAAGCTTATTATCCAAGTGGGTAACGAAGCAGTACACAGTAAAACAACGCTGCCACAACGTGATGCTTTGCAAGCGGTAAAAGAGCTACACCACGTTTTGTATTGGTTTATTCGTAGCTATACCCCAAATCTGGAACGCAGCCAGTTTATTATCAACCCCTTTGATGAAACCTTAATACCGCAAAAAATTGCCATCGATGCCACATTAGTCACCAAAGCCATGAGCAGCATTAAGCGTGTTCAAGAGCTTGAAAAACAACTAGCTAAAGATGACAAAGTTGAGCGTGAAGCCTATCTGTTACAGCTTAAAGAAAACGCTGACTTAAAGGCTGCCAATGAAGATTTATTAAAACAAATTGCTAGCGCCAAAAAGTCAGCAGAAACCCAGCAAGACAAGCATGACTATAACGAAGCAGAAACTCGCTATTATTTAATTGATGCTTTATTAGATGAGGCAGGTTGGCCACTTAAAGATAGCCGTGATAGAGAATACAAAGTCACTACTATGCCAATCAGCGATGCCAACCCCAAGAGCAACGGTTTTGTAGATTATGTATTGTGGGGCGATAATGGCACAGCCTTAGCGGTGGTAGAGGCAAAACGAACCAGTCGCTCACCAGAAGACGGCCAGCAACAAGCCAAGCTCTATGCCGATTGTTTACAAACAAAGTATGGTGTCCGTCCGGTAATATTTTACACCAATGGCTATGAGACGTGGTTATGGGATGACAAGTTTTATCCACCACGTCAGGTGCAAGGGTTTTACACCAAAGCTGAGCTTGAACTAATGATTAAGCGCCACAGCGAGCGTAAGCCATTTTTTGAAGAAGATACTTCTGAAAAAATAACGCCCAGTGCCAACCTCATTATTAGCAATGACATTACCAATCGTCACTATCAAAAATCAGCCATTATTAAACTGTTACAAGACTTTGAAGTAGAACACGAGCGCAAAGGCTTGTTTGTGATGGCAACAGGTACAGGTAAAACCCGTACCGTGATAAGCCTTGTTGATCTGTTGGTAAAAAACGATTGGGTTAAGAACGTACTGTTCCTAGCGGATCGAAATGCGCTGCTCTCCCAAGCCAAGAAGAACTTCGTTAAGCTACTGCCTCGCGTTAGCTGTTCTATTCTCGATTCAGGTCAGAGCAAGAATAACATCGACAGCCGTTTGTATTTCTCGACATATCCAACCATGAAGAACCTGCTAGACAGAGGAGCCGATGAGCGCCCATTTGGTGTAGGTCATTTTGATTTGATTATTGTCGATGAAGCGCACCGTTCGGTTTATTCCAAGTATCGACAAATATTCGAATACTTCGATGGCTTCTTAGTAGGCTTAACCGCAACGCCAAAAGATGAAGTAGAAAAAGACACCTATGGCATCTTTGACCTGCAAAAAGGCATGCCAACCTACGCCTACGAAGATGAAAAAGCCTACGATGAAAAATACCTAGTACCGCCAACAAAAATTTCAGTCGCCACCAAGTTTTTGCGTGAGGGAGTGAAGTTTAAAGAGCTTTCTGAAGATGAGCAGGAAGAGTGGGAAAACAAAGCAGAGCTGACCGACAGAGAGGAAGTGTTACCCTCTGAAGTAAACAAGTTCCTGTTCAATGAAGACACCGCAGAGAAAATGTTTGCTCAACTGATGAGTAAGAATGAGCATGGTGGTATTCACGTTGAAGGCGGTGATGTGATCGGTAAAACCATCGTCTTTGCTGCCAATAATGATCATGCCATTTTCCTAGAGAAGATGTTTAACAAGAATTACCCCAAATGGTCAGGTAAGCTTGCTCGTGTCATTACCTTTAAAGAGACCTACGCACAAAGCCTGATTGATGAGTTTGGTGGTGACGAGAACAAAATTGATGAGTTTGACCCCAAGAACCCAACTTGCCGCATCGCAATTTCAGTAGACATGCTCGACACCGGTATTGATGTGCCAGAGGTGGTTAACCTTGTATTCTTCAAAGTCATCCGTTCAAAAGTGAAATTCACCCAAATGATTGGCCGAGGCACACGTTTGTGTAAAGACCTCTTTGGCCCGAATGATGACAAGACAACCTTTAAGGTATTCGATTACTGTCAGAACTTTGAATACTTCGACGCGAACCCAGAAGGTCTACCAGTTGGCGCGGCAAAACCCGTGACTCAGCAAGTGTTCGAGAAGCGTGTCCTGCTTAGTACGCTGCTTAACAGTAAATTGAAGAACGAAGAGTTTAAAGAGCACAGCCCTGAAGACCATGAGCGTTATGCCGAGTTAAACAGCTATCAACTGGATATGCTGCATCACTTAGTCTCAGGTATGAACCTTGATAACTTCATCGTTAGACCGAAGCGTCAAACGGTAGAGCCGTTCTTAGAGCGTGATCACTGGGATAATATCGATGACACTAAGTTTACCGACCTAGAGAGCCAAATTTCGGCGCTACCAACGGAAGCGGAAGCCTTCAATCCAGATGAGCAGCTTAATCATTTATCCCATCGATTCGATAACTTAGTGCTTACCATGCAATTAGCACTATTAGAAAAAGGCATGCTGCCTGAAACTAGCAGAGTTCGTATGATTGAGTTTGCCGAACAGCTAGAAGCCAAATCGACAATTCCAGCGGTACAAGCGCAACTTCAATTACTACAAGATATTCAGACACAAGAGTTTTGGCAGGATATTCATTTAAGTACGCTAGAAGATGTGCGCCGCCGATTACGAAACTTGATGTTTGCTTTGGATAAAGAGCAAAAAGAGAAGGTATACACCAACTTTGAAGATGAGTTTCAAGGTATCCGTGACGTAACGGGGGTTTATAGCAGCCCAAGCGTCGATCTAGCGCAGTACCGTAAGAAGATTGAGCTGTACATTAAAGACCATCAAGACCAATTAACGATTCAGAAGCTCAAGCGTAATAAAGCCATCACTCAAGTCGATTTAGACGTCCTAGAAGGCTTGCTATTGGACGCTAGCGGCATGAATGATGTTGATACCTATAAAGAGAAAATCTTACAGGAAAAACCGCTAGGGGAATTCATTCGAGAATTAATTGGTTTAGATATGAATGCCGCCAAAGAAGCATTCAGTCGCTTCCTCGATGAAGAGTCTTACAACGCCCAGCAGATTCAATTTATTGACCAAGTGATCGACTACTTAGTTAATAACGGCATCTTAGATATGTCACAGTTGTTTGCACCACCGTTTACCGATAACCACGGCGAAAGCGCCTACGGCTTCTTTGATGAGGGCACTGTAGTAGAACTGTTTAGTGTTATTCGTGAAGTGAATGGCAATGCGGTGGTTGAAGAAAGTCAGAGTGCATAAGCTATCCGTAATGAGTTGTTAATGAGCCTGTTTCACCTCTCAAATTAATTTGATATTAATTCTTGGTGCGGGATAGAAGAGTTATTTAGTTTTGTTCCTATTTTCAACAAAGGGAGCAAGAATATTCTTGATTATAAATGGTGGTAATTTAGGTGAATGAAACAGTACCGATATCCATTTTGAGCGAAGCAGATATACTAAAACAGGCTGCAAGTTTAGTCGACAGAGGTGAGATTAAGCTGGCTACTAAGCTATTAGAGCAAGCGTATATCGAAAAGCCATACTCAGAGAAATTAATTAGCATCTTGAGCAGCCTTCATTACAAACTTGGAAACCATGCCAAAGCAAAGGAATATACTGAAGCGGCTTTTAATAATTTAGCGTCATCAGTTATTCATTCTGAATTAGATTTGCCCAATGAAAATGACTTTGCTTTTTTAGCAGATAAATCCTGTGAGTTAGAAGATGCTGAATACAGTTTTGAAAGCCCTAGTACTCTGCAAAGAAAATCAACTAGAAAAATATTGAGTTTGAACAGAAAGGTTCCCCCCTCTCCTGATGAAGTAGAAGCTAAGATATATCATCGTTCTAAGAAAAAACATGTCCCTCTCAAGCCACATGATTTGCAGGATGAAGTCGACTTGAGCGATACATCTTCCTCACCTTTAAAGCAAGTTGAAATTACAATACCAGAAAGTTGTAAACCCATTTTAAGTACTAACTCCCTCACGAACAACACCGAACTAGAAAATGAAAAACTGCAGAAACCTGTAGAGGTTTTAGATGATGTAGAGGTTTTAAATGATGTAGAGGTGGAGCTAGATGGATTCTACGATGAAATATATGAAGAACATTCAGATGATGGCATAGAGAATGCTACATTTATTTACTCAAAAGATGTTCCCGAGGATGAATTATTTTCAACTGATAACAATGAGTTAGAAATTTATGATTTATGGGTTGATGATGAACCAACTAATGATGTAGATAACAATGAAGATAATATTGTTTTAGAAAATATTCTTACTTTTGAGGATCGAGCTCGTTTTGTAGCTGTGGACTGCATTATTGAGCTTGGTTGGCATTCAAGTGAATTACCATTTTTAGTTTCTGTTTTCAGCGGACCTGGTTGGCACAACACAAAAGCCACATTGATAAAAGAAGTACAGTCTGGTGCAACAGTAGAAGAATTAGAACTAGCCTTTGAAGTTAAGACTTTATGGAAGGATAGCTCACGATATTGGATTACATTTTCAAAAGCCTGGGTTAGCGGTGAGAGTGCAGATTCAACCTATAAACACTGTAGTTGGAAACAAGCTTTACGATTAGTTCGTTTGTTTGATGGTTTACCTGTTTTTGAAGAAATATATGATTTCTTAGAAACTGAGTTTGAGTATTGGTACGGGCATACTATTCTGAGACGCTGTTTCCCCGCTTTTAATCACTATTTATTTAGCTATCGACTACAAAGAAGAAATATGGATTCGATGCTTCAAGGCTTTACTTTGCCTGAGTTTTCTGACGGTTTAGATGCACCGTGGTCATACCTTCCTCACTCCGATGAAATGTCATCACTTAAAGACATGGGCATTGATTTAACTAGTAAGTTTGTTTGTAAAAACTCTTTCCTGAGTGACGATTATACAGAGGACTGCTTATCAGAACTTTGGATCCAAAAAGCATAATAGAACAATGAGGAATAGACCATGCATGTGAAAAAAAGACTTAAACCCGTTAGAGGTTGCTGGGTATTACACGAAAAATATGGTCGCGGTCTTGTGCGTCAAGTTTTGGAAAACATTGATGGAATTAAATTAAAGGTCAATTGGCAGAACCGTGAGTATGGTCAGACATTAGTTTCAGCTTCATCTGTAGGCTCTGGTTTCATGGTAGGCATGGAGGTACAACATACCCCGGGGTCTAAAGTAGAGTTATGTTTAGAAGAGGGAATTGTTCTCAAAACCAGAGAGGTCGCTGGATTTCATCAAGTATTAGTCAACTTTTCAGAATCATCAATTACTCGCTGGCTACCTTTCGAACGACTGTCTTGGATAAAAGGAGTAGAACACCGATTTTGTACCAATGACTTTAGCGATCTAACGGCACCCGAAAAATTTAAGCTTAAGATCCTAGCCCACGCGATTGAGAATTGGAATGAAAATACTGGTTCACTATCCCGCCTAGATATTGACCCTTTACCGCATCAAGTACATTTAGTTCACCATATCCTAGCTTCAGGCCACCTCAACTGGATGATTGCCGATGATGTTGGTTTAGGCAAAACTATCGAAACGGGAATGCTACTCAAAGCTCTAGAGCAAAGAGGTCAAGCTGATCGAGTGTTGTTAATTACGCCAGCAGGATTGACTTCACAGTGGAAAGAAGAGCTCCATAATAAATTTGGCTTAAGTGAATTCCGGATATATGGCGAAAACTTCAATATAGATGAAGGGCGCGAATGGGGAATGTATAAGCACGTGATTGGATCGATTGATAGGTTCAAAGACGATAATCATTTAGACAAGTTACTACGAGCAGAGAATTGGGATCTTGTTATTTTTGATGAGGCCCATCGCCTTAGCCGAAGGCAGTATGGGATGAAATACGATGCCTCGAATCGATTCCAACTTGCTAATTTTTTGAGAGCCAAAACAAAAGCTATGGTGCTATTAAGTGCTACTCCCCACCAAGGAAAACCAGATAAGTTTCAAAGCTTATTGATGCTACTAAATCCAGATAGAAAAGAAGAGATTGAAACATTAGCATTAAACCCTGAAATTCTGTCTGAAATGATCATTAGAAACAATAAGTCAGATGTAACCGACTTAGAAGGTAACTTTATTTTCAAAGGTAAAACCACAAAAGCAATACGTGTTACGCATGATGAAGCATTGAAAGATTTTGATCGCTCGCTTCAATCATATCTAAGAAAAGGTTACCAAACAGCCAGTGAGATGGGGCAAGCAGGTAATGCTATTGGGTTTGTTATGACTGTTTACCGAAAGTTAGCTGCATCCAGTGCAAAAGCGATCAATAAAGCACTTCATAATAGAAAACTAAGACTTATTGAAGAGTCTCATGCAGTTAGTGTTGATGAGCTATTAATAGAGGATGAACGCTATTCTGGTGAAGCAGAAGAGCAGCAGCTGACTACTCAGGGAAAAGAGTTTTTTGACGGTGAGCTGGAACAACTAGATATTCTAATTGCAGAGAGTGAACAAGTACTTTTAAGTGATCCAAAGCTAAAGGAATTTAAAGAGGTTTTGGTCCCATCGATACTGGCAAGTAACAAATCTGAGAAAATATTAATATTTACTGAGTATCGCTCTACGCAAGAGTATCTAAAAGCAGCACTTGAGGATCAGTATGGAGATGGCTGTGTTGATTTGATTAATGGCTCAATGAGGCATCAGGTTCGCAGAGAGGCAATCAGAAACTTTGAAGATTCAGGTCAGTTCTTAATTTCTACGGAAGCCGGTGGTGAAGGTATCAACCTTCAAGATAAGTGTCACATTATGATTAATTATGATTTGCCTTGGAATCCAATGCGATTGGTACAGCGCATTGGGCGCTTGTATCGCTATGGTCAAAAACATCGTGTAGTAGTCTTTAACCTTTATTCTCCTGAATCGATGGATGATCAAATCATGGAGCTAATGCATGAAAGAATTGACCAAGTTGTGGGAGACTTATCTTCATTGAGTGGAGAATACAATGAACGTTTAAGTGAGGACATAATGGGTGAAGTAGCAGACCTTGTAGATGTAGGAGATATATTGTTAGAAGCGACTAGTGACGGTATTACTCGCACAAGAGAGCGTATAGAAGAAGCGTTAGAAAAAGCAAAAAATTCAGCAAGTAAACAGCGAGAGTTATTCGAATTTGCTGCGGGGTTTGATCCTAAAGAGGCTAAAGAAGAGCTGAATATCACATCGGAACACGTAATGTTTTTTGCTGCTGGAATGTTTAACTTATTGGATATCGAAGTTGTAGATAAAACCCATAAAAACCTTATCTGGCAAATTAAGCTAAATGAACCTATTGCTACTGAACTAGGTGTAAGAAGAACCAGATGGCAGATTACTTTTGACCGTACTATTCATGCAAGTCGTGGAAATTGTGAGATGATGGATCTTGATAACTTCCTTTTTAAGTACTTACTTAAAAAAGCTAAATCATATGAATTCGGTGGACTCACAGCCTCTATTGGCAGCACGCCTCAACTTGAAGGCGCTATTATATGTTCATATTTAAGGTGGCAAAATACTCTCGGTCTTAGACAGCGACAAGAATTAGTAGCGTTTCAAGTTGACCAAGGTAAAGAGGCAGCATTGAATACACAAGACTTCTGTGACTGGCTTAAAACTGATGATATTTTATATTTTGACAATAATAGAAATGACTTAAAGGAGTTATTTCAAGTTGCAAAAGTCAAAAGTTCAGAAGTGTTAAAGGCTAAATCAAATCAGTTGCTTCATCCTGAAAGTATCCACCCTATTGCAGCAGGAATCTTTTCAAGTTAACGGCTATTAATTTTACAAACCCGTAATTTTTATGCTCTTACTATTGTTAAAAACCTATAATAACAATTTTTTTTAGCCAGCAAGTTCAAACCAGAGTGGTGCCATTTATTAATTCAAAATGGCATTCATTCATTTTTCACCTTTTTAACTAGCAACTCTCTTTCTTTTTCTGTCATCTTCTCAAGCAAGCACAGCAACTCTGCTGTGCTTTCTGACTCACAAAAAAAGTAAGCTACAGGCACACCTAGTTCATCCGCCATCGCTTTTAGCGTGGTGTAATCAGGGGTGTGTTTGCCTTTCTCATAATGGTTCATTCGTGCGCTCGCCGTACCTGGCTCCATCCCTAATAGAATGCCCAGTTGTTTTTGGCTGATGCCCATCGCTTTTCTTGCCTGCTTAAGCCTAAGCGGCAGTGGATTAATCTGCTTTTCTGACACGAGTTCATTATTGTCTGTTCCTAGATAACTTAGATTGTCTTAGTTTTTTCACTTAAGGTATACTAAGGAATCCTTAGCTTTTTAAGCTTAGTTGTCAAGTTTTGGCAAAATTAGTTTAAACCTAGAGCTGTATGAAGGAATTTTGTAGTGGAGAAAAATAATAAAAATGTCACGGAATGGCACGTTAAACATTGAAATAATTAATAATTGGTAAAATCCGTGACTAAATTAAACATCCGTATGCACAAATTACTTATACAGATATTAAAAAGTAAAACATTAACTCAATTTACTGCTATTGAGTTGAAAATAATGTTCATAAAAGAGCTTCCTGACACAAAAAATAAAGATGCTAGTCAGTTAGTACACCGAACGCTGACTAAACTCTGTAATGCTCACTTCATAAAAAAACATATTGATGGCAAAAAAGTCTTATTTATCAAAACGCCCTTATTTGATGAAAGCTGTCTTTGTGCAAGCACTCCACGTAAGCCTGTCTCAAAAAAGCCCATGATTAACAACTGCTCTAAGTTACAAAAACTAAAAGCCACGCTTAACCAATACCAGATTGATTTACTGGGACATATTGGTGAAGCGGAAGAGTTTAAAAGGCTTTTTAGTGAGTTTCCTGAAACAAAGCTCAACCTGTACTCTCGCTATATGGATGCCCGAAATCAAAGTTCATCGATGGTTGGTAAAATTAAAGCAGTAGAAGCCTGCATCAACACGCTAGAGAATTAACTTTATGAAATTAAGGCAATGGCAGCATGATTGCGTTAAAAAGGCACTAGAGACCTACAAAACACAGAACCACTTTATGTGTTTAGCCACTCCTGGAGCAGGAAAAACGGTTATGGCTGCTGAGTTAGCAGCTAGGCTGATTGAAATGGGGAAAGTTGATTTTGTTTTATGCTTCTCACCCTCCTCAGAAGTAAATGAAAGCATTCGAATAACGTTCTCTAGAAGATTACAAAAACGTTTTGATGGTTTAATGGGAGCAATTGGCAGCGTTTACACATATCAATCTATGCCTTCATTATCACCTGACTTTTGGCAGCTTCTTAGTACTCATAATGTTTTGGTTATTATGGATGAAGTTCACCACTTAAAAGGCATAGAACTTCATAATGCCAACGCATGGGGCGAAGAGGTTTTAGTGAATATTCAAAACAAAGCCAAATATACATTGGCTTTATCTGGCACGCCTTGGCGGTCAGATGCTGCTCCTATCGTGTTATCAAGATTTACTGAACCCGATAACACCATACATTGTGATTTTGTCTATGGATTAAACCAAGCTATTGCTGATGGAGTGTGCAGGCATCCTTCAATAGCATTAATTGACAATGAAAAAATTAAATTAGACTGCAGCCAAGAGTCAAAAGAGTTTGCTTCAATAACTGAGTTACTAGAAGGCTCGAGCTTTAGCTATCAAGCATTAATTAATAATCAACAGATTAATCATCACATGTTGAAACAAGGTGTCAGCAAACTAAAAGAAATACGTGATAAATCACCACTAGCTGGCGGGTTAGTTGTTGCCTCTTCGATTAAGCATGCTAAGCAGCTATATCAAACTCTCGTTAAAGACTTCCAGCAAACAGCCTGTATTGTCACCTCTAAATTAAAGCACCCTTCACACACGATTGAGGAATTTAGGCAAAACAATATTCAATGGATAGTGAGCGTTGGGATGATCTCTGAAGGAACTGATATTCCACGACTGCAAGTCTGTTGTCATTTAAGTAGAATTAAAACCGAAATGCATTACCGCCAAGTGTTAGGCCGCATATTGAGAGTCACCTCCAATGAGTCTCAACAAGCTTGGCTATTTACCTTAGCTGAAGCAAATCTTACTGATTTTGCTTATCGTATAGGACAAGACCTACCAGAAATGGCTGTAATTTTTAACCAAAAAGAACAGCAACCGATAAACTTAGCATTATCAGATAATTCAAGCTCTACCGAAATTGACCATGAGGGAAGTGTCAATCTTCAAATATCTGATTTATCGAGATTAACAGAACAGAATACGCCACCATACTTGTCAGATATTGAACAAGAAAATCACTATAATTTAGCCTTATTAGGTGGATACAAAGAGCGAATAGTAAGGATGTTTGATGCTCATTTACTGAGTAGTTGAGCTAGTGTGAATGGTTCTGAAAACTCACGAGGAATCAACATATCTTCAGGAGTCATCGCATTGGGGTTATATCGGGATGGCTTAACAACTTCTGAAATAAGCACCTTATCTAGCGGCTCAAGAAATGGGTTAACAAAAATCGAAGTTGCCTCACTTTCATGACTCTCATAAAGTTTTCTATAAGTATGAGCTAAATGCCTAATATCAAGACTGCGATCACCATTTACCATTACAAGTTTTAATGTCTCTGATAGTAGATGGTTTAATGCCCTATTTTCACCTCGGCAGGCTGCAAATAATGGTATAGCAATATGTTTATCTTCAATCTTGGGAGGCTCATCAAAAGGCATATGCTTGGCTAAGCCTATTAGATATTGACGATAATATTTACTGTCTTTTTGGAGACTAAAATATTCAAGCCTTCTTCTACGTATTAAGCGAGATGACCACTGTGGTTCTTCAGCGATTTGTTCAGTCCAAGGCATACCAACTAAGACAATTGGAACTCTTGCTTCTTCGCTAATGAATTTCAATTCATTAGCTATTGTTTGACGCTCTTTAGGTGTTTTAAACTCTATTAACTCTTGAAATTCATTGAAAATAAGTAGCTCTACATTCGCTCTAACTAAATTTTTAACCAATTGAGTTTTCAAATCTATTTTATAATTCTTCCCTTTTCGTTGTTGGCTGCCAAATGATTCCAAATCAGTTAACATCTGCCTCAGAGTCGCATCAAGGCCTTTATGACTTGAGATCCGGGTAACTAATACCGGCATAGAAGTACGGCTATATGTTTGACTAGCTAACACTCGTTTTTTATAGTTGTTAATCAGATGACTTTTACCTACACCTGTATCTCCGATCAACAACATACACTGCTGGTCTGACTGAAAGTTTCGATTTAGTCTTAACTCATCGAAATCATTAAAAATAACGCTGACCTGAGGATGCATCACATAGCAATCACTGAATTTTCTCAATTGCTCCATCTGGTGAGCAGTTAAGGTATTCATTCAAATCCCTCTATATCATCATCCCAGTTATCGAGAATATCACTGATATTAGGCTCAGGTTTGTTGGGTATTGCTGAAAGTGTGTCACTTTTTTCAAGCCTAATTGTACCTTGACCTGTGTTACTGATATCAGCTAGTTGAGCTTTTTTCTTAAGTTCAGGAAGTTTGGCTTTAGTTTTAGATTTATTAAAGAGTTCTTGCTCTTGCTGTACTCGAGCATGAATTGCCATTCGAGCTTTAGCTAAACCAAGGTTATCCTTACTCTCGCGTATTGTTTCACGATTAATTTTCTTTATGACTTTATGTTCGTGAAGACTCAAGCCACTGACATAACCAGTAGTATCTGTACAAGGCACTTTTAGGTACCCACCCAACTCTTCTAGATAAACATGGATACTGGACAGATCATCAGGATCTATCTTTATGAGTTTTTTTATTGTGTCTTTGGTTTGCGGGTAGTGCTTACGATAATCCGCTAATGCAGTTGAGTCATACATCAACTCTTCAAATTTAAAGCCATTTCGAGTTAATGTTCTTTCATCAGTAATCCCCATCAGCACATTAAAACGTTTTTCTTCTTCCACTGTCATCTGCAACGGTGGGTATATATCAAAACCATGCTGCCACTGCTTTATTGGAATACGTGTGTCACGAGAGTCTGAATCTTGGTGATAAATATCGACAACCCAACGATGAAACTCTTCGACAAATACTGAGAAGCGCATAATGGCGTCTTTTTCAGGTTTGTAGTCCTCTTTCTCTAGAATATTTGAAAACGTTTTTCCTGGGATCTCGGTTAAAAAGTATTGGTTAATCATGCCAAAGAAACGCTCAACAAACGGCTTCAACCATGGCTTACGAACTGGGTTATATTGAATATTTATACCTGCTTCTTTACAAGCATGGTCTAAACTCTTTGACCAAAATTCAGCTCCATTATCAACAACCAAGGTTTCAAATTTTCCATAACAAGGCCAATCATTCTGAAGCTCTATTCCAACATCGTTAAGAGTTTTAGGCTTTATCGCATGCACAATAGCTTTAGCCGCAGAAACATAAGAGGGAGCTTTGTAACTCAAATGGAAGCCTAAAACGCAATTGCTAAAAACATCAACGATTAGAGTCAGATAGGGCCTTCCGAGAGGAAGTAAAAGTTCATCATCGAGAAGGATTAAATCAAGTGGAGTATGATCGATTTCAACCCTTTCTAAAATCCGAGTTGGCGGTATATGAGAAGAACAATATGCAAACCACTGATCAGCTTTGAACTTACCATGCCTAGCTACAGCTATCGGATAAGGTGGCAGTGACTTAATTCTTTGGTTGAAACTTTTATAAGAAATAATAGGGATTTGCCCATCAACAATGTTTTCATTTTCAATGGTGATGGCGTCTTTATAATACTGGTAAGCTGTTGTCACTTTGGGCCTTTTTGCATCTAAAAACCGAAGTAACGCCCGTTCAAAAAAAACTTCTTCGCCTTCAGTTCGCTTAGACCTATTCCCTTTTTTGTGGCTCTTATCTACTAAGGATGCTAAATCACCATTACTTTCAATATAACTCTTCCGCCAACGAACTACGGTACGCCAATTAGGTCGTTTTTCAGTATTACCTTCAAACAGCTTATCAAGAATTGGGTCTAGTTTTTTTTGAGTCCAACCTCCAGAATTTTCCAGTTCTATAACACTAATTAGTTTGTATTTATCGAGAGCTTTTTCTTTAAGGAAGTCGGGGAAAGTATCAAGATCACGTTTAACTAATTCTGAATCAACTAGTTTGACATATTGAGCTGGGGAGGCTGGCTTTTTGACGGATGTAGACTCAGTAAATTCATCTTCAAAGTCCATCATCCATTACACCAAACAGATGGATTGCAAGAAAGATCATCTTGATTTAAATCTGCTTTTATCAAGCCTTTATTGATTAACGAATAGAGAAAGGAGCGGGTTTCTGCTATCGGAAATTTATATTCACTTGCAATATCATGAAGTTGCAACTTACCTGACTTTCGAATCAACTGGAGCAACTCACGTTGAATATCGGTCACACCATAGATACCGGAGTATCTGTGCAATAACTTGAGATTATTTAAGATAGGATTTACACGAATTTGCTTATCTGTAACTAGAATAAGTTCTCTTCCAAGCTCTCGTGCAGCGTCTTTTTTAGCGAAAAACTTTGCTCTAAAAACAGGATCGAATGTCTTGCTGTAAGGCTTATATTCATGAAACTTTGTTGTTCCATCAATATAGCGAAGTATCGCGTCAGGTGTATAAGGTAATCTTTTACCCTCAAAATAGTAATAAAACCCTTCAGGCTGACTGCCAAAAGCCTCGATAGTCTCATTATATTCATGATGGAAACATGCATCGAACTCCAATGTGCTCTCACACATTACCGTTTCGATCACTTTTGCACTCGCGAATTTAAAAACGTTTTTATTGGGTGAAGGCTTACGTAAATTTCGAATGTACATGTTCAAATTCCATGCGATATTTGAACATTAAGTGTACGCCAAGGAAAAACATTGTCAACTTATGGGTTATTTTACAAATAAGTAATTGATAATAAATAAAATAGGTTTTGTAACTAAGCTACAAAGCCTATTTCTATGTCAATTTACGGGTTAATTATGTCAACATATGGGTTTACTATGTCAGCTTATGGGTTCAGCGACAATTACTCATGACCCCAAGGCGTTGGCGGTAATGCCACAGGCTTGGTTAAATCAAAGTCCACTCTAAAGTCGCGGTTTTCACGCGTTAAACGATAGGTGAATGTGGTTGGCTCAATATACATGTGCCACACGTTAGTTACTGACGCCGTTAAACCGTTTTCATTAAAGTTATCAATCGACTCTTGGTCAACTGGGAATGACTGCTGAGTAGCAGTGCCCATATCAGCAGTATCGCCGCCATACATAGTCACTTTATCTTCAGTGCCGTCTTCATGGCGATGGTCATGCTTGAGACGCAAGCCTGTTTCAGTTTTGGTAATCACCCAAGTACGTGAATGGTCATCGCCAACATGAAAAGGAATTTTAAGCTCTGTATCGCTACACTCACGAACATGCATCACTAATGCTTTATTACTGAATGCTGAATCTGCTTCATTACCTGCAGTGACTTCACCGGCAAACGCTTTACCGCAATAAGCAGCGATTGCATCAAAATATTGATGTTGTGGGTTGTCTTTAGGGGCATGTGCCATTGCAATAGCAGGCGCCATGCTGCTGATTACACCAGCGATCAATATTTTTTTCATTATTATTCCTTTTAGTATCGATCTCGTTATTTTTATTCACACATCACACTAACAGTGATTGTTTAATTAAACCTGAAAAAAAACCGTCTATAAAGACGGTTTTAATGTAACAAGGTTAAGTCAAAGAGCTAACAATAGCCATGCCTTATATTATTTCGCTCTCGCAGGGCGTTTTCCTTGCTTTTGGCCTGCGCCACCAGTGCCTTTAGCGCTAAACGGCTTTTTCTTTTGTGACCAGCCAGTTTTGCCTTTGCCTGCATTGTTACCCTTATCAGATGACTTCCCGCTTCCACTAGTGCCGCCTTCTGACTTGGCTTTATTCGCAGGTGTGGGTTTCTTGCCTGATGACTTTCTATCATCAAACTGATTACCAGAAAAACGGGTGAAAGCTTTTTTACTGTCGTCACTCTTACTGCCACGGTTTTTAGCACCTTGCTTGCCACCATAGCCTTTGCGCTCATTACGTGCTTCTGGCGGAACAATATGCTGGACGCCGTGGCCAATCAAATGCTCTTTGCCCATGGCAACAAGTGCTTCACGAATAAGCGGCCAACCTGCTGGGTCGTGATAACGTAGCAATGCTTTATGTAAGCGACGTTGACGACCTTTTTTCGGTACAGTCACTTCTTCACTGCTGTGTTTCACATTTTTAAGTGAGTTAAGCTCAGTGTGATAAATGGTAGTCGCATTAGCCATTGGCGATGGATAAAAATTCTGAACTTGGTCTAGCTTAAACTTTTCTGATTTAAGCCATAACGCCAGGTTCAACATGTCCTCATCTGTAGTCCCAGGATGCGCAGAAATAAAGTACGGGATCAAGTACTGCTTCTTACCCGCTTCTTTAGAGTAAAAATCAAATAACTCTTTAAACTTATGATAACTGCCCATACCCGGCTTCATCATCTTACTGAGTGGGCCATCTTCGGTATGCTCTGGGGCAATTTTTAAATAGCCACCAACATGGTGTTTAGCCAGCTCTTTAACATAGCGTGGATCTTCTGTGGCTAAGTCATAACGTACTCCAGAGGCAATCAGTACCTTTTTAATGCCTGGGACGTCACGTGCTGCTCGGTATAAATCAATGGTGTGTTTATGATCTGTCCCTAAATGACCACAGATACTTGGATAAACACAGGATAAACGACGACACGTTGTTTCCGCTTTTACACTCGTGCAGCCAAGACGATACATATTCGCCGTTGGGCCACCTAGATCTGAAATAACCCCAGTAAAACCGGGTACTTTTTCTTGAATATCTTTGATTTCTTTAATAATGGATTCTTGAGAACGACTTTGAATAATGCGCCCTTCGTGTTCTGTAATCGAACAGAATGAACAACCACCGAAACACCCTCGCATAATGTTAATCGAGGTTTTAATCATGTCATATGCAGGAATTTTCGCCTTACCGTAACTTGGGTGCGGCACTCGTTGATACGGCAAATCAAATACTGCGTCCATTTCGTCAGTATTCAATGGCCAAGCTGGCGGATTGACCCAAACAGAGCGATTTCCTTGGGCTTGAAATAACGCACGCGCACAGCCTGGATTTTGCTCTTGATGCAAAATACGTGATGCATGAGCGTATAAATATTTATCATCAGCGACTTTTTCATAGGCTGGCAATAGTACGTAAGTTTTTTCCCATGGCTTGGGTCTTGGCGGCTGGACACTGATAGCTTTTGGCGCATCGTTATCAAAAATTTTCTTATCAGTTGGCCCTGACAGTTTTTCACAGCCAACATCATCTGCACCATAAGGATTGGGAATAGGATCGATTTTATGAAGTTGATCCAATTTACGTGAGTCCATGCCTTTCCAGCCAGGCAATGGCTCATGGCGAATAACTGCGGTACCACGAATATCGTGCAAGTCAGCCATTTTCTCACCGTTAGCAATACGGTGAGCGACTTCCACCAGCGGACGTTCGGCATTACCATAAATTAGGATATCGGCTTTGGCATCAAAAATAACACTGCGACGCACTTTATCTGACCAATAGTCATAATGAGCAATACGGCGCAAACTGGCTTCAATACCACCAATCACAACAGGCACTTCTTTGAAGGCTTCTTTACAACGCTGGGTATAAACGGTGACTGCGCGATCAGGGCGTTTACCGCCTTCATCGTTTGGAGTGTAAGCATCATCGCTACGAATACGGCGATCTGCCGTGTAGCGATTGATCATTGAATCCATGTTGCCCGCTGTCACACCAAAAAATAGATTGGGACGACCCAGTTTCATAAAGTCGTTTTTGTTCGACCAATCAGGTTGGCAAATAATACCCACGCGAAAACCTTGTGCTTCGAGCATACGACCAATAACAGCCATGCCAAAGCTTGGGTGATCGACATAAGCATCACCACTGACAATGATAATGTCGCAACTATCCCAACCAAGCTGATCCATCTCTTTACGAGACATAGGAAGAAACGGCGCTGTGCCGTAGCACTCGGCCCAGTATCTAGGGTAATTAAATAACGTGGATTCAACTTGCATGAAATTTGCCTACATTAAAACATCATCAATTTGGTGGGTTGCACTACATCAAGTTTAGTCCAACCCAGCCAACTTTTTTCTGGAGGCGGAGTATAGCAGTTACACCACAGCAAGTGTGACTAAAAAAACATCATTTATGGTGTTTTTATTGTTTTAAGATAGGGATATAACCCTATTAAAAACAATGACTTTATAAATTATTACGTTTAACAAAATTATAGGCCGATAAAAAAGCCAATATTTACAATTGCTAAGCCCACAATTACTACCCAAGTCATCAATACTCCCCACGTTCGGCCAAAGTGAACGCCACCTTTACCTAAAGTGAGGCCAATAGCATGTAATAACCTTGCGACAATCCACACAGTACCAAAGCAATGCAATATTGCTGCGGGCAAGCCATTAAACTCTGCCAACATAAATAAAATCAATGCAAGGGGCGCATTTTCTAGCAAGTTTTCATGGACACGCTTTGCTAACGCTAAATCAGCATTGCCGCCAGTGCCAACCCCAACCTTATTCAGTCGACGCTGCTTGATCACTCTTATTGATAAACCTATGGCTAACAGTGCAGTGACACTTGCGTAAAACCCTGAGATCATCAATGACATGTGTGATATTTCCTTTTTATTATTTTTACGGCATTTAGCCAAATAGTGACTACAATCGAGTATTCATTCTATACACATTGAAACAAAATGGAATTATCAACTTTTTAACAATTTTTTGCTGCTTTTTAGGTATTCAGCCAACCTCATTTCGGTTACTATTCGCGCCATTGACCTACTACCCATGTTAACTAGAGTGACGCACGCCTAATGAACGATGACAACTTCATTGAAAAACGCAGATTTATCATAAAATTAGGCAAAGCCCTGCATAAATTCGGTACGCCCGCTTACCGTCTTGAATCCCACTTACAAACGGTGTCTTCGACCTTAGGAATTGAGGGATACTTTTTAATATCACCCACCTCAATGACCTTCGTCTTGCAGCACGATACCGAACAAGAATATAACCATGTTGCCAGGGTTAAACCCGGTGACTTGGATTTAGGCTCTTTGGCGCGCACCTTTGATTTGGTTGAAGAACTTAGTACAGGGCAACGTACCCTGAGTGAAGCACTCGAGCGTTTAGAAGAAATTGCCAATAAACCTAACCCTTACGGTCATGGGCTAACGTTATTGTCCTTTGGGGTAAGTGCTGGCGCGTTTGCGATGCTAATGGATACCAGCTGGAACGATGTTTTTTGGTCTGGCATGCTGGGCTTGCTAGTTTATGGATTGGTATTTTGGGCAGAAAAATCTAAACGTGTCGCTGAAATGCTTGAACCGTTAGCGGCTGTAGTCTGCGCGATTTTAACCTGTGGTATTGCAGCGGTGGTTGATCCCAGCATCARTATACCCGTGGTCATCTTGTCAGGGATCATTATTTTTATCCCTGGTTTAGCGCTCACCCTTGGTTTAGCTGAGCTTGCCGCTCGAGATTTAATATCAGGCACAGCAAGGATCATGGATGCGATCATGCTGCTTTTTAAATTGTATTTTGGTGCTGTACTCGGCATGACTTTGGGTAAAGTGATGTTTGGTGAATCTGTGTATATTGAACCCGATTTACTCCCTCGCTATGCCTCATGGGCAGCCGTTCCATTACTGTCTATGGCGTTGGTTATCATTTTTAAAGCACGTATCAAAGACTCACCTTGGGGAATTTGCGCAGGTATTGTGGCGTATTTCTCGGCTATGTTAGGCGGTCTTTACCTAGGGGAGTCAATTGGTATATTTGTTGGCGCACTGGCTGTTGGCATTTATTCAAACCTTTATGCTCGTTGGATGAAAGCACCCGTATCAATTGCACTGCTTCAAGGTATTGTTATTTTGGTTCCTGGTAGTAAAACTTATATTGGTTTAAATGCAATGATCTCAGGTGAGACCATGCTAAACCAGGCTCATTTAGGCACACAGGTATTTTTAATTTTTATGTCGCTTATTGCAGGTTTAATTTTTGCAAACGTGATTGTGCCTCCTAAACGTAGCCTTTAATCTCAGCGTTAAGGTCAAAGCATGTCATCCCTATTAATATAGGAGCACACGGTTTGACCTTCCCTTACCTCAAAGTATGTCTCAACCAGTCAAATACACTATTTATTACGTAATAACATCATGATAAATAATTAATTTTATGTTATTTCGTATTTTTTATTTTCTTTTTATTCTGATTTGTATTACCTTCTGCGCCGCTAGGAAAGCATGCGGCACCGACTATGATGTTAGGCCGTAATTCAGGTTCAATGGATGAATCAACCTACCTTGATATCTCCATGTCCTTATTTGCTTGAATCACCTAGCGATAATAATCAAATAAAGGAATGATTGATGAAAAACGTTACCGCTTTAGCACTACTATCTGGTCTATTCGCACTTCCTGCAATCGCAGCACAAGATGCTCCGTTTCAACACGAAGCTGGTCTTGAATATTCAGCTAATACTGAAGAATTCGGCGATGGTATTTGGGATCTAAACTACCGCTACTACATCAAGCCAGTATCACAAGATAATGGCCCATATGCATTGAATGGTTTTTTAGCGCAAACCACTAATATTGGTGCTGGTTACTCAATGTTTGATGATGCAGATACTGACACAATTCGTATTGATGGAACTTATGTATTTGACTCAAAATGGTTTGTTGGTGCTGAATACAATCGCTTTGAAATCGGCGATTTCAGTGGCAACCTTTATCAATTCGATGCGGGTTACTACTTCAATGACAGCTCGAAAGTCGCGGCATTCTATGTCGATGGCAGTGATGATTTTGAGTCATTCTACGGTGCTGAAATTCGCAGTTTTCTAGCCTTTGAAACCACAACAGGCATCGATTTAGGTGCTATGTGGACTCACACTGACAATGACGACATCTTCAATTTGAATGCTGACTGGTATGTGACTAAAGCTTGGTCTGTTGGGCTTGGATATGTTGACGACGGTTCAGATAATGATTTTGCAGCTAAGACAGCGTACTGGTTGCGTATGTCAGACGCCTTCTCTGCAACTTTTGAAGTATCTAAAGTACTTGATTCTGATGTAGATGGCTTTGGCGCAAGTATCGGTATTGTCGGTCGCTTCTAAACCTTGCTTACTATCTCCCCTGATACCCAAAAGGAGCCATGATGAGGCTCCTTTTTTTATTGACTCTCTCAGTCAAACCAATAATTTTTGTAAATAATCTGCGAAATTTCAAATACCCGCCATACTTAATCTTAGCCACTAAACCTTTGCACTAAAAATGATCGTGCAATGATTAATTACTATTAGGTCAATAACTTAATTAGCTAATTCAATTATACATAGCACTCAAGACTTCTCATTTGTGGCCATTAAAATAAGTATAGGTAACCATAATAAAAACAACGAACGCATCAATAAAGCTTACCCATTGCGCTTGGAGCTTTATGTTAGTCATCATGATGTCTCCCGTGCTTGCATTAGCCTCACAAGCACCGCTAACTGTACCCAATCAAAGCGATAAAGACCGTGAGACAGCAAATCAAAATAACACCATTACTGTTGATAACATTATCGTGCAGAGTAATGCTATTTTTGACGAAAGTGACCCTGATGCCTTTTTTATCCATCATTGGGCGAATTGGCTACACATTAATACCACTGAACCCACCATTCTCGACAAGCTCACTTTTAAAGAGGGTGAACAAGTCACTCAAAAAACGTTTGCAGAAGCACAACGGTTATTGCGTGCTGAACCTTACTTACGTGATGCAAAAATATATGTTGCTCAGAAAGCGCCCGATGCGGACTCCGATGAGCAAACCGTGGTGGTTGAAACCTGGGATAACTGGTCGCTACTCCCCACATTTAGTCTGAGTTCGAGTGGCGGTGAAACCAAATATTCAGTCGGGATTAAAGAAGATAACTTAATGGGACTTGGGATTAAAACTCGCCTTAAGTATCAATCTAATGCTGATAGAACGGGTTATAAATTTGGCGTTACCGCCCCACTCAAAATTATTCAACATGCCACTGTATCTGCCAATATTTATGACAACAGTGATGGCCAAGCAACCCACTTGTACTTTACTAAGCCTTTTTACTCATTGGACACAAAGGATCAGTATTTTGCAGAGTACTTAACAGATCAACGTATTGATACTTTGAGACAAAATGGTGAAGACGTTAATGAATTCGAACATAACGTTGATTATGCCGCCTTGTCTTTTGGTTGGTTATTAAATAAAACAGACGCAGATCTTTCAAGAGTAACGCTCGGTGTTACCCAGGATAAACATCAATTTGCAGCCAGTGACACGTTCCCCGATGGCCCTTTACCTCAAAATAGAGATTTTATTTACCCTTGGATAGGTTATGAATACCTGCAAGATGACTATCAGGTTTTTACCAATATTCACTTGATCAACAATAATGAGGATTTTAATTTAGGCTGGCGCCATTATGCTCGAGTTGGTTTTGAAACCAATGATGTTAGTGAGGGGAATAATATCGGCTACCATTTTAATGTTAGCTCTAGCCGAGGTTATCAACTAGAAAAAGACTTACTGTTACTCAATTTCAGTGGCCAAGCTAGCATCAATACCAGCCAAAAAGACTTTTATAATGTTAGCGCTCAAGCTGAGTACTTTTATAAAATTCATCCTAAATGGACTGCCTACGCTAAAACTCGGCTGGCAATCTCGAAAAACAATTACCTTGATAAACCTTTTGCTTTAGGTGATGACACTGGAGTTCGGGGGTATCCCAATGATTACCAATATGGTGATAATCAATGGTTACTCACAGGTGAAGTTAGGTATTATCCCAACATCAACCTTTACCAATTAGCTGAATTAGGTTGGGCAACCTTTGTTGATATAGGGCAAGCCTTTGGCGGACCTGATGAAAACAACGAGGTCAGCTCCCCTATAGGCAGTGTCGGCATTGGTGCGCGAGTTTTCTCCTCAAAATCAAGCTATGGTAGCGTAGGTCATATTGATTTAGCCGTGCCTTTTACCAGTGGGGAGAAAGTCGATGACTGGGAATGGCGTTTTCAAGTAAAAAACCGTTTTTAATAAGATCTTCACTATTTAACCTCTGCGACTCAACTTGAGTACACCAGTTCCCTTGTTGAACATTAACAGCTGAAAGGCTTATTTGATGTTTTCAAATCCAGCAATCTTGTCACGAATTTGCTGTTCTTGTTCCTTGCTATCGATTTGATAAATTTTCTTAATTTGACTTTTAAATTGCGGAGCGTCGCCAGTTGATACGGTATCAAACCCAACTGTCACCTTACCCATGCGAGATGTAATAACCAAGGCCTTTGCAAACGTTAAATTCGTATTTACCCCACTTAACACAATGAGGTAAGTTTGTTTTGGTCGACTATCAACAAACACTGTGCGATTGTCCATAGTTCGCCAACCGTCCATCCTAAAGTTATCAATACTGGTGACTTCAGTCAGCTCATCAAATTGATAAAGTGCAGCTTTTTGTTTGCTTGCCTCTGACGCACTGCATCCCAATAACATTAACGATACCAACGCAATTATCATTTTATTCAACATAAGCTATCACCCCGTAATATGTTCAGTTAGTTCACGTTTTTAACGGTATAACGTCAGCATAACCAATGAATGAGTGAAAAAGCTAATGAATTTTTGATATCACGGATTGTTCAGCGACTACCTGCCATTGCTCCATTAATCCAGCGTTAATGCTGTCGTTAATGGCGCTATCCAATATAGGAGCCAAATGGGCATATTCGCTGTTCAGATACACATATAAGGGGTAAGTTTGTAGCTCTACAGGCAATATCATCACATTGTCGATATTCATCTTATTCAATGTACTTGCACCATCTAAACGACTGGTCACCGCCACATCAATACGACCTTTAACTAAAAGCTGCATGAGTTGTTCAGTAGACGCCACTTTTAATAGCTTATCTGGGTTTACGTCAATTTGTTCGGTATGTTTAACACCACGGATCACTCCCACATTGACATCGACGATATCTTTTAGCGAGTAAATATTGAGGCGATTATCACTGCGAACCAGTAATGCCGTTTTTAAGTGGTAATAAGGAGTGGGAACGCGAATGAGATCGGGATTATCAATGCCATATTCCCATATGCGCATGATTTCACCGGCACTTTTAGCTTCGCACACATTAAGCTCAGCTCGGCTTGCAGGCAACATTTCAATTTCACAATTTAATTGGTACTTTTTGCAAAATCCATCAAATAATCTGGCACCGACTTCCTGCTCTGCTAGCCCTTGGATACCAACAAAAGAATAGGGTTTTGCCATCGCACCAGCGACAGGTATTAGCCAAATGAACATACAAAGAAACTGAAATAAGAAAACATTAAGAAACACTTTCATGGCAATAAGTCCTTTTGCCGCGACCGATATACACCGGGATATGATTGTTGCTTTACCTGTACCTATGCCAATTTAGCGAGCACTTTCATAGAGGTAGATTGGAGCCAGCCACAATCACATCACCTGAGTTATATCGATAACTCCATTAGTGAGTTTCTATTATAGTAAATTTATCACTCGCAGCTTTTAAATTGGTACTTAAGTGCGACAGTCCTTGAGACTGTTCAGAGACTTCATTAGCAATTATACCCACTTGTTGGCCAACTTCATCTATTTGCGCCAAGCCTTCTGTTAATTCCGACGTTGCTAACGCCTGCTCCTTACTTGCCTGAGCGATAAAATCTTGCTGCTCTGCTGAATAACTCATGTGAGCCACAATATCGTTGAATGCGATGCCAGTTTGCTCTGCAACGAGATTTCCTTCATCCATTTTAGTTAACGACACTTGCACTAACTTCACCGTTTTATCAGCCGCTTCAGCGCTGCGACTTGCTAAGTTTCTCACTTCATCTGCCACCACAGAAAACCCTCGACCAAACTCTCCTGCCCGTGCCGCTTCAATGGCTGCATTAAGTGCAATTAAGTTAGTTTGTTCAGCAATCTGGGTAATTTCTCGCATGATAGTGGCAATTTGTTCACCTGAAACATGAATATCTTGTAAAGCGACCCTCAAGGCTTGCATTCGATCATTACCAGCTTTAGCAGCTAAATAAGCGGATTGACCTTTTTGGTTCATTTCTTCTGTTGCGTTAGCTGTTAAATGGATCTGGCTGTCTATTTCTTGCAACGCTGCACTGATCGAGCCTACTGACGTTAGCTGCTCAGTGGCACTTTGTGCCAGACTGTTGCTGTGATGATTCAGATCTTCTGTCGCACTGATAATTTGCTGGGTATTTTGCTTTACCGATACCGTCAACAAGGTGAGGTTATGCACCATTTCAACCAACGCATGCCCTAACAGATCTCGCTCACCGGCTACCGACGGCTGACAAGTTAAGTCACCAGATGCGATAATTTCAGCCGCAGCAACTTGGCGCTTTTGCATCTCAATTAATTGCTTCATTGACTGGCTCATATGGCCTAGCTCATCAGTGCGTTGTAATAATGCTTGCCACTTTTTGGCATCAAGGTGGGTCAGATTACTATCTCCTACCGATAAATCATCGACTGCGGTGACCATTGTCCCTAACCCTTTGGTTATTGCATTCACTAACCCTAAAATAAGCCCTGTGATCAATAATGATGAAACTAAGGCCACAATGCTGCTCAGCAGTATTAATTGAGACTGGCTTGCGGCCATAACTTTTTTATCGGTAGCACTGACAATGATCCACCCCGTACTGGCTTGTTGCCTGATTGAGCCAAGATACGCGACCCCATTCTCTTCAAAATCAACGATGCCACCTTGTTGTTTGCACAATGCTTGGTGTGACGCAAACGTTCGCTGACTGTCTATTAATGGGTGAGCAATAAGCTCACATTGCGCTGATAAAATAAACGCATAGCTATGCTCATCATGTTGGCTAATATCAACAAAGTCATGGTAAAAATTATCCAGTGGGATACTGGCAAATAACACCCCTTCACCTTGAACCCGTTTCGCAAAAGTGACCAATAACTTACCGTCTACTCGGCTTTTTCTCGGGTTAGAGATAACAATATCTGCTTGGTTAAATGCAGCGTTAACATAAGGAAGCTGCTGATAGCTTTGGCCAATACGCTGCTGATTACTTGCTGCGATGGCGACACCTTGTTTATTGAGTAAAGCGAGGTTTCTAAATTGAAATTCAGAAGCTAAGGCCGCAAAGTGCTTAGAGAGTTGCTCAGCAACCTGCGAGACGTTATTGCCTGTCGAGATGCGATTGTCAATGTGAGCATTATTAGCTTGTAACGTTTCACGTATATATGGGCTGCGAATGAGTGCGCTAATAATACCTTGGTTATGCTGATACCAACTATCAATGTTCTTTTGCAGCAATGCACTATTACCACTTACTGTATTTTCAGCCGTTTGTTTCATGGTGGTCAAACTAAAGTAAATAGTCAGTGTTGCCAATAACATAAAACCACACACAACCGCTGGCACAATAATGAGATTAAACTTATGTTTTAGCTTCATATTATTTTTCTTATTTATTCAAAACACGTTAAAACCAATAAGACATACAATATGATAAAAACCAGCTAAAAAAGATGATTAAGCTCAATTAATCTAGACTTAATCTGACAAATTTATAGATAAAATCACATAAAGCGTACACAAATAAAAAGCCGCTTCATCATTGAAGCGGCTTAAATATAAAGTTTAGAATTTAGATAAAGATGCGCTGAGATTAACTTCTGCGTCTAAGGCCTAACAAGCCCAGCACAAATAACCATAATCCCATTGCACCACCGCTTGAATCAGACTTAGGTTCAGGCTCTGGTGCTATCACTTCAGCAGTCACAGCAATAGTTGCTGTTGCAGCTACCGCTGTTTTAACACCATTACTGACCGTTAGCTCAATCACGGCACTGGCATCAGCATCAACCGCTGGCAGCGTTACATCGGTATCCATGGCCATTGCATCTGCGAAGATCACCACAGGGCCTGACACTTGGCTCCAAGCATAAGTTAACTCATCATCACTATTAGGCGCGGTACTATCACTTGCAGATAAGCTCACTGTCGTGCCTTCATCAGCTGTCAGCGAAATGGATTGTTCACCATTGATTTTGGCAACAGGTACACCACTTAACATTACAGGCGCTAGCATTTCAGTATGACTCACTTCATTAAGAGTATGCGAGACACTGAATACCAAGTCTTGGCTCATCACCAATGCTTGTGTATCAAGTTCCACGACAATCTCTTGTTCAGCTTCATTGGCCGCTTGCACCACTTCCCAAGAAACCATTTCACCATCAACACTCCCTTGATGACTGTCGCTTTCGATAACCAAACCGACTGGTAACTGAGCAGTGACTGATAAGGTGCGTTCCTCATCAGTGTCATTGTCTGCAAGCACAATAGATAATGTGATCATATCGCCAGTATCTGCTGATTCGACATCCAGCTGACTTTGGGCATAGGTTGCTTTTCGGTATAACTCAATTGGCATTAATCCCACGTTATCTGCAGCATCCACACCGGTACCAATTTCAACTACAGTCGTATAAAGCGTGTCAGATTTAAGTGTTTTATCCCAGTTAAGGACTAACCCAATATCCTCATCGGCTGCCACAGCAGATTTAAAGTCAACAGTTACACTTTCATCATCTTTGCCAATGACAGCGAGTTCAATCACCACATCATCTTCGACATCTGACGGCGCAGACGTATCACCATAGTTGTGCACTGTGACATAGTAAGAACCTGGATCTGGGTCATTGATTTCACATAACTCATAAGCCGTTTCTGTTGCGCTCATACACGTTAAAGGATCCATTTCCCGTGCATTATCAGGCTTACCGTTATAGTTACTATCACGGCCAATATATAAGTCTAAATCCGGTGAACTGGTATGTTTAACACGTGCAATAAGACGCTTAGTGTTCGGCGTAATGTTCACTAATTGCGAATAATACTTACTGCTATCGTTATACACATTCGTTGGCCAGTTCGATGTATCGCTGTCGTCTCGAGGTATGGTTGTTTCAATCACTTCAACTTCAGCTAACTCAAAGACCCCAACCTGAATATCACTTGAGCCGACGGTCTTAATGCCAGAAATCGCAGCACTACCTTTATTCTGCCCTGTGGTTAACTGCGCTATTTCAGGCATACTGCCAGCAACAAAGCTCCCCACTACCGGCATCTTGGCGGGAGTTAGCGCGGTATTTTCTGGCGTTAATACTAAATATCCCATGCCATATTCTGACGCATAGCCTTCACCAATGGCTGCAGTGATATCTAAGCTAATACTTTCGCCAGCTGCAAGGGTAAAACTTGAAGGGGTTGCAGAGATAGACAAACCAGGGGTTTGAGATAACTCGCCCACAGTCCATGTTGACGATGCTGTTGCTGTGAATGTTCTTGTCCACGAACAGGCCATCATACAGTTATTCATTAATGCTGAAGGTAGGTTCAATGACTCGGGTGTGCCGTCTAAACTAGGATCTGCTAACGTATAATCTTCATGCGATACATCCATCACCAAGCCAGCGTTTAATGCATCTGCGACACGTGCGCTGCCAGCTCCACCTGTAAATAAACTGGATGGCGTCACACCGTCTTCCATCCATGTGTTTGTTTCAGCACTGAGCATTAAAGCAGATTGAGCTTGAGCCGGTGTCCACTCCGGTTTTAAAGCAGCAATTAAGGTATATACACCAGCAATATGCGGACTCGCCATAGAAGTACCGCTCATAAAGGTCGTCGGAGATTCTGTTTTATCTCCAGTATCTCGCCACGGTTGGTACTCTGTATTCGCCCCATAAATTTCAACGCCAGGAGCAGAAATATGCGGTGTAAGCCAACGGTTCATTATTGACTCAGGGCCTCGTGAGGTAAATTCCGCCGCAATATCTGCTTTAGCAGGATCGCTTTCAAGTACTGACGCATTAAAACTCACAGTATGATCAGAACCAGACGATAACCAATCCGTCAGTAGTGCACCTTGATCAGCATCTAAATGTACTGCGGGTAAGACGTGTAAATCAGCATCGACTGTCTCAGCGCCGCCCTCTAAGTTAATCAAGACTAAACCAGCAGCGCCACCAGCACGAACATTAGTCCCCTTAGCTACCCTTGCTATATCTCCTCGCTCACATACAACAATTTTTCCGGTTACTGTGTCAGCGTCAAAAGGCTCAAGACAGCCTGCCATGCCTAAATCTGCAGCACTAATGATTTCGCCAGAGATACCGCTTGTTGCGCCTTTACCTATTAATGGCTCAAGATCGTAATCACCGCCTGTAAAGGTGACTTCCTTGTCTGTGAAGCTACGATCATGTGTATAAGCGGCGACGGTGGTAAGCCAAGGCGCATTACCCGGTGAACCAACGGTCTCAGCGCCAGGGCCGTCATTACCTGCTGCGACCGCAACATGGATACCTGCTTCTCGCGCAGCAAGAAATGCTAATGCATCAGTATCATTCCATGGGTCACTTGCGCCACCACCGACTGAATAGTTGATAACTTGAACGCCATGTTCAATTGCGTGCTCAACCGCTAATGCAGTGACATCAGGCCAACATCCTGCATCGGCGGCGCATACTTGATAAGACACAATATTGGCATGAGGGGCAACACCACTAATTTGACCAAAGCTAAATTCAGCTTCTTCGCCAACGGCGTTATAAACCGTCACATCTTTAACGATGTTACCTGCTGTGGTTGAAGCCACATGAGAGCCATGACCATTATGGTCAATACCAATTCGGTCGTCCCCTTCTGGGGTATAGTCGTCTAAAAGCGCTTCATGCGCCCAAATACCAATCAATTTGTCATTACAATAATGCGCTAAATCAGAATCACTACAATGACCTAAGTAGGTACCTTCTCCAAGTGGGTTTGTGTGGTCATAACCATCACCACCAATATCAGCAAAAGAAGCACTTGTATGGTTAATCCCTGTATCCATGATTGCGACGATGATGCCTTCACCCATACTAGAAACGCCTGTTGCTGAGCCATCCCAAGCACTTGGCGCTTGGATATGCTTTGGMCCAGAGTCAGTATTCAAATGACGTAGTTCGACTTTTTGAACGCTTTTTACACCCGCAACATAGGCCAGCATTTGTGCTTCTTTTTCTGATAACTCAGTACTGAAACCGTTTAAGGCAATTTGATACTCGTCATGCACAGCCAATTGGCGGTTCAATGTTGATTTCGCCAGAGACAATGTTTTACTACGCTGGGTATTAAGGTATTGAATATATTGCTGACTCACTGCACTGTTAACATTCAGCACGCCTGTTTTAGCTCGGGAATTTGATGGGTTAGCTAAAATGCTTGTGGCCTTAAGATCCCCTTTATCACCGTGATAAGTCGCTAGGGGCTGGTCATCTAATAACACCATATAAAGGTTATCAATTTGACGTGGATTCTTGGTCGTTGGTTGGTATCCTCGCTGACCACTATCGGTATCAAGACCTCGGGTATCAACCACTTTCGCTTGCAAGTTAGGGCTAAATGCCAGCGTTAGCGCTGCTGCAATTAAGCTTTTCTTATATATCGATGTCACAATATCTTCCTCGTTCTAATTATTATCTATCGCGTCTTTATCTGTTTTCGTTAGCCATTGCTTGGCAATAAATCATGCTGTTAACGACAACATTTCGCAGCAATAACGATGTCTGTAACCTTGATACTCGAAGATAATAATCTGAGGCAAATATACAGCGACTATTCCATTTCATTTAAGCTTCACTTTTATTTCAATTCCTTTTTAATCATAAACTTACAAAAACAAACTGTATCTAAATGTATCCAACTTTAGCGATATATTCTCTTTTAACTCCATAACAGGGCTTCATGACAGTTTTATGGTGCACTCTCCAAATTAAACAATAAAAAACAGATGCTATCTTATTGTTTATTAAGTAAATGAAAAATTATTGAAAGATAAAAGAAACAAAATCAACGCCCATTTGCTTGAGCTTTGTGGTGGTTTCAATGAAAACCTATGTACGAGTATTGAGCAGAGGAATTCTGACTCAATGAGCCTAAGAGTGCGGCAACTCTATTTGAAATAAAAAGAAATGAAGTTAAGCAAAAATATAAAACAATAATTTGAAGGGAAACCCTATGTCATTTACCAAGTCAAAACTAGCGACGTGCATTGCAATCGCCTCAATGATGCCAGCAGCTAGCGTCGTTGCCAGTCAGTCTGATGTGTTGTCACCTTACTCAGCCTCAGCTCAACAAACCGAAAATGCGACCTTATATGTTTACTTATCTGATAAAGGGTCGTTAACTAAAGCAACTATCAACAACAAAAGTAAATTTGCCCAGCGCCTACAACAAATAGAAGCAAGCCAGCAGCAAGTGATTAATAACATCATGGCACTTGATGGCAATATCAAGACGCTTCCTGGTTCTAAACTCGTAGGTAACTTTATTCGAGTACAAGCCGACAGCAGCTATATTGAAAAAATTAAACAACTTGATGGTGTACAAGCCGTGGTTGTGGCTGCAGCACCTATTAGCGTGCCAACAAATGCACTTCGTACAGCAACAAGTCCTTCGATTAACTCTATCACTCCAGCTTCTGCGCCAGCATTTTCTGACGACATGACAGCGGGTGAAGGCGTTAAAGTTGCCATCATTGGTAGTGGTGTTGATTATACCCATACAGGACTTGGCGGCGATGGCAGCGATGAATCCTATGCAACAGCAATGGAGAATGCCGTTAATGCATTTGATGGGTTTCCAACCGATGTGGTTGTTGAAGGGATGGACTTAGCCAGTGATGCAGGCTGGGGATTAGATCCAAATCCAATCGACCAAAATGTGTATTTTACCCGTGATTACGACGGCGCGACACACAATACAGGCCACGGTACTCGACTTGCCAGCGTTGTTCACGCTTTAGCGCCTGCAGCCAAAATTGCAGCGTATAAAACCTCAAATGTGTCAGATCCATATGGCTACGGCTATAGCTTGTCATCAGAAACTTCAAGCACATTTATGTTGGCTCTAGAATACGCTCTTGACCCAAATCAAGATGGCAGTTTTGACGATCGAGCAGACATCATTGTCGTCGATGCATTAGGTGGTAATGCATTTTATGCTGAGCATGATGATGGCGTATCAGGTGCAGTGATTGAAGCTTATGCAATTGAAATGGCTTCGGCATTAGGTAGCTTAGTGGTAGTTAATGCTGGTAATGGCGGAGAATGGTACGACAATAGTTTTAATATGACATGGCGCGGCGCCGCGCCGAGTGCATTAACAGTTGGTGGCATGGTTGCTGACGAAGAAGGCAATATGATGGTCACAGAAAAGACTCCATATGGCCCAGTTCGTGGTGCATCAACATTCAGTAAACCTGATATGGTCAGCTACGCTGAAGATATCGAAGTCGCCGTTGTCGGTGGTGGTGATGAAATGGACACCCAATCTGACACTGTCATGGCTGCTGCCCGCATGGCTGCCGCCGCTGCGGTATTAAAATCAAAACGCCCTTCATTGTCGATGACTGAAATCAAAGCATTGCTCATGAATACAGCCAACAACAAAGTCATGGATCTAAACAACAAGCAAGGTGAATTAACGCTTATTGGTAGCGGCGCTGAAAACCTTGAAGACGCATTAGCTTCTGCAGCGGTTGTGTGGGAAAAAGGCTCATATCAGCCTAACCTCAGTTTTGGCTTTTCAGAGGGCACTGGCACGCAGCGTTATACCAAACAAGTACAGCTTAAAAACCTTTCAGAAGAAACCGTCACATACGATGTTGCCCTAACAAGCATGGGCAAAGATGGCGACATGGCCCTGACTTGGGAGCACCCAGCCAATATCAGTGTCCCTGCAGGACAAACGGTCGTTTTCCCAGTCACTATGGTTGTTGATTACACCAAGCTGGCTAATTGGCCGATGAAAATGGGCAGTGATTTAACGATTGAAAATTGGCAAAAAATCGAGCTTTCAGGCCAGCTGCAATTAATGGCTGAAGAACGACCAACACTGAGTGTGAATTGGCTTGCCAAACCACGCGCGAAAACGTCTATCACCCGTCATTTCGATACGTATGAAGAAATATACGGTACTGAGTTTACTCAAAAATTTAGCGAAACAGCTGGTGCATATGCACAGCAATTTACCAATGACAGTGAAACAGAAACAACATTTGCCGTGTTTCCTGCCATGAAACACCAACCCAACATCAATGTCGGCAAAGAGCATACCAAAGGTAATATGCTCAACACGGTTGCTGGTGGTATTTATGATGAAGCGATGTGTTCGTCAGGTAAAAAAATGGTTGTTGCTGGCCGCTTCTTTGAACCGAATGATGTCGGGATGGCGAACCATTTTGATAAAGCGGGTGCAGCACTTGTCTATTGGAGTACTTACCAAGAGCAGTTTGTTATCGACAACGAACTCGATAAAGCAGTTAATGGCGATCCTTATGCATGGGATGAAGCGACTCAAATGGTCATGAGTGGTTTTATTGAAGTTGATGAAAATGGTCAGCCACATTCCTACTACATTGATTTTAACAAAGAGTACGACTGGACCGATCATTATGGCCGCTACACAAAATCTAGCTTACCCACGTATGTCACAGGTCATGGCCAAAACTTTGTCGCACAATACTGTCTCGATGACTTATATCATGGCGAAAACATGGCGAGCTTAGAGGACTTTGACCAAAACCAAGGCTGGCTTTTTGGCACCGACCGCGACGCTTTAGCAAACCTTGGTGAACCCATTATTCTGTTTAATCCGGTCCAATATGGTAAGACAACCACAACTGAGTATTTCGACTGGTTTACCGGCGAAATGGTCGAAACACAAAGTAAAGATGGTGGACTACCATTAATCTCTCGCTTAGTGGAAGAAGGTGAAGCCAAAGATTACAGCCCGATGGTCACTCTAGCCGCTGGTGAAACAGCCGAACTTGCGATGGCAAGTGAGTGTAACTTCTCTTTCGGGTTTGGTGGCGGTGGCTGTCAAAATGACGGGATGTTAATCATGAGCCTGGAAAATAACTGGGCAATGGCGACGCCTATGGGCCAAGGTGATTATGCCTTTATTCCACATCCCAAAGACGGCCAAAGTCACAGCATTAATGAAGATGCAGAAATGGGAGAAGTGGTTGCCCATGTTGAGCTGGATGCAGAAACCTTCTTTGCTAATGGTCAATATGAAGCAGAATGGTCTCCATATACACTGGCATTAGCCAAAGCAATTCCTGGCGATCCTTTCTCGGTTGCAAACAACGGAGAAATCACCGTCAACAATCCTGATGCTATCGATTATGATGCAGGCCACATGAGCTATGACTTAGAAGTCATTGGCTATCAAGGTAACGCATACACTGCGGTATCGACAGTGACGATTAACATTAATAACGTTAATGATATTGCACCAGCAGTTGTCGCTGAAATGCCTGCTGTCACTATGGATGCTCAACAAACGGCTGAAATTGATGCCTCAATGTATTTCAGCGACGCTGAAGGTGATGCACTGACATTTAGCGCGACGGGTCTACCTGAAGGCATCAGTATCGACAGCAAAACAGGTATGATTACTGGTACTGCTGCTGCTGGGACTTATGAGGTGGTTGTAACAGCTGATGACATGGTCAATAAAACCGAAACTGGCTTTACCATGACCATTAATGCACCTGTGGCTGAAGCGGCGCCAGAACCTAAAAGTGACGATGGTGGTAGCCTTGGCTGGTTAAGCTTAAGCTTGCTCGCTTTACTCGGGTTACGCCGTAGACAACACTAACCTTAGATAAGATCTAAAATGAATAAAAAGCGCCTTAGGGCGCTTTTTTATTTCTCGAGATACAAATTGAAACATTAATTTAACATTTAAGCAATATAACTTAAGACGCTGTAATTGTTATAAAAACACTCCTATCAGTAAACCTTATCCAAGATCCCAAAATTCATGGCGTATTTCAAAAAATAATAAATCAGTTATGTTACTCAAAGCTATTTGGTCATGCCTAAAACGCATTAATAAAATATACCAGCACCGTTAAATAATATTTTTAGGCACCATAACCAAATATTACTCTGAACATAATAACGAATAGAAACACGCTCAGGAGTTTATGCTGTTAATATGATTTCCCTTCCTTATCAGCGCTACCAGATTGGTCAATGCATTATCAACTGTTACGACATGACCATCACCTCAGAAAACAATACGGTTGCCTTACCTGCAAAAGTATTCGAATTTTTGAAATTATTGCTGCTTCATCCTCAACAAACAGTCACTAAAGAACAAGCAATTGAAAAAGTATGGCAAGGTAATATTGAAGTAGGAAAGCGTGGAACAGGGAATGCCATTTGGCAGTTAAGAAAATCATTTTCTGAGCTTGGACAACAGCCTGAAGATTACTTCAAAACCGTCACAAAAGTGGGTTACCAGCTATTAATTGATCCGGTCCCCATTACTAAGGTGGTCACTCATCAACAGCAAAAATCTGATAATAAAAAGCCCATATTTATAGGGTTTTCTTTGGCGTTAATTGCATGTATTGCATTTTTTGTCAGCCAAACAGCAACCAAGTTAACCCAGCCTCCGATTAATGCTCAGGTTAAACCAGAGCGAATCACACATTTTGAAGGTGTAGAAGAGCGACCATCCATTTCACCTGATGGACGGTTTATGGCGTTTCAATGGCGTAAAAGTGGGACAAAAGGTCAGTTATACATTAAGAATTTACAAGACGAAGATGCCCCACTAAGACAAATTTCAATGAGTCACGATACCGAAGCAACGCCAAGCTGGTCGCCTGACGGACAATCATTGGCCTACCTAAGAACCACTGTCGATAATCAGTGTTTTGTGCATGTTCGTGATCTCATCACAAACCAAGATAAACAACTGGATAATGCCTGTGTTAGTAAGGGGTATTTACACAGTCTTGAATGGTCGCCAAACGGTAAAGCGCTTGCGTATGTCAAAGCGACCACAGATGCATCAGCTATTTTTAGCTATCAATTCGATACTCAGGAAGCGACTCAGTTAACCACCCCATTAGCTGGTGAGCATGACCTAATGATGAGCTGGTCAGCAGACTCAACTCAGCTTGCTGTCATGCGAAGCCAAGATAACATGCAAGCAAAGATCATGCTGTATTCACTCGATAGCAACACCACAACCAACCTCATTTCAGATGAAACCCTTATCATTGGAATGGACTGGGAACATACACAAAATCAATTGTATTATACTGCGCTAAGGGAAGCGGACTTTGTCATACAACGATACGATTTCGACACCCAAACATTAAGCGCTTTTCACCAAGATGAGACCATCAGCAGCATTACAATCAATGAAGCTAACCAGAGCCTGTATTATGCAAGGCATATTTCACAAGAACACATCACACATCGCTCGTTAAGAGATGGGCAAATCATTAAACAGCTAATCTCTTCATCTCGCGATTTATATGGGCAATACTTTACCGCAACCAACGAATTAATCTTTCTATCTAATCGCTCAGGGAACTGGGAATTATGGCTTAAGCGCCAAAATGAAAATATGATGCTAACCAATGATATCGGTATGATTTCAATCCCTTCCCCTTCTCCAACCAGTTCTTTGTATGCTGCGCCTATTCGCACCCATGGAATTGACTACAATGAACTGTACTTAGGTGATACTCAAAACCAAACCTTAGCAAAGATTGAACAAGTGAAAGGCAATGTGCGCTACGCCTCTTTTTCTAATGACGGTAGCGCTATTTATTACTCGGCATTTGTTAACGAACATTGGGGGTTTTATCACTTCGACCTTGCCACCAAAAAAGTCAGCCTACTCCTTGATAAAAACATAAAATTTGCCATCGAAGACGATAAAAATGGTATTTACTACACGTTAGATAATGAGCCTGGAATTTATTATTGGGCCATTAGCGATGGGTCAGTTATTCAAGCCGCTAATGATGAAGCCCAAAGCACTCACATCAAAGTGAATGACTCACTGAGAACCAAAGATTGGGGCAGTTTTTTCTATCAACACAATGCCTTGTATTACCTTGAGCGAAGCGATGAGAATGACCTCATTCAAAAACGTGATGCCAATGGCCAAATCAGTACAGCGTTTACCTTACCAGCAATGAGTATTCGCAATGAACGCAGCCTTGCCAGTAGCACTGACGGTCACTTAATTGTCAGTATGCAGGGTATCAATGATGCTGATATTTATCGTATTCCACTATTAGACTAGCCATGAGCTCTAAAAAATTGTGACATATTCTTTTACAAGCCAACTAACTTTAACGAATTAAAACATGGTGCATAAGCGCACAATTTTTGACACACTGTAGCGCTAATTTTGGGTTTAAATTCAAGCAAAGAATTAATAACAACAAGGATGCCCCATGAAAGCACTTTCACTGGTTTGTGCCAGTATCGCTTTGGCGTTTTCAGGATTCAGCCACAGCGCAGAAATCGACCATAGTCATATTCAACAATTTGGCCCTGTCGCCATTCCCACTTCACAATCTTTATCGGCTGGCAGTCACAGTGATGCTCTAAGAGCCAACCTTGCATCAAGCTTGTCAGCTAATAGTGATATCGATATTTTTGGTAACAGCTACCAATGGCAAGCTGTTGATACTAAAACAGCAGCCGGTTGGGTTGGCTATAAAGTCCAGCTTAGTGCAGAGCGATTTACCCAAGGTACATTAACGGTTTCAGGCCTTAATGAGCCGCAGATATATCTTAACGGTGTGCTACTTGAAGCATCTGCTAAAGCTGAAATCGCACTGCAAAGTGGCGATTACCAATTGATGATTTTAGCCGATGGCAGTGATGATGAATCTGAGTTCAGTATTGACTGGCAAGGTAAGTCAGATATTGATAATCCGAGTTTTACAGCAACTAAAAACCATCGAGTGTCTCCTGAGCAGTTGTTTGACTCTGAAGTCGTCACGAGTCTGAACCTATCGCCAAATGGCAAATATTTACTCCAAAGCAAAAGCCATTATCCGGCCAATAATGACAATAAACCTGTCAGTGTCACCGAGTTAATCAGTACCTCAAGTAAAGATGTGCTTTATCGTTGGCAGCACAGTGCTCCAGCAAGCGCCGCTTGGGCAAATAACAGCAAACAATTGGCTTTTGTTGCCGACAACCAAATACAACTGCTCACTGTAGATGGCATTAACCTTGCTATCCTCGCTAATGACATGGAAAACGTCTCGGGCCTTCAATGGTACGGCGATAACTTACTATTTAGCTGGGAGAAGCCCTATAAAGCAGACGAGAAAGCAACCAATAAACGCTTCCAAGCCCTGCAAGATAGATGGAGTTACTGGCGTAACAACAGCCAAATTTATCAATTAGATGTTAAATCAGGCTTCATTCGCCAGTTAACCAATGACAAACTCAGCAGCTACTTGCACGACAGTCATGCCGATAAAGAAACACTACTGCTGACTCGTTCACCTGTTGATTATAAAGAACCAGCTCATAGCTTAACTCAACTGGTTGAGCTCAATGTAAAAGACCTATCTGAAAAGCTCATTGGTGAATACCGTACTTTCAATTCAGCCACTTATACTGATGATGGAATGTACATCATGGCCGGGCCTGATTTTATGAACGGTCTAGGGGTTCAAGACACTAGCGTGGTTGTCAATAACTATGATGGTCAGCTTTACTGGCGTAGTAACGAAGGTAAAGTCACCGCTCTCAGCAAAGACTTTGATCCTGCTATTGGCGGCGCAGCAAAACTGAGTAATGACGACTTAGTATTGCGCGTTGGCGAAGGCGACCGTGGCCAATTATATTTGTTCGATATTAGCAAAAAGCGCTTTAATAAAATTAATGCAGGCATGGATATGGTTAATCGCTTCAGCGTAGCCAGCGACTTATCAAAACCTGTTATTGCTTATGCTGGCACCTCTGCCACCGTGCCACAAAAAGCTTACTTGATGAAATCGGGTAAAAAGTCACTGCTATTTGATAGCCAAGCAGCCAGTTATGCTGATACGCGCTTAGGTGATATTCAAGACTTCGATTTTACCAACAAACATGGTCACAACATTGATGGCCGTGTCTATCTGCCTGTTGATTTTGACGCCAATAAACAATACCCAGCACTTGTTTATTACTATGGCGGTACATCGCCAGTAACCCGTAACTTTACTGGTCGTTGGCCATTTAACCTATGGGCTGCCAAAGGTTATGTCGTGTATGTACTACAACCCAATGGTGCAACAGGTTATGGCCAAGCGTTTAGTGGTCGTCACGTTAACGCTTGGGGCGACTACAGCGCTGATGACATTATCGAAGGTACACAAGCCTTCTTGAAGGCACATAACTTTGTCGACCCTAAACGTGTTGGTAACATGGGCGCCTCTTACGGCGGCTTTATGACCATGTATTTAGCCACTAAAACCGATATTTTTGCCGCTTCAATGGCACATGCTGGGATCAGTAACTTATCAGCTTACTGGGGCCATGGTTGGTGGGGTTACGGCTACTCAGGAATTGCGAGTAAAGGCAGTTTCCCATGGAATAACCGTGATTTGTATGTTGAACACAGCCCGCTTTATAACGCCGACAAGATTAACACCCCAATGTTATTGCTTCACGGTAATGCTGATACCAATGTACCTGTAGGTGAAAGCCACTACATGTACACCGCATTAAAGATGCTAGATAAACCAGTTGAACTCATTGAGTTTAACGGCCAAGACCATCATATAAATGGTCGCCAAGCTCGCTTTGATTGGTGGGATGCAACCTTGGCATGGTTCGACTTACATTTGAAAGACGAGCCACAATGGTGGAACACGCTTTATCCTGAAACCAAAGCAGCTGAGTCTGAGTAAGCTTTTAGGACAGGACAAACCTAACCAATAAAAAGCCCTGATGATTCAGGGCTTTTTAATTATTCAGACACAAGGATTACTGATATAGCTGTTTGTAGTTGGGGATATGTTCGAGCCAAAATGGCGGTGTACCGATATATTCTTGCACCGCCTTAATGAACTCACTGACTAATAAAGTCTGTTTTCGATGTGGGTATACCGCATATATGCCTGTATCCATCGTTGATAAACCATAGTTAGTCAGTAATGGTACTAACTTAGATTGCGCGATAGGCTCTTCTAAGTTAAACAAATCAATCAAGCTGTAACCGAGCCCAGACTTAACTGCATCGATTAACGTTCGCACATCACTGACTTTATAATTACCACGCATTTTATACATTTTATACAAATCGCCATGGGGAGTTTCAGTTAAGCACATCTGATCTAAATTCACATTACCATTGCCGTAGACCACTGCGGGCAGTTGAATCAGCTCTTCAGGTGTCATAGGCATGCCATGTTCTTGAATAAAGCATTCTGACGCCACAATGGCAAAGTGAGTTTTAGCAATTTTCCGTGCAATTAAATTCGACTCGGTGAGTTTGCCAACTCGAAATGCCACATCAAAATGGTCTGTAATAATGTCAGTGCGCTTATCATCCAAGTTTAGGGTGACTTTTACCTCAGGGTATTGCTTCATAAAACGGGTGATCACTGGCTGCAAATATAATTGGCCAAAATACACCCCAGACGTAATGCGAATAATCCCCTTAGGCTTTGACTGGTATGAATCTGCAATATTTTGAACTTGGGATAAGGTATCAGTCAGCTGTAACGCTTGAGCTAAAATCTCTTCCCCAGCTGAGGTTAATGAAAACGAACGTGTTGAACGATTCAATAACTGCACACCAAGTTCTGTTTCTAATTTTTTAATCTGTTTAGACAGCAACGAATTGTCCATGTCATGCAAAGTTGCAGCCTTGGTAAACGAGCCTTGCTGAACGACATCAACAAATAGCGCCAATTGTTTGGTTAAAGACATGAAATTACCGTTAATTTAATTCGATGTGTGACTAATAATGACCTAATTAGTCCAACTTAGGGAGTCAATTTATAAAATGTTCAGGGATGAATAACCTTAGCAAGTATAAAAAAACCACAACTAAATGAGAATAATATTTATTTACGTTGTGAATTTTGCTATTTTATCATCAAGTCCATGACGTAGTAGGCATTACAGTGAGTTCAAAAAGCGCGCTAAAAAAGCTAAAGAAGAAGTCAAAAAAATTGACCAATAAGTCATTAAAGCAATTGAATGCGTTAACGGCAAACACCAGTAAAGTCACCTTGCTTAACCCTCAACTAAAGCAAGAGCTTAATCAGTTGTCAGGACAAGTTGTTGGTAATGTCGTATCGGAACTTATTCAGCCACTCAATCCAGTTTTATCATGGTTTAATGACAGTGGTCAGCCATCTCATATTACGCCTGTTAGCCGCGTAAAAATGCCTATCTCTACAGCAAAACCTGCAGCGACAAACGCCGTCCAAATTCAGCCACGTTCGATTGCGCAACTGCCGCTAAAAACGCCACCTTGTAAACGCTGTCCAGCACTCGCTGGGGGAAATTGTAAATGTGCGATGAAAAAATTTAATCTGAATTAATAACCCATTAAACGCTTAGAATAACGCGGCTGATTGATGGCCCAACGAGGCGAGATAATGCAATACCTGCCATTCCTTTTACTAGCGTTTTAGTCCCCGCAATAACAGCACTCTCAACGAATGATGACTTACCGCTTTCAACTAGCCAATCATGACTTTCTAGAATTTCTAACAAGCTTTCACAATCAAGCTCATTATCATCAAAGGTAATTGCAACTGAACCAGCATGGCATTGGTGTTTAATATGTTTGATAGCATCAATTTCATTTAGCTGCTCAATAAGCTCAACAACTTGATCTTTATTGTGGCGAATATATTCAGATCTCACTCTTAATCTTTGCTTTGTTTTATGAACATAAACACTCATCGAACACCTCTATAATTGATAATCATTATCATTACACTAATATTATCACTGACAGCAATTGTACGTAAAGCACTCGATCACATTTTTGACCTTCAAACATTATTTCTTTATCCCTGTTCTGCTTACTTCAATAACATATCCCCTTCCCGCACAATCTTTACAAAACTTACAAAACCAAGTTTGTTTCAGCATATATATATTAAAGCATTCAATATCATCAACTTAACGCCACTCCCTACAGCACTTTTTCGCTCAACTTCAAATTTAAACGGATGATTAACGATCCCTGCCATAAAAATTCACTCAAACGTGATCTTAAACAAATAACTCAAGATTTTCGGTTCGTATAATGCTCGAATGGACAAATATCTAAACAAAGTTATCAAAATGAGACGCTGGGTCATGATAGCTCATCATATTCCCGGCCGAATTCGTCTCAAATACAAGCTTGGGATCATGTCACACCTGATGCAGTTTAATTTGCAAAATGTTGACGATGTGATTGCTCAAGTACCCGCTTTTGTCAGTTATAAGATCAATAAATCGACTGGTAGCATCGTCATTGAATACAACGCCAATCTCGTCAAACCTGAGCTGGTTGATGATCTTTTCGCAGGAACAGATGAGCAGGCAGAACACGCTTATTTCGCCCTTGCTCAGTACTTAAATGCCGAAGGAATTAGAACATGAGCCATAAATACACATCCGAGGGTTATGCCCCACAGTATGCTCAACAAGGCGACAATCAAAGCGTCCCTCAACAAGAGCAAAATCCGCAAGCTCAGCCACAGCAGGCTCAAGTACCACCAGAAATGAATCCTTACCAATCACATATGCCTCCAGGTTATGGTTACGGTATGCCGCCTAATGCAGCATACCCTCACATGCAACACCCTCATGCTCATATGCATCCGGGCATGCAGCATAACCATCCGCATATGCACCCAGGTTTTAATGGCCCACACGGGCATCCACACTATCACTCACCCTATGCGCAACATCATCCAATGTGGTCACAACCGCACATGATGCACCCCGCATATTATCCTCACCCTAACATGCCACCTCAGTCAGAACCTGACGCAAATGCAGAGCAAAACGATCCATTTATGGAACAGGCGCAAGCCATGCTCGAACAAGCATTAGGTGAAGACGCAGGCATGTTTAAAGACATATTAGGAAGCTTAGGTATGAACGATAAAGAATTTTGGAAAGGCGCAATGATTGGCGCTGCAGCCGCATTATTACTTAGCAATGATAAAGTCCGTGGCAAGTTAATGGACGTAGTATCTGGCGCAGGTGACATACTCAAAACGGGTGGCGGTAAAGTAAAAGAAACCGCAAGCCAAACAGCGAGTAGCGTTAAAGAAAACGTGACTAACAGCAGTGAAATCTTTAAAGACACCTACAGTGCGGGTAAAGAAGGTTTTCAAGCATCTGTAGAGCGTCATTATCAAGCACCAGCTGAAGAAGCGACTGCTGAAGCAGAGCCTGCTCCAACTGAAGAAACACCAGTGCTAGCAACGCAATCATCAGATGAAATGAAACCAGCATGAGTAATACATACAGCCAACTAAGCCCTGCCAGCCGTGCTTTGCTTGTCGGTGCCATGGTAGGCGGTGGCGCCTCTGTCGCCACCCAATGGAAATCTTACAAACAAGGTGAGATAGAAGCAGAAATGATGGTGTCTAAGGCGACTAAATCAGCCATTCAAGCGGCGGCAATCAGTGGGCTCACCACTTATGCTGCTGGTAAAATGGCTGGCCGTCCAGTCTTGTCATTAATGACGATTTTGGCTGCAGGCGCAGCGGGACTTTACCTCGTCGATCAATTTTCAGGAAAAAATCACCATGAATAATTATCCTCCTTATGGCTATGGTTACGGTTATGGCCCAGCAGGTCAGGCTCAACAGGCACAATCTGCTCCGACTGAAAACGCTGCACCATATAAAGCACAAAACACCAAAACCCACTTTATGATGGGATTAGCCGCAGGCGCTGCCGTGGCGTATTTGATCAGCAATAAAAAGGTGCAACAAAGTGTGGCATCAACCGGCGAAAAAGCCTGGTCTACAGTACGTGGTGAAGTAGAAGAGCTCAAAGAGCGCCTCGAAGACACCCAAGCTGAGTTAGATTATTACCGTAATCTGCATAAAGGTGAATAATGATCCCGTTGCGAATTAAGCACCATATTCCGGGTCGTATACGCTTCAAGCTCAATCGCGTAACCGAGCTTGAAGATACTGGCGAGTGGATCAAAAAAAGCCTCATGGTGATCCAAGGCGTCAGTGCTGTGCGGGTTAATGAAGCCGCTCACTCGATTGTGATTGATTACGATGACAACTTACTAGAGCCTCACACTATCGAGGCTAGGCTAACCCAGATTGATCTTAGCGAAGCTGAGCTTGAAGAGTCTGAGCATCAATTTACCCGTGGCGATATCGCCATGAATGTCATTGGTACTTTATCTGCGGCTTTGCTGCCTAATAAATGGGGTGCGTTGACCACTGCCACTCTGATAGCACCGACCCTTGCTGAAGGCATTTCAGAGCTGAAGCAAAAACGTGTATCAGTTGAAGTGCTTGATGCTATCGCCGTAGGTTTATCAGCCTATCGCGGAGATTATCGCACTGCGATGATGACCCAAACGCTGATTAGTCTTGGCGAATTCATGGAGCAAGAAACCTGTCGTAAAAGTGACAAGTTGCTCGCTGATTTGATGATCCCACAAGAGTCTATTGTTTGGCAGATCATGCCTGATGGCACTCGCTTGCAGGTAAGCTCAATTGAGCTTGCGGTGAACGACATTATCGAATTAGTGCCAGGTGACCCTGTTCCGATTGATGGCGTTGTCATTGATGGCGCTGCGCTAATTAATCAGTCAGCGTTGACGGGTGAAAGTGTTCCTATTCGACGAGAACTCGATGCCGTTGTGTATTCAGGTTCTAGCGTGCATGAAGGCACGATTAAGGTCAGAGTTGATAAGGTCGGCAGTGAAGCGACTACCGCTAAAATTGCTCAACTGATTTACGACTCTCTGAGCGAAAAAAGCGAGATCCAGCAAGTCACCCAAGACATGGCGAATCGCCGCGTAAAAATTACCTTAGGGATCGGTGCTGCAGTATTTGCACTGACTCAAGATATTAATCGTGTCGCATCTGTCTTTTTGGTCGATTACTCCTGTGCGCTAAAACTCAGTACACCAGTGACGTTCAAGTCCATTATGTACCGCGCCGCTCAGCAAGGCATCTTACTCAAAGGCGGTAGCGCCATTGAAAAACTAGCCGAAGTCGATGTATGTGTATTCGATAAAACTGGCACCTTAACCCATGGTGATATGGAGGTCACCGACGTGGTGCCATTCAATTGCCAAGGTGAACACTGCGCTCGAGATTTATTGGCCATTGCTGCATCTGTTGAAGAACACAGCAACCATCCGCTTTCACAAGCGGTAGTGAACGCTGCTAAACATCATCAACTGCCACACATTGATCATGGTGAAGTGGAATACGTCATTGCTCATGGGCTCAAAAGTACCGTCAATGACCATTGCCTTGTTATGGGTAGTCGTCACTTCCTTGAGTCACATGAATCTGTCGACTTTAGTGCCTATGAAGAGCAAATTCGTCAATATGAAGCCAAAGGGCGTCATCTGATTTTTATCTCTCATCAAGGCGAACTGATGGGCATGATTGGCCTTAGAGATCACCTACGTAAGGATGTCTATCAAACCCTAGAGGATCTAAAACAGTTGGGCATTAGCCAATTGATGATGATCTCTGGCGACAGTGTCTACAAAGCCAACATGCTTGGAGAAGATCTCAAACTCGATAGAGTGTTTGCAGAGGCGACACCAGAAACCAAATCAACCATCATTGAGTCATTGCAGCAGCAAGGCCATAAAGTGATGTTTGTGGGTGATGGCGTAAATGATGCACCTGCATTAACCAAAGCTAACGTTGGTGTAGCCATGTGCAAAGGCACAGAGCTTGCCAGACAAGCTGCCGATGTCGTGTTACTGCAAGATAGGTTATACGGTGTTGCTGAAACTTATCAGCTGTCTCAAATCGCAATGAAGATGATCAACAGCAACATAAAAGTCGCTGAATACGTCAACAGTGGCATTATGCTCGCTGCAGCACTTGGCTGGCTTAATCCAACCATGAGTGCTTTATTGCATAACGGGACAACGTTAGGGATTCTGGCTCGTTCGGTCGCCATCAAGAATGGCCCGCGGATCGGCTAGTTCTTGCCAACCTCCGACCTAAAACATCCTGTTTTAACCACAAAAAAGCCCAGTGTAACTGGGCTTTTTTATTGACACCTTTTGTCCAATACCACTTAGTTTTTAACTGATATAAGACTAATTCATCGACCGCCTGCCTTGTAACAACAGCAAAATAAAGTAGATACCACCGACGACAGACACAATGGTTCCCGCAGCAATTTGCGACGGATAAACTAGGTTTTGCCCTAACCAATCAGAAAATACCATTAAGCTTGCACCCAGTATCGCTGCTGTTGGCAACTGCATTTCAACTTTTTTAGCCCCTAAAATCACTGCCATATGCGGCGCCAATAAACCAATAAATGCGACCGGCCCCATGGTGGCAGTTACTGCTGCACAAAGCAGTGCAACACAGCAAAGTAGCAATACGAATGCTCGAGGTACATTTAAGCCTCTGGCTTTAGCAAATTCACGCCCCGTTGAAATCAAAGTCAGCCAACGTGAAGTCACTAAAGCAAAAGCAATTAAGCCGATGACCATCGCCACCAAAGTCAGCGCCGATGATGGCGTCACTCGATAGGTTGAGCCAGCCAACCAACTCAAAATGATATAAGACGTTTCATCACCTTTGGCTAAAGCAAATTGCACTATGGCTTCAATCAATGCAGTCAGTGCGATACCAATTAAAATAAGCATTGAAGGCGCATACTGATGTCGTTTGCCTAAGACCAACAAAATAGCTAACACCGACATGCTACCTAAAAAGGCAATGGCAGGCGCAGTGCTAAAAATATTTAACCCAACAAAAATCGCACCGCCCACTAAGGCTAATGTCGCCCCGGCAGAAATACCTAAAATATCAGGGCTGGCTAACGGGTTGTAAATCAACCGTTGTAGCAATACCCCAGCAACAGCAAGTCCAGCCCCAGCAGAGGCTGCGGTCAGCAACCTTGGCCACTGAATTTGCCAGCCAAAGGCGTCAGGTATTGCCCAAGTCCAGATGATATCTTGCGTACTCGATACATCTTGAGCAACAGTGACTTGATTAAATATCGTCGTAAATAAGCCGAGTAACACTAAACCAGCAACTAACACCATTAATTTAGCTTGGCTCATCACATAATGACTTTTCGGCATTGAAAAAGACAACTGATCTTGAGCTGATAGCTTACGGCGAGTAAACCAAATCAATGCGGGCGCACCGATAAAGGCAGCAGCGGTACCCGATGGCACTAAATCAAAGGTTAATACACTTAACCCCACAGCAAGTGCATCGGTTAACACTAGAATAAGACCGCCCAGCAACATGCTGTAAAACAGTTCATCTTTTGGGGTTCTTGCTCCCAGCTGCCGAGCAATATTTGGCGCTAACAAGCCAATAAAACTTATCACACCAACGCTGGTAATACTGGCTGCAATCAACCACAGGCCAATGGCAAATAAACCTAAAATGGCAGGAATGATATTCAATCCACGGGCAGATGCACTTGCTTGTCCCATGCGCAACAAGGCTAATATCCGTGGTGCGAATATGAAGATAAGTACTGCTACAGACAACTTAGGCAGTAGCCACTGTATTTGCGCCCAACCATTTTGCGCTAGATCCCCTGCTCCCCATATAAACAGGTTTTTAGCATATTGGTCATTAAGTAGAATAATCGCCGTTGCAATAGCACCCAGTAAGATATTAACCGCCATACCTGCCAGCACCACAGGTAAACCAGCGAGGTTGCGTACTCCCGCAATTAAAATCACTAAACCCAATGTCAGCATGGCGCCAATTAATGCCGCTATCGGTGCATAGTCACCCACATACGACGGAAACCACACATTCATCACCACCAGTGCAAGCCAAGCCCCTGAAGCAGTACCCAGCGTCATGGGCGACACTAATGGATTTTGTGTTAACTGCTGCATTAAACTGCCGACCAGACCTAACATGGCGCCAACCATGATTGCCATCACAATACGTGGCAGTTGAGACTCGACAAACATGATGGCATCAAAATTATCTGCCAAAGTGAGTCGGTCAGAAAAGTTCATCAACAATGACAACTGCTCTGAAACAAGGATTTGGGTATCAATCTGCGCCGACATCAATACCGCTAATACCAGTGCAACAAAGGTAAATACGTAGCGCTGCGACATCGCAAGGTTACTCATGCATCGCCCCCTTATGAATCTCAGAGGTTGGCGCAATCGCTAATAAGCTGCGAGTGAGAGCTTGGGCCATGTATTCAATTGAAATGGCCCCGCCATAATTCCATGCAGGTTCAATACTGTTCATCTTGTTGTGACGCACAAAAGGCATGGCATTCCACATGACACTTTCTTCAAGTTCAGCTTCTTGGGCAAAAGGCTCAAAATACAGTGCGACGCCATTTCCCACATGTCGAAGTGATTTTAACCTCTGCTGTTTCACGCCCCATTGAGTGGCTTCCACTTCGATAGCAGGTTTGATACCAAGTAACGATAAAGCATATTGAGCGGTAGAATTGTCACCATACAAATAAACCGAGGTCATACTGGCAAACCTAAAAGTGCTGACGTTAGGCAGTTTACCTTGGTATGCCGTGAGTAATTGTTGTTTCTGCTCATCAATCACTGCATGCATTTTGTCAATTCTGGCTTGAGCTTGTGAGGTTTTGTCTAATACTTTTGCGATACTAAAAAAGTTATCTAACGCCGCCTTAGCATTGTCATGATGCTCGCTGTAAGTTTGAAAAAATAATACTGGCGCAATTTGCTCAAGTCGGGGTAATAAATCTAACTGTGGTGATGCAATGATTATCACATCAGGTTTTAATGCTGCTAAACGTTGAAAGTTAGGCTCTACACGAGTGCCAACATCCATCACCTCATCGGGTACTAACGGGTTCATCACCCACTCTTTGTACCCTGCAACATCTGGCATGGCAATAGGTGTAACGCCCAGCTCTAATACTTGCTCTGCAATATCCCAGTTGAGCGCTGCAACACGCTTAGGAGTGCGAGGTAAAACCTGAATACCACGACTATCCTCAATGGTAATTTGGGTGTTTGTTTTGCCAGTATCGACAGCGACACTAGGCTCAGCTAACGCTGGCATAATCACAATAAATGCCAATAAATACGACCATAACAAGGCAGATGGTTTTAACATACAATCGCCACCTTATGTGGCTTGTTAGGATGATCAACTAAGGTTACTGGCGTTGCATATAAATCACTTAGCAAGGCTTCATCAAGTAAAATATCAGTATCACCCTGAAACGCTATCTGGCCTTTCTTTAATGCCACTATTTGCGTGGCAAAACGCAGCGCTAAGTTAAGGTCATGCAAAATGACAATCACCCCTACACCGGTTTCTTTATTCAAGCGACTGAGTAGATCCATCAATTGATATTGGTGCTGAATATCTAAAGCGGATGTGGGCTCATCAAGGATCATCATTTTGGCCTGTTGAGCTAATAACATTGCCACCCAAGTGCGTTGTCGCTCACCACCTGATAGTTGATCTGCTAACGCATCTTTAAACTCTGTAACCCCAGTTTCAGCCATCGCTTTTTCGATAATTTGTTGGTCTTCATCACGCCAGCGCCCTAACGTGCCACGCCAAGGGAAACGTCCCAATCGAACAAGCTCTGACACATTTAATCCTGCCACCTCAGGTAGCTTTTGCGGCAAATAAGCAACGGTTCTAGCAAGCTCTTTGGCAGAATATTTTTTCAGCGGTTGGTTATCTAAGGTAATTTCACCCGCTTCTGGCTGAAACTGGTTAGCCAAAAGATTAACGAGTGTCGACTTACCAGAACCATTATGACCCAGCACGACGGTTAAGGCGTGGGGATCTATGTTCAGTTGTTCAATATCAAGAATGGTGCGCTCATCGCGGATAACTTTAACGTGACTCAGTTGGTACATTAAATACTCTTCTGTTTTAACTTGGGGCAATTAGCGCACTTTTGGCCAGTAACGGTTTTATACACGGAGCAGCAGCTAGAACGTGTAAACACTAATTGGTTTGTTATAGGTGAAAGCTGAATCTTCGTGATGTGCTCATCAGATAATGACAAAGCATCGAGCCACAACACGGCCTGTTGACGAATAAAAGTAGCAGAGAATTCAGGATTAGTCTGTTGCAATAAGAGTAAGCGAGACAATAATGCATCTGCAATTAAGTGCTCAACAAATCGAGGGCGACAGCGAACAGATTGATCTAGCTCTTGGCGAAAATGCTCGAAAATAGTCAAAAGTTGCTGACCTGCGGCGCTGACTAACTGATGATACTCACCGGTATCGCAGTCTGTACATGAAAAACAAAAACCTGCCACGACACCATCTTGATGACGCTGAGACATATTGCATAAATCAGGCAAGACTTGGCAGTGATAAATCGCAGTAATGGCAACATACAATGGCTGCCATGTCAGTAAATCCCAGCTACGAGTGAGCCAATAAGCTTGACCTGCCTCAGGCGATTGCAACTTGATACTTTGATACAGTGAGCGAATATTCGCTAGGTTAGAACCATGGTATGAAATCAAAGAAGAATCTGGGCGGTCAGAAACCAAAATCTCCCCTTTAAGATAAGGAGAGATTTGTTCACATTGCTGATATATATCGTTAAAAACAGCTAAACTCATGGCCTGACCAATCGATAAATTAGGGCCATAAAGCGATACGGATCCGCTTTATGGCAAACACTTCACACTAGATTAGAAGTTATATTTGAAATTTAATTCAATGTTTCGCTCAGCACCGTACCAACAATTCACTGAGTCATAACAGGTGTAGTATTCTTCGTTGAATAGGTTATTAGCCACTAAGTTAACACTGGCACCCAGCAAGCTAGTACTGAACTCACCTAAGTCATAACCCACTGATAAATCAACTAAGGTGTAAGAATCAACTTGGTCTGTGTTCATGGCATCCATTTGCATTTCGCCCACGTAACGCACACCACCACCAATACGCATACCTGCTAACGCACCATCATCAATATGGTAGTTAGTCCATAACGATGCAGCATGTTTTGGCACATAGATAGGCTGTGTACCTTGTAAGCCATTACCACTGTCTTTGGTAATTTCCATGTCGATGTAAGTGTAGTTAACGGCAACATCAAAGCTGTCAGTCACATACCATTGACCTTCAAACTCTGCACCACGAGATTCGATTTCACCGATTTGCAGCTTATCGCCCCATGGGTCATCAGGGTTAGCCATTAGCGCGTCACTTTTCACGATGTTAAAGAATGACAATGCCGCTGTTTTACTTTGATCAGCAGAGCCATATTTTAAACCAAACTCAAACTGTTCACCCATTTCAGGCTTGTAGGTTGAACCATCCGTTTTAGTCCCTGCAACTGGCTCAAAGCTCGTTGCATAGCTAACAAATGGCGAAATACCATTGTCGAACTCGTACATAGCACCAACACGGTAAGAGAACTCTTGATGATCAGCTGCTGATTTACTATCGCCGTAGTCATCTGAATATTCACTTGATGAAGTGTAATCATCATAGCGACCACCTAAAATCATGATCAGGTTGTTGTAGCGCATTTGGTTTTGGAAATACAAACCCGTTTGCTCAACCATCACATCATCTTTTGCATCATAGGTTGATGACAACTGCGATGGGTCAATCATGTCATTATTTGGGTTGAAGATATTGAACGTACCAAACTGGCTCGTCGTGCCGTACTCTGAGTACGCTGACACACCATCCAGTTTTTGGTAATCCAAACCAAACAATAGGTTGTGCTCTAAGTTACCCGTATAGACTAAACCAGATAACTGGTTATCTATGGTGTAGCCCGTTGAGCTCTCTTCAGTGCTGTAGATGTTACGATCTAAGTCACCTGTCATAGGGTCAAAGTTGTCGCCTAAGTGGTAAGTGTTCTTTTGCGATAACGTCGCATCCATATAGCGGAAGTTTTGTAAAAACGACCAGTTATCGTTGAAATCATGATTGATTTTATAACCAGCTAACACAAATTCACGCTCAAACTCAGACCAATTCTTATCACCCGCAAATGTCGATGGGCTCGTGCTGCCATTTGGGTTGTCGTAAATCATGCCCGATGCAGGTAATGATGAATTCATCCCCATTGACGGGTCATTTTGATAGTACAAGTTAAAGTTAATGTAAGTGCTATCTGACACATTCCAATCGATCGAAGGCGCGAATACAAAACGCTCTTCTTCAGTATGGTCTACTTGACCATCTTTACTGCGTGCTAAAGCAATCACACGGTATGAGAAATCACTATCGCCAATTTGGCCAGTAGTATCAATCGATGCTTCGGTCAGGTTGTCAGAACCCACTGCAACATTCACATCAGTGCTGCGCATTTCTTGTGGCGTTTTGGCAATCATATTAACCATGCCACCTGGTGGCATTGAGCCATAAAGTACTGATGTTGGACCTTTAAACACTTCAACTTGCTCAAGTGCAATAGGGTCAATTTGTGGTTGTAAGTTCCAGCCTGTTAATGATTGCAGCACCAAGCCGTCATAGTAGCTTTGGTTTACATCAAAACCACGGATATTGAAGGTGTCATACATGGTGACTGCGCCACCTTTCTGCTCGGTAGTGACACCAGGAACATAACGAAGCGCTTGGTTTAACGACTTAACACCTCGCTGATCTAACAACTCACTGTCAATAACCGTCACACCTTGTGGCGTCTCCAGTGGCGTTAAAGACGTTTTGGTTGCTGTGTTTCTGTAGGCTTGGCCGAGAACAGTAATTGTCTCAAACTTTGGCACTTCAATACTTAAGTCATTGCTATCTTCAGCCAATACTTGCTGGCTATATGCCATTGAAGTAGTGATTGCTGCTGCAACCATGGTGATGTTAAATGACTTTTTGTTCTTAGATGAGACCATACCGCCCTCTGCCTTATATCGTTCAATTTCATGTCAACAAACATGAATGGTAATGAGAATGATTATCAAGCGCGAATAATATAGTGTTTCATCCTATTACATTTAACAATTTGGTGCATGAAACGAGGAAATTTGAAATAAAGTATGATTTCGAGAGTAAAATCACAATTCCTAATTAACTGTATTAAGGCAAGGTTCGAATAGGTAACCAATATTCCATATCGGTGGGTGTATCAATATGGGACGTGAGTGGTCCATAATGTTCAAGTTCAAAGCCATTCACGCTGTCAAAGCCTGATTGAGGTAACCAATCGCATATTAACCACTCAACTAATTGGCTAAAGCCACTCGCTAAACCATGGTAAGACACCACAGCATAATCTTGAGTAGGGATAACCAAACTGGATAACTTAGCTTGTGTAACATAGGACTGTATTGTTTCAGCAGAAGGTGCATCGATTTGCAATGCCGCCCAATAATGTAAATTGGCATGTTCTGGTGTTTGCTGTTGGGTATCTACAACCCCAACCAATTGCGCTTTACATTTCGTGCTCTCACCGAGTTGACTAAATAAGGTCTCCCATAAATTAGGCACAATTGTTGCCACGTTTGGCGAGGCTTCCAACAAACCGTTTAACGGACTTGAAATACCATAAACAGTAAACTCTGGTCGATGCTCAATACGGGTCTGCAAAGAAGTACTATCAATAAAATGCTCAGCTCGTTGAGTGATAGGGTTTCTTAGACCAACTTTGGTACCCCGTCTGCGATATTGACTAGGGCTAAGACCAAACAGTTGTTTAAATGAACGACTAAAGCTGACCTCAGAAGTAAAACCAAATTGATACGCTATATCTAGCATACGATCATGGGTCGTCAGTACTTTTTCGGCAGCTAAACTCAACTTTAACTCCCTGACATATTGGGCCACATTTAAACCTGTTTGCTGCTGAAAAATACGCTGCAATTGCCATCTTGAAATGCCAAACACCTCCACTAAATCATCCAAACCTAAGGTTTGATCGATATGGCGATGGATATATTCAAGGATTCGCTCAACGCGAGAATAAGGCGACTGGCCTCTCATAGATGTCTTTCCAAATAATGATCAAAACTAACGATAAACGGCAAAAACTCTCGAAAATATAGCAGCTATAGCTACAACTAGTTATAGCAAGCGAATAGCAAAACATAAAGCCCCTCGCCCAACAGCTCCATCAACCAATTCAGATAACGACTAATGTAACACTTTTATCAGCACAATTATTTTGCTGATAATTTTCATCACCTTAGATAGATAATTAAACCATATTGAACAATTGTTCAAAATAAAACTTGAACGATCGTTCAATTCATTCTATATTTTAACCAAGCCAAGCAAATGTACGCCAACAACATGGTGTATTACTGCTAATAATATTTGAATTAATTAAACACATTTGAATGATATAAATTCTGGAGTACACCATGAGCAAATTTACTATTCACACCTTAGAGACTGCGCCTGCAGCAAGTAAAGATTTATTAGCGCAATCTAAAAAAGCTAACGGCATGATCCCCAATCTACATGGTGTACTTGCTGAGTCTCCTGCGACATTTGAGGCATATCAAGACCTACATAAACTATTTACTAACTCATCATTTAACGCCGAAGAGCTTACCGTGGTGTGGCAAACCATTAATGTTGAGCATGGCTGCACATATTGTGTCCCAGCACATACCGCTATTGCAGGCATGATGAAGGTTGATAGTGAATTAACCGAAGCACTAAGAAACCGCACTGCTATGCCAACTGACAAGTTACAAGCGCTGCACGACACCACATTACTCATGGTTCGTAAACGTGGTTTATTATCCGATGCAGAAATGGACGCCTTCTTTGCCGCAGGTTATGGTCAACAGCAGTTACTGGAAATTATTTTAGGTTTGTCGCAAAAAGTGATCAGCAACTACGTTAATCACATTGCACATACTCCAGTAGATGCGCCATTTCAGCCATTTGCATGGCAAGATAACAAGTAAAACATAGCACCAGCGAAAGCATTATCAGCTTTCGCTGGTTTTCGTTTCATCACCACAAAAACAAGGCTAAGCATGTCAGATAAAATTAAACTCGATATCGTGTCAGATGTTGTTTGTCCATGGTGCATTGTTGGTTATCAAAGCTTACAACAAGCGATTCGCGAGCTGGATATTGCAGATAAAGTCGATATTGAGTGGCAACCGTTTGAACTTAACCCAAACATGCCACCAGAAGGTGAAGAGTTACGTGCTCACGTGGCTCGCAAATATGGTTCGAGCCGTGAAGATAGTGACAATGCCCGCGCCAATATTACCGCTCGTGGCGCTGAGTTAGGTTTTGAATTTAACTTTGGCGATAACATGCACATAGTGAATACCTTCGATGCGCACATATTGTTAGATTATGCCAAACAATTCGATAAGCAAACCCAGCTCAAGCTAAGATTATTTTCTGCCTACTTCACTGAACATAAAGATATCTCAGACAGAGCAGTGTTGGCTGAAGAGTTAGCCACTGTCGGTTTACAAGTTGATGAAGCAATGGCGTTACTGGATAACCCTGAGGTGCGAACGCGCATCAACATGGAAAAAGACCAATGGACAGCAGCGGGTATTTCATCTGTTCCTACTGTGGTATTTAACCGCACCAGCGCGCTAAACGGTGCTCACCCTGTTGACTCTTATAAGCAAGTGCTGACTCAGTTACTTGAAGAGTCCGCTAACTAACTTATCATCGTTACCTAACATGGCATCTGTGTTCGGCAAATCTATTGAGCGACAAAAAGTTATATAGATTTGCCTTCACGGTTTATATTCAAATCCTTGTCTCAACGCTCGCGCTGACTGGCAATACCTCGAATCTGAAATATTGAACTATAATTAATTCATTGAAAAAGCATGATGGGTTTATCAATGAATAAAAAAAAACCAATATTTGATCCCAAAACATTCCTTCTTGATAATCCTAATGAGCTCATATCATTAGATAAGTGGCAAAAAACGGTGAACTTACTTGCTAAGGTATTTCATGCTCCTGCCGGCTTTTTAGTTCAATTTACCCCCGATGATGGCTTTCAAGTCACGATCTCAAGTCAGCAAGACAGTAATCCCTATGCAGCAGGCATTGTCATAGAGCCCGAAGCCAATATTTTCTGTCGCCGTATCGTTGAAACTGGCAATCCGCTGTACGTGCCCAATGCCCCGATAGACCCTTGTTGGGATACCAACCCAGAAGTCCACAACGATGGCTTTACGTCTTATTTGGGCGTCCCCGTTTTTTGGCCTGACGGGCACCCTTTCGGAACATTCTGTGTCATGGATTATAAGCAAACAGAATATGAGGACAGTTACTTAGAGCTTATTGAACAATTAAAAGACATTCTTGAATCTGATCTCGCCTTAATCGATTTATACGGCCAAATGCAGCAACTGGCGATTACAGATCCTTTATCAGGCATTAATAATCGTCGTGGCTTTGAAACCCTGAGTCAGCAACGTATTGCGCTAGCCAAACGTAATCAAGCTAAGCTGGGACTTTGCTACTTAGATGTCGATAACTTTAAGCTTATTAATGACCAACATGGCCATAAAACGGGTGACGATATGATTAAGCACATTGGCACAGTATTGCAGAATACCGTGCGTCAAAGTGATGTCATTGGTCGTATTGGTGGGGATGAATTTGTCGCACTGGTTATGTTAGAACATGAGTCCGATCTCGTTGCCTTTAAGCAACGTCTAGAGGTTGGTTTTTGCTGCGCGAAACGCGCGAAACATTTACCTGAGTATTCCGTCTCTATTGGTAGTATCGAAGTCGATTTACATGCCAATTTTACTGATTTACTCGATAAAGCCGATCAAGAAATGCTTAAAAATAAAAAACGAGTTGCTTAATTCTACTAAGGCTTCAATCACTATCAATCACTATCAATTACTATCGGTTATCACTCGTTAAGTGCAGAATCAAGCAGCTGTAAATCAGCAACAATCAGGTTAGGCTGTATTTCCCACGGGTCAAATACAGCCCCTTCTGTTCGCTTAACCCATGCCGCTTTTAGCCCCGTCGCTATTGCACCAATCACATCAAACGGATTACTTGATRTCAGCCAAGTATCGCTTGCTTTCGACTCAGTTGCCTGTAAAAAGTGTTGGTAAATATCTGGGTTAGGTTTAAACGTTTTTATCTCGTCAGCACTGACGACCCCTTCAAACAATGCATCTATTCCCGCTGCATGCAGTAATGTTTCAACGGCACGCTTAGTGCCATTTGAAAAAGCAAACATACGATAACCCTGGGCTTTTAATGCTATCAAAGCAGGCTTAACATCTTCAAAGCTGGGTAAGGTTTTGTAACACTCCATCAGCGCATGTTTTTGTTCAGCAGATAAGGGAATTTGATAATAATCGCAGGTATATTCAAGTGCTTGGCGGGTACAGTCACTAAAAGGAACATAGTTTTTCATCAACCCGCGACGAAAGGAATACTCTAATTGCTTTTCACGCCAACGATTGGAAAAGGCTTTAGCCTTGTCGCCTATCATTGTCTCGAGCAGGATTAACACCCCATGAGTATTAATTAAGGTGCCATACACATCAAAAGCCAAGGTGATGTTTGGCCGTTTTAGATTTTCTTTCACCTTCCTCACTCCTTACCCTTTAATGACATGTACTCAGTAAATAGCAGAGCTTTTAATAACAGCACCTTCAATAACATCGCTTCAACGAGGAAAAGTCTTATTAACTCTGTCTGGCTAAAGGCGGATTACTGAATATGGCTTCAATAAAATCTTGTATGGTATTGTCGTCACTATTGGCATGGGCATAGGTGCGAATACCGATAATTTGCACTTGTAGGAAACGAGCCAAGGCTTGTGGCGTTTGGCTTGAATCTAGCTCGCCATTGTCTTGTGCTTGAGCTAATAATTTAGCAAATGCAGCTTCGACCATAATAAGTGATTGCTTAGCTTCTGCGAGTAACTCGGCATGCTCTTCGGTTAATTCAGCCACCGTTTTCACTAACATACACATACCACTCGGAGCATTGTGCTCACGCGCCGACACAGCACATTCAACAAACATCTTCAGAGCTGCAAGCGGCGAGTCCGATTGCTCAACACATAAGTCTAGCTGAGCAACACCAGATTGCGCATAGTGTTGTAGGGCTTCTTTGAATAAACCCTCTTTACTGCCAAAGCTTGCGTAAATGCTACCCGGGCGCATATCTATGACTTCTTGTAAGTTACGCATAGAGGTCGCGTGAAAGCCCTTTTCCCAATAAAGGTCAGCAGCTTTTTTAATGGTTTCTTCGCGATTAAATTTGGCCGGTTTACTCATAGCTATCTCGATATCTCAATCTATATTAAACAGTCACTCAACTCATATTGAGCACTCGTTCAATTATAGGGTTTACTACCCAAATCGTCCAGTGTAATAGCACATAAAAAAGCCTAACTTGCTCGACAAGTTAGGCTTTATTTCATCATTTCATGTGCAAGGTGACCCTTGCTGAATCATTAGATTGCGACGGTTTTTCCTTGATAAGGGATCCGAAATGCGATGGTGTATGTCACAGGTAAAACAATCAATGTCAAAATCGACGCAAATCCAAGACCAAAGATAATGGTAATCGCCATTGAGCCAAAAAAGGCATCACTTAATAGCGGCACCATACCTAACATAGTGGTAATTGCCGCCATCAACACTGGCCTAACACGGCTAACCGACGAGTCCACTACCGCTTGATAAGGGTCTTTGCCCTCTCTGAGCTCTACGTTGATTTGGTCCACCAGCACGATACCATTTTTAATGATCATCCCAGTTAAACTGAGTAACCCAAGTAACGCCATAAAGCTAAACGGTGCATCAAATAACAATAGACCCGATACCACACCAATTAACGCCAGTGGTACAGTAAACCAGATAACCAATGGCTGCCTGACTGAGTTAAACAGTAATACCGTAATCAAAAACATGAATAAGTAACCCATAGGTAATGAGCTAAATACTGACACTTGAGCTTCAGTTGATAATTCATACTCTCCGCCCCATTCAAGCTCATAGCCTGCTGGCAGTTCGATGGCTTCTATTGCTGGGCGTAATTTACGGAATACAGAATCAGCCGTTTCATCGRTACCATTAATCGGGTCGGCAAGCACTGACAACACACGCTTACGGTCACGACGCATAATGATTGGGTTTTCCCACTCAGTATCAAAGCTTGAAACCACTTGTGTTGCAGGAACAAAGGTATTGCTTTCGCTACTCCATACTTGCAGTTTCCAAATACTTTCAGCATCTAAACGTTCTGACGCGGGTGCACGAGCAACAATAGGTAGCAAGTGACTATTTTCACGATACACACCCACTGACTTACCACTGAAGTTGGTCAGTAATGCATTATCTAAGTCCGTTTTGCTGATACCGGTTTCTCTAGCTTGAGCAAACGCCAGTTGCGGGCGGATCATTTGAACTTGATTGCGCCAGTTATGTCTTACGCCAACGGCTGTTGGTTCAGCATTAAAAATCGCTTCAGCTTTAACCGCGATTTCACGCAGTACTTTTGGATCTTCGCCATAAAAACGCGCTTCAATTTTTGCGGCTGGGCTTGGACCATTTTCCATGTATTTAAAGCGATATTCAGCCTCTGGGAAACGCACACTCAACTCTTTTTCCAGAATACGCATATAGCTGTTTACGGTAGTTAAATCGGTCATTTCAATCAATAACTGACCATAAGAACTGTAGCCTTTTTCTGGTACATAGGGCAGCACGTAACGTTGCGCGCCTTGACCTAGCACTGTGGTCAAGTTAACCATGCCGACATCTTTTTCAGCTTGCTCAGCTAAGAGATTCTCTTCAATTTTATGTAAGAAAGACTCAGTCGCTTTGATATCAGTTCCTTCAGGCATCCACACATCAACATAAAATATTGGCGTGTTTGACGCAGGGAAAAACACGTTTTTCACGTGACCAAAACCAGCAAGTGAGGTGATTAATGCTGCAATAATTAACAGAACGGTAAGCACTCTAAAGCGTATCGCAAGGTTTAATGTGGTGCGATAAACCTGAAATAACCACCCTTTGTATGGGTCATCCTCAACATCTCCAGTTGGCGCGTCACCATCTTTGAACATCATATTGCAAAAGAAAGGTGTTAGCGTCATCGCAGTAATCCAGCTAATAAATAGCGAGATTAACAACACTTGGAATAGCGATACACAGAACTCGCCAGTAGCAGTGTCAGATAAACCAATAGGCGCAAAAGCAATAATGGCAATAATGGTGGCGCCCAGTAGCGGCCACTGCGTTTGTGTGACGACTTCTTTGGCAGTTTCTAAACGGGTTTTACCACGTTTAATGCCAATTAATATCCCCTCAGTAACTACAATGGCGTTATCCACCAGCATACCAAGCGCGATGATCAAGGCTCCGAGCGAGATTAACTGCAGCTCGATATTAAGCACTTTCATCACGATAAAGGTGCCAAGAATGGTCAATAGCAACACCAAACCAATCAGGATGCCAGAGCGTACCCCCATAAACACCAACAGCACACCAATCACAATAGCGATAGATTGAGCAAGGCTGACTAAAAAGCCTTTTACCGTTTGATCGACCATCTTACTTTGGTCGTAAACCGTTTCTAGCTGCATGCCAATAGGCAGTTCGCCGTTAAGCTCTACCATTCTTGCATTGACACTTTCGCCAACCGTTACCACGTTCACACCACTTGAGAACGAAATACCAATCGATAATGCGTTTTTACCATTAGCATGATAGATATTGCTTGGGGTTTCTTCTGTGTCTTTGTAGATTTTGGCGATATCCCCTAGGTAGACTAATTTAGTGCTACCAGGCGCACTCACCAATAGGCGCTCCATTTCCGATACGCTATCAAATTCCCCTGTTGGATGAATACGAATACGGTTATCACCAACGCGGATAGTCCCAGCATTAGATACCACGTTCTGACTATTGATTAAGCTGTAGATATAATCTTGATCTAGGCCTAACGCATTGAGCTTTTGCTGAGACATCTCAACAATGACTTGCTCGTTAATTTTACCTGCAATCGTGACCTTTTTGATGCCATCAACGAGCACGAGTTCGCGACGTAAAAAGTCCGCATAATTTTGCAGTTCACGGTTGCTATAACCGTCACCACTGATATTGAGTAAGATTCCGTAAACATCACCAAAGTCATCAATCACAGATGGGGTATTCACCCCAGGTGGTAACTGAGGGATCGTGTCATTAACCTTACGGCGCACTTCATCCCACATTTGGGGTAGTGCGTCTTTGTCGTACTGCTCTACAATTTCAATTTCGATTTGCGATAAACCCGCACTGTTAATTGAAACTATGTGCTTTATGCCATCAAGTTGTTGTAGTGCATCTTCAAGCGGTAAAGTGACTTCCTCTTCCACTTGTTCAGGTGATGCGCCAGGGTAACTGGTCACCACTAATGCATTTTTAAGAGTGAACTCAGGAAATTCCAACTGACCTAAGCTAAAAAATGAAATACTACCGCCAACGAGTAACAATAGCGCGAACATCCAGCTGATCACCTTACGGGTGATTGATAACTCTGCAAAATTCATCGCTTATACACCTCGTTGCCAGCGCAACGGCTTCACTGCTTGATCTTCAGATAAGTACTGCACACCAGCAACCACAACTTGATCGCCAATATTAATACCATCAATAATTTCAATACCATGAGTCGTTACATTACCGATAGTCACTAGGTGCTGATTCACCGTACCCGTTTCGTCACTGTATAACCAAACAACATCTTGACCATCTGCATCACGCTTAAACACTGCATTGGCAGGAACAATTGCAGTGATAGAGCTTGGCTCTGTCCCAGTCACATCCATACTCACCTCAGCACTCATACCAGGTAAAACAGTGATAGATTGCGGCCGTGGCAAGGTAAATACCACTTCATAGGTTTGAGTACCTTGAGTAATTTGCGTTGCATGTTCTTTCAATTTTACTGGGTATGCTTTTTGAGGATTATTAGCAAAGCGCACCTGAGGGACAAAACTAGAATTAGGATTAAATCGCGTTACCGTGCTCGCTAATGATTCAGGTACTTGAATCACCACATCAATCTTGCTGTCTTTTTGCAGCACTAAAATGGCTTGGTTCGCTTGTACCATCTGAAAGTTGTCCATATCAATCTTGGCAATTGTGCCTGTATATGGCGCTTTCAAAACGGTATAACTTAATTGATCTTTTGCATTAGCAAGATTCGCTTCAGCTGATTTAAGCTGGGCCTTTGCTAAGTCATACTCAGCGGCAGAAATAAGCTCACGTCTTAATAGCTCACCTTTGCGCTTGAAGTCAGCTGCAGCAAGCTCATGATCGGCTTCGCGGTTTAATAACGTGTTACGTGCATCTCGATCATCAAGGCGTGCAAGCACAGTACCCTTTCGCACTTGCTGCCCTTCAAATAACGACAACTCAACTAAATGACCTGAGACTCGAAAAGCAAGATTAGCTTGTTTAGTCGCAGCGACTTTTGCTGGAAAAGCGCGAATGGAGCCAGCATTAACATCTGTCACTGTTAGCAATTTCACTGGCCGAATTGTCGGTGGAGGCGTTTCAATAGACTCAGCAGTACAACCCGATGTCATCAGAATGAACAATAAAAGTGAAAATGGTAGTAGGAGGTGTTTCATTTTCGAATTCCCAATAGCGAAACAAAGTCATGTAACCTTGATGTAAACAGGGCGCAAAGATACCAGTGATTATGGTTGAACAAAATGGAATGATCTGGAACTATAGGTTCCATTTAATGAAACTACATTTACTTGCTATATACAGAATTGTGTGTGCAAACTGATAATAGATAGTCAGGACTTTGTTAACGCTATGGATAAGTTAAATACAATTTAAAGAGTCATCTAGATGAAAACTGAAGATATTTCGCTGTTCCATAGAATCGTTGAAACCGGCAGCCTTGTTGAGGCTGCAGACATTTTGAACTTACCTAAATCAACCTTGAGTCGACGCTTACAGGCATTAGAAGATGAATTATCGGTAAAGCTTTTTCACCGCCAAAGCCGCTCAATGACATTAACGGCATCGGGCAGTCACTTTTACGATAAAACCACTTCAATGATGTCTTCATTAGAAGAAACCTTGTCAGAACTGACTAATGAGAAAACCGATGTCGGTGGTCATTTACGAATTCTTGTCTTCCCTATTCCTGAGTTATTGCAAATAACCCAAGGCATTTTACATTTTATGGATCTGCATCCTTCCATCACAGTTGAAATTATTGTCAGTGCCGAACCTCAAGATATGATCCGCAACAATATTGATTTGGCGTTTATGTTGGAAGATTCATTTAATGAAAATGAAATGGTTGCTAGGCACATCATGAGCGAGACAGTGCATTTTTTTGCAAGCCCTGAATACCTTGCCCGAGCTGGAACGCCGCAAACCCCTGAAGAAATCAGCGATCACAATTCAATTTTATTTCGATACCCAAATGGACGAATATTTAATGAAGTCCCATTCGGCCAAGACATGGTTTTATCAGTAAAAGGGAATTTATGTGTCAACAACCTCTCTGTTTGCTTAGAAGCCACTTTAGCTGGAGCAGGTATCGCCATGATGCCATTACCTTTTTGCCAAGATTATGTCAAAACAGGTCAATTAGAAATGCTGTTCAAAGACTCAGCCCCTTATGAAGGAAAGTGCTATTTAGTCTACCCATCGAGACGATACATTAGCCTTGCCAGCCAACGTTTTATTGATCATATGCTCATCGAACTAGAAAACTGTTCACAAACAGGAACCTGTAACCAAATAGCAAAGATTCGTGGTGCGATTAAACCACTGATATAGGCCAATTCAACACCTATAATATTGAAATATATTAATAAAAAAGGATGCCTTTTGGCATCCTTATTTCATTTATAGCGGCTTTTTATTGTCGATTTCGAGTAAAGCCAACAATAATTTTTTCTCTTTAGGTGACAACGACGCCACCGCTTTTTTTACATTTTTCTGATATTGGGCAAGCGTCACCTTGTCGCCAGCGATTGCTGCATCTAGGGTTTGTTCATACTTAACCAATAAATTATTCATTTTATCGGCATTATCCATGTTCTTTTTGTGCGCGGTATAAGCGAAAAACAACACAATTAACAAGGTAAGCAAGCTAAAAAAATTGAAGTCTAAGGTGAAAGTAACCTTGGATTTTTTGGCAGTTTCAGTCATAGGGTTACTCCGTTATCATTGAAATTTTAAGTTTTATTAATTCAGCCTGTTTACCAAGCTCTGCAATGGCGGCTTGTTCTTGTAGATTAAAGTAATAAATACACCCCACTACAATTAAGGCTACAAGTAAGGTTGATATGTTTTCAGCTAGCCATCCGACAACTAGCTCTACAATCCATGAGAGTGCGTTAGTCATTATTTTTCATCTCGTATACTTTCCTTGCCCTGTCTTTCATTCGATAAAACCAAAGCGTTTCAACACCAACAACTTGCTGGTTACTGGCATCGTTAACAGTGATAATTATTACTTGCCTCATATTGTCGCCTTACATTTTGGCAGCTCTTGGTAATCAAAGGTATTCAGGCTGATTGATTGACTAATGGCCGCAGCATCAAGGCTTTTTAACATAAAGCAGCGGTAGCGCTTACTGTTCTCAAGCTCTAACAAAATAAGGTTATTATGGCCTTTACTCTTTAAACTATTAAGTAAAGCTAAGGTCTCTTCATTATTATTTAAATAGCTGACCATATTGGTTTCAAGCTTATCAATAACTGACTTCTTCCCAACCGAGCCTTGGCTTAAATTAAACCAATAAATCGGGTCGTCATAATTAGAAATAAAGTTAGTGGCTAACTCGCTAACCTTAGGTTTATAGAAGTACTTTTGCTCTGCAAGCACGCCGATATTCGTATGCTCTAAAAAGTTTGGCATGCTGACTGATTTCACTTTATTGTCCGCTAACCTGACACCCATGTAAGCCCCCACATTGAGGTCTTGTTTTAGCACAGTAATATTCGTGTCAAATGGTGAGACAACCTCTTGAAACCCTAGTAAATTAGGGATGAATTGCAGTTGTTTATGAGCAAAGTCATCGTAAATTCTAAATGGATTTTCCCTTGAAATAATCTCACCTGTCGCCGCATCCTGAGTGTCTGTATTGGCATATAGCAGCTCAGCAACAACATCAATAACAGCTAAACGACGATAGGTACTGTGGATACCATTCTCAATATCCATCACGTAACCAAAGCCCATAGTAAAGCCTTGGTCAAGCAATGACTCTGTACTGTATGTATCAGCAAAATTAGCCATCATTTGGTTGTAAGCACTTTTGCTGTTCAGGCTAGCACCAACTGGCAACGCAAAGGCCATGACACCGCCTACAATCGCGACAGATAAATACCCTTTATGGCGTGGATATAGATAAAGACCAATTTTTAAAAATAACCCGCCAATCGCAAACAAGCTGGCAACAATACTAAAGGGAGGAATAACCGCTAAGGTGACCGCATCTTTACCCAGTTTATGCATACTGCCGCCAGGCGAAAATGCGGCTGTGGCAGCCGTCGATGTGACCATTTTAATGAACGAAATATTGTCTTGTTGATCCAGCCATTTTTTCTTGTAATTTTGTTCAGAAATGCCTGGTGTAAAGCTCGACAAATAAAATGGCCCTAAGCTATCACTTGCAAACTGCTTAACAACATCAGAACGAGCAAATGCCACCCGGTCAAGCCTTGGCTTTGGTAGCTTAAATTGAGATGACGCAAGATATTCATTCCAAATGGCTTTGGCTCGGCCTTTATATTTAGCTTCAATCGCATTTCGCAGTTGTTGATGATCATCAAATGTCCAATCATTACTGACGTTGACGATCCCACTTTTAAATGTACTAATCGCTATTTGGGTCGCGATTGTTGAGCTAAGGTACTGCTCATACTCCATGTCTTCTGGAATGCCATAATGGCGGTGTAAGTAGTTCACTCGCCCTCTATCAAACATTCCCAGTAAATTATATTTAGACTTGAACACTTTAGAAGCGTTGATCTCATCAGGTGCTAAGTAAATACCGAACGGTTCTCCATCTTCAAATTTGAGGTTGTTGATGTAATCTGCAAAGAGTTGTCTATTTCTATCTCGGCAATCTCTTTTACAATCCGAGTCCCAGTATCTTCTTTTAAATTCACTAAATTCTTTACGAAGCACACTTTCATCATCAGTGGCATAGCTTTCTCTAAACTCACCTGCAGTAAGCAAGGCTTCAGAGTATTCTTTCCAGTGGTCACTGATATTAGTATTAGCTTGCTTTAGTAACGCAACACGCTCAGCTTCAATCAATGCATAATTATTTTCTCTTTTAAATGCAGTGACATACTCTTTACTGGCTTGCTTATATTGCGAAAACTCTTGCTCATAAACGCGATCAAACTGACGAATACGCGGTAACGCTTCGGCTATAAACACATCTTCTTGGCGGCTTAACAAAAACTGATTGGCCATGCTTTCTAAATTACTGCCAATCAGGCTATTAAAGCCCGTTGATAAGTAAGCTAAAGACGGGATCATTGCGACCATCAATTGCTTGCGATTTGGGTCACTGGCAATGTTATCTAACTCTGGAAATCCTTCAATACTGACCACTTCAGCTAAGTAAGCTTCTTTATAAACAATAGCTCTTACGGCACCTAGCTTACCTTCATTACTGGTAATGTTAACCGCGGTATCAACCGCCACGCGAAGCGAAGGAATGATAAGCGCCCAAGCAACCACTAATACCAGCGGCCTAATTTTCCAATTTAGCTGCTTATTAACATATTTATCGTCTTTATCAGCCAATGAAGGCAAAAGCGTTTTAACTCGTTTACTGTTAACGAAAAACGTTGTGATACATAAAGCCAAACCAAAACCAGATAAGACTCGACCAAAAAGTTCGAGCCGCTCGGCGTTGAGACTAAATTCACCAAAAACCTGTTGAATAGGCTGAGCATATAAGTCAATCAATAGCACATTGAGCGATAACTCTAGACAAACATACACACTGAACAAAGCCAGTATGAACACAATAATGAAGTGCTCAAAAAGTTTACTTTTCATTATTTACGCGCCTTAAAATTGCTCTGCCATTTACGGTTTTAGTGTTACCGTCGCCAATTCTGCTACTGCATTCTGCAAGTAAATGGCTTTCTGGCTTAATGCATCGATCGGCAATTAACTGGTTGTTATCGCCATAAGGCTTTTTATCACCCCATATGTTGAGATAAACCCCTTCGCTAAATAGCGCTTCTTGCTCAGCTAACTGATTAAAGTCAGCATCTTTAGGCAATGTTGCTACCAGTAGTTGTTGGTCGATTTTTAAAGGTGGTTTTAGCACATCGTTTACTGGATCATTCACCAAATTAGTATTGGTTTTCATGCACGCAGTTAATGGATCCGACTCGAAAATAATGGCTAAGGTTTCACTATCACCAAAGCTATCGTTTACTTGTATTTGGGTGACCCCGTGAGATGACGAATGAATAAATCGTTGCTGGCTATTTGCTTTGGTGGTGATGGCCTGAAACCCTGCGGTCTTAACTGACGCAGCCTGACTCGCAGACACAATAAATGAAGTGGCATGTTGTTCAAACACCTGACTCACAACTTGCATAAGCAGCTTCAATTGGGCGTTTGTTGGGTTAGCAGATGGCTGAAATATTAACTGGTCTTGTGCTGAGAATGTAGCAGAAAAGTCTTCATAAAAATCGTTAAGTGGCATCAATTCACGCTCGGGATTAACGACTTTCCACTGTTCATCGCTATAAATGACTTTTAAAACAAAGCCACTAAGTAAATCTTGATGCTGACCAATATAACTCGGCAACGGTCTATCGCTAATTTGATAATAAAGCGCAGATTGACACACATTTTGATTTAACGGCAATACTTCACCAGTGCGACTGATGACCAGATTACGACGTTCTAATGCATGTTGTAAGGCTTGATCTTTTGAAAGTAAACTTGCGTGGGCTGCGATAGATGGGCTGATATTGATAGCAGGTTTATAGCTATCTGGTCTTTTATCCACTGCACATCCGGTAAACATAAGCGCTACCAGTAAACCAATGCAGACATTTCTCAATAACGACACAAAAACCCCTCTTCTTTATCATTGCGAACTGAAAATAAAGCAGAAAATTAACAAATGCAACGAAAATAGAACCTTGCTCGTTCAATAAGTGATCTAAAGTCGCTTTTTGTAACGTTTACTGTCATTTCTGCCTATTTTTCAAACAGTAATATTGAAGCGCTCCAACTGACTTTATCCTTTATCACTCAGGTCACCTTTAAGGTATTTCTGCAATTCCCGCCACCCAAGCGGTGATATCTCGAGTGGTGTCATTCACAATAAAATTAAATTTTTAAGGTGGACTCTCCAACTAATGGCTTCTATTTATCTTGCAACATGCGGTTTAATTTTTAATCGATAATTCAAAACCTTAATTCACAAGTTGCTAATGTTTATGACAGTCGAAGCATGCACGAATACCCCCAACTATGACATCTTTGTACAAAAATAACGCAACACCCTATTGCGATCACATACATCATACGTTTACACTAATTATATCAATTTGCTTGCATATCTGTTTGTAAACATAGGTCACCAACATGATGGGCCCATTTATTTGCACTGCTGTCAGTTAGCCCAGCCTCAATTGATACAGATGAGAAAACAGCCTGATGCTGTGTATTTCTCCTATAAAAATAAGCACTTAATTCCCGAAAAATTAAGGCTTATATTACCCTAGTAAATAAATGGACTATTTATGAATAAAATTAGAAAGTTAACAGCACTAAGTTGTAGTTTGCTTAGTGTGTTTTCATTACAAGCCTTTGCTGCTGCACCTAGTGCTCCGCCTATTGCGAAACCCGGTGAAACTTGGGTATTACAAGCCAAACGTTCTGATGAATTTAATAATAAAGACTCTGCAAAATGGAACTTTCAGCCTGAAAACTTTGGTGTTTGGTCTTGGCGCGACAGTAATGCTGTTGTTTCTGGCGGCAAGCTGACTCTAACCACTCGACGTGAAAATCACACCCGTACTTTCTGGGATGGTTGTAATAAAAAACAAGTGCCAAACTACCCTTTGTACTACACCTCAGGCATAGCTAAATCACGTGCAACGGGTAATTACGGTTATTACGAAGCAAGAATTAAAGGCGCAAGTACTTACCCTGGTGTATCACCTGCATTTTGGATGTACAGTACCATTGACCGCACCCTGACTGAAGACGGCGATGTGCAATACAGCGAAATTGATGTGGTTGAATTAACGCAAAAAAATGAAGTTAGAAAATCAGATCATGACCTACACAACATTGTAGTCATTAATGGTGAGCCGACTTGGCAACGCCCGTTAAAAGTGCCATTTAATCACAATCAAATAATTCTGCCTTATGATCCTCGCAACGACTTTCATACCTATGGTGTAAACGTCACTAAAGACAGCATCACTTGGTATGTCGATGGTAAAGAAATCGCCACTAAGGAAAATAAATATTGGCATCGTCAGATGAACTTAACGCTGTCACAGGGATTACGTGCCCCATTAACTGAATTTAGATGTAACCAGTTCTATCCATCAGATCAACGACCATCTGCCGGTTACCCAACCTCAATGGAAGTTGACTACGTTAGAACATGGTTTAAAACCAACGGTGGCACTGGGCCAACCGATCCTACTGACCCAACCGATCCGACCGATCCTGGTAATGGCAATGACTGCCCTACTACTTGGGTTCCGGTAACTGGGGTGACAGTCACACCTGCTTCTAAGGTGCTTGCTAAAAACCAAACTGTTAGCCTGAACACTACGGTATTGCCGCAATGCGCCACCAATAAAAAAGTCACATATTCATCAAGTAATGCCACTGTTGCCGTGGTTAACTCAAATGGCGTTGTTACCGCGCGTAAACGGGGTAATGCTGTCATTACAGTAAAAACCAAAAATAAGGGTAAGGTAGATACGGTCAATATTACGGTTAATTAACCGACTAATATTGTATTAAACTCACCTATCCAAACCGTTACAAGCTTATTGTTACATAAACTCGATCAGTCTATGTATGCAGTCAATAAGCTTGTTAATTGGCGCCCCCTTCAATGACGATGAAGGTTTTTATGGTAATAACTAAAAAAGGTGACAAAGTGACGATAAACATAACCACTCACAACATCATCATCTTGGCTCTAATGGCCACTGCTCTGAGCTTGTTCGGTCGCCTTTTACTACAACAGCAGCTGCTAAAAGGCTTCCATGAACTGCGACTAGATGAGCCAAAAACAGGCGTATTACAATCCTATAAACCTGTAGCGACTGCTAATAACCGCTTATTGGCACAAGCTGAACGAGCAAGTGAACAAGCCAGCAAAAACCAACATACGAGCAATTTTATTGCTAGGCTTGAGCAAGCAAACCAAATTGCCTCATTTGAACAACGTGCACCGATTATCAAAAATCTACTGCAACAGTGGAGTAATCACGACATTCACGCCGTTTTACACTGGCTGCAACAGCAACCAATTACCAACGAACTCGGTGAATACTACTCTCCGGTGTTGCAGCGTTATATGCAAGAAGATGAGCTAGGCGCAGGCGAAATGATCCTCAGCTTGCCCGCTTTTGATGTGATGCCAAGTATTATTGCTCATTATATTAATCACCTTACCCATAAAGATGTTGAAGCTGCACTACTTTGGGTTGATAACATCCATGACGACTTATCAAAACAACAGGCAACTCAGTCATTACTCAATGCTTGGTCACAACAGGCTCCCCTTGAGGTAATGCAATACCTCTCCGATAACAACCAAATATCTGAAACCGTTAGCCAAAATGCCATGATATCGATTGCCAATCAGCTGAGTAAACAACAGCACCAAGCGAGCATAGACGCCATTCATCAATATCCAGAAGTGCTGCAAACCAAGTTGGTTTATAGCTTACTGACACATTGGCCCATTTCTGATGCAGACAATGCTATTGAATGGATTAATACCTTGGACGGTGGATTAAAAAATGAGGCTATCCGCAGTTATATTGACTACTTTGGTGTGAGCCAACAGCCTGAAGTCAGTTTTGAACTTGCCACAAATATGGTCAATCACCCATTAAAGTCAACTTTACTGCTTAGGGTGTTAACCCACTGGTATCGAATCGATCCGAGTTATGCAAGCCAACGTGTGCGAACGACAATGAAGCTAACTGAACTTGAAAAACAGCAACTTATTGCACAGGTTAATCAGGCTATTGAACGATCAAACCATCAACCAACTCGCTGACAAGGACTGAGTGACAGGCAAAGCACAGTAGCAAATACATTTAGGTTATAACCGGCGATAAAAAACCACGCTCAATAACATTGAGTGTGGTTAATGACTAAACTACAAATGGCGTTAATCACTACTTTTGAGTTTTACGGTACTCGTCAAAGTTATAACTATCTACTCCAGTGTCATTTCACTTAAGCTAAAGAATGTAAGCTGTTTTCATTATTGTTGATGTCACTTTAAAATTTAAAGAATGGCTAAAGACCTTATTTCTATTTAACAATTACACCAAACTGTATTAACATCATCTTGCTTCAAAAAATGAAGCGCCCACAATAATTCTAAATTTCTCATTGATTTAAATATCGCTTAGCACTCTATTTTATAAGCAAAAGGATTAGCTTAATGTCTTGGTGTTCGACACAATTTATATTAGTACTCTTAATTCAGAAACTGTTTGCTTTTATTTTTGTTATTACGACCATTACTCTTCCAACTTTCTCTATTAATGCCCAAGAACAAGAAATAAAGGCAAATTTAACACGGCATAATTTAGATAAAACTTGGTACAAAAATAGTTTTGCTGAAAAAGGAGTTGTGCTTACAACTCAACCTAAATGGGTTCAAACCATTGATAATGACTCCCCTCCTGAACCAGATTCAACAGAATTATCCGATGGGGTATATCACGTCATTCTCGACAATCAGATCAAGGTTTCAGATAGCGATACGTTAAAATTTAGCCGGTATGTCACCAAAGCTGTTACAGCTAAAGGGCTAGAGTATGTATCTCAAATCTCTATCGACTTTGATCCAACTTATGAAAAAATTGCTTTTCATGGCATAACACTCCATCGAGATGGCGAGCGCATTAATAAAAACCTTGAGAGCCAATTTTCATTAGATAAAAGAGATTCAGCAACCGACTTAATCTATGATGGAACCTTAACCGCATTTTGGTTAATAAACGACGTCCGGGTAGGAGATACTATAGAGTATAGTTATACGCGCGAAGGTGCTAATCCAGTCTATAACAATCACTTTTCCTATAATCGTTCGCTGCAATGGAGCGTGCCTATACACAAGCAATTCCTTCGAGTTATATGGGGAAGGTCTACACCACTCAATGTCAAATTTCATAATAGCGAACGTCAGTTCAAAACCACTAAACTAGGGAAAGAAACTGACTATCAATTGTTACTTCAAGATAACGCCCCACTCAGTATTAGCTCAGATGCTGCAATCTGGTACAGCCCTTACGAATACGTAGAAGTCAGTAGTTTGCCAAGCTGGGCATCAGTTATTAACTGGGCACTACCATTATTTGAGAAACAAGTTGATGACAGTGATTTAATTACTCGCCAAGTGCAGCAAATTAAAAAGCAGTCTAGTGTCCCTAAAGAACAGCTAGTTTTGGCACTCAATTTTGTACAGCAGGATATCCGTTATATGGGATTAGAGATGGGTAGTAATAGCCATTTCCCTGCAAAAGCGAGCGAGACCTTGCTAAAAAGATACGGAGATTGCAAAGATAAAACAGTCTTACTTTTAGCGCTGTTAAGAAAACTCAATATTACAGCTTCAGCAACACTAGTAAATTCTGAAAATGGTAAAATATTAAATAAATATTTACCTTCACCACAAACTTTTAACCATGCGATTGTCAAAGCTGAGTTAGATGAAAAAACTTATTGGCTTGACCCAACGTTACTTTATCAAGACGTCAATCTCGACGAACTTTATCAGCCAGATTATGGATTTGGATTAGTAATAAAAGATGGCAACAAAGCATTAGAATCACTAGCTAATAGCAATAGTGGTAGCAAAATTGACTTTAAAGAGCACTACGACTTAAGTGAGGGGGTGAAAGGTAATTCTACTTTTAATTCTGTTGTTACTTTAACGGGTCAAAAAGCACGTCAACTCCGTGCTAGGATTGAAAATAATAGTGTTACAGAATTATCTGAAACCTATGCAAGTTACTACAATTCAATCTTCAATGGCATTGAAATTGCTGAACCTTTAAAAGTTGACTTTAACCCTCAACAAGGCAATCTCTCCATTGAGGAGAACTATCGTTTAACCTCTGCTTGGACTCAGGACGATGATGAAGGATATAAAATCTATTTTTACGAAAGCCAGATCGCTCCTTACCTTAGTATGCCTGAAGGCTTTGGTGTACGTGAAATAGCTTTAGCCCACCCTCTAACAATACAAGGCGTTATTACTGCCAAACTTCGTCCTCAAAATTGGGATTTTGATCCAGAACTCATCAAAGAAGATAACCGTTTTTTTAGTACCATTTTCAAGCTAACTTTTGATAAAGAAAGCAACTTACTCACACTAAACTATTCTTATCAATCAAAAGTTGATCACGTTAAACCCTCAGATATTCAAGAGTATTCCAATGCTTTAGCTAATGTTACTGGCATTGACTCGTATGGGATTGTTGACTTTGATAACCCATCAACTCCTACAGTTATTAATGAACCTTCAACTCTACAAGTATTCATTGACGAGCTTGGAGGGTTAACATATTGGATTGTAGCGATAATTTGTTTCGGTATTGGTGTGCTTTTTACTATCGTCAGCCTATTAGATGAAACGAAACATCAAACCACTGCTACTTTTTATCCAATTTCATTCAAAAAATTCATTCTGTTAGGTCTTTTTTCTTTTTCTTTATACCTACCATATTGGAGCTACAAAAACTGGCAATTCATTAAAGCAACACATCGATCTGATATTTGGCCTATTGCAAGAGCGTTTTTCAATCCCTTATGGTTCTATGCTTTATTTATGTGGATGGAAGTAGACAGCGAACAACGAAACAAGCGTAATTGGCTGATACCCACTTGGGCTGCAGGGTTAAGTTTCATTGCTTTAATCTGCTACAACATAGTAAATAACAATATAAGTGTAAGTGTTGTAAGTTACATTATCCCTATTGCGCTATTTTTACCCTTAGTTCTATATGCAAACAAAGTAAACGGACGTGACTCTGAAGCGTACATTGCAAATTCAACACTCTATATTCGAAATTGGGTATTCATGATTTGCGCGATTCCATTGCTCGCCTTGATACTAGCTCAAGAGGTCAATTTAATTGCTAAAAACGACGTTATCAACGGTAAAAACCTCTGGCAACATGATATTAGTTTTATGCAAGATAATGAGATGATTCAAGCAGGATCCAGCCCAATTTATTTTTACAGTGAATCCTTTTTTAGCCTGCAAGAAGCTGGCAATGGCTTCACTCAAGACAACGTATTTTCGTACTGGACAGAAAATGATGAATTACACAAAATTTCTGCAGCATTTACCTCAGTTGAAAACATAACTGTTGAATATAGCGGCTCAGAAACTGAAGAAACACAAATAAACATTTTCTTAGAGAATAAAGATGAATTTTTCTTACTTGTCACTGCTTCTTCAGCCCAAGATAAAGTTTTTGTAGACAAGTTATTGCAACAATGGAATGCAAGTAAAACGCCTAAAAAAACTGATTCAGTTGCCGAACACACCAAAATAAAAGCTGAGTCCGTTTTATAGAGATACATAAAAAGCCACTGAGAAGTGGCTTTTTTATGCTGTTATACATTTTGAAGCTTACTTTTGAGTTTTACGGTACTCGTCAAAGTTAGTGATGTAATCTTCCATATTACCTTCTAGCAGCTTGCGATATTCTTCAACATAGTATGCAACCATTTCTGCTTTTTTCTGCTTCATTTGCTCTGCATTATCAAAGCTTGTCGATGCAAACCAAGCGTTATAACGAGCAAGTGAGTACATGAAAGAAGCACTGATCTCTCCCGTTTTCACCTGAGGATCTTGATTATTCTCGTTAGCAACATTAATGAATTGATTAGCACGCTCGAAAAACGCTTTATCTGGATTTGTTTCAAACATTATAAGACCCTTGAAATAAAAGCAGCCAAACGGACATGGCTGAATAGTAATACCTATTAACGTACGTGCTTTTAAGGCGATAAACCGTAAGATTGTTCACATTCTAGGTGACTGATATGTCATATCTGTGAGCCGTGTCAGCTTAGTCAATCCGCACGATCAAACAGGCATAAAAAAGCCCTACTTATGACTTGATTACAAGTATTAAGTAGGGCGACATTTTACTTAAAATATGTGGTCTATCTATCAAGCATCTTACTTAGCTTTACAGTTGAACTCGCCGCTGTAGTCAAAGTTGAAGTTGTAGATAGTGAAGCCTTCAGTGCCTTCTTTAGTGCCATCTTCACCTTCAGTAGACAAGCCTGTGATTTCATTTGTTGCACAGCGTAAGCCTTCGTCAAGCTTAGCCGAAGCAAATGAAACGCTAGTTGTGTTTGGCGCTTCAAGTTGGAACACTTTAGCATTCGGGAATTCAAGTGTTGTGCCTTCTTGCATCTCTAAACGATCTGCTAAGTAGAACTGAACTAATTCACGGTTGTTAAATGCGAACTCTTCTTTAACCATCACAGCGTTATCAACACCAGGCATACTTGAGTTAGACGCACGGTAGTTGTTGGTAATCACATAGATTTCAGCATTGTCAGCAATTTCAACACCATTGTAAGTCAGGCTCGTTAGCTGCTCATTTTCAGTTTCAGTGTACTGGTGACCATTGATGTCAGTGAATCTTGATTCGTTTTCAACATTCACAGTGTACTTAAGTAGCCCTTCGCCATCAGCATTAAAGCCACCGTAGAACGCATCGAAGTTATAACCTGGGAACTCTTCTACTAAGAAAGTTTCACCCGCTGATAACGGTAAGCTGCGGTATGCATTTGAGTTAACCCACTCAATCCAACGCTTCATGTCGGTACCAGTCATTTTCAATACTGCTGGCGTGTTGTTATCAAATACATAGATATCAGCAACAGATGCGTTAGTTAACTCACCTTCTTGAATGTTGGTGTAATCAGTACCGCCATTACGACCAGACTTGAATGGCGCAGATACAGATAAGAAAATCGCATCTTCTGAAGCATCAGCGAACTCGCCTTCTGCTTTCCATTTATTTAACTGGTGAAGTTGCGCTTCATTAACGACTTGAATAGATAAATCAGGTACCACTTGCGGGAAGAAGCTGTTCATGTTGACGTCGATATCAGCAATTGAGTCAGCCATGTATTCCACTGTGCCTTCGTGTTCAGTTTCAACTAAATCTTCGATTGCACCGTCAGAGCCTTCAACTAATGAGCGAAGTTCTGCAGTCGAGAAACTATGGTCAACCGCCCAAGTTTCACCTTTATCTTTAGAGAAAAGTCGTAAATCAATCACACCTAACTTAGCACCCCAGTAACCAGGCATCACTGCTGGAATACCGTTGATTAACCCTTTCTCTGCATCAACATTTGGAATGTCGCCATACTCGCCAGTCGAGTTAGGGAAGTCACGGTGATCGTGGCCAAACATGATGGCATCAATGCCTTCAACGTAACCTAAATGCAGTGATGCATTTTCAGCAAATTCGTCATCGTTATTGTTTAAGCCTGAATGCGGAATAGCAACAATCACGTCTGCGCCTTCAGCTTTCATGATTGGTACGTAATGTTCAGCCGTTTTCTTGATGTCTGAAACCACAACGTTACACACTAAGTGAGCAGCATCCCAACCCATGATGTCTGGTGGAGTAAAACCAATCACACCCACTTTTACCGTGTATGTCTCACCATCTGCAGCAGTAAATTCACGATCTAAAATCACATATGGGTCATACATGTGCTCAGCAGTTTCGTAGAAATCTTCAGTAATGCGAACTTCACATTCATCAGCAGCTGCGCTCACTTTTTCTAGTGAATCATCAGCTTTCCACACGTTTGCACCAACGTAAGGGAATTCTGAACCTTTAAGTGCTTCATCTAAGTACTCTAGACCATAGTTGAATTCATGGTTACCTAAGTTAGCAGCATCATATTCTAAATGATTCATCGCTTTGTAAACTGGGTGCTTCTCACCTTTTAAGTGCTCTGCGCCAAGTGCTGCCATGTAGTCGCCCATTGGACTACCTTGAATCAAGTCACCATTGTCAAACAACATGCTATTAGCGACTTCTTTACGAGTTTCTGCAATCACTAAAGAAGTACGTGCTAAGCCCCACTCTGGTAGGTTAGCTTCATTGTGTTCAGCACTTTCAAAGTAGTTATATGGCATAACGTTAGTATGGATATCTGTTGTCTCCATAAGACGGATATCCATTGAAACGATCGTATTTTCAGGCGGGGTTTCTGGTTTATCGTTATCAGATGAATTACAACCCGCTAGTGCAGCTGCAACACTTGAGACAAGAAGCAGTTTCTTAGCATTAAATTTCATGTTCACTCCAAAGGAATTAAAGTATTTCTTTCATTTGAACCATTACCGCCATGTTTCTATTAATCACATTAACTGAACATAAGCCGCAAAGTATTTATTAGTCACGGTCATTAAAGACGGCGACAAATTAAATAAAATTAATATCTAAGTAAAGTGAAGAATAAATGATACACCGAAACAAATTAACAACTCGGAATACACCACAATAGAAAAACAGAAAGTAAATTAAATAATAAAATTACAGTTTGAATGGAAAAACAAGATAATCAGCACGGAAGGTTTATGACATGGGTATTAAAGTTGAAAAACAAATGCGTTTTTAGATGAAAGAACTCATACATCGCGCACAAAGACCCCAATGGCTTATCAAACTGGATAAAAATATTAATCACTGCCGATTAACAATAATATAGCTCACCAATAATCCGTCAGTCTGAACAATAAAATTATAATTAAAATCTATATATTACCATTCAACCACTTAGAGTAAAACGAGCCGCAAGGGTAAAAATACAAAACATCACAAATAACAACGAAACCAGCATAAAACACTTAAAAAATAAAAGCGCGCAAACAAAACAACCCAAGATTAAAGTCAAAACAAAATATGATCTAAAAATTACAATCCTGATAGAAACATAAATAATACTGGTTAAAAAACCAACAATAAATACAGCTAAACACTACAAAAACAAAATTTATCTTTGAATAACAGCAATCAATCCGCAAACAAACAAGCTCAAATGCTGACGCAATAATTAAACAGTTACAAAACAAGCGTAACAAGTTAACCACAAAACTTATTGGTAGGGTGTATTGTTTGCTCTCTATTATTAACTCAGCACTTAAGTTCATATAAAACTAAGTAGTAATATCAGCAATAAATAAATCACACTCAACTAAAGAGACAAAATACAATAGCAAAGTATAACCGATAAATATAATTTTAACGCCAACCAAATTGCAAATAAATATTACAACAACAAGACATACATATTAATTATTTAATATATCATTATGGCAGCTCGCATATTTAACCGACTAGAGGATTAATTATCTATTAATCAGTTAAAAACCGGATCCCACCTTAAAATAAAGCGCATTTTCTTCATCACTGGCTGCAATATCTATCCCCATGTGAATACCATAGCGGCGTGCGATTTGGTAGCGAAAGCCAACACCGTATGCATTAACGCTTTCAAGACCATCTTTGAATGATTCATTTTGCGTGACGCCATAGCCGTAAAAACTTGAGACGGTCCAGCGGTGATCAATGTGATACATCAATTGCGCCTGTAATGTTCCTACCTGCTCCCCTTGATAGCGAAACGCCGATACGCCTCGCATATCAACATATGGTTTAGCTGTGGGCGATAATTCAGTGTCTTTCTCATAAATTTCGTCATAGCTGCCCGCCACCGCAAATGTCCACTTATCAGCGATAGGAAAGTAAGCTTCAGCACTGGCATTCAAGGTCGCATAATGACTATCCGATCCAAAAGCTTCATCAAAAGCCATATATTCAGCCGACAAAATATAGCCGTTTTTAGGAAAGAACATATTGTCACGGGTATCAAACTCTGCCACGAGCCCTAAGCCAGATGTCGTATGCTTATCACCTAATGCTTTTTGCAGTAACCAATCAATAATTTGATTTGACGATGATACGCTCGACTCTGACCATATCTGTTTAACGCCAAGCATTAATGGCGTATCTGCAACTCTAAATTGTAATTTTTGCAGTGCAAAAAAAGCCTCTGTCGATGTATCAAACTTAATACTTTGATTCGGAGGCAATATCCCACCCAAATCGGTATAAATGTTTAAATTCGCTTTGGCTGCACCAGCACCGCCTGTGTAGCGGATCCGATCATTAAGCCAAGAGTGACGATGACCAGCCAGCGCAAACCAAGTACCATTTTCTGTACCACCTGCGCCCACTAGAGTCATAGCAGCAGGAATAAGTTGCGCTCCACCGTCTACAGACTCAAGTGCCTTTTGTTTCCTTAATGCTTTTTCTTCTTCTGTTTCATGTAAGAACAGTCCCACTAATCCGCCACCAAAGCCCACTGCGGGTTCAGTAATAATCACTGGGACGGGTAAAAAACCGTAAGCATTTTCCGCCAAATGATGCCCTAAATCGAGCTGACCATCTTGCTCATCAAAAAAGTATGATGACTCTGCCATTGCATGTGATGAAGCCACCAACATGGCAAATAGTGAAAGATTTTTGAACATGGAAATGCCTATTTAACAATGCAATAAATACAACTGGAACGCGCTTCTGAATATTCCGTTGTCAAAGAGGCGCCAACAAGAATTAAGGTCTATTTTGAAGGAAACATAAAAGGTCAACGAATCGCTGATGAAGGATCGCATCATACCAATGCAGGCAGCATTGCGTTCATCAGCCCCAAACTGATACGGCTAACACTGCTGTAAAATTAAGATAAAAACGATAATAAAAACATAAGCAGACCTTATATTAGCAATTAAGCGTTAATATTCAGGCCTTTTACCCTGCCACCTCACACTTTACGCATTTCATCAACAGCAAGGTAACGTTAATAACATATACTAAACACTCCTTCACTTTATCCCATAGGAAAAATGATGACTCGTTATTCACTTGCCGCTACCTGCATTGCTTTAGCGTTATCCACGACTGCCAATGCAAGCTCGATTGAAGAAGAGCTACAAGCGTTAAAAGAACGAATTGAACAGCTAGAAGCACAACAAGAGGCTGCCAATAAAACGCAGCAAACCGTACAACAGGATGTTGTCGTCATCAATGAAGTTGAAGTCGTCGAAGCTGTGGAAACGGTTGAGAAAACCGAAGCCAAGGTCAACTTTGGTGGCGCTGTCCGAGTGAACTATTCCTATGAAGATTTTAATGATGCTAATGCCGATCGTGGTGGTGATTTTGACTTCGACCTATTTAGAATCGACGTTTCGGGCAGCTACGGCGACTTAATCTACTCAGCACAATACCGTTGGTTTGAGTACATGAATGTGGTGCAACATGCCTGGATTGGCTATAACTTTGACGAACATCAACAAGGTAAAATCGGGGTCACTCAGGTGCCGTTCGGCATGCTCACCTACGCATCGAATAACTACTTTTTCAGTTCTAACTTTTATCTTGGTCTAGAAGATGACCATGATATGGGCCTAAATTACACATACAAAAGCGACGTAAACCGTTTTGATGTCGCCTTTTATAAGAATGATGAACAAGGTGGCATTGATGGGTTTGTGTCAGATCGTACTGACCGCTATGCCTACGATGTCGTGGGAATTCGCTTAGACGGCGAGGATGCTTATGATGCACCAACAGCAGGTTATGAAGCCGGTGAAGTCAACACCTTTAATCTGCGTTACGCCCACAATTTTACTTTTGACAAACTGGGCGTTGAATTAGGCGGCTCAGTACAAGCTGGCCAATTAGAAATTGCTAACGGCACTGATGGTGACAATTTTGCGGCAGCGATTCACGGTATTCTTGATTATGATCGCTGGAACGTGAAATTACAGGTCACTGATTATGAGTACAATGTCGATGGTATGGACGTTGACCGTATAGTGGTTGCTGCTTATCACTTCTATGACTCCATCCCAGCCGAAGCGACCACTTACATCGCAAATGTCGCATACAGCTTGCCGGTTGATTTTGGCCCAGTATCTAACTTAACTTTTTATAACGATTATTCATTGGTCACAGGTAAATCGGCATCACTTGAAGACACCTTTATGAATGTCACTGGCATGGCAGTGTCAGCAGGCGGTCTATACACTTACTTCGATTATGTTGTCGCCGAAAACCAACCTTTCATCGGTGGCACTATGGTGGGTAATGGTGATACTAACAAGCGCTTTAACATTAACTTTGGCTACTATTTCTAATCGCTTATTGCGTTATTAAAGAAGACAATATGCCCGATTATCACTCGATAAACGGGCATATTTTTATCATGTTGCGCGCTCTGGCCTTTCTTTGATTTCTTCACTTTTACTTCATCTTTGCAGCTTTTTTCTCACTTGATGCAAGCTAATTACTGACAAAAAAAAGCCCATCAATCAAAGAGAGATGGGCAAAAAAGGTAAATGATGAAATATGAAAAAAAGCGCTAATTACACCTCGAATTTGTAATAAATGTAGAATCGAGTATCCGTTAGGTCGTCGCCTGTCGCGTAATTAACAATGGCATGGCGAGCTCGAACACTTAAGCCTTCCACGTATTCAGTTAAGTCATAACGGACTGACAAATCGGTTTCGTCGATATCTTGGCTTGAATCACCATCAACTTGATAATTTGCATAATTCAAATAAGCACTCACCCCATTCAAGGCAGAGCTAGGGGCAAATCGATAAGCTAACTGTGCACCATAGGCATCTTCATTCGCTCGACTCGATTGAACAACTTGCTGAATGATTACTTTTTCATCACCAAATGGCGCAATGATATTCCCGTCACCAGTAGTGACGTATTTCACTGTTGCATCAAAGCCATTCCACTTCATACCGAGGTGGAAACCTGCTTGATAAGTGTCAAACTGCGCTGCGGTGTTATCTAAATTACCAATTGAATCTTGCTTCAAATACGACGGTTTGAAGTACCAATTAGTCGCCCCTAACTCACCGCTCAAATCAAACTTGATGTGATATTGGTCGTACACATCTTGCATTGAGTAGTACCAAACACTCGTTTTAGCCTTAATAGCATCGATTGGTAAAGCGTAATTTGCGCCTAATGCCAACATAGGATTGTCATCAACATCAACAATAATACCGCTACGTGCTAACTCTCCTTGAATCCCCTCTGACACACTTACAAAAGACTCTTCAGTCCATCCCATGTAGTCAGTGATATACAAAGCCGAAATGGCTAAGTTATCGATAGAGGTATTTTTAACACTCGCACCACGGTAGGTGAATGGAATCGCACGCAATGGGAACGGATTCATCATAGGTGTACGCAGTTCTTGTGCACCGACGGTAATTTTAGTGTCAAACCAATTACCCGACACAAAGTACTCTTGTAAACGATTAACCGATTCACGTTCAGCGATACTACCTGGTGCTCCACCACCAACAAGGCCATAAATACCTTCACTGTTCGCATCCCAAATGGGGTTAGCTGAAGCAAAAGAACCGCCGAAGCTCACACCATTTGCCTCGCCTGAACGTAAGTAAAATAATCCGCCTAACGATGTATCACGACGATCAGTCGTCTCGCCATCAAAATCACGTTGAAAATCGAATAATTGAAATTGACCTTTAAAGCTACCGTCATCAAACAAGTTTGAGATGGGATCGGCAGCGAACGCTGGGCTTGCGGTCATGCAGGCCACCACTAAAGGGAGTAGTTTTGTTTTCATTTTGTCATCCTTGTAAATCAAAAATTAGTTAATTGCTGGACTCGCTCATTGGCTAAGGCACAACAAAATCAAATCGAAGATGACAACTACCACAGTAGTTTTCAGATGCTTTATGCTGATTGTGGCAGTAAGTACAGTCAGTCTCAGTGCTAAAGTGACGGTTTTCATGTGGGTTTGTTGGCATGACATTTTTAGTCGTTTCAGCCAATTCTTTAGTGTCATGACACTCTAAACACTTAAACATTGGCACCGCTTGAGGAGGCTTAGTTTCATGACAATCGCTACATTCAACACCAGCAGCTTTATGGGTGTTACCTAACGACTTATCAGCAGCGATTGCGCCATTAGCAAACACAGTCAATGCCATTGCAAGCAAGATATTTTGTAAGATAAATTTGTTCATTGTTTTATTCCATTTCCATCAAGTCATTTGGAATGGATGCCTGATGCTCAGGCCTCCATATCAGATATTCTTTGCAACTTATAAGTTAGCGACGTGCTTACCTGCTAAGTAACCGAAGGTGTAACAACGCCCTAGCGATAGACCGAATACCGTTAGTGGGTAATCAACGCCGCCATAGAATCCGCCGCCAAGATTACCGATAACAAATAGGCCGCCAATCGGCTTACCATCGGCATCCAAAGCTTGATGGTTTTTATTCACCAACATGCCAGAACAAATAGTAGAGATACGCATACGACGATGAATACCGTAGAAAGGCGCTTTTACAACTGGCAGCATTTTGCTTGAAGGCTTACCAAAATCATCATCCATGCCTTTTGCGCAAAGCTCGTTATAACGCTTCACATTCGCAGCTAAAGTCTTAGGGTCACACTCTAATTTCTCAGCTAACTCTTCGATTGTGTTAGCCACATAAGTGTTGGTTTGCGAAGCATAAACACCCGTTTTAGGTGTTGGATCTTCAGGCATGTACTTTTTCAACTGCTCAGGAGAGTAAAGCTTGCCTGGCCAGTCTGCTGCTTCTGTCATGTAATTTGAGTCGAAGATTTGGCTGTAATGACCTGCATTTTCTTCGTCACGGAGATAGTTATTCATTAATGACATCGCAACGGTTTCGTTAACGAAACGATTACCTTTGCGATTAACAGCAAGGAATGGCATATCACACATAGAAGCAGGGCCTGCATCGAAATCATGCAACATCTTAGTGTGGCCAACAGGTTCAATGACACCACCCGCCCAATAAGCCATGCTGAAACCGTCACCTGTACGTTCCATTTGCTTACGTTCGAAGTTCTTCAAATCAGGGATGAAGAAATTACACATCGCTTCATTATTTTGGTAATCACCAGACGATAAAATGACGCCTTTTTTGGCCATGTATTTGTGGTATTTACCATCACGGCTTTTTGCGATAACACCAATCACTTTGCCTGATGCATCTTGAATAAGTTGTTGCGCTGGCGTATTGAAGAAGAATTTCACACCCGCTTTTTCTGCTGTTTTAGCCAAGTCACGCATACCGTCACCAGCGGTATAAGGCTTAGGTCCGAAATATGACGTCACAAAGTTAAGCTTATGCTCGGTGACGCCATGAATACCATGTTGAGGACCAGTACCTTGGTCAACCACTGACGCGCCACCTTTTTTAGCACGGTCAATCACCCAAGAAATGGCTTCACCAGAGTTGTATGCCCACTCTCGGACAAGCTCAGGATGACAACGGTGAGCACTGTCGCTCATTAAACGTGACACCATGGCTTCAACGCCTGCTTTGTCACAGTTTTTTAAGTCTAAACCTGAACCGGTATTACCTTGTGAAACCACAATGGCTTGCTTTTGCAATACAGCAACTTTGGCACCGTTTTCAGCAGCAGAAAGTGCAGCAGGAACGCCCGCAGCACCAGCACCCACTACTACCACGTCAAATGTTTGCGTCGAAGCAATGTCTTTATCAGCGATTGGTTTTGGTTTCGGCATGAAATCTAGTGTCGCACCACCGACAGACGCATGAGCTGCTTCAGCTCCTGACTCTGCAGCAGTTGCACTTGCCATCCCCCCTAATCCAGCAAAAGCCACGGCGCCAGTACCTTGTACTGCACGTGTCATAAAACTACGACGAGAAATACCATTTTGAAGCACATTCGCAGTGTACTGATCGATAACGTTGTCTTTACTCATTTTAAAACTCCATTTGCATTCGCCGTAAATGAGAAGCTCCACGCTGCCAACAGCAACAATGAACTCTGTCAAAACAGCAAAGGCTACTTACTTATCAAAGTAGGGTTAGTGTGTTTGCGTCAGAAAAGGAGTAAGCCGCACTTTGATAGAAACGAAATTTGCTATGTCCTACCCCTTTAGGGCTAATGTATGACATATAACATTTAACCAAAAGGATCTAAGGTGACATTTATGCGGTCGATCTCAAAAAAAAGTTATTTTGTGATCCATTAAGTAACAAGGTTGTAAAAGGCTAATTTACGTATTAGGCAAGATGATGGGGCAGTGAGAAAGGAGCATTACAACAAGTGTTTTACCTATTAAAAACAGGGTCATACTTACTATTTATCAAAGGCTTAAAAATAAAAGGTGTATTTTTATATCGCATTATCCTTAACTAAAATGGAGCAAAAAATTCGCTTCTAGCAACCTGGTCAAGTATCCGAAATTATCCTTTTCGTAACAAAGCAAGAAGAAAAAAAAGCCAAAAGTTCTCCCATGTTTATAGAAGAAACATAGACTTAAAAACACCAAGCAGATCAGTTTTTTTGCCAATTTACCCCAAAACCAACACGATATCCTGAGGCGATGGCCTATCGCCCATGCTATGATAATTGCCATAGTAAACTTCAGGAAAAATGTGTGATGGATTTTAAGCCAGTCAAACAACTTAAAGCGTCAAATGAAATAAGTAATCAGCTTAAAGATGCCATATTTCAAGGAAAATATATCGCTGGTGACAAGTTACCCTCTGAACGAGAGCTTGTAGAATCTTTTCAAGTCAGTCGCACCGTTGTTCGTGAAGCTATCAGAGGATTAGAAGCAAGCGGGCTTGTTGAAATCAAACAAGGCGCTATGGGCGGCGCATTTGTTAAAAGCATCACCTTCGAGCGTTTAATCAATGTGTGCCAAGAACTTTTTCTGATGGATCAAATGTCTTTTTCAGAAGTGTGTAATGCCAGACAAATGATTGAGCCAATGGTGGCGGGTTTAGCGGCCAAAAATTGTACCCCTGAAATGGCTGAAAAACTGCTTGAAGCCTGTGCTAATGAAACCCAAATACTTAGTTATGAAGAAACAGTCAAATTACGCCAAAATGTGCACTACCTGCTAGCTGACATGTCCAACAACCGCTTCTTAGCGGCTATTGTGAAATCCTTACTCAAAGTGATCAGTAATACCGCACAAGAGTTCGAACCAGACCATGATGAAATGCACCCTGCTGGTTTACATGATCCTATTGTTAAAGCTGTCATCGCAAATGATGAAGAATTAGCAAAAGCAGAAATGCATAAACATTTATTAGATTTCACCTTTAGACTTGATCAAGTTGAAACTAATTTCAGAAATAAATAATTTCAGTTAGCACTCACTTCAACAAACCTTACACATCACCTAACACTGCAGTGATGGTAAGGTTGCCGAGCAAATCCCTTCTTCAACAACAGTGAGGGCTCTCACAACCTAAATAGGCTAAGGATATAGAGTAATTTAAGTAAGATTATTCCGTGTTCACCTTCTGCTCATGTTACCTTTAGTATATTGATTATAATCACCCCTGCTCGAACATTGTGGTAACGGTAAAGACCTAAGTGATTGACTTCATTAATGTCACTATCATCAATAAGAGAATGTAATATGAAATTATTATTGGTCGAGGACTCAGAAGCCTTACGTCGACCTGTGATCAAAGCGCTTAAAGCATCGGGTTTTGCCGTTGATGCCACAGGTGATGGCCAAGAAGGTTTATGGATGGCGCTTGAGCACGATTATGATGTCATTATTCTCGATATTATGCTGCCAAGTTTAGATGGCCGAGACGTATTAAAGCAGTTACGCGAAGCCAATAATGAATCTCCGGTTTTATTCCTTACCGCTAAAGACGCCATTGAAGATCGTGTTGCAGGTTTGCGCTTGGGCGCCGATGATTACTTAGTCAAATCCTTTGCCATTGAAGAGCTCATCGCACGTGTCGAGGCCCTAGCAAGGCGTAAATACCAAAACCGCTCGCCAAAACTTGTTGTCGCCGATTTGGAATTGGACCGCTCAGCGAAAACCGTCATGCGAGCACAACAATCGATATCATTACCATCGCAGTTATTTGCTTTATTGGAATATTTGATGCTGAACACCAATAAGGTTATTTCTCGAACTCAAATAGAACAACATATCTATGACGAACAAGTCTCACCTAGCAGCAATGTGGTCGATACCGCTGTCTGCGCCTTACGAAAAGCAATTAGTGTATCAAGCAACAGCGCCCCGCTTATCCACACTCGTCGAGGAATGGGCTACATGATCAGTGCAGAAAAACCATGACCAGCATTCGCGCCAAGTTACTATTTTGGCTAGTTCCCTGCTTTGTGATCATCGCCATATTAGCGATATCTGCTCTGTACCTTTCTGAGCAGCGTCGATTGAATGCCAGCCTCACTAATGAGTTGAATGAATTTACTCGCATCATAAAACTCACGCTTAAAAGACCGCCTAACCGGTTCACTCCACCTGCGGCGTTAAATCAAGATTTTAGCGCTAATATCATGTCAAAACTCGACAATGAAAATAGCAATTACTATCTACAATCTTGGGACAAACAAGGTCAAACACTGCGTAAGTCCATCAGTCTTGGTGATAATCACCTGCCTGCCCCCAGCAGTTTACAACAAACCGTTCACTCAAATGATGTCGAATATAACAGTCAGTTAAGTAACGGCGATGCTATTCGTGTTTATTCATTTGCCGTTCAAGGTGGCCCAAGAAAACCTGCAGCAAACATATCAGTGGCCATAAATCGAGAAGAGATAAATCAACAGTTGTCCACATATGCACTGCAATTGATTGCTGGCGGGTTATTTTTTTGCACCTTATTATCAGTCATGTTGGTGTTTGCTATTCGTAAAGCATTAACGCCAATACAGAACTTGTCTGAACAGGTTGCAAAAGTCGAAGCTGGCTCGTTGCATAACCGATTAATTGCAACCAATGTCCCTTCTGAGATCAGCCCATTAGTCGACAGGCTCAATCAACTGCTCGCAAGGTTAGAACAAAGCTTTGCCAGAGAGCGTCAATTTAATAATGACTTAGCCCACGAGCTACGCACCCCATTGGCCGCAATGCGAACCACCAGCGAGGTTGCTTTGAAATGGCCAGAGCAGTCCTCATCTGAAGATTTTCAGTATATTGCTGAATCATCGGCTCAATTACAGCAAACCATTGATAGCTTGCTGTCGTTAGCACGAATCGAAAACTCAAGCGCTGAAACATTACTGGAACAAGTCAATATAACCACGCTCATTGAAGAGTGTTTATCATTACAAACCGCTCAAATACAGCAGCGAAATATCACCATCAGTCAATTAGTCACTCAAGATCAATACATAGTGAGTGATCCTCGCCTACTGCGCGTTATTATTTCAAATTTAATCAGCAACGCCGTCGCCTATGCCCCAGTCAATAGTGACGTCATCATTGACAGTGTAAGCCAACAATCAGTCATTCGAGTCAGCAACCATGCACCTCATCTCAATCAAGATGACTTAACAACCATGTTTGATCGCCTCTGGCGAAAAGACAAAGCAAGAACGGATAACCAGCATGTCGGATTAGGCCTATCTATTGCCCATAGTGCTGCCCAAGCGCTATCGCTTGAGTTGCACGCCAAGCTTTATGAAGCGCAATTACACATGTCACTTAACTACGGAAAATAACACTCGCTCATCTTCTGCTCATCTTTGGTTAATTATGCTACCCCTGTATGAACAACTCATAAGGGAAGCACAGTGATAATTAAACTAAAAACAAACCACACGCTGCGTATACTTTGCTCAATGTTACTCAGTCTCATGTTATTGGGCTGCGGCGGCGATAGCACGGATAGCCATCAAGACGAAACAGACATTGGCGAACCCCCCATCGACTCTGGCGGAGGTTCTGGCGGCGATGATGATAGTGATGATAATGATAATGGAGACGACGGCGACTCAGGCACCGGTGAAGATGATGACGGTAGCGGCGAAGACGGTGAAACCCCACCAGTGAGTTTCAATCTCGGTACGGCAGCCCTTAACGATACCGGCATTACCTTTGGCGCAGACTACAACCGAAATGGTATTGACTGCAGTACGACACTCACAGCAAGTGATAACACAACGCTCGCTCAAGATTGTAATCAAGGCAGAAGTGCTAGTACGAGTCAAAGCGGTTTTGATTTTACCCGTATCAATGCAGATGGCACTGAATATAACGGCAGTGGTGACTATCAAACCGCGCCTTGGGCATGTGTTAGGGATAATCGCACAGGCTTAATGTGGGAGGTCAAAACTCAGGATGGCGGCATTCACGATGCCAATAAAACCTACCGCTGGGGAGGATTAACTGCGCTCGAAAGAGAGCACCCCGAACGCAATGGGGATTACTATGATGATTGGAACAGCTTAATCATTGGCACCAATGAAGCTAACCTTTGTGGCTACAGTGACTGGCGAGTACCGAGTAATCATCAGTTAATGTCAATTGCCCATTTCGGTTCCACCTTTACCAATAGCAATGGCAATCTTGCGTCTAAAATTGACGGACAATATTTTCCCAATACGGTTAGCGAGTTTTACTGGAGCTCGGTGCCTTATTACGGCGAACATCAAGCGTTTTATGCATGGGCGTTTCAATTCGTATTCGGTAATAACAAAAATATTCAGCGTTACCAGCCAGCAGCATTGCGCTTAGTGCGAGTGATTGACCCTATCTCCACCACCAATAGTGCGCAGCAAACCCCAGATGAACGTTACACCGTACATGATGACGGTACCGTTACCGATTTAGCCACTGGCCTAATGTGGGCACAATGTGTTGCTGGCCTTAATGGGCTTAACTGCGATAATGGCTCAGCAGAAGCGATGGACTGGGGCCTAGCACTTGAATACGCACAGAATACTCAACTGGCAGGCTACAGCGATTGGCGTTTACCTAATAATAAAGAGCTATTTTCACTGATAGATTTTAGCACTGTCTCCCCTGCCATTAACCTCACCATTTTCCCTTCAACCACCAATGATTACACCTGGAGCTCGTCGCCTATGATCGAGTTCTCACAAGACTCATGGTTTATCAATTTCAAAACAGGGTTAAATTGGTTTAAAGGGCGAAGTGATAACATGTTAGTCAGAGTAGTGCGGGCTGGAACGTCAGACTCGCAACTGGCAGCTATTGATATTCAAGATGGCGAGGCGATAACCTTTGATGACGGTTTAGGTACTGTCGAAGGTGATGTTGCGCCAGTAGATGTGCATGCTCAAGTGCTTATTAATGAGCAAGGATTAACGGGTGATCCTACAACAGGTCGAAATTTACCTGATATTAATGATGCTAAAGCCCAGTTAGGTAAAGCGCTGTTTTATTCAAAACGATTAAGCGGTGAATACGATACCGCCTGCGCCTCTTGTCATCATCCAGCGCTCGGTGGTGGTGACAATTTATCATGGCCTGTGGGATATGATGCCGTTGATGTATTTCATGACTTTGCGCCTAACTTACTCGGTTCAGGTCGATACTTTAACGGCAGTGATAGTGATGAACTTGCGGGTTACCCTGTGATAGGTCGCAATGCGCCAACCGTGTTTAATCTAGGTCTGTTAGATCGAGGGCTGTTTTGGGATGGCCGTATCGAAAGCATCAGCGGTACACCGAATGCCCGTGGTACTGATGCTGGCATCATCACCCCTGACTCCGCTAACTTCAGCAGCGCAGATAGTAACATCCCGTTAGGTGCATCATTGGCCAATGCACAATCTCGTTTCCCCACTATTACTCATAACGAAATGCGTGGCGACGAGCCCTTAGGTGACAGTCATCAAGCATATCGCTCAATGTTAGCAGCTCGCTTTGAAGGTCATGCAGAATGGGAAGCACTATTCCTAGCCGCCTATGGCAATAACACGGTGACATTTGATCGTATTGCTGAAGCTCTGGCCGCCTTTGAAGAGTCAATGGTCTTTGCGAACAACCCATGGAAAGAGTATGTCGCAGCGCTGCGTGGTGAAGCCAATAACAACATCGATAGTCTCAGCTTTAATCAAAAAGTCGGTGCGGTATTGTTCATGACAGCAGGTGACGAAGGTGGCGCCGCTTGTAGCCAATGTCATACTGGAGATGCGTTTACTGACGGTAAATTCCACGCCATCGGTCTAGGCCAAGTCGGCCCGGGTAATGGTGACAGCAATCAGTTTGTCATCGACAGCGATTTTGGACGCCAAAATATTACAGGCGATATAGGCGATGCTTATCATTTTCGCACCTCGCCATTACTGAACATTGCGGTCACTGGGCCGTATATGCATAACGGTGCTTTATCTACGCTATCGCAGGTAATGGATGTTTATGGTAACCCTGGTGGCGCCATGAATGACCTGTTAGGCATTAGCTCAATACTCAATGCCGACTCACAATTTAATGAGCTCAATAATGCCGATTATTGCCAGCTAACCTCTGTAGTCGATTTAATGAACAAGTATGGTGAAAGCTGTGAGCAGGTTTACTACAATATGAACCCATACGCATTTGAAAATACACGCTTCTTGTTCCGTCAAAGCTTTGATGAATCAACTTCCCATTCGCCAGCACCAGAAATCGATATCAATATTGAGCAATCCGATAAAGTCGTTGAATTTATGGAGGCACTAACCGATCCCTGTGTGACCGATAGAGCCTGTTTACAACCATGGATTATCGATAGCAGTAATTGGCAGCAACACCCTGATTATGCTGACAACCCTAGTTTGATATTAATAGGGGAAGATAAAAACGCTACTCTGCATTAACCCGCATAAAGTGCAATGAATCAACACATCAAACCTTCAGACATTAAAAGTCTGAAGGTTTTTTTACTTAAAAACCCTGTTAACCGAAAAACAAAAATAGATTAGCGTATTGCTTGGCACAAATAAGTCGTTATCAACCACAAACCTCGTTGTATCGGTCCCTATAAAACCTGCTTATGCGCTCAAGATGATTCAATAATGTTCAATAAACAGTAAATTTACAACATAAATGATATGTTGTAACATAACTGTTATGTTTTGGACTCCAAGAACCTAAAGTGAATAATTTAGGTGAATTTAAACACAAAAATGTAGAGACAGTTAATGCAAAAAGAAATGGTTGTAGCCTCCTCCCTGAGTGTGCGTTTTTCAGAGCAAAATGTCCTTGACGATGTGAACTTTAAAATAGGTGAAGGCGAAGTATTTGCCCTGCTTGGCGGCAATGGTGCTGGTAAATCCACTGCTCTTAAAACCTTTTTGGGAACAATTTCCCCAGCCAGCGGATCTGCAACGGTAATGGGAATGTCTGTTGAAAAAGACATAGATAGCATTCGCAGTAAAGTCGCCTATCTACCTGAATCAGTTATGTTATACGGTCACCTAACCGGTTTTGAAAATATTAAGTATTTTCTGTCTCTAGCTGATATATCTCGCGCCGAATCAGAAATCGAACAAGCTCTCACACGAGTGGCACTGCAAAAGAATGCGTGGCATCGAAATATGGCGCATTATTCAAAGGGCATGCGTCAAAAGACAGCCATTGCCTTGGCGCTATTGCGCGAGGCGCCAGTATTATTCCTTGATGAACCTACCTCAGGTTTAGATCCTAATGCCATCGACGAGTTCAACCAACTGATTGCCACTCTCGCCAATGAAGGCGCTACCGTATTTATGGTGACTCATGATGTTTATGGTGCTTGCCAAATTGCCCACCGCATTGGCTTATTAGATAACGGAAAAATTGTTGGCATGTTTGAGCGTGGTGACAACGCCCACATCGATACAGAAGAAGTTCATTCAGCCTTTTCAGCGAGATACAGAAGATAATGGCCATTAATCAAATTACACGTGATGAATGGCGTTTTTGGCACAGAACTAAGCTTGCAGCAACCATTATCATCATCGGTACCTTACTGACTATTGTATCTGCAATAGTTAACACCAATGAAATGCAACACGCCACGCACGAGCGTGAGCATTTACAGCACACCTCTGAATCTCGGTTTTTAGAACAACCTGATAGACACCCGCACCGTATGGTGCATTACGGTCATTATGTATTTCGTACCCCTTCTACACTGAGCATCATTGAGCCAGGTGTTGATGCATTTACTGGGACATCTATTTTCCTTGAGGGACATCGTCAAAACAGCGCCATGTTTTCTGACCAACGTCAGGCATCGGGCATGACCCGCTTTAGCAGCTTAACCCCAAGCTTTTTGCTGCAAGTGCTGGTGCCACTGTTCATCATCATGATTGGTTATGCCAGTATCACCCGCGAAAAAGAAGCCGGTACTCTCGATATCATGATTACCCAAGGCATCAACTTATGGCACTTGCTCATAGGTAAATATATTGCCTTAGTCAGCAGTGGACTATTGATGTTACTGCCGCTGATTATTGCCGCTATTTGGGCGACAGTGAACGGTGAGTCAATCATGATCACCAGTGCTTTCGTTGCCGGTTACGTGCTTTATATCTTAGTTTGGAGTGGCATTGTTTTAGCCGTTTCGGCGCTAAGTTCTAAAAACAGTGCCAGCTTCGCCACGTTAGCCTGTCTGTGGATAGTGCTGTGTATTTTAATTCCTCGCATTGGCAGCTCAAGCGCTGCGGCCATAGCCCCTTCACCAGGGAAATTGGAAGCAGACTTTGCTGTTTTAGAAGAATTAAGAAAACTCGGTAACGGCCATGATGCTGCAGATCCTGCATTTGAGCAGCTAAAGAAGAACTTACTGGAAAAATATGACGTCGATAACATCGAAGATCTACCGATTAATTTTCGCGGTGCGGTATCGCAATACTCAGAGAAAAAACTCACTGACTTGTTGAATGAGTTTGCAGAAAAACGCATGGATGAAGAGCTTTCACAAGCCCAAATCGCAAGACAATTTGGTTGGTTAACGCCCACCACAGCAATCCGTTCTTTTTCTATGATGATATCGGGCACCAGCCTAGAAACTCATCATCGTTTTCTTCGTGAAGCCGAAAAATTACGTTTCGACTTTGTTCAGTCACTTAACCAAGTTCATCAAGATGCGTTGAGTTATGAAGACGATATGAATCGTTATACCGATGATGACATCGCTCGAGTCGATGCTGATAACTGGCAAGTTTTATCTTCATTTTCATTCGAACCTGACGCAGCGACAACCAGACTAGAACGCAGTACAGCTTATGTTCTGCAATTATTGTTTTGGGCGATAGGTGTAGGGCTTTACTTGAGAATCGCAGTAAGGAGGATACGTTAATGAATGTATTTTCAAACCTAAAAAGAGAAGCGCACTTTGTTGCAAAACAGCGTTATGTTATTGCATTTTTGAGCATTGTGTTTTTGCTAGCTGTTTTTTCCGTATGGTCAGGGATCAGTGAAACACAATCACAATTAACTACGATTGAGCGACTGCAGCAAAAAGATCAAATAGACCGTGAAGATGTCCTGTCAAAACAGTCTGATTACGGCAGTGCAGCCTATTACACCTTTCAACTGACCTACTCAGCCCCTTCAGAGATTGCCTTTGCTGCATTAGGGCAGCGAGATATTTACCCGTGGAAGCATCGCGTACGTATGTTGGCTTTGGAAGGACAAATCTATGAAACCGATGTAGACAATCCAGAGCTGTCTTTTTTAGGCAAGTTTGATTTTGCTTTTCTGGTGAGTGTGTTGCTACCGCTATTTGTGATTTTATTACTGCACGATCTGCGCTCATCTGAACGTGAAGCAGGTCGTTACGACTTACTGATCACGACAGCAAGAAAACAGCAAAATCTGTGGTTATCACGTGCCTTTGTTCTGTGTAGTGCGTTGGCTATCGCCGTCTTATTACCCTTTATTGTCGGTGTATTGTTCTTTAAGGCGCCACTGACATCCGCACTGCTCATGATACTGGTCGTACTCGCCCATCTGGTATTTTGGATGTTATTAACCCTAGCCTTTACTGCCAGTAAAACAGCCTCAAAACAAAGCTCTGCCCAAACCGCTTCAGTGTTACTTGCAGCTTGGCTAACCGTTACCGTGTTAGTGCCTGTTGTCAGTGATATGGCCATTGATGAGATGGTGCATAGTCCTAATGGTGGCGAAATCGTATTAACCCAGCGCGAAGCTGTCAATGATGCTTGGGATCTACCGATGTCCGATACTTGGGATGCCTTTTTAGTGAATCATCCTAAATGGAAAGATAGCACTCAAATGGATTCATTATTTGAGTGGAAATGGTACTACGCATTCCAACAAGTGGGTGATGAGAAAGCCAGTGAGTTATCTAACGCTTACCTTAATGCCACATTAGAAAAAGATGCACTCGCGGGTCGTTTTGCGCTTCTGTCACCGCCGATGCTGGCACAAAGATTAATGTCATCAATCGCAGGCACAGACACACAAGCGTCAATGAGGTACGAGCAAAGTGTGCGCCAATACCATCAAAGGTTACGTCACTTTTATTACCCACTGTTGTTTAGCGACGATGAGTTTAGCCTAGACACGATGTCAGGCTTACCGAAATTTACCCCCCTGAAAATATATAAAGCCACTAAATCTAGCCACTCATTTTAGTGGCTAGATCGAGTTGCTAACTCAAGTGAATAACAAGGAAAATAGTTAACATGAAACGCCACACCTTCAAACAGCAGATCACACCTTTGAGTCTGTGTATCAGTATCGCTTTATCAACGCCAATGCTTGCTCACGCCGCTGATACAACGGCGACCGTTAAAGAGGATGTTGAAGTCATTGAAGTGACAGGTCTTCGTAATGCGTACCGCGGTAACGTTCAAGAAAAAGATCTCCCTCAATCTATCTCCACTATATCCTTTGAAACATTGGAATTAACTGGCATTACAGGTCTTCAAGATTCATTGGCATTAGTGAGTGGCGTAACCAGACAAAACGACTTTGGCGGACTGTGGGACATGTTCGCCATTCGTGGTTTTGCTGGAGATGAAAACCTGCCTTCGGCCTATCTGATTAACGGCTTTAGTGCTGGTCGCGGCTTTAGCGGCAATCGCGATATGTCTAACGTGGAAGTGATGGAAGTGCTTAAAGGACCAAGCTCTGCATTGTATGGTCGTGGTGAGCCTGGCGGTACCGTCAATATCATCACGAAAAAACCTCAGTTTGACCAACAAGGTTATATCAAACTGACTGCAGGTAGCTTTAACACTTATCGTGCTGAAGCTGACTTCACGACAGGATTAACTGACGACTTAGCATTTAGAGTTAACGGTGCTTATGAAGATGCTGAAAGCTATCGTGACACCGTTGAAAGTAACAAAACGGTTTTAACACCCTCATTTTTATACCAATTAAGTGATGATACGATTCTCAGCTACGAGCTTGAATACTTAGATCAACAAACCCCAATGGATCGAGGTGTTGTGGTTGTTGAAGGTAAAGATTTCTCAGCATCAAATTTTTACGGTGAACCAGCAGACGGGCCTGTAGAAATTAATGCTATGGGACACCAGCTGCAACTACAACATGATTTAGCGGGTGATTGGGCCATTAATGCGGGTCTCAGCTACCGCACATCATCATTTGAAGGCAGCGCAACAGAACCACGTTGGTACGATGCCGATGGCAACTACATTGTCCGTCAGCGCCGCTATCGTGATTTTGATGCCGAAGATTTATCGGCTCGTTTCGAGTTCAGTGGTTCAGCTGATTTATTCGGCTTACAGCATAACTTGTTAATTGGTGCTGATGCTTACGAATATGAGCTAGAGCGTCTTATTTTACGCTATCGCCATAACACGGCGCCAGCTGGTAGCCCTGAAAGTGCCCCTGAGTATTACGCCATCGACTACGATAACCCTGTGTATCGCGACGCCTTGCCAGACATGATAGACAACACGTCTGATTTAGAAGAACAAAGTGGTCAAGGGATTTACTTCCAAGACCAAATTGATTTGTCTAAAGACTGGAAAGTCATGTTTGGTATGCGCTACGACAACTTCAGCCAAGACATCACTTATCGATTAGACAATAACCGTAAAACCAGCACCTCAAAGTCTTACTTTAATCCTCGTGTGGGCTTAGTTTACGAGCTATCTGATGAAGCACGTCTTTACACCAGCTACTCAGAAGGCGCACGTCCAAACTCAGGCACCGATGCCGATGGTAATGGCCACGAACCTGAAGAAAGTAAGTCTTACGAAATCGGCATGAAATGGGATTATGCAGAATTCGGTTTCAGCGGTACTGCGGCCTTATTCTCAACCGAGAAAGCCAACATTCTAGCCAGTAGTCCTAATGGTGATGGCACCACTGAAGCCATTGGTAAAGCGGAAAGTGAAGGCTTTGAGCTTGATCTTTCTTATGAGCTGACCGATAGCACGTTAGTGTCGATGTCGTACGCCTATATCGATGCGCAAAATGCCAAAGAAATAACCCTATGGGATTGGTATGTCATTGAAGAAGGTGCTCGTTTAGGCAATGTCCCTGAACACAGTGGCAGCCTTATGCTACGTCAGTTTGTTGAATTTGGTGGGTTTGAAGGCAGTGGCGGATTTGTCGTTCAATATGTTGGCACTCAATTAGGTGACTTTTTAGAGCAAGATTACGACCTGCCTAATTACACCTTGGTGAACCTATATGCCAACGTCACATTGACTGAAAATTTAGAGCTTAACCTCAACATCGATAATCTACTTGATGAAGAGTATTACGCCAACTCATATTCTGAAGCATGGACTATGCCTGGCGAACCTAGATCATTTAAAGCAAGCATGAAGTACTTATTCTAACGTCATCTTGTATAAATGATGGCCGTAAGCCGGTGTGAGTAGCCTAATTACATTGCGCTCTTATTCCGGCTTTTAAAGGCTTAATGGCATTTACATTGTCAGCAAAGCCCATTTTATTTGGGTGATTAACACATAGCATTTGAGGTAAATAATGATGACAACAGCAACTGAGACAGCCAATAAACCTGTAACATCCATTCATCACCAACCTGAAATGCACAAAAGCCGGTTGGCGGTCTCCTCAGACAACCCGAATGTATTAACTGACATTTACCGTGAAGAAGTGAATATTGCCATTTGGCAGCAAGAGCTTAGTCATGATGTTGTCAGCTGTGCACAGAGGTTAGTGACAGAAATACCTCACCTAAAAGCGGTGATGACTGTAACCCCACAAGAGTCATATCAACACTTAACTGAGCAGTTAAGCCTTTTTGAAAATAATCATGTAATTTGCCATCAAATCAGCTTATTGGTGGATATGTTTTGTACCCTTTTCGAGCTTAAAAGAGTTGGCCTAAGATTAACGGCACTTGATCGCGCTATGTGTCCTAAATTTCATGTAGATAGAGTCCCTTCTCGACTGGTCTGTACCTTTACGGGTAACACTACACAATGGCTTGAAAATAATGTCATTGACCGTTCAAAACTCGGCATCGGTAGCCAAGGACTTGCTGACGAAGAGTCAGGTCTTTTGCAATCCATCGAAGATATCAACCAACTGTCTGTCGGTGATGTTGCGTTATTAAAAGGCGAAGGTTGGTTTGATAATGAAGGCGGCGGATTAGTCCATCGCTCACCTAGCCCAACTAAAGGTGAAAAAAGGCTTTTGTTAACATTGGACTTCATCAACTAAATATAGCTGAATCAACAAAGTTCAATCTATTATCAGTTGTTACTTTCTTGCTCGCCGCCTTCCTCTCGATACTCAAGCTTCTTCAAGTCGGCATCATACATGGCCGTTAATAGCGGCTCGCCATTACTGTTAACTCGAAATTCACCGTAATCAGCGGCTTCATATACACTGGCGTGACCTTCTTGAAAGAAGAAAGCGTTGGTAGCAAATTTGATTTGCCCTTGCCTCACTCGATACTGTATCCGTAACGGATTTGAACTCAGAGTTTGCTCGCTATCTTCAGCACTGTTTATACCGCTGTTTTTTGCATTACTCTTGCCGTCATCTGGAGCATCTGCAATAGCCTGAAAATGGGCGATATGATTTTCATCGATTTTGACAATGACATAACCATCACTATTGGGGAGTGATTGCCACTGTTCACTTGTTATCTCAATGTTTTGCTCTTCACTGCTAGCGACTGAGTGACTTTGTGTATCTGAAACGCCTTGATTGGATTTCGCAGCTTCAATTGATTGCGCTTGAGCATGCTTTAATGCTGCACGAATATCATCTGCGATTTTAAACCGCAGCGCCATGTAGTCCCCCTGCATAAGTGAGCGAGGATCAACAGGAGCTAACTCAAGATAAACTTTGGTGCCATGAGCAAGATGTTGCTCTTTTTGATAAATTTGCCAATTCACTAACCCTAATATGATGACTAAGGTGCCAAATAACAGGGTTTTGTGTAAGCGTGTCTGATGATGACTCAACAATTGGATTAACTTATTCACTCGCCGACTCCTTGGCAACATTATTGATACTCGCCTCTGCACCGTTAAGCCAACTGGATTTAAGTAAAAACCAGCGCATACCTAGCAGGACTAATCCCATCACGGCGAGGGTTATCGACTTTTCAAAAAGGGTGTAGTGTAAAAAGTAATAGTAAGCAGATATAAAGCTCAGTAGAGCGGTAATCCCTACTCCCATTAATAAGTAATTACTGGCTGAAAAACCTAAAATGAGCAACAAGATACCGACGTTAATTCCTGGTGCTTCAAACGATAGCACCGAAATAATAACGATAACGGCGAATGTCCAGTAACGCAGTTTTTGGGATAATTCAGGATGACGACTCAGTATCGTTTGCGCCACATACAGTGACACGAATGCCAATAGTACATTCCCCATCCAAGGAGCGGTGTAAAACCCTTGACTGACCGAGGCGCCGATATCCTTATACCAATGGTATTGAAATGCCATTAAGCTAGACTGTAAAACTTGTGATAATAACAAGCCATATGCAATGGGACGTTTATGACGTGATAACCCGGCAAACATTGGTTTTTTTGATAGATTGAACTCATTTAATAATAACCAGCACGCAACCATCAGCACCACACTGCCACCAATAAACGGCAGATGAAACAAGGCTAACGTCACCATCAAACAGCACCCTGCAATAAATGCTGAGCAAAAACGATGAATATCATTCGGCATTATTAACAATAAACTAAGCTGTAACACTGTGGCCATTAACCCACTAACGTCATCGTTAGTATGTTGAATAAAGCCATATACCAATAATATTTGCCCGCAAAAACTCAACGCTAATGCAAGATGCTCTAAAAACTCATTTCGAATTTTTAAAAGTAATACATAGGCCACCAGCACCAACACAGCTCCCATGATGTAAGGGCCTGAATCTTCATCGAAGATAAACTCTAACCCCAATGCGACAAACCCTAAAAAGAATGATGCTGCAAACCAGCCCGCTATTGCGAGTAATAACTTCACAAACCAAGGTGATGTAATTTCAGTTTTTTCTGGCGCTTCTCCCATAACCAATTGATGCTGTATGAGTAATTGCCAAAGCCCATGGATTGGCTTATTGGTATTAGAGAGTGACTGCTTCATGATTGCCACTCCTTATTGATATTTCGCAGCCACATTGCCGACCCCGCCGCCATTCCAATCGTGGTGAACGACATCAACAAAAAGCCCAACTCATGAACATCACTTAGTAGGTGCGTCGTTAAAAAGCTGATAATAATGATGTTGGCCGATAACAAGGTGCCAGCTAGCATAAATAAATCCTGCCGAAAGCGTCGATAGGCGATGTACATTAAGCCAACCCATATTGGCCACACAAGAACAGGAACGAGGTTTTCACCACTCAAGTCATAGCGACTTACACCTATATAATTGGCATCTACGATAACCAACAATGTCAGCCAAGTAATACTGTAACCACTGACTGACGCTAATACTCTTGGTGCCCAGCGAACAGTTAACCAAGTATATCGGCGGCTCATAAACTCCCAACACAATAGTGCTATGGCATTGATACTAAAGACGCTCCAGAGCGCATTTAAGTCTTGATGCCCAAAAAGTCCTACCCCGCCAAACTCAAGAAAATATAGTAGTACTGCTAAATTGAGTAAGCCTACCCATACCATCCACAATGCACTTAAGCGACCTATGATGACCCAAGGAATAATCAGCAATGCCCAATTAAAAAATAACTGCCACGGATCGGCACCTGTTTGATATGTCTGCCCAAATAACGCCAATAATACCCCGAAGAAAATCGACGCCATTAACAAAGGGATTTTGGCAACAGTATCGTTGACTTTAAATTGGCTTACGATTGAAGAAGGTGCCTTGGAGGGTTCTGATAAAGCGGAGCCTTCAGTTTGCTGAGTTTTTCGCGCTTTTTTATCTAACCAGTAATAACCAATAACAGATAAAACAATTAGCACTTCAACAAGCATAAACTTGGCAAACTTGCCCATCTCTTGCCAGTTGTAGGCAATAAAAAATAGCACTGAAAACATCAATGCTAACCCGCCAAACCAAGCGAGTAATTGATTAAGAAATTGAAACCAACCTTGAGTGCTTGGCGAGACACCACTTAGCTTTAACGCTTGATTGATGTGATGTTCAGCGATTTTATCCTGCTCGATCAACTCAATCATTTGAGAACGATTTGAGGTCATATAGAATCCATTCTTATTTTCAATAGCGGTAAATTTGATTAATCAGACCACACTTCAGGAATGAGGGTCATTCTTCTGATGCTAGGGTTATGATTACAAATATGTTGCGTTGGGTTTTCAAGAAAAGCCTTTACAGCATTTGTCTCGCATCGCCATTGTATACCTTGTCCAAACTGACTTGGTTTGTGATGAATAACAGTGCCTGATTCAAATTGCGAATCTAGCACTAATACAATGCCTTTCTGGCTAGAAATAAACGCATCTCTGACACCAATTTCAGACTTTAATCTATTTAACATTGCACTGGCTTCTTTATTACTTTCTGGAAAACGCTGATGTTGATAATAAAATCTATCAACATCTCTTCTAGCGCTTAACACTTGACGGTTTAGGCTTTGAAATAATGACTTCAGTTCCGCTTGTTCAGAATTCAGCTTGATTGTTTTGGTTTGGGCTGCAATTTGCTTTTGCATGTTTTCAAGAATGTTAGCTTTATGCTTTTCCTGCTCGCTCATTCTTTGTTGAATCTCGACCTCCAGCTCTTTATTCACAAGCTTTGACCTCAAACCATTGGTCATAACTTGCACTGTTACAGCAAAAAGTATCAGTAAGCTAGAGACAATAAGCAATTTGTAAATAGAAAAGCCTTTAGTGAAATCTTTTAAGAAAACAGAAAATGATCGGTGCTCTTGATGTTGCCAAATATCTTTCTGTCTTGCTTGAAGCTGTTGTTGTAGTGAGAGCGGAGGGGTAGGTCCTCTTTTATGTGTCGCGATCACTTCTTTGGCAATACGCTCAATTTCTAGTCTATCGAGCTTAGTAACACCATCTAATACTTCAAGGTAATCAATTCCAAGAGGTGGAATATTTCGCCTTTTAATACCATAGAGCTCAAAGTCTCGAGCCAAGACTTTAGCCTTGATCTCATTAATAATGACATCACTTGAGTTACTCCAATAGTTTCCATACCCACTCATATACTTTCATCCTTGACACACAACTTAATCAACCCAATTAAGCTGAAATGTTGTTACAACACCATTTTGTATTCAATCACATTCAAATCCTTAAATGTGATTGAATACAATAGCATTTATTCTTTATATGCACATTAGTTTAGCGATTTAAGTTTATCAATTAGTTACAGCTCAGCTCGATAAGGAATACCTCGTTGCGCCCCTTGCCTAGTCACCGTAATCGCCGATGCTTGGTTGGCAAAGCTCACCGCTTCAATCATGCTAAGCCCTTCATCTAATGCCACCATTAATGTGCCATTAAACGTGTCACCTGCAGCGACGGTATCAATTCCAGTGACAGGAAAAGCAGCTATTAGTTGATTGTATCGCTCAGAATCAGTTTGCACACTGACATAAGCGCCCTGACTCCCTAGAGTGATAATGACCGTGTCAATGCCATACTGATGCAACTTGTTCGCCGCAAGAGCGGCAGAGTGTGTATCAGTACCCGTAAGCGCTTGTCCTTCAGTTTCATTAGTAGGGTTTATTGATTATCAAAATAATAGCCCCCTTTTAAACAAAAGAGACACCCATTGTTTTGACGTTACCAAGGCCTTATCTAGTACCTCCTATTGATGAAAAGGACCCCAAAGTATAGAGTGAAGAATAATGGCGACTTTTATTCTAAATCTGCGTCTATAGGAGCCGCACTAAATGCAATATAGCCTTGAACAGCTGCAAACATTTATCACCGCTTATGAGTTAAAGTCGTTCAAGAAAGCGGCAATCAAACTCAACAAACATCGAACGACGGTTGGCCAAGTAATAACGAACTTGGAGATCCATTGGGGGGTGACCCTGTTTGACCGCTCAGCACGTTCTGTACAGATCACCGAAGAAGGAAAACTGCTTTATCATCATGCTAAGCAGGCATTGGAACAGGCAAGAACCCTCGATAAACTGGCAATAAGCCTCGCAAGTACCGGACTTGAAACCCTAACTATTGCCTATGGTAGCTTTGTTCCCCAAAGTATTCTCAATACCATCTATCAAACCATCACGGACGCTTTTCCCAACATGCGTATCAACTTTGTGGTGCGGAGCAAAAGTGAAGTCAAGCAGGGAATTCAAAGCGGACAAATCCATTTTGCTTTGATGAATGTTCATCAAGCTCAGATGATTCATAGTATTGATTCGACGTTTTTAGGGCATATTTCACTTATACCTGTCGCAGGCAATCACCATGAAATACACAGCCTGCCAAACAGCGCACGCTACCCTGCGATGCAGTCGTCTAAACAAATGATCATGCAAGCATTTATTGAAGATGACCTCGCAACGCGAATGATAGTATCGTCGCAACATGATCAGATTGGTGAAATGTCGTTATTGCTCAAACTGGTGAGTGAAGGTCACGGCTGGGCGATATTGCCCAAAGAGGCGCTGCAGCATTCTTGTTACCAAAAAAGTATCCAGAAAATCGAACTTTCTGGCGCGCTTAATGAGATGCTAATTCCCATGGCACTTTGGTGCCCGCATTCCATACAAATTGCTCAAATCAAAACCACATTGATTGAGTCTATAACGCCATATTTTAAGTAGATTGTGAGCCTGACAATACGAAAGCCTCACTGCGTCTCTGATAGTGGTTATTGAAAAGAGAACGATAGTGAGGCTATTCTTTTATTTATCAATAATTAGTCGAGTTCAATCTTGTCATACTCGAACGAGGTCGGAATATCGAAGGTATGGACTTTACCATCCGTGAAATCAATCTCATTCAGATCGACCATCTTTACGCTCGGGCTGTAGAAAGAACGAATGTACAACCTCTTGTTTTGAAGATCGCTCACGGTTGTCCATTGTGCAAACTGTGAATAGTCTTTTCCATCAGAATGGCGATACTGTTTCACGCCCTTTGGCATATCAAAGTTATTCAAGATATTAAACACCGAATGCACACCTTCGTCAGCATCAGCAAAGCGATCAGCGGTCTGACTGTAGATAGAAGCGCGAACGAAACGATTCGCAGACGTGATTTCTCCAGGAATGTTTTCTAGGTTTCCAATATCCAGTCCACCAGCCTCAACATCGCGTACATCGTCACCAAGTGGCGCAGCTTTATCGATTGGAAGTGAGGTATAGCGCTTTAGGTTCTCTTGATGCCACTCAAAACGAGGCGCATTGGTGATTGTCCCAAGCGGATTATCGAAGATATGCAGCTCACCATTCACGTATTGAACCACTGCGGCATTCCCCTCTGCATCATTGATAGCCATATGAGCTTGCGGTGAAAAATCCCAGCCCTCGGCACTTGGATAGAGGTTAGAGTCTACAACTTTCACACTCTTAAGTAGTGCCTTTGCTTCCTCTACGTTTGCTGCTTGTGACAACACATACGTTGCAAACTGCCAACCACCAATGGATTCATGTGCTAGGCTCGGATCATACTGTTGATACTCAGCTTGGCTATATGGCTGGAAGAAGAATAAGCCAACTTGAAGGCCTTCTTCATTGACTCCTTCTGTGACTGCTTCCGCTTCAAATGGGATTGCCGCAACAAATCCGTACTTAGCTGCCCATTCTTTGCCATTCGCCCCTTCAGAGGTGTGGCCTTTAAACTGATAGCCTTGTGGGTAGGTTTTCCAGTTAAATTCAATCACATCATTACCAAATTCCATGGTTCTACCAAAGACAGGTGCACCATTATCAGCAACGAGGCGAATACCAGTACAAGCATCTGCGGGGGCTACGGTGGCAAACATCATTGTGGAAAGGGCAATTGAACAAAATAGTGGTTTCAATTTCATCGTTATTTCCTCAAGCAAGTTGTAGGATCCCTATGTTTAATGGCGTGAAGGTGCTAGCGATTAAAACTGACGCACCACTCGTTACTTTTCCATGTAACGCTACGATTTTGATTATTGCCTGATGTGAGCTTTTCTCAAACTACCCATGGTTAGATCAACCCCTACCTTGATTAAGAACCCCCTCTTTCTCCAGCAAAAGAAAAACTAAACAATCTAGCCCGTGAGCACAATAAGCACTCGATAAGGTAGGCCAGATCCATACCATGAAGATTTATTGTGCCTCAGATAACCTTGTATTATGCATAAAATTCAATAGAACATTATTCGTACTATTCAGCATTAAATGGATAAATCCTGTAATAGCGTTCCAGTTTAATTTATCAATCGATTCGCACAACATGATGAGCATAATATGTCCACTACTGAACTATTACTTCAATTCATTACTATTATTGGTACTGCTGCTTTCGCCCTTTCAGCTGTCTTAGCGGCTTTAGATAAAAAAGTCGATATATTTACCGTCATCGCTCTCGGATTAATGACGGCAATTGGTGGGGGAACAATGAGAGACTGGACGCTTAATGTCCCTGTTTTTTGGTCAATCGATGTTTACTACGCCATCATAGGTATCGTTGCGAGTATTTTCGGCTTCTTTTTCTTTCCCATTATGCAAATGAAGCGAATAAACACATTCTACCTTTACATTGATGCTATTGCCGCCTCTCTCTTTGCCATACAGGGGACACACAAAGCATGGAATTTAGACTTTGGACTACCTGTCGCCCCTATACTTTTGGGGGTGATTACAGCGGTAGGTGGTGGCATTGTGAGAGATGTTTTACTGGAAAAACCGTCATTACTACTCAGTAAAGAGCTTTACGCTATCCCCATCACACTTGGTTGCATGATATATACGCTGTTTTTAGCCTTTGCACCTGAGTGGACAACAACAGGCACAGTAGTATCCATTATTTTTTCTGTTTACCTAAGACACCTTTCAATTAGTAAACAAATCACGGTGCCTGAATGGGCGATATTATCAAGGAAGTATCCGTGAGGTGATTTCATTCTTCAATCACAACTATATATATCAAAACTGAATTTAATTGAACGGCAGGCAATTAAATCAAAAGATTTACAACATACTCAACTTAAATATCCACACTCGGAGATAGATAAATGTCTACTAACAATACAGTAACCGTATATACCGCAAAAAAAATACACACGATGGACCCAGGTCGACCGACAGTTGAAGCAATCGCTGTACTCGATGGACGCGTACTCTCTACTGGCACCATCGAATCAATGCAACCTTGGCTCTCTCGTTACGATGTCACCATTGATGATACCTTTAAAGACCGCATCATCATGCCTGGTTTTATCGAAGCGCATTCACACTGCTGGATGTCTGCCGGCTTTATGGCTTTGCATTTTATTGGCCCTATCAAGTGGCCTGGTCGCTTTGGTATTCAAGAACCGATTAATGATGTTGAAGGTATCTTGGCAACTCTAAGAAAATTGGATAAAGAAGAAACTGACCCAACCAAACCTATTGTTGCTTGGGGTTATGATGAAGCTAAACAAGGTGGCACTTTAGACAGAGACATACTCGATCAAATCAGTACAACTCGTCCTATCTATCTTCTAGCATGGGCACCTCACTATATATATACGAATTCAGCGGGTTTAAAGCTGTCTAATGTCCCGACGGATTCTGACAATCCTCATATTCAGAAATACGCAGATGGTCGACTCAAAGGCATCTTAAACGAAGCTGATGGCGTACAAATGGCCATGGCGCCTGTATTAGATCAGGTTTTAGCGGGGGGAGGTATCGATGGTTTGAACTTCATGTCTTCGATCGCCAACCGTGCTGGCATTACGACCATTGCTGATTTGCTATATGGTACATTAGATGAGAAGCAAGAGTTGCACGACCATGTAGCAGCGACTAATGATATGAATTTTCCTGTACGCATGAGGCTCACCCCGCATGGTGCCTCAATGACAAAGTTGCATGGTGTTGAAGGTGCAATCGAAGAAATCAAACGACTTCAAAGTCTAGAAAGCGATAAGTTCTTTATACGTGGTGTCAAATTCTTCTCTGATGGTTCTTATCCACTCCAAGGTTCTTTGGTCGGATTCCCAGGCTACCTAGATGGTTCACAAGGTGAGCAAGGTGACAATGACCTCGTTAATTTAATGCTTCCGTACTGGCAAGCTGGCATGCAGCTTCATTGTCATGCCAATGGCGATCTTGCGACTGACATAACCTTGAACACGCTTGATGCGTTGCAAAAAGTACAGCCTCGATTCGATCACCGATTCTCTATTGAGCATTATTCAATGACGACACCAATGCAGGCCCGTCGACTTAAAGCACTAGGTGGTGTGGCTAGCGTTAATAGCTACTTTATCCATCATCGCAGTCTTCTACACAGAACACACGCTTACGGCCCAGATCGCGCTGAAACTGTTGCTCGTTTAGRCTCACTTGAGCGTGAAGGTGTAGTGTTTGCTATGCATTCAGATTACCCACAAGTTGTGGTACCGATGCAGCCACTCTCCGCAGTTTCTGGTGCCGTAACGCGTATTGCAGAAGATGGTGAAACCGTTATTGCGCCTCATGAGGCGATTGGTGTTGATCGCGCATTACGTGCTGTAACCATCGATGCTGCTTATGTACTTGGTATGGAAGATAAAATCGGTAGCCTTGAACAGGGTAAGTTTGCCGACTTCACTGTATTAGACGAAGACCCATATGAGGTTGACCCTAAACATATTGAAAACATTAACGTTTGGGGCACCGTTATGGGCGGTACGCCATTCAAGGCTAAGGAAGTATAATCATGGCTAATTCCAATAACATTTACACCCCTGCCTTTAATATGGCAAATGTTGTTAATGCTAAGGATAGCCAAGCAGTTGAAGAACGCTTTAACGAAGCACATCAAGGCATGATGGGCATGTTGATGACCGCTTATAAAGTACGCAAGCAAATATCAACAGCGAGCGAAAACACACTACCTTTAACCATCATTGGCGGCTTTTTGGGATCAGGTAAGACGACGCTTCTCAATAAGTTGCTGACTGCACCTCACGGGAAACGTTTGGTGGTTTTAGTGAATGATTTCGGCAAAGTGAATATTGATGCAGAACTCATCGCATCACAGACTGATGACATGATCAATTTGTCGAATGGTTGCGCGTGCTGCTCAGTTTCAGCAGATTTGACCGACAGCCTCATTAAACTGTCAGAACGGGATGAATTACCAGAAGCGATTGTGCTAGAAGCCAGTGGCGTCGCAGATCCACACGGTATTGTGCAGGTCGCTCATGCAATTCCTGCTATTCGCTTGGATGGCGGCCTTGCTGTAGTGGACGTGGAAACATTATTTACGCTGGCTCAAGACAAACTCACTGGCCGATTGTTTCACAACCAGATCTCAGCTGCAGATCTCATTGTGTTAACCAAAGTTGATTTAGTCGATGAGCACCAGTGTGCCATTGCGCGCCAATGGCTTAAAGATAACTACCCAACAAAAAAGGTGGTTGAAGCCTTAGATGGTAACGTGCCGCCAGAAATCATTTTAGGTATCGAAACCACGCTGCCAGATGATTATGAATCGCCAGAAAGTACGGATCATAAGCATGATTTTGCCAGTGTCAGTTTTACGTTCGAGCAACCTATTTCAGAAAGCAAGATTCGAACGCTACTCGCCGAGTTGTCCGAGTCGTTACTTCGAGTGAAATGCGTACTTAATCTTGACAGTGAGCCTAGCAGTAAAACTATCTATCAACGCGTTGGACAGCGAGACACTTATCGAACTTCTGAGCCATGGAAGGACGAAAAGAGACATAGCAGCTTAGTCTTTATTGGTCCTAAAGGCACGCTAAACAAAGAACAACTTGAGACAGCACTCATCAATTGTCTTGTGTAGCTGCAAAATGATTACGTGGCTCAACAGTACGGTATATTGCACTCGTAAGCCACAAAACGGCTCAATCTGAGCTTTCAATATTAAGGTAATGACATATGTCTTTTTTTACAATGCTTGAGTTTACGGCTCATGATGGTGACGGCAAAAGATTCGCTGATTTACATATCGAAAGACGTTGTGTAGAAGAAGCTGCGGAAACCATCCCCGGATTTTTACATGGCGAAACGATGCTCTCCAAAGACGATCCAGCAAAAGTACTGGTCATGTGTACTTGGGAAAATGAGCAAGCCTATCAGCAATGGTTAGATAGCCCAGTGCGTGCAAAACAAACCGAAGATCTTATTCATAAGGTCTCCGTTGATGCGAAAACGACTATGTTTACTAGCATCCATATTGTCACGAAATAGATTCTATTTTTCAAAATTGAACACGGTCGAATTGGTAAGAATGGATGGCTGGTCTTACACTAGCTCATCCATTCTCATTAAAATGTTAGCTCAAAGATACTTATCAATCGGAAATAAACGTAAAAAATCCAATTGCAATAAAAGTTAACGCTGTAGTGAATTTATTGTTCTTATCGAGGATGCTATTTTGGCCTAATACTTTAACCGCATGAGCATGATGAGAATAACCTTGCTCAAGTTCTGCTACCAACCCATCTATATCACTCATTGCCAGTTGTTTTAGCATAGTGTCCTTTATCATCAGTAGTGAAGACGTTACAACACTAGTGTCTAACGATTTCAAACTAACAACAAGTTGCTTTAACAGATTAATTTGTAGAGTAAAACATTGAAGTTTTAGGAGTGCATAAGAGAGGTCTTGAGTGTTTAATGAAAGCCGAACTTCCCTGACGCCTAACCGTTTCGGTAGTTTAATTCGAAAATAAAACCACTCTTTACGGATATAAAGGTGCTTAGTGCCAGCTATTGCTTTCATTTTTCAATTGATTTTACAACGGTGTATCACATTTTGAATTTTAACTTGATGATTTGAATTAATTTCAGTAAACCGCTTGAAAAATCAAGCGGTTACTAAAATTAATGAGCTAGCCGATAAGACAACTTAGTCATACAATCTCAAATTAGTGTGATTTCTACTATCAATTTAATAACCTATGTATTTATCCAAGAAACTTAATATCTTCTTGTTGGCCTCAAGGACATTTTCCTCTTTGTAAAAACCATGCCCTTCCTTATTCTTAACAAGCCATTCATATGGGTATTCTGCTGCATCAAGTGCTTCTTTTAGTGATTCAGCATGCTCAATAGGCGCTCTTTCATCATCCTCGCCGTGAATTATCAGTACAGGGACTTTTAAATTAGTTACATTTTGGGCAGGAGATTGCAATTTCAATTGCGACTTATCTGAGCCAAGTGTCGTATCTAGGTAAGCATCACCCCATGTGTGATTTTTGACATCACCTTCCTTATACAACATTTCCAAATCATAAACGCCTGCATATCCTATTGCACATTTAAACTTATCAGGCTGACGTATTGAGCTTTGTAAGGCACTATAACCACCAAAGCTAACGCCATAAATACACATTCGGTTTTTATCTGCTATGCCTTCCTGCACTGCATAATTTGTCGCAAGTAAAATGTCATCTTGTATTTTAGTTCCCCAATGCCCATAGCCCGCTTCCATGAAATTATCACCATAGCCGGTTGAGCCTCTAAAATTAACTTGTACTACCGCATAACCTCTATTAGCTAACATTTGGACTGTTGGATCAAATCCCCAGTAATCTCTCACATGAGGGCCACCATGGGGATAAATAACAGTAGGTAAGTCTTGGTCTTTCCCTTGTGGTTTTGTTATTAGGCCATTTAAAATTAAACCATCTTTTGTTTTGATCCTAAATGGCTCTGTCATTGCCATTTCACTTGGCTTAATCCAGCTTCGAGCATCGAGTAACTTCTTGGCCTCCATAGACTCTGTATCAAACAAGTAAAATTGTCCAGGATTTTGGTCACTACTGACATGAACCACAGCGAGCTTACCATCTTTAGTTGTGCTACTAACTAAAACAGTGTCGCCATTAAACGCCTTAACCAATGATTTATGAAGTAACGCTTCTTTAGAGTCTGGGGTTAAATATATATACGCCGGATAATCCTCATCAATACGAAGGCCATAGACTTCATTTAACTTTGAGCTAATAGTATAAGTTGGATCTACCAGACTACTGCGGTACAGCTCAGTCTCTTTTTTTGTATTAAGGTTATAGTGAAATAACCCTTTGGGTCCCCCGTCTTCACTTTTTAATGCATATATACTATTGTTGTCATCAGTGAAAGCGATCGGCTCAAAAGTGCCTTCAAATGCACTTCCAAATGGAGACCATTTATCCCCTTTTCCAGTGGAATAAAATAATCTCGACGTAAAGTCGTCGTCTGTGCCAGTTACGAACCTAGGATTACCATTATGGTCAACAAGAAATTGACTGTAAGGCATTGGGGCTCTTTTAACCTTTCTCGTTCTACCGTTGTACACATTTAGTCTTAACACCTCGGGAATAACATCACTTCTTCGACTTAATGCTTGTGATCGTATTAAAACATATTTATCTTGCCCCTCTAAGGTATCAAGAAGAAACCCACCTTTACCTGATGGTGTTTTGGCTCGATAACCAAAAATCATTCGACCTTTTTTTCCATCAAAATTAACTGCATATATTTCACCATAACTAGCAGGTTTAGCTAAAGAACCACGCACTTGCTCCACTTGTACAATAACGCGTTCATTATTAACCCAATAATAATCTGCAACTTGGTCACGTTTTTCACCTCCTAAAGAGGCCGTCACTTCGTAAGTTTTACTATCCAAAAAAGTAAGAGTCTTACGGCCATCTGTATTGATAAGCACAGCAAGATGTTTACCATCTGGTGATATTTTTACATTGTAGAATTCAGGCGAGCGCGAGAAATCATTTATTGTGGCAGCATAAACAGTTCCACCTAAATAAATATGAAGCAACACCAATATGGGTATTAAATACAGAATTTTATAACCTAGAATACATACAACTCTTTGACTTTTCATTCTCACACCCCTTTTAATACTACTAACATAACTACCTAAATTAAAATCAAATTGGTAGAAAACACCACAATATATAAATTAGTTAAGTCAATCACTTTCGATATCTTTAATTTAAACTTAAACTTAAACAATATTTAAAGTGACATTATATGTTGTACAAACTCATCCCCCCCGCGCCTTAAAAATCAAAAAAGAAAAGAAAAGAACAGTTGATACAATAGCAATAACTAGGATTGCGATTAATATTTTTGAGCCTTTCGCTGACTGATAAAGCCCAAATTCAAGCGGCATAAAATCTTCAATTTTTTTTGTCTTTTTACTTCTCATTCTTTCTTCTCTCCTACGCTATTTGAAAAATAACCTCCAAAAAACCATCGCCCAGTCGCTAGCCAATGTATAAAACAAATTTTTATTAAAATCAGCAAAAACAACAAAACACGAACAGGGTTACTAATTGACTCAAATGTAACAACTAAGGTTAAAAGTATCTTCATTAATCCAAAAACAAAAATAGGAATTAATATTGATTTCATCACACAACCTCCAATCAAGTTCCAAAAGCTTATGTATAATTTAAGATAAAAATAACAAATAAAAAATTATGAATTGAATGTAAAAATATTGGCATAATGACACCTCTAGTTCTATACCTACTAACTCCTAGAACGTAGATGATAAACGGCTTCAACATATATCTCCTTTGGGGCGGGAGCATATTGCATTAACAGGTGTATACCATTGGTCAAGTCCTTAGCGTAGGATAGTTTATTAATTCCCTGTCTACCCCTAAATCTGAATTTGCGACAAAACCTGCCTAAGTGCTTACGCTAATTACCAGCAAATTAAGCCTCTCCAAAATCAAACAATCTAATTTAGGAGAGGCTTTTACTTATACCGAACTATATCGGTTATTTTGAGCTTAAATATCAATTAAAGTATGTATAAAACACCAATAAAGCTCCGAAAATAGAGCCCAATATAAATGCACTCAATTGATAATTCTCAATTATATTTTTTATCATAATTTAGCACTTATTATAATTGCTTTGGTATCTATATGGCCTCCGCATATACTTTCTTGCTCAGCTACATTAAGTTTTCTCATAAAAACCCCTTAAAGCATCTTGTAAGCAGCCATAGATAGACTAGCTCAAAATGCTTTGTAAGCTAGTAGCAACGTTGTTATGAAAAATAACTGTATTAAAAATCAGTTTTTTTGCAAAATTTTATGCAATTGATATGTTAAATATCGTTGCCATAAATAAAGGCTAGCAACAAAAAAACCACTTAATATAATTGGCATTGAGCTAAAACAATATCCTAAAAATATTGCAAATACTGAATGAAATAATATTTCAAATTTATAATTGAAAACGGTTTTCAACTGCATATCTAGTAATTTTTGGATAAGTTTCATTTTAAGTTTCTGATTTATTTCATACATTCTGAATAGGCTGTAAAGAACGCCCCTGCTACAGTCCAAGGACCACCTAATGGTGATACAGCTAAAAAGACTGCCGCTGGTAAGCACATATCGCCCCCATTAACCTGTTCAATTTCATTCATGGTTAGTTCTTCAATAGTTATTAACAATTAAAAACAGTTAAACTCATTACGGCGAGCTCTATTTCGTTTTCAATTGCGACTTACCGGAGACAAGTGCAGTCTCTAGGTAAGTACCACCCCCATATTTAGTTTATTCGTCAACTTTGTGCCAGAATCCAATAAATAACCACACGCCCCTCAATCACGCTCTAACATTGAAATTAGCCTCAAACATAAAATTGTGTTGTATGCAAGAATTGTTATAATCATCAATTCAACGAAAGTTGACTTGTCAGTTTCAAGACCATATGTGATATAGAGCATAAGAACACACAAGAAGTAAATTATTGAAATACATTTCATGTAAATATTTTTCATTTGAGCCTCGACTACATTATCCAGTACTATGGCAGCTAACATTATGTTAGCTGCCAACCAAATTATTATTGAGCGTCTTTAACGTAACCTAAATATAACATAGCACCACCTACAGCAAGCCCGAAACCTCCTGTAGCGACAGTTCCAGCAAAGCCTAGACCAATTACAGCTATGCCTCCTGCCGTCCAATCATTCATTCCGCCATTAACCTGCTCAATTTCATTCATTGTCAACTCTTCAATTTTAGAAACTTGCATAATATTTTCCTTAATTTAAACTATGTAACGTTATGTTTGCCTAAGTGTTTAGTCGCTCAAATTGAGCCACTAACCTTAAGCGATTGACCAAGGGCGCGGTTTCCCGCTAAAGTTGCTGCGCCCTTGCTTTTAACTGATGAAACACTTCGTTATTTTTAACGTTTATACTTCACCAGCTAAAATTCTTTTTCTCTATTGGCTGCTTTACTGCGCCACTCCCACTAACTTTTGCATTTCGTCCTGCGTGTACACTTTACCTTGATGCATAACAAGTACTTGCTGCGCTTGTTTAATCGTTTCTGGTCGATGAGCGATAATGACGCGGGTCATCTCAAGGTGCTTTATCTGCTCACTGATTTTTGCTTCATTCTCAACATCCAGGTGACTAGTCGCTTCGTCCATGAACAGTAGACTAGGCTGCTGATATAAGGCTCTAGCAAGTAAAAGACGCTGCACCTGACCACCTGAAAACTGACTCCCCATATCACCCACCAATGTGTTATAACCCATGGTCATCTTATTGATATCGACATCTATCTCAGCCATTTGCGCACATTGCTGCATGCGTAAGTAATTGGGCTCAGGCTCAAAAAAAGTTAAGTTGTCGGCGATAGAGCCAGAGAGTAGAGTGTCATCTTGCATCACAGCTGCAATTTGCTGCCGATACTGCGTTAAACCAACTTGAGTAATATCCTGACCATCTAATAAAATACGCCCTTGGGTCGGTCGTAATAACCCAAGCATTAATTTAACTAAAGTGGTTTTACCGCAGCCTGACTCACCAACAATAGCAACGGACTCCCCTGCGTTAATGGTAAGAGATACATCGTTAATAACATTCGGCTCGCTATCACCATAGTTATAACTGACATGCTCGAGTGTTAACTGGCCGGTTACTTTATTCAGCAACATATTGCTGTCACGATTAGATTCTTGCTCATGCAATGCAATGTCTGAAATTCGGTCAAGGTGCAGGCGTAGCATACGAAACAAGATAAGCTGTTCGATTAAGTTGGCGAAACGTTCCGTTAGTTGATTCTTGTAGGCAATAAATGCGAGCACCATACCAATGGTTAAATCACCCGTCATCACGATAGTGGCTGCAAGGTAGATAACAATAACGTTCTCAAGCCCAAATAGCAGCTTGTTAAATGCATCAAAGCTTATGTTGAGTTTACCTAAACGAATATCGGCATTAATCACTTCACTATAACGATTTTGCCAAACACTTTGTCTTTGAGGCTCACAAGTAAATAGCTTTATTGTTTGAATGCCACGGATATTTTCAAGGAAATTAGTTTGCTCTTTTGCACTCGCTTGAATTGAGCCTTCGGTGGCTCGGTGCAAGGGACGATAAAGCATCAAACGTAACAACGCATAAATGAGAATTGCAGCAACAACCACTAATGTCAGTTGAACGCTGTACATCAGCATCATCACTAATACAGCAATCGACATGATGCCATCAACAACCGTTTCAACAAGTCCTGTAGTAAGTCGTTCACGCACTTGCTCTAAAGAGCCAAATCGGGACACTAAATCGCCTACGTGACGCTTTTCAAAATAGCTCATCGGCAATCGAAGTAAATGACTTAATAGGTTAACGCCCATTTGCATATTGAGTAAACTCGACACTCTGAGAATTAACCAGCTACGTACAGCGGTTGTGATGACATTGATTATTGCCAGCAGTGCAAAGCCAAAAGCTAATACGATTAATAAAGGCTTATCTTGACTAATCAACACTTCATCTACCACCCATTGCATATAATATGGGGTAACAAGAGAAAAGACTTGAAGTAGTATAGAAAGTATAAACAAGGAAATTAGGGTTTTGCCAAACCCAGTCATTTTACTCCAGAGTTGAGACAAGCGCATTTGTTGTCGTTCATCCTGCTTTTCAAAACCTTTCGCAGGAGTTAACTCTAATACGATACCTGTAAAGTGCTCAGTAAATTCTTTTAGCTTGAGCTTTCTTTTGCCCAAGGCAGGGTCATTAATAGTGACGCCTGAATTTGTTACACCTGTCAACACCACAAAGTGATTCATATCCCAATGCAATACACAAGGAAGCGTCAGTTTCCCTACCTCTTCAATAGGGCACTTAAGCGCTCGACTCGCAAACCCGAGACTGTCACTCAAAGTAATTAACTGCTGCAAGTTCATCCCCTTAAGGTCTGCCCTGTAGCGCTTTCTTAATGCAGCCATATCCATTTTATGTCCATGAAAGCTTGCCACCATCGCAACGCAAGCAAGTCCACATTCGGCCATTTCAGCTTGAAGTATCAAGGGAACACGTTTTTTACCCGAAAACGCTAGCAGTTCTATGGGGGATTCTTCATGATTTTTTTGCAAAACGTTGCTCATTACCCCACCCTTCCTTGCAAGCTGTAAATAGGGTCAAGTAACCAGTCAAGTAGACTTCGTCTATCTAGCACGATATCAGCCTCGATTAACATACCGCTTTTAAGTGGAAAGGTGTCACCATATGCCAACATATTCTGTTTCGACAATGCAGCTCTTATACGATACACAGGCTCTGATAAGGCGACTGGCACTTGAGCCTCACCATCAAGCAATAAAGCTTTATCAATTCGAAATATATTACTTTCAATAAAGCCAAACCGTTGATAAGGAAACGCATCAAAGCGAAGTCTGGCCTCATCACCCTCTTTCACAAAGCCAGCACTGCGAGTTGGGAGTAGCAATTCTGCAACGAGCTCTGCTCCTTTAGGGATTATGCTCAATAAAGGGCGGCTATTAACAATAAACTCTCCATCAACAATATGTATAGAAGCTATCGTTCCAGCTTCATTGGCTCGAATGACATAACGATAATTATTTTCTGTCTCATCAATTTGGCGTAAAATATCTGAACGCCCACGAGCTAATTCCCCAGCTTTCAATTTATACTGCAAAGGGAGTAAGGCGAGCTCAGCTGTTGCAGCATTCAACTGGCTTTGAGTTTGTATTTGACTTGACTTTAAATTCTTAATCTCTTGTTGAATGGAAATAAGCTTTTCTTGTTGAGATTGATTGTCTAATGAAGATAAAAAACCATCTTTATAGAGTTTGTCATGCTGAGATAGTTGCGCAGTCTGAAGCGCAAACTTTTTATCTAACAGCGTCTCAAGCTGATTCAATACCGTAAGTGAAGTTAGGTTGTCACTTATGGATACATTTAAGCGTGCCTCTTCTTCCTTTTTCATTGCCTCGTTAACGCTTTGCTCCGTTTGAAGCAATAAAAGCTGCTGTTTCAACTCACCGATGAGCGACTCGCTCAACTCTTCTCCAGATAGCATGCTACGCCTAAGGACTATGGTGGCTAACGGGCTTCCTTTTTTTACCGTGTCGCCTTCCGTCACATGCAGCAATTCAACATTACCACTACTGTTAGCGAAAACTTTAATTAACCCTCTATCAGGAACTAAATATCCCTGAACAGTTTCTTTGCGGGCATAGTGAGAATAAGAAAGGAAGATAAAAATTGCGGTTACAATGAGTAATAAAGTGAATGCTGAAAAATAAATTGAAATAGGCTGAGCCAATGACACATCACCGTGTAATTTTTGTTGCTGTGCCTCCATGGCTTGTTGGCGAAACAATCTTGACATCATTAACCTCCGCCCAATAAAATACACACAAAATAAACCACACCTCTTCACAAAACACTAACCTACACACGAGTGCCGTTCACGTTAAAGATCATTATTTTACATTAACAATGATATTCCACTCGTCATCCAACTTCCGACTAGTAACAATATGGATTAATTAATTGGGTCACTTAAATAAGGTAATTCCTACCAATTGGACATTTTAAGTACACTTAAACATTACACCTTTCATTACTTTATCCTTAAAAATCGGTAGGTTACTTTAACCATAAAACAGCTGGTTATATGTAACTTTTACCTAGGATAATAGTAAACACTTACCATGAAGAACCTACTTTTAACGTGGTCACAATACCGAAGACAACTCCTGATTTACTCTAAGGGAAAGCCTATCTAACCTAGATATCGTTAGGTTTAAGGAGACTCAAACGTTACATTCAAAAGCCCGAATAAGCTTGTCATTTTTATCTATATTTTGCTCTAAAAATTCCATGTAACGTTGCCTTCTAAAGATAACCATCACAGGTGATTTCATGAGTCAAAAACTAGCATACATTAGAGTATCAACAGTCGAACAAAATCTTGAGCGACAACTTCATAGTATGAGCTTCGATAAAGTGTTTGAAGACAAATGCTCAGGCAAAGATTCAAACCGAAAAGGGCTAAAAGAGCTCATTGATTATGCTCGTGAAGGTGATGAAATCTTCGTTCATGACATCTCGCGTATGGCACGTAATACAGCAGACCTATTAAAGATCGTTGAGTTATTCAATTCGAAAGGCGTTACTTTGAGATTTGTTAAAGAAAGCTTAGCCTTCTCAGGCGAATCCAATCCAATGAATGATCTTATGCTCACCCTACTTGGGGCTATTTACCAATTTGAGCGGAGTATGATTCTGGAACGTCAACGCGAAGGTATTGAAATCGCGAAGAAAAAAGGTAAATTTAAGGGTAAACAACCCAACAAGGAGCTCTATCTTAAGATACAAAAACTGTTTGATAAGGGCATGACTAAGCGTTCAATAGCAATTGAATTAGGCTGCTCGAGGCCTACAGTATATAGAGCACTATGCAGTGCAACGTCTCAACTGTAATAGCTCAAACTTATCCAACAACTTTTAAATCAGTTTCTGTAAAAAGTCCAATATGAAAATTTAACCTCAATCCCTTTTCTGATTATATTTTTTAAGCCGAATTGTTTTATATCTCTAATGCAAGCGTCTTACTAGTGGCCAGCGGACAAAAATATTCAATAGTTGACCTTTCTAATTATTTTTAATAAGTGAGGTCTTTTTTTAAACTGAGAACTATAATGGTAAAGATTAACTTATCAAACTTATGTTTAAGATTTTTACCATACCTAGCGCTAGGATCATCAGTAATCAAATCTTCAAGCCACTCTTCAAACTCCTCAAAGTAATCTTCTATATTTTCAACCCCTTTCTCGTTCAAATAACCATACATCTCACGTTCTATTTCTTTTTTATTTTTAACATAGATTGATTCAACTAATTCTTCAAGTTCAAACCTTTCATTAGAAGAAAGGTTTAATGGATATGAACTTTTGCTATGTTTCGCACTAGAAATATTACTGCCAAATTTTTTCCATATTGAACCAAAAAATTCAATACCTAATAAATTAAGTTCGCAAACTACTTTTACACATTCGCGTTCAGAACTTATTTTTAAATGTTTTTTAAAATCTGCCTTTGTCATTTTACGTAGGTATTTTTTATCTTCTTGACTCAAAGATTGCAACTTGTCAATTTTAGCATTTAAAACCTTTATATTCTCTTCGTTGACATTTGATTTATCCATTAAATTTTTAAATATATAACTATATTCAAGCCAATCGATTGGCAACCTTGGTTGCAATGGTTTAGTTTTCATATTCACCTCAAAAATCACATTATTAATAAATAAATTTTATTTATTAATAACCCACACCAAACAATATCATCTAAAACTTTAAATGCAGCCCTAATATAAATAGTTTTTTAACGATAAATAATTATTAAAAGCCACTTCATCAACACATTACAAAACCGTCAGAAAATACATTCTAAAACCGTCAGAAAATATATTCTAAAACCGTCAGAAAATACATTCTAAAACCGTCAGAAAATACATTCTAAAACCGTCAGAAAACACTACTAAAAATCACAGTAAAACACAAACAAAAATCACCTAAAAACTTTCCTGTAAATAAAAAAATTCCTACAAAAACAAAAACTGTAAAGAGTAAATATCAGCAGCCAGCATTGCTACTGACAAACATAAAATCTGCATTGTGTAAGCATAAAACACCAAATCACAGAAGGCGCTTTACCGCTCTATAAATGCAGGAAATACACTTATTCATTCAATTATAGAAGAGACACTTATGAAAGCATTCAAATCAACATGTAGTGGTACTGACACTCAGCACAATTCAAAACACTCATCTACATCCCACAACTGCAACACAAAAAATAAACAAACAAATCCAAAAGAACCCAAATTTGTTAAGCGAACTTTGGATAAAATGACTTATGATTTTGCTTCTATTGAAAACAAGTACAGTTATCTTTTTGATGACCATTCAACGTTAGATAAAGATGATATTTTCAAGAAGGTTTTCAAATATTTTAACAAGGCAGAAACTGCTCTAAGAAACAAAACAAAATTAAAAGAACTAAAACTATTTAGTAGTAAGATAATAAAAGAATTAAACACAAAACTAACTATTAGTTTAGTCAGCCCTAAGGAAAATATAAAATCAGGAGTTGACGATATTGAATTAACATTCAGCTTACGACTTAATGACATGGATAAAGTAATCCATAATCTCAATAAAACAAGCGGAGTTAAGAACTGCATGCATCACAAGCGAAAGGGCTATAATGAATATAACAATAAATTTGAGTTCAAATTCAGAAAAGGTGGAGCTTTTATTATTTATTACAAAAAAAATAATGCTGGCACTCAAATTGAGAAATGTTTTTTATCATTTAGACCAAGCGAAGCTCCCCTTTCGTCAATAAATAAGTTCTTCTTCATAATTAAAGAATCTATTGGAACAGGAAATTACAAGTCTTTTTTGAAATCCATCAAGGTTATACGAAAAGATTTATGCATAGAAATTTATGATGTACCATCCAATCTTATATTGGTTGATACAAAGTCAAAGATTAAAAACATATCTGTTTTTGATAACGCTAACTCTTTCCACGGGACGACTTATTTGGGAAACGATCGTAACTCTCACACTGCGATCTACTGCATGACTAGAAAATTATTAGATAAAGTCAACAAAAAGTATGGCGATAACATTGTTAATAAAATAATGGAGTCCGTAAGTAGAGTATATTGTGGCACTAAAATAGAGCGACGTTTGAAATCAAATCAACAACGCTCAATGAGCACATCAATAAAGCATTTAGAGTGCATAAATGGACACCAATTCGATAACTTACAATTCTACTCCCCTAGGGTATTTAACGAACTAAGCGAAGCTATGATACGAAAAATTCTCATAAAAGGTTTTGCTAAACGCCATGAAACATTCACAAATAAAGAGCTATCAAAGCTGAAGCCTATTTTGGGCTCACACTTATTGCACTTTGAACATGAGGATGTTTGTGATGAACTCACAAGTTATTTGCTCGCTATCAAAAAAGTCATCATCTCACCAAAGGTTAAACTTAAATGATAATATGATGGTGGGATTGCTCCCACCTTGGCTATTTAATTAGAAACGTTAATTGAATATGGAACTGTAGTGGCTAACGAAAACTGGCCACTACATATCAAAGGTTACAGGACTTATTAACAAAGGAGTTGCCTACCCCTTGCTCTTCTTCAATTCTGCTATTTCTCAAGCATTCCCATTCATCCACGGGGTCTAGCCTATCCCAGAATAAATACAAAATTAGCTCGTCGGAAGATATCTGTGCCCCATGTGTTTTAATCATATGGAAATATGTACGAGCAATATCTCCCTTAACACTATCAGGTGGCTCAGCCACATCCTTATCAAAGTCTATTTCAAAGTCACACTTACCGTAGGCTCTTGGCTCTCCTTGAATGACTGCAAAAGAGAAGTTTGAGCGGTCACCATTTAACTCACCGACAGCAGGTGTCAGGTTATTCATATCATCGTGGCCTTTCTTAAATGCAGGGTTTAGCTTGTACGCACAATCTCGGCCACTGATATACTTGCCGTTGGGCTTCTTACATTCAGGGTAATTCCTTTTATTCTTCCATTCATCTAAATGGCCACCGATAACATGGGCAGGCACAATATGTTCCCACTCTATTCGACTTACTCTTGCGTTAGCTTCGCCTTTCTTAGTTATCGGATTCCTTGCTGTATAACCACAATTCTCTGGATAAATCATTGTCTCGTGGGTATTTCCATCACCATCTCTATCCTTAAGGTCATCAAATACATAGTCACAACCGCAATAAAAAGTTATGTGCTTATCAAAGTACACCCCCTTTTCCGCTTTTGATTTAGCATTACTAAAGCTTGTTGGATATCCAGCTAAAACTGAAGTTGATACCCCAAAAAGCAGTATCAATAAAAAGAAGCGATACATGTAATTATCCTTAATTAATAGAATCCAAACTTTCTTAAGCAAGCTAACGTACTGCTATCCAATAAACAAGTACTTAGACTAGTCAGCCCATCCACAGGACTCTCCTATTCACCCAACAACACCCTCATTCAAATATAATAACTTTGTCATTTAAATCAATGAGGTAGGCGTTTTATCCTGTTACCTTGGTATCAAAGAAAATACCAAGGAATACTATGCAAACAGTTGAATCTAATGCACGGTACATAGCATCAACAGTTGCTTCAAAACTGCTAGATATTGAAGTATTAGACGATGATTTCATTCAAGACTTACCTAGAGATATCATTAGCCGCATAACAGGAAGACGTTTTAAAAAGTTTTATGGTGAATGCCCTCGCAAGAAGCTCATTACATTTCAAAAGTCACTATCTTCGGTCAAAGTAGATAAATCATTAATACCTGTTTTTGAACATAACTTGGCACTACTCGTTAATAAGCTTCAATTGCCCGTTGAGTGCAAAAAGGTACTGAAATTATGCGCTGTTACTACTATAAACGAAGGGTTATTCGCATTCTTTGATGAACACCTTCGCCATTGGGTCAGTGATGTCGATATTGCTGTAGCTGAAATATTAGGGCTTAAAGTTGATGAACTATCTACTGCCGTCCAGTTAATCTCTAACAGTTCTCTCTTTGAGCAAAAGGAGCTGTCTATTTTTGGCTTGCTGTTAATGCCTCATGTACTGGCTAACAACTTAATGAGCCACAAAGCGGATTCATATCATGACTTGCTGGACGGCCTTTACTACCAAATACCAACAACCTCTTTAACCCTTAATGATTATCCTCATATCGAATCCAAGCACGTTAGTCAGTATTTGAAGCAGGCGTTAAAACACAACACAAAAGGCGTCAATATCCTTCTGCATGGAACAGCGGGTACAGGAAAAACCTCTTTTTCACAGGCATTAAGTCGCTATACCAAGTCAAACCTGATTGCAGTAAAAGCGGTTGGCGAGAACCTATTTCATGGTGTTGATGAAATAAACTCAGATAGGAATATTGCTCATTTACGATTACAGCATTACCGCCTAATGCAACGGCTATTTACATCGGGTGGCTCTAGTTGCCTTTTACTCGATGAGGTAGAGGATATCTTCAGTGAATATGCCAATGGTTTAAAGGTCAGCAAAGATAGGCTTCATTCCACCTTAGAAACCAATAACCTACCCTGTATATGGATTACTAACCACATTGATTGCTTACCAGAATCGGTCATTAGACGTTTCAGCTACGTGCTTCATATTGGTGTTCCACCCAGACACATTAAAGCCGAGATATTAGCCAAACCACTTAAGGGATTAAGGGTTTCACAAGGTTATAAAAATGAATTGGCAAACCTGCCTGATTTGACTGTGGCTCATGTTGTTAATGCCAGTATTGTGGCTAAAGCCTTAAACCTAACAGGCAAGAATGCCGAGCATTGCATAGACCATCATATTGAAGAGTGCTTATCGGCTTGTGGACTTCAAACAACAACCACCCGCTATAAACCTGAAATGGACTTTAACCCTAACTTTATCAACCTTGTTGGCTCGCATACCCATGTCGAGCAGGTCATTAAAACCGTTTCCCACTTTACTGGTTCAAGGTCACTGTTACTGGGCTCTGCTGGTACAGGTAAATCAGCTTTAGTTCATTACATTGCGCAGCAAATAGAGCAAGCGCTAATCGTTATCAAACCAAGTGACGTGCTATCGAAGTATGTGGGAGAAGCAGAACAGAATATTTCAGCGCTGTTTAAGCAAGCTAAAAACGAAGATGCGATTATTTTTCTTGATGAAGTTGATAGCGTGCTAACGAGTCGAGAAGTGCTATCACAACAGCACGAGAGACAGCTTGTAAATCAAATCCTCATCGAATTAGACCAATGTGAGCAAACTATATTCGCAGCAACTAACTTCGCTGGAAATCTCGATACAGCGCTTCTCAGACGATTCGACTTCAAGCTGCAATTTCAATATTTATCATCAAAGCAAGCAATTGCACTTTACGAAGATTTATTCGGTAAACCACCAGCGGTTATAAGCCATGGATTAAAGCAACTGAGTTATTTAAGCCTAGGTGATTATGCGATTGTCGCTAGAAGAAACCGTATGAGTAAGAAACCATTAACGGACGAGAGAAACCTCGAAATCTTAACTCAAGAAAACAACAGGAAGAAACCAAACCAACCAATCGGATTCATTAAGTAAACCAACCCAAAGCATTCAGCTTTAATCCACAACCACCCTAAAGGAAAACACCTCATGACTAAATCATTATTGAGCTCGCTCAAGGTCACGTCACGCCCAGAGAAAACCTCTGATAACCCAATCTTAAAACGCAGGGAGAAACTGCTATCTAAACTCGACCAGCAACTGGCAATGGCAAATGCACTTGTTAACGGAGAAAGCTATACCGCTTACCGCGAAAAGTGGCAGAAAAACCCAGAAACTGGCACACAAGAAAAGGTACGCATACCAAAGAATGTGAGCAAGTGGTTCTACAAACGTAACAACCAATACTTTTTTGAAGTGCGTTATGCCAACAAAGCCCTTGAGCTCAGCAAAGGCAATCATGCTATTGAAGTCGGTGAGCTAGACAGCTTAACCCAAACCATTACCACCGTTATTGATGCCGTGGTCGCGGGTGAAGTTGATGAACTCTTAGCCTCAATTGCCGACAAGTCACCTTTGAAAAAGAAATAATCTTACAGTGCCTGTTCTGTCAGGCATTTATCTTCAAGCACCTATCTGGATTACATTTTAAAACTTGGTATCCTAGCCACATCATTGATACCAAGTTGAGGATTAAGTATGGAATTATACCAACAAGAGTTTGGCCAGCACTTTAACCTTGGCTTCGACCTATCCAAGTTCCCTTGGTTAGTAGACAAAAGCTGGCACAACGATATTTCACCCAGTTTTTACTTTAAAACGCGGACTGGTTATATGGTGCTTTGGGTTGATTATGAAGCTCCAAACCAAAGAGAAGACAGCAGCCTAGAGCGGTATGTCGTAATGACTGCTGTTAATAGTGGTACGGATGAACTACCTGAGATCTATCATGATGAAAATTGCGAACAAATATATTCTTCAGAAGAAGCCATACCACTTACAACTTTTTTAACAAAACTAATTTTATCTAATAAGTAAGATTGTTTAAAAAAGCGTTCAAAGTGAACGCCATTTATTCGTAACCTCTTTATGAGTCGCCAATTGTTCAACTTTCACGTTTATGCAGTCGGTCCAAAAAGTAGTTCCATTTGCCGGATCTGTTTGTCCTTCTTTCCAAATCACACCTCTGCTTTCTAATTGCTTGATATTAATACCGCCTAAAATATATGCCGTATGAAATCTATTTAAATCTTTAGTTTTATTAGTTCTATCTCTTTCAAGCGAAACAAAAATATAGTAGTCAGGTCTCTGGTGAGAGTGATTATACAAGGGAACCGAACAATCATAATCTGTTCTAGGGACCACTGTTCTATCCTTCGTTTTCACATCAAATGTTTCACCATTTCTTAATGTGTAATCGTGCGTAGTTAATTCTCTATCATCTTTGAATGAAATACCTTTACTTTTCAGCCATTGCTCGACAACTATCTCCCCAAGAACACCTACTTGATTAGCGGCTTCACCTCTATGCGATCCTTCCCACACAGGTGTATCGTCTAATTGTGATTGAGCCATCTCTAATATAGACTTTGTTATTGAATACTTTTCCATTACTTACATCCTTGTGGCTTGTTTAATTTATAAGTCATTGGCTTAGGAAAAAGTAACTCAAGGTCTCTCTTATTGATCTTAAAAAGAGGCCCCTTTTCACTAACCTTATTACTCTTACCGCTTCGCTTAATAAGGTGATCCATAGTGATCACGCCAGATTGTATCAATGGCATAAGTTGGCTTGAAACAGGTGACTTAGTATGAGTGACTTTTAAGAGTTGATAATATTCAATACCATTAATAAACTCGCTCTTAGCTTCAATCCAAAAGGTCTCAGAATGCTTTTCTTTAAGCCTTTTACGCAATAAGTCACCAGACCAAACCGCTACAAGTTCAGACTTATTATGCCATTCTTGAAGCTCATCCTTCGATTGGTCATAGATAAAACTCAAACCTTGAGGGTTTTCTCGTTGAGTAGAAATAGTGCAGTAAAGTTTAAAATCATCACCGCGGTCATAACCATACTTATTAAGGATTTCAGCACTTTTCTTACATGGACTTTTATCCCATTCAGCAACTTGAGCAAACATTGTTGTGCGTGTCTTAACACCACGGCCAGACTTTAATTCAATACCTTTATAATCGGGTAACTTACTAGAGTTTGCCTCTATACCCAGCCTAGACTCTAACGTGAAGCCTATTCCTGTATCTCCAGTACGTAATGCTGGGAATGTAGTTTTAGCTAAAGATCTCAGTTTTTCTAACAACTCTTCAGCTATCGAGTTTCTCCTCTCACTGAAGCTAGATAAGAAGTCTTTGATACAAGAGTTTTCTTTGACCAAAGACTCACTAAGATCCACGGAACTAAGGTTAATGAGATAAGCCTCATCACCCTTAATCAAAATCGCAACTTGATCACCAGCCTCAGAAAATTGAGGCAACCCTCGGAACCACATTCTAGGATCGCCATTTTTTGTATTTGGGCGATAGAAACTAGATGTAGATTTAATCAATTGCTCATCAGTCAGCAGATAAGATATTTTTTTTACTTTATGCTCAGGCCCTTGTCCTTGTTCCCAATAAAAGTGGAATTGCTCTAACTCAAAATGGACTCTAACTGACTGAGTCGCGTCCAGAATTGATTTCTTCAACCCTGTAATTGTTGGCTCAAATAATGAGAATTCAATCCCCATTTTTACTAGAGTTCGTTTATTTTTATCAACTGAAAGCTTTAAATCATCAGAGATATCTACATAACGTTCATGTTCAAGAGCTTCATACTCTTCTTCATTAAGCACAACATCTTCATCGTCAATAAAATCTTGAGAAATATCTGGAGTCTTTTGTTCTAAAGCTGATTTTTTGTCTAAAGCATCTATGACTTCTAACCAAGAGCTAAAACCATAATCATTACTGATTAAATTAAGAGCTTCAGATTGCTTAATACCATTTTTCTTTTTTAAACGAGTAGCTTCTTGCTTCAAACGTCTTTCAGTAGGTAAAGTTTTTTTCATTGTAATTTCCTGACAGCACCCCTACAGAAATAGGGCCACTAATGAATATTGTGGGAAATGCAAAATTGCTTTACTGAAAATTTACAGAAGGCTAAAACCCTAGCCTTTTTTCAACTTACCATCCAAATATTACAACTGCAAGCACAAACGCCTGGACAATCACAAACTTGTTCAGTACTATTACACTATTATTGATATTAGGTAGGTCTAAATTGAACCATATAGAACTCTTTTCAGGATGCGGTGGACTTTCGTTAGGCTTAGAGGAAAGTGGATTTGAGCTAACAATGGCCAATGAACTTTCACCAATGGCAGCTGAGTCATTTGCTTATAATTTTTTTCAAGAAGATCTTGAAAGCCTTGCCGATTCAGGTAAACAACCAGAGAAAACAATCTGGCTAAACAGCAATCATGCAGAACTGAAACCTCGTTTACGTGAAAATCCATTTACTTTCCCATCATTTGATGAAGTAGGAACCAGCAGTTTTCCCACGAACATTAAAGATCTGAAAGGTAAACTCGTCGTTGGTAGTATTATTGAGTTCAACCGACGATTAGATGCTGATAAAGAACTCGTCAAACAACTCAAAACAGCCTTCGGTTCAGAAAGAGGGTTGGATCTAGTATCAGGTGGGCCCCCTTGCCAAAGTTTCAGTATGGCAGGCCTTCGTAAACTTGATTGTGACAAGAATACGCTTCCATGGGAGTTTGCTAAATTTGTAGAACACACCCAACCCAAAATTGCGATGCTTGAAAATGTCACCGGAATTCTGAGAGCTTTTAAGGATGATGAAGGTAAAAGTTTTCATGCTTGGTATGAAGTAGCGAAAGTTTTTGCATCAATAGGTTACGTGCCTCTTTGTTTACATATTAACGCCCGCTTAGCAGGAATTGCCCAGAACCGACCACGTTTCATTATGATTGCTGTTAGGCTCGATCATTACAAAGCTATTGCTGATGAACTTGAGGTTAACGATGCAAATATCCAATTATTTTCCCCATCATTAAAATTTTATGATTTAGTTCAGAAGTCAGGTAGCGAATTACCTTTTGGTCATTTAGATTGCTTCGATGCAACTAAACCTTCGCATCGACATTTGTTTGAAGAATCCTTTCTATCAGACTTAGTCAATGGTGACACCGTAACTGTTCGTGAAGCATTGGATGATCTTAAAAAGACTCACCCTTCTACACCTTCAAAATTTATCAGAACATTAAATGCTACTTTCAAAAGGTTACCTAAAAGACCTAAATTGATGAATCACGATTACCGTAATAACGGTGAAGTAGTACAACGCAGGTTTCGACTTTATCAAATACTCCAGACTATTGGGGAACCTTGGGTAACTAAAGCTGTTTTCTCAATATTAAAAGGAGATGCTACTGAGCTAAATGATCATGCGTGGGCAGTATGCCGTGAATATGAGTACTTACAGATAGATAATAAGTTGCGAGCCTTCAATTCTAAACAAGAGTTTATTGAATACCTTCACGCACACCCTACTAAAAAGCAGACACAAAAAGCATTGGCTGCAAATGCACCTGCACCTGCGGCGTTATCGATACCTGATGATGCTTGTCACTATGATAAACACGAACTTCGAGTACTGACAGTCCGAGAGATGGCAAGAATACAATCTTTCCCGGACAACTTTGTTTTCAGATCAAAAGTAACTACTGGAGGACATTACCGTAAGTTTGAAGTGCCTCAATATACTCAGGTTGGTAATGCTGTACCGCCATTGCTTGGGCTAAAGCTTGGGAATTGTATTTCAAAATTACTTTAAATTGCTTGAAAGGAAGAGCATCTAGCTGGTGCTCTTTACCATAGTTAACAGCAAGTAATGGCTTATATCTTATAAGCATCAACAACAGGTACTAAATTCCTCAATGAATCTAGCTTATGAGTGTAATTACTAGTGACTCCAAACTTACTGATTTCATGACCAACAACTTGTTGTAGTAAGTTTATGTTCATTGACTCTACATTCATCAGCTTAGTGATAAATGTATGTCTGAAACTATGAAATGTTCGCATATGACCAAGCTCATTAAGATACTCAATTTCTAGTGAATCTCTTTGTCTTGGAAGCCAGCTTGTTACAGACCTAGGCGAAGTAAGCTCATCAAACACCCGCTCGTTACAAGCCTGAACATGTTCAATTAAACCTGCATTAACCAAATCATGATGTACAGGTATTTTACGTTTAGCATTCTCAGTTTTAAGCTGCTGGCTTTCATGGCTATCGGTAATTAATAAGTAGTAACGTCCTGTTTCCGCATCTAATTTAAGGTCACTTTTCCTTAATTGAGCTAACTCCCCTAGCCTTGCGCCCGTATAAATGGCGAGGTAGATAATCCACTTCTTCCACTTGGTTTTTTCTTTCTCTGCCGCTTCAATCAGTTTCTTCAATTCCGCATCATTGAAAATCCCACGTACATTAGTCGAGAAATTTCTCTTGATAGAGCATGGTGAAGTTTCGATATAGCCAATCGTGTCACGCTTAGCATAAGCGAACACGCTTTGAAGCCACTTATAATATTGATGTACTGATTTAGATGCTTGCATGTCTTCTTCTGGCACATCGCAACTCAAGCGCTGCTCCCAAGTCATCTTGTTATACGGTGTAAGGTGCATTTTAGGTAATTCAAAACAGGTATCGATGAATTGACCAATATCTTTCGGCTTGTATTGGTCTATCGGTTTATCTTCCACCAGCACTTTCCACACGGCATATCTTCGGGCGTAATCCTTCTGCATCTTTGTAGATAATTTTTCTTTATTAATCTTATGTGTGATGAATTCTTCGTATACTTCAGAAAACAGGGGTGAACTAGACTCTTCTACTTGGGTAATTGGGGTAGGAGCTTGGACTATAGGCGCTGGTGACAGTAATTGTTGAAGCTCTCGCTCACTAGTCGCATCACCGTCAGCAATACTGTTAACGAGTTCATTCTTCAACTTACTAGATGTCGTTAACTTGCTCACTAAAACACGGAAAGCTAAGCTAGATTGCTCTGCTTCAAAGCCTTTATGCAATAAAAGCTGTCGTGCAAACTCAGTAACGCCATCCTCATCAACATCATCAGTGATACTGACCAGTAATTTGGTCATTGAAGATAACGCCTCCATGAAAGGCCATTTCTGAGCTTCTGATAAGCCAGCAATAACTTCTTTTAATCGAATGGTTCGAGTGTCGTTATCCTCAGCCTGCGAGATATAAGCTAACTCTGTAATGAATTTATTGTTCTTATCGAGGACGCTATCTTGGCCTAATACATTAACCGCATGAGCATGATTAGAATAACCTTGCTCAAGTTCTGCTACCAATCCATCTATATCACTCATTGCCAGTTGTTTTAGCATAGTGTCCTTTATCATCAGTAGTGAAGACGTTACTACACTAGTGTCTAACGATTTCGAACTAACAACAAGTTGTTTTAACTGCTTAATTTGTAGAGTAAACCGTTGAAGTTTTAGGAGTGCATAAGAGAGGTCTTGAGTGTTTAATGAAAGCCTAATCTCCCTGACGCCTAACCGTTTCGGTAGTTTAATTCGAAAATAAAACCACTCTTTACGGATATAAAGGTGCTTAGTGCCAGCTATTGCTTTCATTTTTCAATTGATTTTACAACGGTGTATCAAACCGTGTATCACATTTTCAGTTTCAAATTTTGAGTGTGAGATGAGTATAACAGGACAAAAATATGCCTAAAATCAGAATCTTATGATTTTTTAGAGATAAATAAAATGATGAGAAATTTAGAAGTGGTGTATCAAACCGTGTACCACATTTTGAATTTTTACTTGATGATTTGAATTAATTTCAGTAAACCGCTTGAAAAATCAAGCGGTTACTAAAATTAATGAGCTAGCCGATAAGCCGGGTCCTGTCGTGGACAGTTATTCATCTAGGCCTGCAATCGCTCGCAGGCTCAAGCGACCTACCCGGTCCCAACGCGAGCAGCGCCATACGGGACCCTATTTGGTCTTGCTTCGGATAGAGTTTACCTTGCAACCAACTGTTACCAGTGGCCCGGTGCGCTCTTACCGCACCCTTTCACCCTTACCAACCTAAGTTGGCGGTCTTCTCTCTGCTGCACTTGTCGTCGGTTTACACCGCCCAGGCGTTACCTGGTATCCTGCTCTGTGAAGCCCGGACTTTCCTCCCCGTTCTTACGAACGCAGCAACTGTCTGGCCAACTCGGCGCGGATTATAGCCTAAGCATAAACAACACACCAACTAAAAATGGCTGTGTTAACCCATTTGATTAACCGCAGCCATTTTTAAGCAAGTTTTATAAAGTAGCTTTCGTTATAAACCGATTTCTAAACCATGCTTATAAAGAGCGTTTTTCTTAATGTCATAAATTTGCCCTGTTAATGCCGCCGCTTTTTTTAAGGGCAATTCTTGGCAAAGGATTTTAAGGGTATTTATGACAGTGGTTGAAAACTCTGACTCGGCTTCTGTGCGATGGCCATGACACATTAATACAATTTCACCGCGCTGCTGATTAGGATCATCTTTGACGTTCTGCAACACATCGGCTGCAGGGCCTGATAAAAATGTTTCGAATGTTTTAGTGACTTCACGTGCCATCACAATTTCACGCTCGCCGCCTAATGCTGCCACAATTGATTCCAAGCTGTGCACAATACGATGCGGTGATTCGTAAAAAATTAATGTACGCGGATCTTCTTTGAGCGCTGCAAGTTTATCTAATCGCCCTTTTTCTTTTGATGGCAGGAAACCTTCAAATGAAAATCGATCTGACGGAAGTCCTGATGCACTTAATGCAGTAATCGCAGCACAAGGACCTGGAAGTGGGATCACATTAAAACCTGCCTCTCGCACTTGTTTAACTAAGTGGTAACCAGGATCGGATATGAGCGGTGTGCCAGCGTCAGAAATTAATGCAACGGCCTCGCCGTTACCTAATTTTTGAATAATCCACTGAGCTCGGTCACGTTCGTTATGGTCATGCAAGGCCGTTTTACGGGTTTCTATGCCAAAGTGACTTAATAGTTTTCCGCTGTGGCGTGTGTCTTCACAGGCGATTAATGAGACATGATTTAATACCTCAATCGCGCGGTTGCTAATATCCCCTAAGTTACCAATAGGAGTGGGAACGATATAAAGTGCGACCGATAGGTCCATAACTACCTCTGTATTGAATCTCATCTGGACTTTCGCCAAGTGAAAGAGCAGGTTAAACTAGAGACAGCATCTTACCAGAGTGAAGCCCTGTGTTAAAAAGACTGATTACAACAAAATTCGTTTTCGCAGCTATTTTATCAAGTGTATTATTTGGCTGTGCGACTCAAACTACTGAAAATAAACAAGCTATTGATAGTTCGTTAGCAACAGTAACGCAAACGGCTAATACCTATTTATCTGAGGCAAGTAATAGTCAGCAGCCTCAAGATCGAGATAGGTATTTGCTTTTAGCAGCTCACGCTTACATTAATGACTCTAATGTAAGTGCTGCTGATAAGCTTTTGACTTCAATGAAGCCCAATTTACAACCTGAACCAACACTTCAGGCTGAGTGGCTTTACTTGTCTGCAAGAGTGGCTGAGCTGACTCGCTCAGATGCTGATGCACTAGCAATATTGAACTATCCTGAACAGTGGCAATTACCGAACTGGCAACGTGTTACTTATCATCAATATAAAGCACGCTTATTTAATCAAACTAAACAACCGATTGATGAATTACGCCAGCTTAGCTCTCTGAGCCTTTATCTTCCTAAAGAGCAAGCCTTTGAAGTCAATGACACCATTTGGCGTACGTTGCAGCCTTTGCATGAAGAAACCATTAAAAGCTTTATGCGAGATGGTAAAAATCCAACCTTCTCGGGTTGGTTACAACTTGCCTATATCGCTAAACATTATGCGGTCGATCCATCCCAGTTAGTGCGTTATTTAGGCCAATGGCAGCAATCTAACCCAAATCACCCTGGGGCGGCAAAATTACCTTCAGATTTAGAAAAAGCGTTGAATGCTCAACCTTATAAACCGCAAAATATTGCAGTGTTACTGCCATTAACCGGGCGCCGCGCCGCAGTTGCCGAACCAATCAGGCAAGGCATACTTGCAAGTTACATGGCCGCTTATGACGATCAAATCGCGCTACACTTTTTTGATACTAACTTAGGGGTTGAACAAGCTTATCAAGAGGCCGTTGCCGCCGGTGCAGAATTTGTGATTGGGCCACTTTTACCCAATGCAGTTGAAGAAATGCAGGCATTAAACGAGCAAGGTTTGATGACGATTCCACAACTGTATTTGAATCAAACAGAAACCTTTACACCGAATAACGACCAATTTTATTTTGCGTTGTCGCCAGCCCAAGAAGCCAGTGATGCCGCACAACGCCTATTTGATGACGGAGTTAGCTTACCTTTATTACTGGTAAGCAACGATTCAACGGGTAAGCGAATGGCTGCAAGCTTCAATGAAAAGTGGTTAGCGCTAACCCAAGAGAACGCCGAAATCCATTACTATGATGGCGGCGATCAAATGAAAGTCACCGTGCAAGAAGCTTTAGGCGTTAAAGATAGCCAAGCTCGTATAGCAAGAATGAAAGAGCTCATTGGTAATACCTTAGAAGCGGATTTTCGTTCGCGTCGTGATATTGATGCCATTTATATGATTTCGGCAGCCAAAGACTTAGTGCTACTTAAGCCCTTCTTAGATGTTAACTTCAGCGTCTTTGCTGATCCTGTTGCCTTGTATACCACCAGCCGAAGTCGGCTCAGTGGTAACTCGACTCAATCAGCACAAGAACTCAATAATTTAATGATCAGCGATATTCCTTGGTTAATGAGCTCAAATGCTGAAACCACTATGGTTAACACATTATGGAGCCAGTGGAATAATGGTCAAAAGCGTTTATATATCATGGGCTATGACTCATTGGATTTGGTTAATCGTTTAGCCCAAATGCGCGCTTTTCCTGGTTATCAGTTTAATGGTCGAAGTGGCGCATTATCTGTCGACAAAGACGGCGTCATAGAACGTAAATTAAGCTGGGGCAAATACCAGCGAGGAAAGCTACGTCCGCTATGATATCGATGAAAAAACAATGACATTCATCAATCCTGGTCAGCATGCAGAAACACAAGCGCGAACTTACCTTGAGCAACAAGGTCTACAGTTTGTGACTCAGAATCAGCGCTATCGTTTTGGCGAAATTGATTTAATTATGCGTGATAACCAATATTGGGTGTTTATTGAAGTGAAATACCGTTCATCTACTCAGTTTGGAGGTGCTTTACATGCTGTATCTACAGCTCAAATATCACGCATTAGAAAAGCTGCTGAACAATATTTACAAACACATAAAATCAATGCGCCATGCCGCTTTGATGTGATTGCCATCAATGGAGCCGATATCCAATGGCTCCAAGGGTGTTTTTAACTTATTAAATTTAGCTATAATGCTGCCAGAATCGAGATTATATGTAAGCAGCATCACATTACCGAGTAAGGATTTATCATGTTAGAGCGTATTAAAGACAGTTTCACCGAATCAATTCAAACTAAAATTGATGCAGCTGAAGCCTTACCAGAGTCGATTGAGAAAGCGGCTGAAATGATGGTTCAATGCTTATTAAGCGGTAATAAAATTTTAGCATGTGGTAACGGTGGTAGTGCTGGCGATGCACAGCATTTTTCTGCGGAATTATTAAACCGCTACGAAATTGAACGTCCTCCTTTACCGGCAATTGCACTAAGTTGTGACACTTCTACCATCACAGCTATCGCTAATGATTATAGCTATGATGAAATTTACTCAAAGCAGATTATGGCATTAGGCCAACCTGGTGATATTTTATTAGCCATTTCAACCAGTGGTAACTCAGGTAACGTCATTAAAGCCATGGAAGCTGCACTTAGCCGTGATATGACGATTGTTGCACTAACAGGTAAAGATGGTGGTGCAATGGCCGGCTTAATGAGTGCTGGTGATGTAGAAGTACGTGTACCATCTAACGTTACTGCTCGTATTCAAGAAGTGCATTTATTAGTCATTCACTGCCTATGTGACAATATCGACCGCACTCTGTTCCCGCAGGACGAGCAAGCATGATAAAAGCAGTTCTTATCATAGCAACATTATTCCTGCTTCAAGGTTGTGCTGGTGTTGTTATGGTTGGTGCTGTCGGTGGAGCCAAGATGGCCAATGATGAGCGTAGTATGTCTACGCAAATCAGTGATACCAATGCCGACTTTGAAATCACAAGTGCATTAGCTAAGCATCAAGATATTCATAAACAAACCAATATTACTGGCGTAGTATTGAACAGTAATGTACTGATGATTGGCCAGTCACCTAACTCTATGTTGCGTGATAAAGCGGTTAAAGTCGTTCAAGAGCTTGAAATTGGCGGTAAGTTACATAATCAAATTCGGATTGGTAACCCAACCTCATTCACAACTCGCAGCAATGACACTTGGATCACCACCAAGGTAAAAACTCGCATGTTAAATGAAAAAACATTAGACATGACGAGAGTAAAAGTGGTCACAGAAAATGGTGAGGTATTTCTATTGGGCATCATTCCCCGAGATCAAGCTGATCTTGCAGTGGAAATCACCCGCAATACTTCTGGTGTAAGGAAAGTGATTAAGGTTTTCGAATATATCGACCCTTAAATATGAATTGACTCTTACAACGACAGAGCACAATAAAATCACCGCAAATACGTTGCGGTGTTTTTTTATCTATAGGGTAAACCCATTCGATTAATATTGGTTAATTTAATACAGATACCGACTTACGTTGCAGCCTACGAATACAGGCAAGTATTAAAGGTAATAGTACTGTCGGTAGTACAATTAAACTGGCCCCCAGCCAACTCATCCCATCGAGCCATTCATCAAACCATAACCAGCCAAATAGCACGCAAAATAGTAACCCTGAGTATTCAGCTACGGCAATATCACTCGCTTTCGCACTACGGTAAGCAACAATACAGCAAAAGTGATACGCCAATAAAAAGCTGTTACTAATCAGCGATAAGCCAATTAATGCCATCGTCACATCCCCAAAGCCGATACAGGCTCCCACCACACACAATGATGGAATACTCAATAAATTATAAAGCAGTAATGTCACTAATGGTGATTCTTGCTTTGGTAGCTTTCTTAATGCAATTTGATTCATTGAAAACGTTACTGCAGCAACGAGAACTAGCAGGCCTGCCCATTCGATATTTGATGGCCGTAACAAAATCAGCACGCCAATAAATCCCAGTAAAGTAATCCACCATTGGGTCAAACTGATCTGCTCTTTAAGCCAAACATAACCTAGTACAGTAATCATAATCGGCGCTGAAAAAAATAATGAACTGACGGTAGCTAATGGCAATGAAACTAAGCCAACCACTAAGGTAATTGACGTTATAACCCCTAAGTGAGAACGCACTAACTGTAATGTAAAGTGGCCTGTAACAGGCTTTCTCGCCATGAACCATATTGGCAATAACATCAATACGCTGCCGCATTGTCGTAATAATAAAAAGGTAATGATATCTGCATTATCTGGTAACCACTTGATGGATACGTCATATAACGCGCTAAAGATATTGCCAAGCACCAGTATGATTAGTGCAAAAATGACTGGAGACTTCATCGTCACCTCACCGCTTCTAAAAACGGCATAATAACTAGACCTTTACATGATTAAAAATGATGAATACTAAACAATAATGAATTAAAGTAATAAATAAGATTCAATTTTCTAGCTATGTAAATGAGAAAACTACCACCATTACGTTCATTGCAAGTGTTTGAATCAGCAGCTCGATTACAACACTTTTCCCGTGCAGCAGAAGAGCTTTGCATCAGTCAAAGTGCGGTATCTCATCAAATTAAACAGTTAGAATCTTATTATGGTGAGCAATTATTCTTACGCAGTACAAGGCAATTACAACTAACAGACAAAGGAGCCCAATTATCACTACAATTGGAAAGTACCTTTAATGCTCTTGAAGAGGTCAGCTTACAAATTACAGGTGACGGTAACCAGCAGTTAAGATTAGCCGTTTACAGCTCGTTTGCCATTAAGTGGCTTATTCCTAGACTGAGTGAGTTCCGTCAGCAGCACCCGCATATTCAGATCCGTTTGGATATGATCACCAGCGACCCACAACTCAGTGATAATGTCGCCGATATGTTTATTACTGGGCAATCAAATCAAAATGGCTATATGCACCTTACCTTGCATAAAGAGCGATTAATTGCTGTAGCCAGTCCTGATTACCTGCAACAATGGCTAAATAAACCCAATGCATCACCTCAAGAGTTAATCGCCGCTTTACCTTCAGCAACCTTACTCACCGTCGATGAAGGAGAATTAGGCATTGATTGGCAGCGCTGGCATACCGTCAATAAAGTCGACGACAGCGACAAAAAACAACAACATATTTTTAGCCACGTTTTGATGGCCATTGAAGCTGCGATTGCTCATCAAGGAATCGCACTTGCCTCTGACTTTATGGTTAAAGGAGATATTGCTGCAGGAAGGCTTGTTGCATTGGATTTACCAGACATTTTAACGGGTTTTAATTTTAACTTTAGCTGTAAACAACGCAGACAACACGAACCAGCTTTAGCAAGCTTTATTCAATGGCTAAAAAGGCAATCTCACGCTGGTGACTAACCAATAAAAAAGCCAGCWTWAAGCTGGCTTTTTTATTAATCGATTGCACGTTAAACAATCATTCCGATTTTTTCGTAAACTTTTTTGATTGTTTCTTCAGCTCGAGCCTGCGCTTTTTCAGCTCCCGCTTTAAAGACTGCATTTAGGTAGTCTTCATCCGCTCTGATTTCACGAAAACGTGCTTGAATAGGTTCTAGCATAGCAACAACAGCTTCACCTGTTGCAACTTTCAAGTGACCATACATTTTGTCTTCAAAGTCTTTCTCAATTGACTCGATTGACTGACCGTTACAACCTGACATCAAGCTCAATAAGTTTGATACACCTGGCTTTTCTTCAACGTCAAAACGAACAACAGGCGGCTCTTCACTGTCTGTCATCGCTTTTTTCACTTTCTTCATAATCGCTTTAGGATCATCAAGTAAACCAATCACGTTATTACGGTTTTCGTCTGACTTAGACATTTTTTTCGTTGGCTCTTGCAGCGACATGACACGAGCGCCGGTTTCAGGAATAAATGGCTCAGGCACAACAAATGTGTCGCCATAAGCATTATTGAAACGCGTTGCAATATCACGTGTTAGCTCTAAATGTTGCTTTTGATCTTGGCCTACAGGCACTTCATTTGCTTGATAGAGCAAGATATCTGCCGCCATTAATACTGGGTAGTCAAACAAACCAACATTAATGTTATTAGCATGCTTTTGCGATTTATCTTTAAACTGTGTCATGCGATTAAGCTCACCCATTTGGGTGTAACAGTTTAATGCCCAGCTCAACTGCGTATGTTGTGGTACTTGAGATTGTAAAAAGACGGTACTTTTTTCAGGGTCGATACCACAAGCGAGATAAATGGCTAGTGTGTCTAAGCATGCCGCTCGTAACTTTTCAGGATCTTGGCGAACGGTAATCGCATGTAAATCAACAACACAATAAATACAATCGTGGCTGTCTTGCATACCAACCCATTGACGTAGCGCGCCCATGTAATTACCAATACTTAGCTCGCCTGATGGTTGAGCGCCACTAAACACGATAGGTTTTGCAGTCATTTGTTTTATTGCTCCATTGATTTAGCTGTAAATTCTGCCGAATTAGTTAATAAGGCTAAAATTTCATTGAATTGTTCGCATACCGCAGTGGGTCCGCTCAGACCAATATCTTCACCGTAGTTGTACCCATAGGTCAAGCCTATTGAGGTTACGCCTGCGGCTTTCGCTGCTAATATGTCATTTTTTGAATCCCCTACCATCAACAGCTGTTGTGGTTCGAGCTGCCATTTGTGCAAAATATGCGTTAAAGGCAAAGGATCGGGTTTCATTTTATCCAGCGAGTCGCCACCTAACACCAGACCAAATAAGTCGGCTATACCAAATGCTTCTAACAACGGGATAGTAAACCGATAAGGTTTATTTGTCACAATCGCCAGTGGGTAGCCTGCAGCATTAAGTTTGCTGAGCACGGTTAATACTCCAGCATATAACTTACTGTGTTTTTGTAGGTGTAATTCGTAATGCTTCATAAAAATAGGCATGACATTTTCAAGTTGTACACCTATGTCACACCCTTTTTGTTGCTCAGCATTGAGTAACGCACGCTGCATTAATACTTGAGCACCATTGCCAACCCAGTTTCTCACTTGCTGCTCGGTGCAACTTGGCAATGCTAACTCAGCAAGTGTCGCTTGGGTCGCGGCGGCTAAATCGGGCACACTATCAATTAGCGTGCCGTCTAAGTCAAACGCAATGGCTTTTATGCTAGAAAAATCAGCCATACTACGCGTCTACTTTTGCAAGCTCGGTACGCATTTCATCAACCACGGCTTTATAATCAGGCTGATTAAAAATAGCAGAACCTGCGACAAACATATCTGCACCTGCCGCTGCAATTTCGGCAATATTATCCACTTTTACGCCACCGTCCACTTCAAGACGAATATCAAATCCACTGGCATCAATTTTTTCGCGAACTTGTTTAAGTTTATCTAACGTAGACGGGATAAATGATTGACCGCCAAAGCCAGGGTTGACTGACATAAGCAGAATCACATCTAATTTATCCATTACATGGTCAAGATAATGTAATGGCGTCCCAGGGTTAAATACTAAGCCAGCCTTACAGCCTGATTCTTTAATTAATTGCAAACTACGATCAAGATGTTCCGTCGCTTCAGGATGAAAAGTAATAATTGAAGCACCTGCTTTAGCAAAATCTGGAATGATACGATCTACAGGCTTAACCATTAAGTGCACATCAATATCAGCGGTAATGCCATAATCACGAAGCGCCTGACATACCATAGGACCGATTGTTAAATTTGGTACATAGTGGTTATCCATTACATCAAAATGAACAACGTCAGCACCGGCATCTAAAACGGCTTTAACATCATCACCTAAACGGGCGAAATCGGCAGATAAAATAGATGGGGCAATCAAAAATGGACGCATAGTCTTCTCGAAGCAATTAAAAGTGACCGTATTTTACCCCCTGAAGCTTATTCGCTCTAGTCGCAAAGCGTAATAAAAGGTTGTTATTGTCAATAAACGTAAATTTTCATAATCTGTAAGTATTAAATTGATCCAGATCACACGAGAGTGATGTTCATTAACTATACAAATTTGCTATAATGCGACCTACGTCACTGTGTTTTTCGCGATGTTATAGTTATGAAGCGACTACCAAGTCAGTTGCTAAGTCTCTATTAGAACGTCACTAAACATTTTTTATTGTGTTAATTCTGAAAGTATAAGACAAGGATAGCCCTTATGATGTGCAGTCAGTCAAAAATGAGCACCCACCAAACAGGTAAGGTGACGCTAAAACCTGTAGTAAGCTTATTTTCAACCAGCGCATTAATGTTAGTTGCCTATTTTGTCATGTCAGATAACAGCAATCCATTGCTAGCAGACAACTGTGCTTGTACAGAAAACGTTACCTACAATTCCAGCCTACCTAGCAGCCACCCTAATAATCGTTGTGCTGTCGAGTCTGACAATGTGAGTTGGGGAGATTGGGTTACCGGTAAGAGTCGCTCAAGTCAGTTTCATTTTTTAGATTTACTCGAGTTACTGCACAACAGCGACAAGAGTAAACCGATTAGCGACATGCCCACTAATAATCCGAATAGCATTTAATGTCTTTTTGGCGGGTATTTTCGAGTACTGTCGCAGCCTTCTTTGGAGTGCAGACAGAAGATAATCGCCAGCGAGACTTTCAACAAAGTAATTCACCATTACCTTTTATTTTTATGGGAATTGCTCTGGCGATCATTATGATTCTATCTTTGATTTTTATCGTGAACCAAGTATTAGCGTAACCCTGTTCCAATTACCCTTCATGTCCTTTCTATAGCAATACCATTCCCATGCTATTCATGAATCAATAGCAGAACAATTAATATAATACTTAATCAATCACTTCTTGGTAGTGGTGATCATACAAGGCCATAATTTCATCCACTTTCTTTCTGCCATTGCCCTTTTGGCTTATATTACGCTGCACCGCAATAGAGGCCAGTTTGGCACCGCGGTATAATTCGCGTGTTAGCGGAATATCATGGTTACTGATTAAAACAGGAATGTCTCTTTCAAGTGCGGTATGACGCGACTCTCTTGCAAGTAAGGCTTGATCATCTAAGCTGAAACCTGGCCCTGCGTATGTAGTAAAGCTTGCCGTTGTTGATAATGGCGCATAAGGAGGGTCACAATAAATCACGTCCCCAACAGTCGACATCTCAAAAGCTTTTTCATAACTTACACAATGAAAACTCGCTTTTTGCGCCTTCATTGAAAAATGTCTAAGCTCATCTTCTGGAAAGTATGGTTTTTTATATGAACCAAAAGGCACATTAAAGCCGCCTTTGCGGTTATAACGACATAAGCCATTAAAACCATGGCGATTCATATACAAAAAATATACTGAACGCTTGAAGGGATCGTTTGTTTGATTGAATTCAGTGCGAATACGGTAATATTGTTCTTTTACATTCATCTCTGGCACAAACATCGCTTTAGCTGCTGCGATATAAGTATCAGGATCATCTTTGACAATATTGTATAAATTAATCAAGTCTTGGTTTATGTCGCAGAGTAAATACTCATCATAATCAGTATTAAGAAATACTGATCCAGCACCGACGAAAGGTTCGACTAATCTATTACCTTGAGGTAAGTGTTTTGCAAGCTCGTCAACGAGTTTAAATTTTCCACCCGCCCACTTAAGAAAGGCTCTATGCTTTTTAGTCATGAATACCGTTTGCTAGCAAAATTAAAGCAGATGATTGTACTCTTTTTATTGGTAATAATCATCGTTTGAATTATCGAATCTAATGGCTTTTTAAGCGGTTAATCTATTTTGAGTTCATATCCAGTCAAATCACTCCATTTGCGCACCCAGGGCGCGGATAAACCTAGTGACTGTTGTAATTCATCAGCTTGCTGCTGTGCCTGACTTACTGTGTCATATTGCCCAAATAACACAATATGGCGCTGTTTATAACGAGCTTGTTGGGCATAAGCTGAGTCTGTTTGAATCCGTTCTAGTTTAGATAATATTTGAGTGAGTGACTTAGCCTCTCGGACACTGGCAATTTGCAATGTATAACCAGGTTTATCTAACAGTGATAAACTCGCCGTATTATCATTGTTAGATAAACCTTCAGCGACTAACTTGTCGCTCTCGACAATCAGCTTTCCTTCTGACACTTCAGATAGCTGCACATCTTGATTTATGTCTTGAGATCCTGCTTCAGGTGATTGATGAGTCATTGGGTCAGCGGCTAATTCATCTTCACTTATTTCAACGTTTTGCTCATCTTCTGTCTGTGAGATGTTGCTTTTTACATTGTGCTTATCAGTCATCTTACTGTTATTACCTGCACTGTTTCGCAGCATAATATCCACAAAATTGAATTCGGTAAGAGTAGGCTTGAGCACTTCTAGCCTTAGACCAGTCTCAGCCTGATTCAAGCCAGCCGTGTCGTTAATGACTGGTTGCAGTAATAATTCAGCGTAATTATAAATAGCCCACTGCGCAGGCGTTTCTGGTGGCAAATAAATGTTATTAAACTGTACGTTATCTGCTGGCACTTCTGCAGTTTCTTTAAGCATAAACCAGCTTGCTAAAACAAGAGTTAATAACAACACAACAGACCCCATGACCCAAGGCAAAAATTTAGGCCACTTTTTGACGTCTTCAGGTTGGTCCTCTAGTGCTTTATTCAATAAATTGATCACTTCAGTAGGCGTGCCAGATTGTTTTTCAATTTGAGCTTGAATAATTTCACGCGGAATAAACGGGGTTTTATTACTTCTCACCAAAAGTGTGCGATATAAGCCTTCTCGCTCAGCCAAGGATAAAGGCTCTAACTCAACATGTAGCAGCAAAGCTTGCATTGAGTCTGTGAGCTCGTGAGTCAGTTCGGCAAGTGAATCAGTTCCGATGGTAAACGTCATCGAAATGGGCTTACCCGCACATTGCAACTGAGTCAAAATCAAGCACTCAGCCCAAAGCTCTTTTGGCATGTATTGCGCATCATCAATAATGATGTGTAAAGGCTTAGTTAAGCTAGATTGTATTCGAAGTAACGTATCAGCCAATGGAAGCGCATCATCAAAGATAGGAGATGAAATGAGTTGAACAAGGATTTTACGTCGAATTTCTGCGCTATCTGCATGCATTGGGCAGATTACGAGTGCAGAATTATAACTATCCAGTTCACTTGCAAGGGCTGTAACTAAGGTTGTTTTGCCAGCTCCTTTAGCACCGGACAAGAGTACCAATTGCTCGCTGTAGCTAGCAATGTGCTGTAATCGCTGTACTAGAGATTCTTGAGAAGGTAACAATAGCGTTTGTTGAATGTCCACAAGCCCACCATTAGACTCACACGTTACTTAGACTTGGCTAATCACTTCTGCCAATAATGAAGTTTCAACATCTGAAAAAACGTCAGCGGAGCCAATTGACGTGGGTAACACTAACCTAATTTGACCAGCAAGGACTTTTTTATCTCGCTGCATATGCGCAATGAATTGATCAAATGTCATTGAGTCTGGTGATGCAACTGGCAAATCAAACGCTTGCAGTAAAGCAACGACCCTATCGAAATCTTGTTGTGAGATTAAATTGAGTTTTAATGACGTGAGTGACGCCATGACTGTGCCAGCTGATACCGCTTCACCATGAAGCCATACGCCATAACCCATTTCAGCTTCAATGGCATGCCCGAAGGTGTGGCCTAAATTAAGCAAAGCTCGTACGCCACGCTCTGTTTCATCTTGTGCAACCACATCAGCCTTAATTTGGCAGCATCGAGCAATAGCATAAGTTAATGCATCATTATCAAGCCCTTTAAGTGACTCGACATTTTGCTCTAACCAACTAAAAAACTCAGCGTCCCAGATAATGCCATACTTAATCACTTCAGCCATACCTGCTGCAAACTCTTTAGCCGGTAAAGTTGATAAGCAATCGGTATCGATGATTACGGCTTGAGGCTGATAAAATGCCCCAATCATGTTTTTCCCTAACGGATGATTAACTGCTGTTTTGCCACCTACAGAAGAGTCAACTTGCGAAAGCAGTGTGGTTGGCATTTGTATAAACTCAACACCTCGCTGGTAGCAAGATGCAGCAAAGCCAGCCATGTCACCAATGACACCGCCACCTAATGCAACTATGACACAATCGCGGGCATAGTTATTTTCAAGCAAAGCTGAAAATATCAAATCCAGATGTGTGAGATCTTTATATTTCTCACCATCAGGAAGCACAACAACACCCACGTCAGCACAACTCGCCATCGCTTGTTGTGCCGTTGTCAGGTACAAGGGGGCGATAGTGTCATTGGTGACTATGAGTGCTTTTTTACCGGAAAGGTAATCGGAAAGGTAAGCATTTTGCTGCAATAAATTCTGGCCAATAAAAATGGGATAACTTCTTATACCTAATTCAACCTGAACTTGTTGCATAAACCTACCTAAAAACCGAGTTGCTCAATAATTTGATTTGCGACTATTTTAGCGCTTTGCTCATCTGTCTTAACAATCACGTCAGCAATCTCTTCGTATAAAGGATTACGAACATCAGCAAGATTCTCTAGCACTTCGCGCGGGTCATCAACCTGCAAAAGAGGTCGACGCTTATCGCGTTGAGTACGAGCGACTTGCTTATCGATTGTCGTCTCAAGGTATACAACGATACCGCGAGCTGACAAATGATTACGTATGTCTTTACTTTGTACAGATCCGCCGCCAGTAGCAAGGACGATACCTTGCTTTTCCGAAAGGTCAGCGATGACCTGAGCTTCGCGACGACGGAAACCTTCTTCGCCTTCTACGTCAAACACCCAGGCAATATCTGCACCTGTGCGTTGCTCAATCTCATGATCTGAATCGTGGAAATCTAAATGCAGCATTTGGGCCAAATGGCGACCAATTGTGCTTTTGCCTGCGCCCATTGGGCCTACCAGAAAAATATTGCGTTTTTCAGCCATTTTATATACGTCTGAATCTTATATGAAAAGTATGCCTTATCGACTTAAACTCAAGCCGACCTATAATTTAACCTTGCTCTAATGAGACTTGACGGAGGATTATCTCAGTTATGCACCAGTTGTTGCAAGTCATGTTGACGAATTAAGCTGAGTTTCTTAAAAATAAATTCTACTTCTCCTTATTAATCAGAATAACGTTTCCTGAAGTCTAGTGCAGAAGCTTTATTTTTATAGCATGAAATTAATAACTTAATCGAAGTTAACCTAAAGAACAGGCAAAAAAATACCAGCGAGAACGCTGGTATTTTTGATTCGCAATTTTTTACAACTGCTCAGTCACAATCTTAGGTGTAACGAAAATCAGTAACTCTTGACGCTCATTACTATCAGATGTGTTTCTGAACAAGAAGCCAACTAACGGAATATCACCTAGAACCGGCACCTTACTCACACGGCTAATTAAGTTTTGCTGATATATACCACCTAACACAATGGTTTCACCATTATCCACAAGTACTTGAGTGCCGATACGCTGAGTATCAATAGACACTGCTTCACCTGTACCAGTTTGAACTGTTTCACCACGGGTATCTTGGGTTATTTCTAAATCAAGAATCACACGATCATCCGGCGTAATTTGCGGTGTAACCTTTAAAGAAAGAACCGCTTTCTTAAATGAAACAGTTGTTGCACCACTTGATGCAGACTCAACATAAGGAATTTCTACACCTTGCTCAATATAAGCAGACTTTTGATTAGAGGTGGTAATGCGCGGGCTGGCAATAATCTCACCTTTATTCTCTTGCTCAAGTGCACTTAACTCTAAATCAAGTACGGTACCATCGGCCATTTTAGCGACACTAAATGCAATACTCGCAGCGTTAGTTGCCGAAGAAGGCAAATTAACATTTAAGCGATCACTTAATGCAGGTACAACACCAGCAACGATATCATTTGCGCCTTCAAGCGAACCAGAGGTTCCTTTATCGCCTTGTTGATCTGTTATGCCCCAGCGAATACCTAAATCTTCAGATACGTTGTCCTTGACTGTCACCATTCGCGCTTCAATCAACACTTGTTTAATTGGAATATCGAGTATTTCAACTAAGCGATGAATTGTTTCTAACGACTCTGCAGTATCTTTTACAAGCAGTGTATTCGTCCGTTCATCAACAGCAACACTACCCCGAGTTGATAACAAACTAGAATCTGCACTTTTCATTAACTCAGCAATATCTGCAGCTTTAGCATAATTAATTTGAATGTACTCAGAATATAGCGGAGCTAACTCCTTCACTTCTTTTTGATTCTCTAAATCTTGCCTTTCACGTGTAGCCAACTCTTCACTAGGCGCCACCATTAAGATATTACCTTCAATGCGCTTATCAAGCCCTTTAGTTTGCAAAATAAGATCAAGTGCTTGATCCCAAGGTACATCATCTAAACGTAACGTGATATTGCCTTCAACAGTATCACTCGTTACAAGGTTGAAATCATTGTAATCGGCAATAATTTGCAGCACAGTTCTGACTGAAATATTCTGGAAGTTCAATGAAAGTGAGCGTCCATTGTATTTCTTTTCTTCAGCAGCAACGGCAACACGCTCAACTTTATTAATACTAACCTTAAAAACGTTACCTTCTTGCTTATAGTTATAATCGTAGTTGCCATCAACATCGACCATAATGCGTGAAGTTAAATCATCCTTAAAAGTTTCAAAACTTGTCACAGGTGTATTAAAGTCCTGCACATCCATAACATATAACAGCTCATTATTAATTGCTGTGTTATAAAGCTTAACTTCTAATTTTGAGCCAACCTGAGCCACATTTGCCGCAACAGAGCGGTTATTCAAATGAATCAGTAAATCACCACCACCAGTTTTATTGCGTCTAAAGTCAATAGTATCAATACCATTAACAAACGGGTTACTGGCATTATCAGGCCCAGACATTGTGTCATTCACAGTTAAGCGATATGTGTTACCCACAACTTTACCTTGATAAGGCTTAACCTCTGCAAGATCGACAACAATATTTAAAGCGCCATCAACCTGTGTGGTTTTAAGCCCTTCAACACCTACACGATCAATCGTAATGTTCTCTTTTTCAAGGTTTGAAATACTGTCTTCAAAACTTAAAATTATTTGAGCAGGAGAACCTGACAAATCAACTTCAGGCTTATCTAGCGAGGATTCGAATACCAGTTCGAGTTCTAATTGATGATCGACAACAGAATGGTATTTAACATCCATTAACTTATTGGCGGCGAAAGCACTTGGAAGTGCGCCCAACATTAAAACAACACCCAATACCGTTTTAATTAGTGAGACTTTTTTTGTCGATGTTTGCATCGCGGCAGAAGATTTCATTATTCCCTCATCCTTCGCACATTAGTTACCAGATAGTTCTAAGTTGCTTGCTCTTTCAGCCCAGCAACCAGAACCATCTGGAATTAATTCTATTATTTCAATATATTGCGGTGTCACTTTACCTATTTTCCCATGGTAAAGACCGAGATACTCACCGACCCCTAAACGATATACATTGGCATCAGAAGACTCGACCAAAGCCCAAATAGTGTCATCTTCTGTTAATGTACCGCGCATTCTTAAATTGTCTAAAGCATATGTTTCTAAACGACCTTTACGACGCTTTAAGTCAGGCTGTAGACAATTTCTACTTGTATCAACCACTTCTTCTGTAAGCTCGCGTGAAGGTGGTACAAAAGGACTGCGCATTAATTCTGCTTGATAAGCAAAATGTTCAAACTTAGGAGTTTCTTTTAACGGAGGAATACGAGCAATGTGCTGCGCTTTAGTTGTCGTTACAAACAACTCTAAATCACTGCGATCACCAATACAGCCAGTTAACATTAACACCATCATTAATACAGGGAGGAATCTCATTACTTATTCCCCTTATTCTCAGCAGGCAGCTGTGCACCTTCTTTAAATCGATAGGTTTTTGCTAAAATGTCCATCGACAAACTACCGCTATCATCTCGTGTAATAACAAAATCATGTAAGCTAACAATACGAGGTAATTTTGCTACACCACTGACCATATTACCGAGTTGATGATAATCACCCACTACAGCAATTTTAATTGGGAATTCTAAATAGAAGTCACGCTCAATCTCAGTATCCCAATCTAAGCTATTTATTCTTAAACCTGCGTCAGTTGCTACAAATGTAGTGTCGTCTAATAAGCCCGGCATTTCATTTTCAGAAGGCAACATTTTAAGTAACTCAGCAAATTGCGCTTCCATAACAACCAGCTGTTCACGATATAGCTTTAAGTTTGCGGCTAAACGATATTTAGATTGAAAATCTTCTCGTAAAGTTATTTCTTTTCTTTCTTCGTTATTTAAAACGTCAATTGCATCGGAGACAAATAAATAATAACTTGCCCCCATAACACAGATTGACAGAAATACTGCGAAAACAACCTTAACTAAAGCAGGCCAACTACCGATACTTTCAAAATCAATATCATTAAACTGATCTAAGTCTAAATTCATTATTGACCTCCTTCAGTTGCTTCAACTGACTCAACATCAGAAATCGTCACTTTTAATCTAAACTTTTGCAGTTGTCGTAAGTTCTCATTTTGGCTAATAATAGACTGCATACTTGGATCATTTAAGTATTGTGATGTTTTCACCTTACGCATCATATTAGCCACGTTATTATTCGATTCACTGCGGCCTTCAATCCAGAGTAAGCTACCTTTTTTCTCAATACTTGAAAGGTATATTCCTGGCGGAACAATTCGCACTAATTCATCTAAAACATGTGTCGGCAAGTTTCGAGATTGCTGAAGGTTTAATATAATCTTAGTACGTCTTTCAATATCTTTCTTTCGAGCTGTGATTTTTCTTATTTCGGCAATTTGTGCATCTAATAGTGATATTTCATTTTGAAGATAAGCATTTCGTTGGCGTTGATCATCAGTAACAACCTCAATAAAGCTGAGTGTTAAAAATACAGCTAAACAGGTCACTAAAAAAACCAATGCTAATATGCCAATATAATCTCGTTTTTGTTTTTCTCTGGCCTCTTCACGCCAAGGAAGTAAATTTATGTTCGCCATTGAGCGTAACTCCTAAGCGCTAAACCACATGCCACCATATATTTACTAATACTTGGCTTAAGCTGGTTTTTAATATCGTCCTCAGCATGCAAACAACCTTGGAACGGGTCTGCGACAATAGAATGTACACCCAATTCATTAGTTAATAATGCAGTCATGCCTTCAAGTTTTGCGGTACCACCACAGAGCACAATATAATCAACTTTATCTTTACCACTGGCAGTACAATAAATTTGAAGTGTACGTTTAATCTGCTGTAATAATTGTGTTTGAAACGGTGATAACACCTCAAACATATAATTACGCGGTAACTCGCCTGTTATTTTGGCGTTCTCAGCTTCGTCATATGGCATGCCATAAAACGATAAAATAGATTGAGTAAATAACTCACCACCAAACGCTTGCTCACGAATAAAGGTTGTTTCTCCATGCTCAACTACGGCAAATGTCGTCATATTGGCACCGATATCAACCAATACTACAGATTTCTCATTCGCACCTTCGGGTAATTGTGCAAGGATTAATTCTGATGACCGCCCTAGTGCATAAGCTTCAACATCCACCACCTTGGTATCGAGCTCAATCGCATCTAAAGAATCCATACGAGTATCAATATTATCTGTGCGACAAGCACTTAACAGCACATCAACTTTTGTCGGGTCAGTTGTGTTTGCCTGAAGAGTTTCAAAATCGATACTCACTTCATCTAGTGAATAAGGGATAAGGTTATCTGCTTCAATCTCAATTTGTGCTTCCATTTCTTCTTCATTTAATGAAGCGTCCATGTAAATGACTTTGGTCATGACAGCAGAGCCAGAAACCGCGACAGCTGCAGACTTAATACTCTTAGGCAGTCCTCGCTTAATATGTCTTAAAGATTCAATAACAGCTTCTGAATCGCGGATTTCGTGATCGACAACCGCACCTTTACGTAGAGGTGCAGATATATAGTTTTGAATTTTATATCCATCAGCGGTCTTACTTAGCAAAATGGCCTTAATCTCATGAGAACCAATATCGATCCCGACCATTTGCGGAGCTTGACGCTTCCAAAATTTAGAAAGCATATTCCATCATCGCATTTATTTTTTTATATTTTAAAATAGATTAGCACAAAATCAACTCGTTATAAGTATTTGTATTAAATGTTTCTAAATTTTACAACTTGTTTTTTTCTGTTTTCATGTTTTTACTTCACCAAAAACCTTCCCCCTTATATACTAGCGAGCATATTTTTGATTTTTGGAATATTTCGGTGAAGTGGTTTAAACGAATACTTATTGCTATATTTAGCTTAACTTTATTAGGAATCGGCACTATTGTCGCAGCCTATTATTATGTTTTGCCAGATTTACCGGATGTAAATTCCTTAAAAACGGTAAAATTACAAACCCCATTGCGAATATACAGCGATGACGGTTTATTGATTTCTCAATTTGGTGAAAAAAGACGAGTACCCATTGAATACCAAGATGTACCCGAACAATTAATTAATGCAGTTTTAGATACAGAGGATGCTCGTTTCTTTGAACATAAAGGCATTGATCCTATCGGTATTGTGCGTGCTGCTATTATTTTGGTTACCACAGGTAAAAAAAGCCAAGGTGCAAGTACCATCACTCAACAAGTCGCTCGCGGCTTTTTCCTTTCACGTGAAAAAACCTATATTCGTAAAACAAAAGAAATCTTTTTAGCACTCAAAATCGAAAAAGCGCTTTCAAAAGAAGAAATTTTAACTCTTTATCTAAACCGTTCTTTCTTGGGGAATCGTGCCTATGGCGTAGGTGCTGCAGCACAAGTTTATTATGGTAAAGATTTAGAACAACTGAGCCTGCCTGAAATGGCAATGATTGCTGGTTTGCCGCAAGCTCCATCCGCAGCAAATCCGATAAGAAACCCAGAACGTGCCAAAACCCGCCGTAACTGGGTATTAAGCCGGATGCTCGAAAAACGCAATATCACAGAAGCGCAATACCAAGAAGCCATTAATGCCCCGATTACAGCAAGATATCATGGAGCAGAAATTGATCTATATGCACCATATATTTCTGAAATGGCGCGTGAATACATGGTCAATAAATACGGCGAAGAAGAAGCCTATACTAATGGCTATAACGTCTATACCACGATTTCATCTGACTTACAGTTAAAGGCACAAAGCGCGTTACGCGATAATGTTTTTGCTTACGACCAACGTCATGGTTACCGCGGGCCAATTGCCGAATTATGGACAGATGACCCCATGTCCACCAGCGATATTATCACTAACTTAAAAAGCACTTCTTCGGTACAAGGTATTATGCCAGCAGCTGTACTTGCCATTGAAGAGCAACAAGCCACGGTGATGAATGCTAGAGGGGAAGAAATCACCTTAGAATGGAACGGGCTAAAATGGGCTCGTAAATTTATCACCGATCGCCGTCAAGGCACACCGCCCAAGAAAGCTGAAGATATTTTAGCTATTGGCCAGAAAGTGTGGATAAGAAACAACGGCGAATATTGGCAACTTTCTCAAATTCCGCAAGTATCAAGTGCCACAGTATCACTTGAGCCAAGTGATGGCGCAATTCGTACGCTCGTTGGTGGTTTTAGCTTTACCCAAAGCCAATACAACCGTGTGACCCAGGCAAAGCGCCAGCTGGGGTCAAATATCAAACCATTTATATATTCAGCAGCGCTTGAAAAAGACTATACATTGGCAACACTAATTAATAACGCGCCAATTAATAAGCCAGATACTCGACAAGGCACCGCTTGGAGACCTAAAAACTCTCCAGATATCTACGGAGGACCAACGCGTCTTCGTATGGGCTTAGCGCAATCTGTGAACGTCATGTCTGTTCGCGCGATGAGACACATTGGGTTAGATAATACTATCGATAAACTTGTGGAGTTCGGGTTTGATCCTAATGATCTACCTCGAAATGAATCAGTGGCACTCGGCTCTCCTTCTGTAACACCTTTGCAAGTTGTTACTGCGTTTAATGTGTTCACCAACGGTGGTTACTTAGTTGAGCCTTACTTTATCAAGCAAGTCACCGACTCTTATGACAATGTAATTGAAGAAGCCAATCCTCTTTTAGCGTGTACGCCATCAGAAAATGATAATAATGGAACTGATGACAGTCTAAGTGATACAGAATTAACCTCTAATTCAGACGCAAATGACCCATTCGCAGCAATGGCAGCTGAATTTGCTAGCTCACAACAAACTGAAATTAACCAAGCAAATGACACAACCGCTCAATCAAGTGCTATTAGTCAATGTGGCGATGAGAATAGTCGTTATGCACCAAGAATTATCACTGAGCAAACCGCTTTCCTTATCTCTGAAGCATTAAAAAGTGTTATTTGGGGTGGCGGTAATTGGAGTAAAGGCACTGGTTGGAACGGGACGGCATGGCGAGCTTCTCGCCTAATCAAGCGTCATGATATTGCTGGTAAAACAGGAACAACCAATGAATCTCGTGATACCTGGTTTAGTGGGTTTAATCCAACATTAACGTCAACATTTTGGGTCGGTTTTGATGATCACAGCCGCCGTTTAGGTCGTACAAGCTGGGTAGCTGATGGACCTGAAAATCAGATATCAGGTGCAGAAGCTGGCGCCAAGACTGCTGGGCCTGGTTGGAATGATTTTATGAATCAAGCGCTCAAAGGCACAGAAGAAAAGACCACCATTCCGCCTAAAGGCATTATCTCTGCGCGTATTGATTTAGCAACGGGTTTATTAACGCGTAAAACTGATCACACAACTTCTTTTGAGTACTTTGTCGAAGGAACTGAACCGACTGAATATGCGACAGAAGAAACCATTGATGACGATATATTTATTGAAAATCCAACAGATGATTTATTTCAATAAACCCTAAAATGCATCTATAAAATGTGAATGTTAAAAAGCCCTGAGTTAACTTAAACTCAGGGCTTTTTGTTACAGTCAACGATCAAACAATAAAGTAAGTGGCTACTTACCTTGCTTTGCAGCTAATGCTTGTTTAACTTGCGCTAATGATGTGCCACCTAACGCTTCACGCTTTTCTAAACATGACTCAATAGTCAAACACTCATAAACATCATCACTGATAATTGGACTAAATTGCTGTAACTCTGAAATAACCAAGTCTTCTAATGGTGTTTGTTTAGCAATCGCGGCGACGACAACTTCACCGACGACATGATGGGCTTCTCTAAATGGCATACCTTTAGCCACTAGATAATCAGCTAGCTCTGTAGAATTAGCATAACCTTGCTGGGCAGCTGTGAGTGTTCTTTCACGGTTAACTTGTAAACCGCTAAGTACTAATGCGGCCATTTCAAGACAAATTGACCAGCTATCCATCACATCAAATAAGCCTTCTTTGTCTTCCTGCATATCTTTGTTGTACGCCAAAGGTAGTGCTTTCATTGTGGTTAAAATACCCATCAAGCTGCCATAAACACGGCCTGTTTTACCACGGATCAGTTCCAATGCATCTGGGTTCTTCTTTTGTGGCATTAATGATGAACCCGAAGTCACTTCATCATCTAAGTCAATAAAGCCTGCCTCACCACTATTGAAGAAAATCAAATCTTCCGCCATACGGCTTAAGTGCATCATACTAATTGATGCATCACTACAAAGTTCAATCACATGATCACGATCAGATACAGTATCTAGACTGTTTAACGTTGGAGCAGAAAAACCTAAAGACTCGGCAATTGCATGCCTATCCATTGGATAAGCGGTTCCCGCTAATGCACCACAACCCAACGGACAAGTATCTGCACGTTTCAATGCATCTTCAAGGCGACTAATATCACGCTCAAACATTTCAACATAAGCCAAACACCAATGACCAAACAACACGGGTTGTGCTCTTTGTAAATGAGTATAACCAGGCATCACAGCATCAATTTCACGCTCAGCTAAGTCAATGAGGGCGTTCTTTAACTTGCGCAGTAATGTAAGTGATTGCTCACCCTCTTTTTTACACCATAACTTGAGGTCTGTTGCGACTTGATCGTTACGTGAACGACCAGTGTGTAACTTCTTACCTAAATCACCGACTTTTGCAATTAATGACTGCTCAACAAAGCTATGAATATCTTCTGCTCCTGACGCAATGATAGCCTCAGGTTTATCGGCGACTTCAACCAACAATTCATTTAACGCACCATGCAGCTGTTCACATTCTTGTTGCGTTAAAATACCGACAGAAGTAATAGCGCTAGCCCATGCAATTGAGCCCACAATGTCTTCTTCAATTAAGCGATAATCTACTGGTAATGAATCATTAAATAATTTGAATAATGCACTGCTTTCTTGACTGAATCTTCCGCCCCATAACGCCATGTCGATACCCTCTTTTCAATTCTTATCTGTTTACAAAAACGGGGCTTTGCTGCCCCGTTTATTTTTCATATTAATTAACAGGTCTACTTACTATTAAGTGCTCTGATGCGACTTGATAAAGAATAAAGACGGATAAAGCCTTCTGCATCTTTTTGATCATAAACATCATCATCACCAAATGTGGCAAATTCTTCCGAATATAGGCTGTTTGGAGAACGCTTTTTCACGACACTCGCTTGACCTTTGTATAACTTAACGACCACTTCACCATTCACTAATTCCGCTAAAGATTCAGATGCAGCTAAAAGTGAATTACATAAAGGGGTAAACCAACGGCCGTCATACACAAGGTGGGCCATTTGAGCGCCAACTTGCTCTCTCCATTCACGACTAGTTTTATCTAATACCAACTCTTCTATCGCACGAAGACCAGCAAACATCACTGTTCCACCTGGCGTTTCATAACAACCACGAGATTTCATGCCCACTAAACGATTTTCGGTTATATCAATACGACCCACACCGTGTGCCGCCGCTACCTCGTTTAATTGCATTAATGCTGCGTATGGCGATAACGCAACACCGTCAACGTGAGTCACACGACCATTCTCAATATTTAGTGCAACGTATTCTGGCGTATTAGGCGCATCTTCTGGCGCAACAGTCATAGTCCATACTTCTTTACTTGGTTCGTTCCAAGGATCTTCTAACTCACCACCTTCATGTGAAATGTGCCAAGCATTAGCATCACGGCTATAAATTTTAGTTGCAGAAGCTGTTGTCTCAATATTTCTTTCAGCTAAGTAATCAAGCAAATCTTCACGACTTACCATTGACCATTCACGCCACGGCGCTATCACTTTTAAGTCTGGTGCCAGCGCAGCAAAACAACCTTCAAAACGAACTTGGTCATTGCCTTTACCAGTACAGCCATGACATACCGCGTCAGCGCCCACTTTACGAGCAACTTCAACCTGAGCTTTAGCAATAATTGGACGAGCCATTGAAGTACCTAGTAAATAAGTCCCTTCATAGATAGCTCCTGTAGCAATCGTTGGATAAATATAATCAGCCACCAGCTCTTCTTTCAAATCAACGATGTAACATTCAGAAGCGCCTGACTCGATGGCTTTTTCATGTAGGCCTTCAAGCTCTGCATCGCCTTGACCAACGTCGGCACAAAAGGCAACAATTTCACAATTATCATAGGTTTCTTTTAACCAAGGGATAATGGCCGAAGTGTCCAATCCACCTGAATACGCTAATACGACTTTTTTAATACTTGGTTGCTGTTCAATAGACATCTTTAATATTTCCTAACATAAACTGGGTAAAGCCGATTCACTTACTGTGTTAAAGCCAATCGACGAAGTATTTGTTTAACCTAATAGCGTTACCAGTACTGCATTTTGTGCATGCATTCTGTTTTCTGCTTGTTGCAAAATAAGTGAACCTTCACCATCAACGATTTCTGCAGTCGCTTCCACTTCTCTATATGCAGGTAAACAATGCATGAAGTAATTAGCACCAACTTGGGTCATTAATGCTGTATTGACTTGGTAAGGTTTAAATTTGGCTTCAATCTCTTCCATTGAAGTGTTATCTCCCATAGAGATCCAAGTGTCGGTGTAAACCGCATCTTGCGGGCCCATTTCATTAATATCTGAGGTTAAAATAAGCTTACCGCCATGCTTTGCAGCTAACGCTTGTGCTTCACACACCACTTGTCCATCAGGGAAATGACCCGGCGGGCAAACAACAGTCATAGTGGCACCTAAAATTGCAGCGCCATACATCAATGAGTGAGTCACATTGTTACCATCACCTAAGTAAGCTAATTTCACGTTACTAATATCATCAAACTTTTCAGATAATGTCAGAAAATCAGCTAAGCCTTGGCATGGGTGGTATAAGTTACATAATGCATTAATCACTGGCACTGAAGCATGCTTAGCTAATCCAGCGATAGTCGTATGAGAAAATGTTCTGGCAACAATCGCATCAGCCCAACAAGAAATATTAGTAGCAAAATCAGAAACCGGCTCACGTTTACCTAAGGCCCCATTTTGCTGATCTAAATAAACTGAATGGCCACCTAATTTATTAATGCCGATATCAAAACTCACTCTGGTACGTAAAGAAGGTTTCTCAAACAACATCACCACGCTTTTACCTGCCAAGGCTTGGTTATAATCAGCTGGATTTGCTTTAATCTTCTTAGCAAGCGCTAATAAATCAAGTAACTCTGTTTGCGATAAATCTTTTATAGATAATAAATGTTCCATTAGTGTGTTACTCCTATGGCTGAATTTGGGTGCCAACGGATTGTCCGTTTGATAAGGCAATTAATTGTTGAGGCTGTTTCCAAGATGCAACTTGCACCGGCTTCCCCATCCACTGAGCAACTTCTAATGCCGCTTCGACTTTGACTTTCATTCCTTTTTCTATCACGCCTTGCTGAACTAAATCTGAAATTTGTTGTTGATTTAATTGATCAATTAACTCGCCATTACCATCTAATACACCCGGTACATCAGATAGAAGCACTAACTGACCTGCCACTAACTTTGCTAAGGCCGTTGCAGCTTGATCTGCATTAACGTTAAGCATGTCACCTTGTGCTGACACAGCAATTGAACTACAAATTGGCAGCCAGCCTTGTGATAATAAATAAGTTAAGTAACTCGCATCTTTCGGTGTCACTTCACCCACTAGGCCTAAGTTTTCATTTTTAACTACTGCATCAACGGTATTACCATCGGCTAAACTCATACCAACGGCCACAATACCCGCCTTAATTGCAGCGGCCTGTAATAACTTGTTTGACGTTCCAGCCAATGCACCTACGACAATTGGAATTTGGTCACTGGGAGTCACTCTTAAACCATCCAATTTAATGGTTTCTTTACCATTGGCAGCTAATTGCTCATCGACTAAACATCCACCGCCGTGAACAAAAATAACTTTCTGGCCGTCAGACATCATGTTTGCAACAACGCCCATGAGTTCAGCCATTCCTGATTCTGATTGTAATAATGCGCCGCCAACTTTTAATACAATAACTGGGTTACTCTGTGACATGATGATTCCCCGTTATAGGCCAAAGTGAATTTTAATGCACTGCAGGCCTTGGCTTGCAGCACCTTTCATTAAGTTATCAATCGCACTCGCAACCACCAAGTAATTGCTTTGAGAATCATACTTCCAACCGACAATGCAGTTAGGTGTATTCACAACATCGTCCACCTTAGGGAATTGGTTTTGTAAAACGCTAACTAACGGACTGTCATTGTAAACTTGATAAGCTTTAGCAATATCAGCTTCTGTAGTGCCTTTCGCTAACTGAACCGTAATCGTGGCTAAAATGCCCCGTTTAAAGTTACCTAGGTGTGGAGTAAAGATAACTTCTTGCCCTAAATGAGTGGCAATTTCAGGCTGGTGACGATGACCTAATACGCCATATGGCGTTAAGCTGACTTCACAAAAGCTAGTATGAAGCTGGGCTTTTCTGCCCGCTCCAGTAACGCCACTAACAGCATTAATGACAGGGTAAGCATCCGTTAGGTATGGCGTTAAAGGTTTCAGTGCAGTTAATGACGCTGTTGGATAACAGCCCGGAACTGCAATCATTTTACTGCCAGCGATTTGTTGATGATTCCACTCTGCTAAGCCATAAACGGCTTCAGCAAGAACATCTTGCTGGGTATGCTCAAACCCATACCATTTAGGGTATTGCTCGATATCAGCAAAACGGTAAGCACCACTTAAATCAAAAACTGCTAAACCTTGCTTATAAAAATAAGCAGCTAATTCTAAACTTACTGCATGATCAGTCGCGAGCACGACGCCATCAGCTTCCTCTATAATTGATTGTTTAGCTTCTGCCGTTAGCGGAGATAACGACAACTTGATTTGCTGGTATGCAGGGTATAGCTCAGCAAGTGCCTTTCCTTTATCAAGACTGTTTTCTGATACATAAAGGCCTTGAATAGAAAGCGATGTATCGTTATCAATTAAAGCGGTGATTTGTGCACCGGTATAGCCACTAGCGCCAATTATTGCGATGTTTTTCATTATATTGTCGTCTTTAGGTCAGTAAACTAGAGAAATAATTCGGTATATGAGCAGGGTGCTCGAGATTAAAACTATCGTCGAAGATAGTTTACCTTGGGATCTGTTACAGTGAATTGAATCGCAATTAAATACATATTTATAATCTTTAATCTAATCAAGTTATGGTGAATGCCTTAGCTGTTTGCTAGACTAACACAATAAATTAATTATGCAATAATAATGAATACATATTTATTGCAAGCACTATAAAGGTTGCTATGAATTCATTACCAGATTTAAAAAATGCATTTAAACAGCTAATTGCACTCCCTTCGATCAGTGCATTAGAAGCTGAGCAAGATATGAGTAATCATGCAGTCATTGAGTTACTTCAATCTTGGTTTTCAGATATGGGTTTTAACTGCACTGTTCATACCGTGGCTGACAGCCGAGGCAAACAGAACTTAATCGCAACTATTGGCTCAGGCAGTGGCGGCCTGTTATTGGCTGGACACACTGACACCGTTCCTTTTGATGAAGGACGTTGGAGTCAGAGCCCTTTTGATTTAACAGAAAAAGATAACCGTTGGTATGGGTTAGGTACCTGCGATATGAAGGGCTTCTTTGCTTTAGTTATGGAAGCGCTGAAGTCGTTACCGCTTGATGAAATAAAACGTCCATTACATATTTTTGCTAGCGCTGATGAAGAAACCACAATGAATGGTGCTAAAGCGTTTGCAGATTCAAAAAGTATCGCCCCTGACTATGCAATCATCGGTGAACCCACCAGCTTAAAACCGGTATATATGCATAAAGGCCATTTAGCACAAGGTATCAGAGTGATTGGTAGAAGTGGTCATTCTTCTGACCCCGCTCGTGGCTTAAACGCGATTGAAATTATGCATCAAGTCATCGGTCAACTGATGAAACTCAAGCAGCATTTAAGTGAAAACTACCGTGAAGATGCATTTAGTGTTCCCTACCCCACGATGAACTTTGGCCATGTTCATGGCGGCGATGCAGCAAACCGTATTTGTGGCTGTTGTGATTTACATCTTGATATTCGCCCGTTACCTGGCATTGAGCTTGCCGATTTAGAGTTGATGGTGATTAATTATCTTGCAGACATCAACAAACAATACCCAGGCAGTATTGAGATATCCACGCTTTACCCAGGATCAGAGTCATTTGCAGGTAAACTTGATGATTATTGGACAAAAATGGTTGCAGATATCGCTAATACCGAGCCTGAGGTTGTTAATTACGCAACTGAAGCCCCTTATATAAAACAATTGGGCTGCCAAACCTTAGTAATGGGCCCTGGTAGTATCAATCAAGCTCATCAGCCAGATGAATACATAGGGTTAGAATATTTAACACCCACTGTTGAGTTAATGAAAAAGCTTATTTATCAGGCTTGTATTAAATAGTTGTAATAAGTTTCACTATCAGTAGCGATTAATCATGGTGCATGATTAATTATTGAAATAACCCATTGACCAACCCCCTCACAGCTAGCTATTGTGCTAGCTGTAGCCCATTAATGGTAGCGGCTAATTAAGTTAAACTTATGGAGTAATTATGGCAGAGCAAACCGCCGACATGTACGCTTCTTTACGTTCTAATGTGAGTAGCTTAGGGCAAATTTTAGGTGATACGATGCGCGATCACCTTGGTGATGCATTTCTTGAAAAAGTAGAGCAAATTCGTATTCTGGCCAAAGAGTCTCGCCAAGGCGATGCCGAATCAAGACAACAAATGCTAGCTCTGCTCAATTCATTACCTGACAATGAACTGGTGCCATTTGCTAAAGCGTTTAATCAATTTTTAAACTTGGCCAATATTGCAGAGCAATTTCATACCATAAGTCGCAACTGTGATGAACTTGTCTGTGTACCAGATCCTGTCGAGCAGTTACTGGGACGAATGCTAAACAGTAATGCCAATGAACAAGAAGTCATCGACTGCTTAAAAACCCTCGATATTGATTTAGTCCTTACTGCTCATCCTACAGAAATATCTCGTCGTACTCTCATTCAAAAATACTCTGCTGTTGTCGACTGTTTAACAGAGCAAGAAAACCAGCAACTCACTGATCGAGAAAAAGGCCAAACACACCTTAGGTTACGTCAACTTATTGCACAGATTTGGCACACCAACGAGATCAGACATGAACGCCCAACTCCCGTAGATGAAGCACGTTGGGGACTAAGCACCATTGAAGCCTCATTATGGCAAGCCGTTCCAGACTTTTTAAGACAACTCAATGACCATGTTGAGTCAAAAACGGGTCAACAAATTCCCGCTGATATTTGTCCTGTTAGATTTTCTAGTTGGATGGGCGGGGATCGAGACGGTAACCCATTTGTGACCTCAAAAGTCACCGAGGAAGTATTACTCCGTAATCGCCATGCCGCGGCCAGATTATATTTAAAAGATATCGTTTCTTTGGTGAATGAATTATCCATGGAAGAAGCTAATGCTGAACTTAAAGCGCAGCTGCCAGACAGTAAAGAACCCTATAGAGACGTACTAAGACAACTTCGTCATAAACTACGCAATACAATTGATTACCTCAATGCCCGCCTAGAAGGTCAGCAAATTGACCTGAACTATGACGATGTTGTATGGCAATTAGATGATTTAAAACAACCTCTTGAATTATTATACCGAAGCTTATCAGAATCTGGCATGCGCTTAATTGCTAATGGACTGCTGCTCGATATCTTACGTCGTTTAGCATGCTTTGGCATTCATATGCTACGTCTCGACATTCGCCAAGATGCTGAACGACATAGCGATGTGATTGCCGAATTAACTCGTTACCTCGGTATGGGCGATTATGATCATTGGGATGAAAGCGAAAAACAAGCTTTCCTATTAAGAGAGCTTACCAGTCGTCGGCCGCTTATCCCTGCTGATTGGAAACCGTCAGCCGACGTGGAAGAAGTCATCAATACCTGTAAATTAGTCGCCTCTCAACCTGCTACTGCACTAGGTTCTTACGTTATCTCAATGGCCAGTAAGCCATCGGATGTACTTGCAGTGTTGCTATTACTCAAAGAAACTGGCTGTCAACACCCAATGCGTGTTGTGCCACTATTTGAGACTTTGAGTGATTTAAATACCGCTGCTGACTGTATGACACAACTGCTGAATATCGACTGGTACCGTGGATATACAAAAGGTATGCAGGAAGTCATGATTGGCTATTCAGATTCTGCTAAAGATGCTGGCGTAATGGCTGCCGCATGGGCGCAATATCACGCCCAAGAGCAACTCGTTGCCGTTTGTAAGAATGCAGACGTCAAATTAATGCTTTTCCACGGTCGTGGTGGCTCAATTGGCCGTGGCGGCGGGCCAGCTCATAAGGCTATTTTATCGCAGCCACCTGGCTCAGTAGATGGTCGAATTCGAGTCACTGAACAAGGTGAGATGATTCGATTTAAGTTTGGCCTTCCAAAAGTAGCTGTTCAGAGTTTAGCTCTATATACCTCTGCTGTTATGGAAGCGACTTTATTACCACCTCCAGAGCCTAAACAAGCTTGGCGAGATTGCATGCAACGTATCGCTGATGATTCAGTAAAAGCGTATCGTGGTATCGTGCGTGAAGAACCAGACTTCGTCGCGTACTTTAGAGCAGCAACTCCGGAGGTGGAGTTAGGCAAACTTCCACTGGGCAGCCGTCCAGCTAAAAGACGTGTCGATGGTGGCATCGAAAGTCTCCGTGCCATTCCGTGGATTTTTGCATGGTCACAAAACCGTTTAATGCTACCAGCTTGGCTTGGCTCAGGAGAGGCACTAAAAGCTGCCAATGAACGTGGGGAGTCGGCACTGCTGAAAGAAATGGAACAAGAATGGCCATTCTTTGAGACCCGTATCTCTATGCTAGAAATGGTATACATGAAAGCCGAACCTAATCTTGCTCGATACTATGAAAGCACCTTAGTGCCAGAAAACTTGCATCATTTAGGTAAAAAGCTGCGTGAAAGTCTACAATTAGGCACAGAAGCGGTATTGTCGCTAACTGAATCAGAAGAGCTAATGTCCCACACTCCATGGAACAGAGAGTCAGTTAAGCTACGTAATCCGTATATTGACCCACTGAACTTTCTACAAGCGGAACTTCTGAGTCGTACACGTAATGAGGAGCAAGCATCGAAACAAGTTGAGCTTGCGCTAATGCTGACAATTGCGGGTGTTGCCGCAGGGATGAGAAACACAGGATAATGCCATTATTTAAAATATGTTTAGCTTGCTTAATGCTGCTTCTGACTGGCTGTGCTAGTCAGTACAGCATCTCTGAATCTGAAGTTGAAGATTACCTCAATAATGAAATGCATTATGAGGTCTCACAAGGGAATCAAGTTTTTGGATTACAGTTAAAGCTCAACGATATGGAAGTTGAGTTAGGTCGTAAGCCTAACACTATTTCCGTAACTGCAATTACCAAAATGGCGGTTAAAAACCCCTTTAAATCAATTGCTGCTGATATGGAAACTACATTTGAGGCTGAGCCTTGGTACGATGTAGAGACCAAAAGTATCTTTTTAAAGAAGCTTGACTTAGTCAGTGTGAAATCCGAACCCGCAGATATTGAGCAAATGCTAAAACCCATTACGCCACAATTGATGATGTTTCTAAGAACCTTTTTAGAGTCCCAACCTGTTTATGTGCTGGACACCAAGGATAGTAATCAAGCATTGATGGCATCGATGACTAAAGCAATTGAAGTTGAAAGAGGCAAGATAGTCATAAAATTTTAAACAAAAAAGCGCCGCAAGGCGCTTTTTTATTAGCGTTACCGATTGCCATTAAAAGTTCTTAACGGGCTCTACAATCAAGGTGTTACTATGCACTGGGTTTTCAGACTGCATATACAAATCACGCACTAACTTAAAATCTAACTCTAATTCAGTAACGTAAAATCCATCCACAGGATAGGTCTTAATGACTTTCGCACCTTTTATTACTCCAGAGACTTTGATTTTAGTCGCAATACTATTAAGGCTTGCTCCTTGCACTGACGTGTTGGAATTCAACTGCAGCCCATAGACTTGTTCAGCTAACTCTCGATAAGCCAAAATTTTTGAAGCTTCCATCGCCATTAAAATTTGTTCTGACTTTAACTCTGCTGGTTGTTGATCAATTGGGGCATAACCAACAGCGTTTAATACTGGAAATTCTGTGGGCTGATAAGGTTCATAATTACTTTGCAAGACCTCACAGCCTGATAATAACCAGCACAACAAAACAATTAATAATTTCATTCAATACTCATTGGGTAAGATTTAAAATGGATTTGATTTTTTAACAGCCTATAAATAACGCTAAAGGGAATGACCAACCTCACTTTCAGTCAATTCGTCATTATTATTAGAAAGTAAATCACCAACATCAGTAATATTCATTTCAGGATTACTTTCAGTAAAATATTCCATTGCTAATTTTATTGCTGTCGAACCTACGCCAACATAATCTGAATATAATAAACTACCTGCCAAGGTCGAAGCTGGGCTTATTTTATCGCCCGTTGTTTCTTGGTATATATAAGATAAAATTGGTGTGTGATGTAGAATATTAATAGAATCTATTACATCTTTACTATCAAAACCATCCTCACCAAATGAATAGTAATACACATCATCCACAAGGCTTTCATTTTCTGATGATTGAGCACCAACAATATTATCAGTGGAAGTATTAATTGCTATTCCATCTTCAATATTAACCGAATTTGCACTGATAGCTTGTGTTAGAGCGCTTTCAACAATACTTGTTTGCAGTGATGATAATAAACCCTGTTGCATTTCGCTTACCATGTCATCAGACATACTCAACGAAAGTATCGTCTCATTATCTAAACCTGTACTAGCAAGCATCTGTTGCTGAAGGGTGTCTAGTGAAAACGTTTCAGAAGCCTTTGTTAGCGAAGTTGCTGCAGCAGAGGTATCACTAATTTGGTTCGCCTCATTTAAGATACGACTAAACTGATTCTGCTCACTATTACCATTGAGCTGAAAAATGCTCGTATCGACTTTATTGCCTAGCTTGTCGATAGCCTCATTAACAGTAAGAGCAGATTGACTTTCAGTCATATGTTATAATCCGAATGAATTGAGAGTAAATAATATATTTATCTGTTGTTCTTATTATAGTCCCATGGCTTATTGTAAAGTACAAATAAAAATATCCTTGCAAATATAACTAAGCATTTATTAAAACAAAGATAATGCCATTTAAAATTAACAGCATTTATTTTTCACCCTTTGATACGTAAATGAAATAAATATATCGCCCCATAAAAATTGACACCACCAATTAAAACAACAACAAGTTCCAAATAAAGTAATAATAAAAACAAGCTAAAAACTTTACCAATACAATATATAACAATTATTAAAAACAAATAATACGTAATTTGGTAAAGTTGCGTAAAGAGAGTGAAGAAACTGTGCAGGCCATAGATCTATATAGGATATTAAAGATACAATTTAAATAACTACTAAATAAATTTAGATATTTAAAAATGAAACTTCCCCTGCTTATTGTTTTATTTTTATTCACTATTTCAGGCTGCACAACAACTGAAGTAGCTGAAATAAAAATCCCTAACAAAGAAAACACGACTGTAAATGTTGTTGAACCTTCTGATGAAGTGATGAAAGGCGATCCAAATTACCGCCCTGTTAGGAACAACAACATTCAACAAGCTCAGCAGATAACAGGTTCAATTTTTAATCCTGATAATGTCTACAATATTTATCAAAACAACAATCGTTACGAAATTGGCGACATGATTTTGATAAGGCTCAATGAAGAGCTAACATCCAAAAAATCCATCAGCTACAAGCGTGATAGCTCTAATGAGTTTGATCTGTCACCCAATATCACTGCGGGTAATATCAATATCAATGAAGACAACCTCAGCGCGGATTATTCGCAAGATAAAAGCTTTGATAGTTCATCTGCAAGTAACCACAATAACTCACTCACTGGAACGATTACCGTTGCAGTAAGGGAGAAACTTGCCAATGGAAACTTAATCGTTGCCGGGGAAAAGTGGATTAAATTGAATAAAGGCGATGAATATGTGCGTTTTTCAGGTGAAATTAGGGTGACTGATATTGCGTCAGATCATTCAATTAACTCCAGTATGGTTGGAAACACTGTTATTGAAGTTAGCGGTAAAGGTGAGCAACAAGATAACCAAGATCCTTCTTTGATTAGCAAGCTACTTAACGTATTCGGATAGTCAATGAAACGGTTTTTATGGCTATGTTTACTGGCAGTATTCCCTTCTGTCAGTATGGCACAGTGGTACGTTGGACAAGCATCGTATCCTATAGGTAACGATGATTATAATGATGTGCGCAAATTGGTTGTTGAAAAAGCAATTGAGAATGCGTCATTACAAGCAAGTAGTTTCATCAGCATTGAAAATACCGTTAGGGATGGCATTTTAACGAGCAGTCAAAGCAATGTTCTGTCACAACACCATATTAGTGAAATTGTCATTCTTAATGAATCTATAGAAGGTGGTAAGCTCACCATCAATCTAAAAGTCAGTTTAGAGTCAAAATCTAACTGCATTGAAGATCGTTACCTCAAACAGCTCATTGTTGCTCAATTTCCATTACTCACACCTTCGCAGGCCTCAGCTGGCGATATCTCAAATCTCCCCTTTCATATTGGTTCGAGGTTTAAAAATGAATTAACCCATCAACCAAACGTATTCGTCGAAGAAATGATCCCACAAATGGTATATAAGCCAATTACAACGATGGATACAATTAATTTAGAAACCATACAAGGTATCTCTGAAGCCTTAAATAGCCAATATCAAAGCCAATATTTAGTATTTGGTTATATTCGAGATATCAGTTTATACAACGAAAAAAAATCCAGCTTACTTGTCGATACTGTTTACCCCAAGCGTAACTTCACGATAAAAGTATTTATGTATGACAGGATCAGTAACAGTATATTACTTGAAGAAGAATATCACGGTGAAGGTGGTTGGAGCTTTGACTCATACAGTCGCGTAGATTTGGCGAACAGCTTATTTTGGCGCAGTGAATATGGGAAAACAATCGTCAATACCTTGTTCAAAGTCTCACAAGAGATTAATCAAACTCTAAAATGCGAGGCGACTAAAGCCATTGTCATTAATCGAGATGATGCCTATATCACCATCAATATTGGAAAATTACATGGTGTTGCTAAAGGAGATATCTTTCAGCATATTAAGCTCAAAAATATCACCTTGGCCAACTCTGTTTTATCGACATTGATGCCACCAGATGAACCTATTCATCTGGAAGTGGTACAAGTTAGTAACAAAATTAGCTTACTAAAAGTACCTAAACATTTAGACAAAAACGGTATGAATCAACATCAAATAGATTTATATGACGTAGTGACAACAGTAGAGTTTTAGTAATTTAAATGCTATCAAAGTGAGCCAGTCTCAGTAAAACTAGCTCACTTGACTATTCTAATTACTTAGCAAATCTGGTTATCGAAGGATAATCAACGATTACAGCTTCACCTAGCAATGCTCTACGAAGCATATCATAGGCTATAGCGGCACTAAGACTTCGTATTAACTGTCTTGATCGGTTAGGGATTTTAACCATTTGACTATACACAACATGTTTAGTCGCTAATGCAATCGCTACGGTACCAACAGGCTTATCTTCAGTACCACCATCTGGACCTGCAATACCACTTGTTGAAAGTGCAAAATCACTATCTAATATTTCACGTGCGCCTCTGGCCATAGCTTCAACAGTAGCAATAGAAACCGCGCCATGATCATCGAGGATCTGTGGATTCACCCCTAATACTTTTACCTTAGATTCGTTACTATAAGTCACTAAACCATGGTGTAGATACGACGAGCTACCAGGAAAATCGATTAGCTGACTTGTTAACATTCCCCCAGTGCACGACTCTGCCAAGCTTAAGCTAAAACCAGATTGGAAAAGTCGATGATGTATCTCAGCAGCAAGTGTTGGACGATCTTCAGCTACAATCGCAATCCCTAAAATTGATTTGATTGCTTTCGTCACTTCAGCCAATTGATTAATTGCCTTGTCACCGCGAGCGAATATCTTAATTTCTATGTGTGGCATTGACGAACGGTAGCCTAGGGTAATCCCTGCCGGTAATGTTAATTCTGCTAAATTATCAGCTAAAGAAGACTCCCCATGACCAATGGTCAGTAACTTCTTCAATGCTGTATTTTCACTAATTCCGAACTCAGATTTAATGAAAGGAATAAACTGCTCTTTAATCATGTGCTTTAGTTCAAAGGGCACACCAGGCGTAAAAAACAACCAAGCTTTATTAAGCTTTACACGAAAACCGCATGCTGTACCTACTGGGTTATCAACCATAACAGCCGATTCAGGTAATAAAGCTTGTTTTAAATTACTCTTAGCCATCTGACGATTATTTTTACTAAACCAGCTAATCAATCGATCTCGCCACTCCTCGTTCTCAATCAACGACTCGCCCTTAGCTAGCGCCATCGCTTCAGCAGACATATCGTCACTTGTTGGGCCTAGCCCACCATTAACGATAATCACATCGGCATGGTGGCTTCTTTCAATAAAGGCATCCCTAAGATCTTCTAAACGATCGCCCACAGTAATCCGATGATGTGTTTCAATACCTAACTCCATTAGCGTGTTGGCTACCCACGCGGCATTGGTATCAATAATCTGGCCAGATAACACCTCTTCACCAGTACATATCATTTCTAATTTCATTTGTGTCCCTAGAAGCTTATAGTAATGTGTTGTTAAACTTTCCATTATCAATTGCCTATCAAGATAACTGACTAGCGATAAACATCAATCACTAAATGGTATTAGTCTTATCAAAGCAATCATCAATGAGCTAAATAACAAACCTCAAGCTCGAAAAACCAACAAGATTAATCACGATTGTGTAAACAACTCTAACTCATCTATAAAATGAAGGTCTATTTATCGCTAATGCCTTCACCGATGAATTTTTTATGGAGAACTAAACCAATTCTAATCAATTTATAAGCCTTATAAGACCAACCGCTTTATACCTTTAGATCAGTTTCGACAATCTTTTGTTATTAAATAATCATGTGGATTTCCTGTTGCAAATGAGCATATCGTCTACACTGTGCGCAGTTGAGGTGTCTAAACTTGTTTTAGCTTCGTCTCTGGACATATTTATCTTAAATTACAGACACAAAAAGCCCGTTACGAAAATAACGGGCTATCTGCTCTCATAAAAGAGTAATTAGGCGCTTGGCAATGACCTACTATTACATGGGCATATTGACCACACTGTCTTTCCCTGCACTCAATTCACATAACAATCAGACACAAAAAAGCCCATTACGTGAGTAACGGGCTATCTACTCTCTTAAAAGAGAAATTAGGCGCTTGGCAATGACCTACTTTTACATGGGCACATTGTCCACACTGTCTTACGCTACACAATTCACTTAACAAACACAAAAAAGCCCGTTACGTCAGTAACGGGCTATCTGCTCTCTTAAAGAGAAATTAGGCGCTTGGCAATGACCTACTTTACATGGGCATATCAATCACACTATCAGCTGTTGATGTGTCTAAACTTAAGCTTTAGCTTCGTTTCTGAACATGTATATCTCAAATTACAGACACAAAAAAGCCCGTTACGTGAGTAACGGGCTATCTGCTCTCTTAAAAGAGAAATTAGGCGCTTGGCGATGACCTACTTTCACATGGGGAGACCCCACACTATCATCGGCGCGATTGCGTTTCACTACTGAGTTCGGGATGGGATCAGGTGGTACCACAATGCTATTGTCACCAAGCAAATTCGGGTGTTAATCGCTTATCGCAATTAACTAAATTCGGAAAGCTGTTTGAGTGTCTTACTTTATTAAGCGCTTTAAATTCTTCACTAAGTCTTACCTTCAACAGTAAGTAATAAATCTAGTTACCATCAACTCAGATAAAAACTCATCTGGGTTGTATGGTTAAGCCTCACGAGTCATTAGTACAGGTTAGCTCAACGCCTCACAACGCTTACACACCCTGCCTATCAACGTCC
>NZ_LZFV01000048.1:0-136036 GCF_001675935.1 Shewanella sp. UCD-FRSSP16_17
GAAACGCAATCGCGCCGATGATAGTGGAAACGCAATCGCGCCGATGATAGTGTGGGGTCTCCCCATGTGAAAGTAGGTCATTGCCAAGCGCCTAATTTACTCGAAAGAGTAGCTTTATCACGATAAAGCGAGTCTACTAACTTTGACAAGTTAGCGACTTAAAAAGCATTTAGCATTACGCGTAAGCATTTTGCTAAAGGAGCGGTAGTTCAGTTGGTTAGAATACCGGCCTGTCACGCCGGGGGTCGCGGGTTCGAGTCCCGTCCGCTCCGCCAACATAAAGACGAAAGCCTCTACAGCAATGTAGAGGCTTTTTTCGTTTTGAGTCGAAATTTACGTGCTGCGTTAAACTTAAATTCTATTACGCTTTAATTGAACGCTGTCATCGTTTGTTCTTGTTAGCTTAATAACGGGCTATTGTGTCGTGCCACTTTTTTCGCATATAGCTTAACTAACAGAAATATCATTGATAGTTAACGCCATATAGCGCCATCACAATGCATTGAATATCAGGTTATAATTTCTACGTAACTCTCATTTTTTACTTAAAGATGTATTTTGAGTGCGTTTTATAGAAAAGATGATTCTATATTAGCCATTAGTAAGATATATTGCTGCTTTAACACTTAGGTACTTTTATGGACTGCCGTCTTGGTTGTGGTGCTTGCTGCATCGCACCTTCTATTACAAGCCCAATTCCAGGAATGCCAAATGGTAAACCTGCTGGAGAACGTTGTATTCAGTTAAATGATGACAACCTTTGTAAACTGTTCGGCGATCCCTCTAGACCTAAAGTATGCTCGGATTTTACTGCCACAATCGATGTGTGTAGTACGTCAAATGAACAAGCGCTTTGGTTGATTACTGATCTTGAATCATCCACTTGTTGATTATGTATTTAAATGTTGGAACTAACTCATGCAACTAACTCGCTATACTGATTATGGCATTCGTATTCTAATGTACCTTGCTGCACAGCCAAAAAGAGAGTCATTATTTCGTATTGCGGAAGTGACTACGGTGTTTGAGTTATCTTCAAACCATGTTGCGAAGATTATTCATCATTTAGGTAAGCTTGGCTACATACAAACCATACGTGGTAAGAGTGGCGGATTTAAACTGGCAGTGGCGCCAGCTGACATTAACTTGGCTAAGTTGGTCGGTGAACTAGAGCCATCATTAGCGCCAGTTAATTGCACTGAGCCTTATTGCCGATTTACACCAGCATGTAGCTTAAAAGGTATATTGGCTAAAGCGGTAGCGGCTTATATGGCGGTGCTTGCTGAATCAACGTTGGCTGATATTGTCGCAAATGCAGATGAATTACTAGAGACGTTACCTGATCTCTCTATCTCAGTACTTGAGTTGAGCTAGCCCCTCGCTTTTTGCCATTGTGACAGGCAGTAATGTCGATGTATGAACTAGGTTAATGCCTTTTGCCTCTAATCGATATAAGTTTTGATTTAAAAAGCGTACCGTTTCAGGGTAAGGGTGCGCTATAACAACTAGACTTCCTTGCTGTTTTGCTTTCTCAATGATTTGTGAAAATTGCTTTTCAAGTGCAACTTCACTGACATCGTTATCTAAGAATATCTCTCTACGTAGCAGTGGTACACCGTGTTTCTCTGCCTTACTACTGGCTTTGCTGTAACGTGTAGTCACACTATCGACAAAATAAAGCTGTTTCTGCTTTAGGCTTTCCATTAACCAGTTCATCGGGTTGTCTAACTGAGTTAGCAAGCTGCCCATATGGTTATTTGCACCTTTGGCATATGGGATATTGGCAAGCGATGCCGTTAACTCTTGTTTGAGTTGTTGTTCGCTCATTTGATTAGTCAGTCCACCATTACCCAGTTTTTTACCGTTCAAGGCCTGCATAGGAATATGCAGCATGATTTCATTTCCTTGATGATGTCCTTGCTCGGCAAGTTTTTGGCCTAATGGTGTATGAGGTAATACTGACAGTGTCACGCTATTTGGAAGTGACAACACAGCCTCATCTGATTGACGATAACCGATATCGTCAATGATGATTGCTATGTTGACTGCTTGAACTGGACCAATAAAAAGTAACGTTAATAAAAAAAATAAGTAGCGCACTGAATCTGCTTTTTAGTTATGTGTTGTTATCCATGCAATAGCTGAAGAAATCTGGCCATCCTGTGGCTCATCATATTGCGCAGTTGATTGCTCAATTATATCCAGATATTCAGAATTTAGAATAGCTTCGTTAGAAATTTTGATGTCAGGTTCAATTCCTTTGCTGTGGATATCATTACCATCTGGCGTACTATATTTGGCGATGGTGAGTTTAATGGCATTGCCCATTTCTAACATAGGGATCAGGCTTTGTACTGTGCCTTTACCAAAACTTGTTTCACCGACTAAAGTTGCGCGGTTATTTTCTTGTAGTGCTGCAGCAAGCACTTCTGATGCAGATGCAGAACCCTTATTAATTAATACCACCATAGGAACGTGCTTAAAAATGGCTGGCTGGGATGCGTAATACACTTCGTTGGCATCAAAAAATCTTCCTTCGGTAGAAACAATGAGCCCATTTTGTAAAAACAAGTCAGCGATACTGATGGCCTGTCCTAATAACCCACCAGGATTATTACGCACATCCAGAATAAGCCCTGTTAACTCAATGTCCTTCCAAAGTTTAGATTGTCTAATGATGGCGCTTGTTGCATCTTCTTGAAATGAATTCAATTGGATATAACCAATATTACCTTTGAGTATTTTGGCATTGATCGATTCTATATGAATAAGTTCAGGGTTAAGTGACAACTCGAACGGCGCATTTTCTTCACGCTCGATGGTTAAATTAATGGTTTGTTTGGCGTTGCTGTTCTGTTTAATATCCATTAACACATCAGTTAAATTCGCACTGTCTATGACAGTATCGTTTAGCTGAAGTACTTTATCACCAGGCTGCAAGTTGGCTCTAGCTGCAGGAGAGTTAGGGTAAGGAGTAATAATCGTGATTTGGTCATCATCGGTGGCTACTTCGAAACCGTATCCAAAGTATTGGCCACTATTATTGTCATTGATGCTTTGGTAATCGTTAGCGTCTAAAAAGCCTGAATATGGGTCGAGATTTGTAAAAATGCCATCAATGGCAAACTCGATCAGTTGTTCGCGATTGACGTCATTAAAGTAATAAGTGTGGATGGTATCTATCACATCAAGTAGCAGGCTGTAGCTGTACTCAGAATCTGATTTATAATGTTGCTCAGAGCTAGACAAGCTCATCGAAAGTGCAACTGAAATACCCAAGAAAAAACATAATAAATAGCGTGCAAATTGCATCATAACAGCCCCTTAATACCGTCAAGGTACATACAGGGCGTCGGTTAGTTCAGCGAGTTAGGCTTCCTAGCCAGTTGTTTATCGACAATATTTCGCTGGGTTAACGGCTTGCCCTTTGTGTCGTATTTCAAAGTATAGGCCAGATTCTGTCTGTCCGCCTGAACTCCCGACAAGAGCAATAGATTCTCCTTTCTGTACAGTTTCTCCTGGCTGAATTAACAGTGCCTGAGCGTGGCCGTACAGGCTCATGTAGCCCTCACCATGATCGACAACCATGACCATACCAAAACCACGTAGCCAATCAGCATAAATGACGGTACCTGGCGCAACAGCGGTAATACTCCGTCCTTCTGGTGCAGCGATAACGACGCCTTTCCAGCGTATTTGTCCTGAGCGGCGACTGCCAAATTTAGAGGCTAAATGCCCTTTAGTAGGCCAGTTTAATTTGCCTCGTCGTTTAGCAAGGCCGTCCATTTCAGGATTGTCTTTAGCTGCAAGTAACGCCTGCTCGATAAGCCGCTTTAAGCTGGCTTCTTCGATTTGCATTTGCTCAAGTTCAGCCCCTTTACTCGTTAAGGTTCGCTGAATTTGTGCCAACGTTTGTTTACGTTGGCTTTGCTCTTTACTCAGTTGTTCAGCTTGTTGCTTTTGCTCAATAATAAGTGCATTAAGCTTTTGTTGTTCAGTGACTTGCTGCTGCTTGACTGTGTCTAATTGCTCTATGGTCGCCTTTAAATCTGTAATGGCTTTAATTCGAGCATTATTAAGGTACTGATAGTAAGCCAACATACGTTCAACAGTCGCTGGATTCTGCTGGTTTAACATCATTTTTGAGTAGTCATGATTACCAGCCAAATAGGCACTAGATAATTGCTTTGATAAGGTTTTTTGTTGCGTAGTTCGCCGCTTGTCTAATTGAATCGTTTCAGTCTCTAACTCACTAAGTTTACTGTTAACTTGAGTTAGTGAAGATTGGGTTTGATTGACTTTTTGAGCTGCATTTGAAATAGCTTGCTCATCACGCTTAAGCAGCGAGATGAGCTTTTCTCGTTGACGACTGGTGTCTTTCAAAGAGTTTTGTTGTTGATTGATCTGCGCTTGAATGGCTTTAAGCTCTGACTGACGCTTATTCAGATCGGCACTTTGAACTGATGATGAAATTATCAGAAAGCCAGCAAATATGCTGGCTTTGAACAGTTGTCGTCTATTCACGAGTGGCTATTTACTCTTTGAGATTAATGATTGAGCGGCCTGTCATTTCTGATGGCACGTCTTGTTCCATCAAGGTTAACATAGTTGGCGCGATATCGCTCAATCGGCCACCATCTTCAATTGTCGCGTCACGACCGACGTAGATAAATGGCACTAACTCACTTGTGTGAGCAGTATGTGCTTGGCCTGTGGTTTCATCAGTCATTTGCTCAGCATTACCATGATCGGCTGTAATTAAGCATTCGCCGCCAACTTTTTGTAATGCATCAACAACTCGGCCAATACAAGCATCAACCGCTTCACATGCTTTTACTGCAGCATCGAAGTTGCCAGTATGACCAACCATATCGCCATTAGGGTAGTTACATATGATGACATCAAACTCGTTAGACTCAATTGCAGCAACCAATTTATCGGTTAGTTCAGTTGAGTTCATCTCTGGTTGAAGATCGTAAGTTGCTACGTCAGGAGACTTAATTAACTCGCGGCTTTCACCTTCAAATGGCTGCTCTTTGCCGCCATTAAAGAAAAATGTTACGTGAGCATATTTTTCGGTTTCAGAGATACGTAACTGAGTCTTGCCTAGGTTTTGTAATGTTTCACCTAAGGTATTTACTAAGTCAGTAGAAGGGAAAGCGACGGGAGCTTTAATGTCGTTGGCATAGTTCGTCAACATGACAAAGTTCACACTAGGTGTTACCTGGCGCTTAAAACCGTCAAAATCGGCATTAACAAAACTGCGAGTGATTTGGCGAGCTCGGTCAGCACGGAAATTCATAAATATCAGTGCGTCATTGTCTTCTAATGACACAGTATCACCGATGGTCGTAGCAGCTACAAATTCATCGTTTTCATCACGCGCATATGCCGCCTCTAATGCATCGACAGCACTTGAGAAGTTAAATTCAGCTTGGCCTTGGGTGATAAGGTTATAAGCCTTTTCAACACGATCCCAGCGGTTATCACGGTCCATTGCATAATAGCGACCAAGAAGTGAGGCTATTTTACCGTGACCTAGAGATTTAAACAGTTCGTCAAAGTGCTCTAATGAGCCTTTAGCGCTGCGTGGAGGCGTATCACGGCCATCTAAAAATGCATGCAAGTACACTTTTGTGGCACCACGCTCTACAGCCATACGACACATAGCTTCAATATGCTCTTCATGGCTATGTACACCACCTGGCGACATTAACCCCATGATATGCACAGCGCCATCTTTGCTGATGGCTTTATCAATGGATTCGCACAGTGCAGTGTTTTGTGCAAACTCATTGTCAGCAATAGACTTACTGATACGAGTCAGCTCTTGATAGACAATGCGGCCAGAACCAATATTGATATGGCCGACTTCTGAATTACCCATTTGACCGTCAGGTAGGCCAACATCCATACCTGAACCAGAAATCAGGCTATGGGGGTAAGTAGCATTAAGTTTATCTATAACAGGGGTGTTGGCATGATAAATCGCATTATTATGCGTATTTTCACGGTAGCCCCAGCCATCTAAGATAAGTAATGCCAGTGGACGCTTTTGAGTCGCCATGGAAGTACCTCTATTTTTAAAGTTAAAGTGTAAAGTTTATGAGAAAGTAAAATTTAATTGATATGGATATTACTACTTATGCTGGCGCTGAAAAAGATATTTACCTTATATAGCCTGTTCTTCATGCCGATTTATATAGCAATATCGGAGCTGGTATACCGGTTAGCCAAGATGAATTTTTTGCAATGAAAGCGAAATCATCATGATTTTGGCGCTGGCTTGTTAATTTTATGCAACCTTTAATGTGTAAAGTGTCACTAATAAGCTCCCATCGGTGATGATTAAGCGTGAACTTGCTGCATTATAAAGACGCAGTCGGTATACTCTGTGGCTTATTAATTTTAGCCAATCTAAAAGTAGGCAGAGAAGATGCAAGAATATATTGAATTTTTTCAGGCGAACCCAGTTTTAAGTATCGCTTGGGTTGGTTTGTTCATCGCTGTAATTGTAACGACAATTAAGACAGCAACATCTAAAGTTATCAACGTCAACACACAAGAATTGACCATGCTGATGAACAAGCAAGGCGGTAAAGTGATTGATGTTCGTTCGCAAGAAGAGTTCCGTAAAGGGCATATCGTAGATGCGTTAAACGTGCCTTTGTCTGAAATTAAAAATAATAAAGCCACTGCCCTTGAAAAGTATAAAAGCAGTCCCATTATTACTGTATGTAATGCTGGAATGACATCTGCGCAAGCAGCTCAACTTCTTGTTACACAAGGCTTTGAAAATGTCAGCAACTTAAAAGGCGGAATGGGCGACTGGACTGCTGCAAACTTACCAACAGTAAAAGGTAAGAAGTAAATATATCCAGCGACTTGCTAATGAATGTTAGCGGGTCCAACAAGATCCTACTTGTATAAAGGGCTTTAAGGCGTTTTGTTAACTAGTTAGATCAACTTTAATCGGGATGGACTAATATCTAGGCTTTGGCTAGGTTTTAGGAATAAAAGCCCAAATTTAAAATTAGCCTCACAGAAGAGCTAAAACACATTTGAAGGTAGGAAATCATGGCTGAAGTAGCAAACAACGAAGAACAAGCACCACAATTCAACATTCAACGCGTATTCACTAAAGATGTTTCATTTGAAACGCCAAACAGCCCAGCTGTTTTCCAAAAAGAATGGAACCCAGAAGTTAAGCTAGATCTTGATACTCGTAGCAACAAACTTTCTGACGACGTGTATGAAGTTGTTCTTTCGTTAACCGTCACTGCACAAAATGGCGACGAAACCGCTTTCTTATGTGAAGTACAACAAGCTGGTATTTTCTCTATCACTGGTTTAACTGAGCAGCAATTGGCTCACTCTTTAGGTGCATACTGCCCTAACGTTTTATTCCCATACGCACGTGAAACAGTAGGTAACTTAGTTTCTCGTGGTACGTTCCCACAGCTTAACCTTGCTCCAGTGAACTTTGACGCGTTATTCGCTCAATACGTTCAACAGCGCCAGCAAGAAGCTGCTGCAGCACCAGCTGCTGAAGAAAACGCTTAATATTTATGAGTAACGCTACCGAAATTACGGTATTAGGGGCGGGGTCTTATGGCACCGCCCTTGCCATTTCTCTCGCCAGCAGTGGTCATAAGACCTTGCTATGGGGTCATGAGCTTGAGCACATGGAAGCCCTTGCTAAAGACAGAGCCAACAGCGCATTTTTACCAGGGATCGCTTTCCCTGATACGCTTGAGCTAGAGTCTGACTTAGGTAAAGCATTAGCAGCGAGTAAAAATGTGTTGGTTGTAGTACCAAGCCATGTATTTGGTTTAGTTCTCAGTCAAGCTAAACCATTGCTTCGAGATGATGCTCGCATTGTCTGGGCAACTAAAGGTTTAGAGCCAGAAACAGGTCGATTATTGCAAGATGTTGCTCGAGAACAATTAGGGGACGATATTCCTCTCGCTGTGTTATCTGGGCCAACATTCGCTAAAGAGCTTGCTGCTGGAATGCCTACAGCAATCTCAGTTGCAGGTACCTGTGCCGACTTTACCAGTGATTTAGTAGAGTTATTGCATAGTCCTAAACGCTTACGTGTTTATGCAAATGATGACTTTACCGGTTTACAATTAGGTGGCGCGGTAAAAAACGTTATCGCAATTGGTGCTGGCATGTCTGATGGTATTGGCTTTGGTGCCAATGCGCGTACAGCATTAATCACTCGTGGTTTGGTTGAATTGACTCGTCTTGGTGTGGCACTGGGTGCCGACAGTAACACCTTTATGGGAATGGCAGGTTTAGGTGACCTAGTGTTGACCTGTACCGATAACCAATCACGTAACCGCCGTTTTGGTTTAGCATTAGGTAAAGGCAGTGATGTCGATACTGCGCAAACAGAAATTGGTCAAGTGGTTGAAGGTTATCGTAATACCAAAGAAGTTTACACATTAGCGAAACGACTTGGTGTTGAAATGCCGATAACTGAGCAAATTTACCAAGTGCTTTATCAAGGTAAAACGCCAGTTGAAGCGGCTAAAGAGCTACTAGGGCGAGACCAAAAGTCTGAGACCATCTCTGAGTAGCGTGAGTGTGAATACGACTGAAAGGGTGCTAATATAGCGCCCTTTTTTGTGTCTGATGATAAAGTAGTCTGTTATGAATAGCGCTTTATTTTCGGCAGATAGTTAACCCGGTTTGTTGGACAATGCCTTATTAGCACCACCCAAAGTGAGAGAGTAAACAAGTGATACATCATGACGTAATTATTATTGGTGCAGGAGCTGCGGGCTTAATGTGTGCAGCAACTGCAGGCTATCGAGGTCGTGACGTACTGGTATTGGATAATGCCAAACAAGCGGGTAAAAAAATTCTGATTAGTGGTGGTGGGCGTTGTAATTTTACCAACCAAAAAGTTGAACCGCACAATTTTATCTGTGGTAACAGCCACTTTGTAAAGTCTGCACTGGCAAGGTATCGTTCTTCAGATTTTATCGAACTTGTGGAACGTCATGGTATTGATTATCACGAGCGAGATCATGGTCAACTGTTTTGTAATGACTCAGCGAAAGACATCGTCAATATGCTGATGACGGAATGTGAATGGGCTGGCGCAAAAGTGCAACTACGAACAGAAATGACCACTGTAAGCAAGAATGCTCAAGGCCAATTTGAAGTGCTGACGTCAAATGGGGACTTTAGCTGTGACTCACTGGTTATCGCAACAGGCGGGTTATCTATGCCGAAACTTGGTGCGTCGCCATATGGCTATAAGCTTGCTGAACAATTTGGATTATCGGTGCTGCCAACGCAAGCGGGTTTAGTCCCTTTTACATGGCATAGTGATCAAAAGGCACGTTTTGAGCCGCTATCAGGTATTGCTGTACCGTCAACGATTACAGCAGAAGACGGCACGCAGTTTAGTGAAGCGTTGTTGTTTACCCATCGTGGTTTATCAGGGCCAGCTATTTTACAAATTTCAAATTATTGGCAAGCGGGTCAAGCTATTAGTATTGATTTATTGCCTAATGAAATCGCGGCTGAAAAGCTTGAAATTGCTTTAGCTAATAGCCCTAAGCAAAGCTTACGCAATACCATTAGCCAATGGTTACCAAAGCGTTTGGTTGAGGCGTTATTTGATGCCGCACAACTTGATAAAGCCCTAAATCAATTAGGCCATGGCGAACGACAGCAAATAGCTAAAGACTTAAATGAGTGGTCAATTGTGATGAATGGCACAGAAGGTTATCGTACTGCAGAAGTGACGTTAGGTGGCGTTGATACGAATGAATTGTCATCGAAAACCATGGAAGCGAAATCGGTTGCTGGTTTGTATTTTATCGGTGAAGTCATGGATGTCAGTGGCTGGCTCGGAGGGTTCAACTTTCAATGGGCTTGGTCATCTGGTGTTGCAGCTGGAATGGCTGTTTAGTTATTTTAATCGAAAAATCACGATTATTTCAATGAGTAATGCCTAAACAGCTATTGCTTAGGTGACAGACATTAAGCAATAGCTCATTATTCCTTTTATGATGCTGGTTTTAAGATTATGGGTATTTATTTCCATAACATTAACGTTTGATTCATCGTTATTTCCTTGGTTTTTAATATCGAGATTTGATGGACTCAAGTGCGTTAATACAGCTAAGTGTCATGAATAAAATTGAATCGTTAAGTGATTAATCAAACTTTTCTAATCGCTCAATATGGATTGGTTTTAATATTAATGATTAAAAAATAACATGGGTGATGTGGAAGAAAAGTGATTGAAATTGATCGTGATTACTCAATCGAACCTGTGTCAATGACTGGTATGAAGAGTGTTTAGTCGTAGCTATCATCTCGAAAATTGGTTTTAATGAATAGTCGGTTAACTCGCTATTAATCTTTATGGTGTATGAGCTGGTTAGCTGATATGTACGCTTTATGCATTGAAATTGACAAAGATACTGGCTGTAGTCTGAATTAAGTTACTGCTGCCGCAAAAGGATTTGGAGCGTGGTCATGGAATTAGAAATATATGTCGTAGATGCTTTCACTGACAAACAATTTAAAGGTAATTCAGCCGCGGTCGTCCCTTTAACCGATTGGCTTGATGATGAGTTAATGCAACATATTGCAGCAGAAAATAACTTATCAGAAACGGCTTTTATTAAATTCTTTTCTCACAATCGCTATGAGATCCGCTGGTTTTCTCCATTAACAGAAATAGACTTCTGCGGTCATGCTACTTTGGCTGCCTCCTTTGTTTTATTTGACCATTTAGGCTGTGAAGGCGAGCTGCAGTTTATGACGACCCATGCTGGCAGTTTATCCGTGACGCAATTGGCTGATGGTCGAATTCAAATGAGCTTTCCTAACAGGGCGCCCGCACCGCTTAATAAAGTCCCTGAAGCATTAATTGCTGGTTTGTCTATTACGCCGCGAGCTGTGTTAAAAAGCGGACAGGCTTATTTTGCGATCATGTCATCAGTTGATGAGGTAGAGCGGCTGCAATATCAATCTGACATTCTAAAAACGCTTGCGCCCTTAGATGTTGTGGTAACAGCACAAGTCGATGTTGCTGAGTCCGAGTATGACTTTGTTTCTCGTTACTTTTGGCCTGCAAACGGCGGTGATGAAGATCCTGTCACAGGGTCTATTCACGCTGGTTTAGTTCCATATTGGGGCGCTATTTTAGAGAAGCAAACCTTAGTCGCAAGACAAGCCTCTGCACGAGGAGGAGTGCTTTATTGTCAGCTTGAAGGTCAGCGAGTATTGGTATCAGGTTACGGGGTGTTATACCTGTTAGGTACCATTTATGTTTAGTATGAGCTTGGCGATGAATTGATATTGAGTGTCGCCGTAATTATATGAGGCCAATGCTGGTGGCAGTAAGGTGTGGGCCCTACATCAGTTGATTGAATTGATATTAAAAAGGCCATCACAAGATGGCCTTTTTTGATTGTATAGCGTTATTGCATCAAGCCGATAAAATAAGGAATGATTAACGCATTAGCAAGGTCGATAAAGAATGCACAAACCAGTGGCACAATAATAAAGGCTTGAGCTGAATAGCCGTAGCGCATAGATACGGCTGACATGTTTGCCATTGCGGTAGGAGTAGAACCTAATGAAATACCGCCAAAGCCAGAACAAATAACGGCAGCGTCGTAGTTTTTACCCATTGCAGGAAATACGACAAATAGATTCACTAATATAGCGACAATAAACTGCATACCTAGAATGGCGAAGATAGGGCCTGCTAAATCAACAAGCGTCCACAATTGCATACTCATTAATGACATAGCTAAGAAAGTACCCAATGCCATATCTGCGATTAAATCGACAGCCGCAGTACGTGTAGGCCAAGCTGTACCTGTTAGTCTTGGGTAACTTTTTGGGGTTAAGTTGGTGACCACAATACCTGCAAATAAGCAGGTAACAAATAAAGGTAAATCTAAACCAAAATTACTGACAACTTCATTAAGAATAAAGCCGAGGATGACACAAATATGAATAGCAAGCAGGGCGTCTAAAAAATCAAAAGATGTCATTTTGACTGGTGTTTCGGTTTCTTTACCTTGCGTGTTTGATGCATCTAAATCAACCGAAGGTTTTAATTGGTGCTTATTAATTAGGTATTTAGCAATCGGACCACCCATTAAACTGGCTAATATCAGGCCGAATGTTGCACTAGCGATGCCGATTTCCATTGCGCTGGTTAGGCCGAACTGTTCTTGAATTTTGGGCGCCCAGGCGATAGCGGTGCCGTGACCACCAATTAACGAGACACTGCCTCCTAATAAGCCAACAACTGGTTCTTGGTTAAACAATGTGGCAACGCCAATACCTGTTAAGTTTTGCAAAATCATGTAGCCAATGGTCACTACCAGTAAAATGGCTAAGGGTTTTCCACCTTTCTTTAAATCCCCTAAGCTTGCATTAATCCCAATCGTGGTAAAGAAGTACACCAAGAGAATATCTCGAGCCATTAAATCAAAAGTCACCTCAACACTGGCGATGGCGTAAATGAAGGTAAACATTATCGAGAAAACAATACCGCCAGAAACAGGCTCCGGAATACTGAACTCTTTTAAAAAACCTACGACCTGATTTAAGCGTCTGCCAACAAACAGCACGATAATACCGATAGTGACGGTAAAAAATGAATTCAGCTGTAAAATGCCGTCAGAAAAGTCCATATAACTTCCTTGTGATTTATGTGTGGTGTGTCAATGACTAACGTATAACAGCACCAATACTCAATGTAATTCTGGCTCAGTTGCTCAATCCTGAATTACTGCCAGTAAGGTGAAACAATATTTTTACATACCTTGGTAATCAATTGATACCACGATTGATTATTAATCAATAAAAAAGCTTCACCCTTACAAGCTTTCAATAAAATGAAGCTTTGTAAGGGTGAAGCTCAAAAGGGTGACACCTCAAAGGTTTGTATATTAATGACAACCCATGAGGCTGTTGTTTACGTTAGCAAATGCTTACTGAGAGCTAAGACTTCAACAGCTGTTTTACCCAAGGTATAACGACCAGCAATCGCATATTGATGGTTATAGCGGTTGAGCCATTTTTGCAGTTGGGTATTGAGCTCTTCGATATCGGTAATGCGATGATTTTTTAAAAAAGGCGCATAAAATTCATCGTAAGCGAGCTGTTGAAAACGTGCCGCTAAACCATTAACTACAGGTCCGTTATATGCACGCATTTGAATATGGTTTATCTCGGTTTGTTCAAGCAGCTGCTTAAACGGCGCTGCCGACTGTTTGCCTGAAAACTCCGCCCCTCTATCGGTCAGTAGACTATTGATGGGTATCTTGTGTTCTTGATACCAAGGCATAACCGTGGTTGATAAAAATTCAGCCGCAGTCGCAGACTCTTTATTATCAGTCACAATTACAATGGCATATTGGCTGTAGGCATCGATAAAGGTGTGCTGAAATAGCTGACCGATAGGCTCAACAACTCCGATACTAAACGTATCTTGTACACACACATCGCCAGGATATTTACAGTCTAAAGCCGTTTCATTTTGTTCAAGCTTGTAGAGCTGCTCCATATCATGCTGGCTTTTGAAGCTAAGCTGGTTTTGTTGTCGTAGGTGGCTGTTTAAAGCAACTAAGCGATTTTTTTTGGTTTCAAGATTATGCCTAACCCAAATAGTGCGAACGCCACTGGCTGAAATCGTACACCCTCGAGCAGTTAGCAGCTCAGCGGCTTTGGCTTGGCCGTAATTAGGGTAATCGAGTGCAATCTCAATCACTTGATCTTCAACTTCTTGAGAGACTCGATTTTTAAGGGCTGGTTTTTTACGAGAGAGGTTTTTTAACCCTCGCTCACCAGCCTCTTCGTATTGTTTTTTAAAGCGGTAATAGCTATCACGGCTATAACCCATAATATCGCAGGCTTTACTGATACTGCCAAGTTCAGTTGCTAGCTGAAGCAGAGCAAGTTTACTGCGAATTTCATTTTTATTTGAATTCATATCTGCTTATTATCATTAAGTATTTACCATCTAAAAACATCTTACCAAAAAACGCCGTTAGGGGTATAACCTAACCACCTAAACCAGGTTTCACCCATTAGAATGCTGGTGGCCCAGCCTATCATTAACATCGTAAAGCCAAACTTAAAGCTATCGCTCAGACTGTACTGATCTGTTGAGTAAAGTAACAAGGCTGGTTTACTGTTAAAGGGAAGCACATACACATGCTCAATCAATAACGCGACAGGCAATGCCAAGCTCATGATTGGGAAATCAAATCGCTGTGCAATCCCAATTGCGATAGGCACAAACAACATGGTTCGCATCGTTTTAGACTGAAATACTAGCGAGCTCAGTAACATGGCGCCAGTGAGGGCAATGTAAAACACACTGAATGGGGTTGATTCATCCATGCCAAAATATTCTAGGCTAAAATTTACTGCCAGATTAGGTAAGTCAGTTTGTTTAAAACCTGCGCCTAAGGTGTAAGCACCTGCAGAGAATAGGAGTAAATGCCAAGGGACATCGACTTGGTTCCAGTTCACCACTCCAATACGTGGGCATAAGGCGACGATGGCACCAATAAATGCTATCGCTGTTGCGCTCACGCCATGATATTTATCCGTTGCCCAAAAAACCAAAATGGTGACGAAAATGACGATCGATTTTATCTCACGGAATGAGACTTTCCCCATTTTTTCTAGTTCTTCTTTTAAGCGCTCCATACCGCCTTCAATTTGCGGTAAGCGTTCTTCTGGTGCCAACGGAAAGAATATTTTTGTTGCTAGCAGCCAGCCAATAACAATCATACAAACCACAATGGGTAATGCGACAATCATCCAGTCAGCAAAGAAAAAACTTCCCCCTATCGCGCCAGCAATTAAACTTGCTGCTAATAAGTTTGCTCCTGAGCCAGTAACAAATGCACCTGCACATAAGTTGATTTGTAGTAAGTTTTGCAGCACTAAGTTACGGCCAAAATTATTCTTATTGTCACCGCCTCTGGCACCATACACCGCAGCGATTACCATAAAAATGGGCATCAAGATGGCGGCTTTTGCTGTGGTGGCTGAAATGAATGCTGATAGCACTAGGTTGATCACCATAAAACTATAAAAAATGGGTGTAGCGCTTGTGCCAAAGCGGCATATAAACCATAAGGCGAAACGCTTGGCTGCGCCTGAGGACACCAACATAGATGCCAAGATGAAAGAGAGAATGTTAAGCCACATAATAGGGTGGCCTAATTGAGCGTATGCTTGACGCTCGGGCAGAACGCCAGTTAACACTAAGGCGATAATGACCATTAGCGAAGTAAGGTAGTTAGGAATAGGCTCGGTAATCCATAGAATCACCGCCGCACAAAAGATAGCTAACATGGCTTGGCCGTGCCAACTAAACTCCGTTAAGCCCACTTCATGAAAGTGTTCTGCTGCCGAATGACTTAGCATAGCGGGATCAAATTGAGTTAAAAATGAGGCTGGAGCACCGGTTAATATCGCAACAAAAACCACCAAGGCAATCCATATACCGCTTCGTGCTAGCCACAACTCAAAGTTTGATTTTGATCTGACAGGCAACCTTTCCATTCGATATTGATTCATGTCAAGGGGGTCTATCCGTTCCGTAACTTCTTTGCTCATTTTCTTATGACCTTTAGCTGAAATCCTTATGGGCTAACCATACCCCTTAACGTGAGGATAAAACTGGATCAAGATCAATAAAATAACCAATTAGTTTTCAATTAATATTTTTTACTTTTGTTTGTGTTAACTTTGGGGTTTGCTTAATTTGTTGATTTTTATGGGTTATATTTATTTAAATATGTTCTTTTGATTTATGATTGTAAGATTAGGTTGAGACTAAAATTAATAAAAGTTGATCTAGATCTGTTTTTTTTGTCAATCACAGGAGTACTGTAAAAGGGTACTCAATAACAACGACTTGATATGAAAGGAAACAGTATGTCTGAATTAACAATTGGTGAAATTTCGAAACCACGCTTTGAGTTCCGTACGTTTGGGCAGGACTTTACTGAAGCTGCAGAACGTATGGCGCGTTTATCTGTACCGGTTCCAGAAAAGGTATGGCGTCGTGAAAGTGATGAGATTTACATTATGTCTCGCACCAATGATTTGAATAACACCAAAATTCGCGATGGCAAAATGGATGTTAAAAGTTATGTGCAAACGGTAGATGGTCTAGAGCAGTGGGATCCTAAGTTAAAAGCAGAATTCCCGATTGCTAAATCTCAGCTTGTAGAAGAGATTTTCCCTGCATTTATGGTAGAACAACCTGCATTAGCGAAAGAAACCTATAGCTTTGAAGAGTTTATCGATATCATCGATGCCCACCCAGATCTTCAAGCAGTTAAAATTCACAAAGAACGTTTTGGTTACATGGTCAATAACACCATTTGTGAGGTCGCCAATGTATTAGTGAACGGTGCGCGCTTAGTCAGTGTAAACAGTGAATCTACCGAGCTTGATGATATCCAAACAACAGTAAAAGATTTGCGTTTAGAAGGGGTTGAAAACATTAACTACCTTCAAGCTATTAAGCGTGTTATCGGCATGAAAAACTTGCCATTAGCGAATTAATTCACTTGGCCGACTTAATAGGCAAAAGTGGTAACAGCGACAAATTCATTTTTAGGGAATAGCTATCATGGCACAAGAAATTGAACGTAAATATTTAGTCTCAAGTGACGAATTTAAAGCTCAAGCAGCTAAGTCTGTGCGCATTATTCAAGGTTATTTAAGTAGTGTGCCGCAACGTACTGTGCGAGTTCGGGTAAAAGGCGATAAAGGGTTTTTAACCATTAAGGGAATTGGTAATGAGTCAGGTGCGTCGCGTTATGAATGGGAAAAAGAAATCACTGTTGAAGAGGCGCAAGAACTATTGAAAATCTGTGAACCAGGCGTCATCGACAAAACTCGTTATCTTGTCGATTTCGAAGGACACATCTTCGAGGTTGATGAGTTCTACGGCAGCAACCAAGGGCTGACTGTCGCAGAGGTTGAATTGACAGATGAAGCGCAAACCGTTCATAAACCAAGTTGGTTAGCAGAAGAAGTCACTGGTGATGCGCGTTACTATAACTCGATGCTAATGAAGCAACCTTTCACTCAATGGTAGGGTGAATGTCATGTTGTCGCTATCGATAGCCGATGAGTACCACTTAACGATTCAGCTGGAAATTCCACCTGAGTTAAGTCGAGTGCAATTGCAGGTGTATTTCTTCTATCCTGCTAAGTTGGCTGACAATAGCGACGTCATGAATAAAAGTAGTTTTTATCATAATCTCCTACAGCAACAGCAGCTTATTAAAGTTGACCCCATCAGCTGTAATACTATTGATCGTGATTTATTGATCATTAAGCAAACTGCTTATGCTACAGCTAAGGCCAACCAACGTCGTTATGTGTTGGCCTTATCTGAATTTGTTTGCGGGTTACTCGATTTACAACCTGAAGACTTTTTACCTTCCCATCAAATGACAGAGCAAGATCTTACCATTGGCAGTGCTCGGCGATTACGGTTTATGGGGGACAGAATAGAGCAGTTCTCACAGGTTCATGACAATGAAGCGGGTGTTATCCAAAGTAAATTATTTAAATTGGCATTGCATGTCATTAGCTACCACTATCACCAGTGTTTACTAGAAGCGAAACATAAGGCATCTAAAGAAGAAAAAGCTTGGCTGAATACTCACATTCATCGGTTAACCGAAGAGGCTGAACTGCGTAATCTGACGTTAATGCCTAAATCAGAAGCTGGCAGAGAAAAGTTACTTAACCGCTTACATATTGCAAAACGAGTCATTCATAGACCTTATCAATTATCTCGTAAGCGACTTAAAAACGGCGAAGTGGCAGAGCAACTTATTTTTGGTTTTGCTGCGGCATTAGCAATGGCGTTTGCCACGGGAGTGGCTTTTGCAACCCAAAGGGCTTTTGGCAATTTCTCGACCCCTTTTTTCTTTTCATTGGTGTTGTCATATATTTTTAAAGACCGCATCAAGGAATTGGGGCGTAACTATTTTATGGAGAAGTATTTTTCTAAATACTCTCAGCATCATTATCGTTTTCATCAAGCCGACTCTGGTCAACTTGTTTTTGATGCCAAAGAAACCTTGTATCGACAAAAGGCTGAGGCCTTACCAGCCAAAATTAATCAGCTTCGTAAACGTTTCTACCGTGCAGATAGCCATAGCTCCCAAGAAGCGTTGGTATATAAACGCTTATATCAATCACATTTAAAAAACGGTGAAGAACCTTTATTTAAGTTTAGAGACAAACTGACACTTAATTTAAGTAAGCGTTTACGTTTTTTACCAAGAACCATTCGTTGTCACTGGCAAGAAACAGATAACAACATAAAACAATACAATGTGCACAGTGTGTATCCCATAAACGTTATTGTAGAAATTAAAACCGATGCTGATAGCGTTTATCAACGCTATAAACTCACGACCAGCCGTAAAGGGATCCATAGATTAGAACAGGTTAAATAATTACTTTCTGATTTTATCGGCTGGTACGGCGCTCAAATCGCTTCTCATATAAAGCCTAAAACCATACAGGTAATTTAACCTAAAAGACCGGGAATCGTTGCGTTTGAATTGAGATAATTCTAATGCGGGATTCGGCTGCCTAATATAAAAAAAACACCCGACAATGAACAAGTTGCACCCAGATCTCATTAGTTAATAATTGTCAGATTAAGTTGTAATTAGTTGATGTTGATCATGTTTTTTCTTCTGCTGTAGATCTACTCTATGCCTAACAGGATAGAAACATTTTTGTTCCACATTAGTCTTAAAATAAATCTAAGGAAGAGAAAGATGAGCAAAGAAAATGTGTTTTCAGTTTCGGGCGTAGCTAAGGCTGTCGCGATATCGTTATTTTGTTTTTCAGGTGCTGCAATGGCAGCTGATAGCGACCGTGTGACAGAACTAGAAGAACGCTTAGATGCACTAGAAATGGAATTAATTGAAGCAAAAGATGCCGCTAATCAAACTGACCGATTAACGTTCTCAAGCAGCAGCCCGTCACCAGAGTTTATATCGAAAGACGGCAAGTCGACCATGGAGTTTTCTGGTCGTATTCAATTGGACTATGTGAACTCTGATGATTTCTACACTGGCAGTAAACGTGAATTTGAAGGCGGAGCAAACACGGTCGACTTCCGACGAGTCCGCTTTGGTGTAGAAGGTTACTTTTCAAATGTTTGGAAGTACTCGTTAGAATTTGATTTTGATGGGGAATCAGAAGTAGAAGTCAAAGATGCCAATGTGAGTTACCGTGGCTGGGAGAACCAAGAGCTTGAAATTGGTTTTCAAAAATTTGGCTTCGGCTTAGAGGCGACAGGCAGTTCTGCTCACCTTGCTTTTTTAGAGCGTGCGAGCACAGATACCTTCTCACCAGATCGTAATGTGGGTGTGCAATGGTTGTATAAAGGTAATGACTACAACTTGATGCTGGGCTTAGGTACAACCGCTAACATCAATGATGATGATTTAAACTTCAAACAAGATGTCTACAACGGCCGCTTTACTATGGCGCCGATTAATACCAGTGATCATTTATTGCATATTGGTGTGAGTGGTATGTACACCAACAATAATAGTGAAGCTGAAGAAATGCGTTACCGTGCAAGACCTAGCAGTAAACCCGTTAGCCGCACTATTGATACTGGTAAGTTTGATGCTGAATCAGTGCAAAGTTATGGCTTAGAGTTGGCTTATCAGCACCGTAATTTACTGATCCAAGGTGAATATGTAACGTCAAAAGCGGATCAAGTTGACGATGAGTCGGTAAGCGTTGATGCCTATTACTTACAAGCTGTGTATACCTTAACGGGCGAGCAATGGAACTATGGTAGTAAGAAAGGCACCTTTAAATCAGTAAAACCTGAAAATGCGATTTCTGCTGGTGGCTATGGTGCTTGGGAAATCGCTGCACGTGTTGATGTTGCTAACTTCGATGATACCGATGCCGATATCTATGGCGGAGAAAAAACCGATTACATCGTGGGGGTAAACTGGTACTTAGAAAATAACCTAAAAGCGCAGTTTAACTATGTTCGCAGTCAGTCGGATTATAAGCAGCCATATACCGACATTAACGGTGTCGAAATGTACGATCAAGATGGCAATATTTTCCAAGCCAGATTGCAATTTGCATTCTAATTTAAGGGGATATGTTGATGCGAAATAATCTATTTTTAATTGGCTTGGTGAATGTGTGTTTAAGCTCTAGTGCCTATGCATTATCGCCAGATGCGTTTACTTCACTTGAGTATCACGTGAATACGGGGACAGCTAAAACGATGCCTTATGCAGCGACTAAGCAAACCGATGAATTTAAAGAAGCATTTAATTTTATCGATTTAGAAGAGCGCCTTAAAGTCAAATTGGTGACTTACTTAGATACGCCAAATCGCGCTTTCAAAGCCAAGGATATCAATATCCGTGTGCGCGAAGATGTGAGTAAGCCTCGCAAAAGTAAAATTACCGTGAAACTACGTGCAGCTGACCCAGAAAGTTTTGGTGAACTGTCTAATTACCGTAAAGCGGAAATTGACTATACCGATGGTAAAGCGGCATACAGTGTGAGTTATGACGTGCCATATTCTCCAGCAGATATTGATGTCAGAAACGTGGATATCGATTCGGTATTTAAGGTGTTAAAGCGCCATTCTGTGTTGTGGGACATCGTTGGCGACATCTATGAAGCTCATCAAGATGAGGTTATTCAAACAATGGTCATGCGCACCCATGGCTGGGAAGGGGCGGTAAAAGATAAGCGTTTTGATAATGTAGAAGTGGACTTTCAAGTATGGACTCCATACTACCGTAAGCCACGTATCAGCTTTAATGAGTTCTCGTTTAAAGGGCATGTTAAAGACAAAGCGCAATTAGAAAAAATGTACCAATACTTATACCAACAAGTTGAATCTGTCGGTTATGAGCATGGTCATAGTGGTTCGAAAACAAGTTCCACTTTTAAAATGAGTAAAGGATTCAACTAGTTTCCCGCACTCACCCATGACTGGGTATTATCACCCTCACTCCCATTGGTAGTGCCCGGTCATGTTTTCGCTTTACCTTCCATTATCAATACTACAAGGAGATGCCAATGTTTGGCTTTTCTCGGATTTCTACGCTTCTTTCTCAGAGTCAATCTACCGAAACCAATGTTTTTTTATTTCTAGATCAAGTGACCTTAGCGCAACATAAGTTTGTTTATATGTGGCAAATGTATCTCACCCATGGCGCTAATAGTGATGAGTTTTCCAATGCGTTAGCTGAATTACAAGCTATTGAACATGAAGCCGATGTGCTCAAGCGAGAAATTGAACAAACCTTATATCGAAAGACGCTTATTCCAGATTTACGGGGTGATGTAGCGTCACTTATCGATTTAACTGACCGCCTAATCAATCGCCAAGAGACTATAGGTTTGCACCTGCAAATTGAAAAGCCATTAATCCCTCAGGCGGTTGAGGCTGATTTGATGGTGTTACTTAAGGCTGTAGGCAATACCATTGACCACACTTTATTGTGCGCCAAAAGCTTTTTTACCGATTTACAGCGGGTGCAGGAATATCATCAAAAAGTGATCATGTTTGAGTCTGATGCAGATAAAGCCTGTACTCGAGCTAAAACGATTTTATTTGATACAGACTTGCCACTTATTAACAAAGTGCAGCTGCGTTATTTCTTTGACCGAATTGATCAAGTGGCTAATTTAGCCGAAGACATCAGTGACAGGGTAGCCATTTTCACGTTAAAACGCGTTCAGTAAGGAGTGCAAATGGATATTGCGATTTGGGTGTTTCTTTCAAGTGGCTTGTTTTTAGGTTGGTCACTGGGTGCAAATGATGCTGCGAATGTCTTTGGTACCGCAGTTGGCTCAAGGATGGTGAAGTTCTCTACTGCCGCGATGATTTGTTCGGTGATGGTCATTTTAGGCGCTGTGATAAGTGGTGCTGGTGCGTCACATACGTTAGGCGCGCTGGGTAAAGTGTCAGCTATTGGTGGTGCTTTCACAGTGGCTTTATCTGCAGCAACAACCGTGTACTTAATGACAAAATCAGGTTTACCAGTATCCACAGGGCAAGCCATTGTAGGGGCGATTATTGGCTGGAACCTATTCAGTGGCATGGCAACTGATCCCGAAGTGCTCACTAAAATTTTAAGCACATGGGTGATGTGTCCAATCTTAGCGGCAATTACGGCAGTTTTGTTGTATAAGGCGGTGACCAAAGCAATTAACTGGTGGCGTCCTGGGTTATTCCAGCTTGACCAATGGACTCGAGTCGGTTTGATTTTAGCTGGCGCTTTTGGTGCCTACAGTTTAGGAGCGAATAACATTGCTAATGTGATGGGGGTGTTTGTATTAAGCGCGCCTATCGATACCATCGAGCTGGCTGGAATAGAGTTTACTGGGGCGATGCAGTTGTTTTTCTTAGGGGCTGTTGCTATCAGTATTGGGGTATTTACTTACTCTAAAAAAGTGATGATGACTGTGGGTGGTAACTTGATTTCAATGACACCTGTAACCGCATGGGTCGTGGTAATGGCGCATTCCATCGTGCTATTTATTTTCTCGTCGCAGTCATTGTCAAATGGCTTTGTAAATATGGGCTTACCAGCGATTCCATTGGTGCCGGTATCGAGCTCGCAAGCCGTGATTGGTGCCGTGATAGGCATTGCTTTTTTAAAGCGATTGCCAATTCAATGGCCTGTATTAGGTAAGATATTAGTGGGCTGGGTTATCACACCAATATTATCGGCCGTAGCGTGCTTTATTGGTTTGTTTATCGTGCAAAACTTGTTTAAGCAAGTGGTGATGTAAGCCTAGTTACTCAAGGTTTCTGTATTGGTTTTGCATTTCAATTGGCGTCATCGAAAAGTACTTTTTGAATGCCGAAGAAAAGTTAGAAACATGGTTGTATCCTGAGTGGTATGCCACTTCCCCCACTGATTGATTGTCAAAAATAAGGCGTCTTCTTGCATGCTCAAGGATCTGATTGCGGATGTACTCTTTGAGTGTCAGTTGGTGATGCGACTTAAAATAACGTTGTAAGGTACTAACACTCGCGCCAAGTTTGTCAGCGATTTGTTTGAGAGATAATGATTCAAATAGTAAGGATTCAATTTTTGCCTCAAAATCAAACTGACTTACTGGTATAGGGGAGTTGTTAACGTCAGGCTCTTTTGGGGGAATCGCATCTCGATCGAGGTTGTCACTCAGTAGCGTAAAACTGTCACAAAAAAATTGTAATGCCAGTTGCTCTAATTCCCATTGGAAGTTAAGTGTTTCATCGAGGCTTTTTTGATACAGCTCAGCGGCTAATGTTAGTTGTTTTTCAGTGCATGGCCACTGAAAAACAGACTGAGCCGAGGCAAATATTTTCTCAATATGCAGCCTGTCAGCCATGCTGCCACAGCGGGTTAATAACCATTGCTTGGTAATGCTTAAATTGACTTTTTTGACCTGCTGTTGCTGAGTAAAAAACCGAGTAAATATCTGCTGTGAATTGATAATGTTGATGAATAATACAGGCGAACTTTGCGCTTGAATATCATAGCGTTGATGTTCCAGTGCAAAGCTAACCTTACCGGCGAGTAATACATTAATGCTAATGCAGGCATCAATCTGCGAGTTGCTATAACCCTCAGTATGCTCTGTCATATTAACGCAGTGTACATCAATACCACTGGGCAGTTTTTTAAAATACACCTTACCGGTAATCAGCTCCTTTGAAGCAATATCTTTTGCTTCAATAAAAGCATCTTCATAGCCTGCATCTTTGATTTTTCTTGATAACTCAACCTTTGATAAGCGTGGATTCATACCTAAGTTGCCTTTTCATAGTAAATGGCGATTACGCATAACAGCTTGGCGATTTCGCATAACAATGAGTGAAACAAACACCATAACACAGTGGTAACATAATGATAATAATTCTCATTACAGTTGTTCGGAATAAATTTCATCCACAAGGAATCGTTATGTTACCCAAGCGCTTTAAAATAAGTTCGACAAGCTTAGCTGTTGTTACAGTGCTTACTTCTTCAGCGGTATTTTCGGCTGAGTCTGAAGACACTGAAATAGAACGTGTGACAGTATGGAGTACCACTGTAAATGCCTCTTCTATGTATTTAAAAGAAGAAGCCATTGCCAGTAAACAGGCTGATCATATCAGTGACTTATTACGCAGCATTCCTGGTGTGGATGTTGGCGGAGCACATTCATTAAATCAGCGTATTACGATTCGTAGCATGGATGATAAAGACTTAGACATATCGATTGATGGTGCTAAGCAAAATAACTACATGTATCACCACATGGGTAACTTGCAAATTCACGCTGATATTTTGAAGTCAGTTGATATCGATGTGGGTAACAATTCAGTCATTAACGGTGGCTTAGGTGGTTCGGTAAGATTTGAAACCAAACAAGCACGTGACTTATTGCAATCGGGTGAACGATTTGGTGGACGCGTGCAAGTGGGGGCTGGCGATAACTCTGGACAAACCTACTCAGCCACAGCTTATGGTTTGATGACTGACAGTGTTGATTTTCTTGGTTATTACAATTTGGTCAATCGTGAAAATTACGAAGTGGGTGGCGGAGAAATTACCGATTCAAATGGCGATGTCATTGAAGGTACCGACGGCACGGTAAGAGGGCTTGAGGGCGAACTTGATGATGCACTAATTAAGTTCGGCTGGGAGCCGAGCGATAATCAGCGTATTCAACTTAGTTATGAAAAGTACACCGACGAAGGTGACTACAGCTACCGCCCTGATATGGGGCTTGCAACTGATATCGCTATTACCGAGTCATTAAATGTGCCACTGCTTTGGCCGACGAAATTTACGCGTGACACCTTGGCGCTTAATTACGAGCTAAGTTTGGCGTCAAGCTTGATAAAAGCGGCAGCATACTCCAATACCAGCGAGCTGTGGCGTGATGAAACGGGCTATGCGGATAATCCTGATTACGCAGGGTGGGCTGCGATTGTCACCGGAGAGGCAAAGAATCAAGGCATAAACTTATTAGGTGAAACCACGCTGACAGCTCTGTGGGAGCATGACTTTACTTATGGTTTTGATTATGTGAAACATGATACAGATTACTCTGCTCGATACACTGCTAGCACGGATGAGTCTGCTGAAGAATCGTCAAACATTGCTATTTTTGTTCAAGATCGAATTGCCTTTAACGATTACATCAGTTTGATCCCTGGCTTACGTTATGACCAATATTCAGTGGATTCTAAGGTCGTTGATAACGACTTTGATAATACTGCATGGGCGTTAGCGTTAGCCATTCAGCCTACTGATGATTTAGTGTTTAATGTCAGTGCTACAGAGTTATTTAAGGGGCCTGAAATTGGTGAAGTGTTTGTCGGCGCAGGTTTATATGACACCACCAATCAAGACATTGAAGCCGAAACTGGGGTTAACTATGAGCTAGCTTTTGCATATCAATTTGAAGCATTTGGTGATGATAATATTTCCCTAGGGGCAACCGTATTTAAAACCGAAATCAATGACTACATCTACGATTATGCTACAGCACCTGCTACTTCTGGAGGTCGTTATTGGAAAGACAATATCGGCGATATGGATATTGAAGGTTATGAGGCCTACATTAATTATCTCAATGGTGGTTTTTCAGGCTCGGTAACCTACTCAAGTGCTGAAAGTGAATTACAGGCGTTTGAACAATATAGTGAATTAGACGGAGCACGATTAGATAGACAACAAGGTGATACTGTCAGTGCAACCTTAGGTTATGCATTGGATGACATGGGGTTGTCGTTTAATTGGGAACTGCTTTATGCCGATGACGTGCCTGCTGGACTTGATTTAGACGGTGCAAGTCTTGATAACAGTAAGCAAGGTTATACCGTGCATAACATCAATGCCAGATGGGATATTGCAGCGGTTGAAGGGTTAACCATTATTGCAGGTGTCGATAACTTATTTGATGAATATTATGCTTCGCAATCTTCTCGTACAGGGGTGTCTTTCCATCCTCGATTTGGCGAGTTGTATCTGCAAGATTTTGAACCTGGCCGTAATATTAAGGCCACGGTGTCATATCAATTCTAATGGCAACTTCATGGCTACGTACGGCAAAAGCAAAACGCTTTTTTAGCTTTTGCCGCTGGTTACACATTTATGTGTCATGCACTTTATTTTCCCTGTTAGTCTTTTTTAGCCTTACGGGGATTACCCTTAATCACCCCTCTTGGACTGCTCAAGCCACAAGCGAAATCCAAAGCTTACCTTTACCTGTGCAATTTGCTCAGTTTGAAGGAGAGTATCCGCTTAACGCGCTGCAAGCCTATATCGAACAAAAAACGGCACTGGCTTCTCCACGCAGTATTGATGTGCTGGTGGACATGGGCGAAATCACCTTTGACTACCCTTTGCCTGCAGGTTATGCCTTTGTCACCGTGTTACTTGATGACCAACTCATTGAAATTGAACACAGTAGCCAAGGCTTACTGGGGTTAGTGAATGACCTGCATAAAGGCAGGCATAGCGGCAATGTGTGGTCTGTGGTGATTGATGTGTCCGCAGGGCTGATTTTACTGTTTTCGATTACAGGGTTGATTATTTTGCTTCAAAACGCCAAACACCGCCGCATGGGATTAATGGTGGTGGCATTGGGCAGCATTACACCTTTAGTGGTGTATTTGATAGCGGTGCCAAGGTAATCGCAACAAGGAGAAATTCAATGAAAAATAATGCAACAAAACTCATGGTGCGGCTACAGATCGCGTTGTTGTTACTTATCGGTTTATTAATGACACCCACTTGGCTGCAAGCTCAGGAGTTTACGGTGTCGGTTGAGATTCCAGATATAAAAGCTGCGCCATACCATAAACCGTATGTGGCGATCTGGATTGAAACTCCGCAGCGTCAGGGAGTGCATACATTGGCTTTTTGGCGACAACAAGCTGACTGGTTTAAAGACTTACGCCAGTGGTGGCGAAAAATAGGTCGTAGTGGTTCACCTGATTATCAAGCCGTGAGTGGCGCTACGCGTAAGCCGGGAGTGTATAGCATTCATTGGGATGGTCGATTGGGAACTGGAGCAATGCTGCCAGCAGGCGATTATGTATTACACGTTGAGTCAGTCAGAGAGCAAGGGAGTCGCGAATATTTACGCCAAACGTTTTCATACCCCAGTAACAAACAAGAGCAGTTGGTTCTTGAAGGAAAACAAGAGCTAGGCACAGTTACATTACTTATCAAATAGGAAGATCAATATGTCAGTTAACGTTAAGCTTATTTCACGTGCAGTCGTGGTGATAGCAAGTGTATTTGCCGTATTTACTAGCACGGCACACGAACGGTTTATTCTGCCGTCTCATACCTTGTTATCAGGTGAAGCACCTCAATCTATTACCGTATTGGCGAGTATTTCTAATGATATTTTTCACCCTGATAGACCATTGGGCGACAGTGGTTCAGGACGAGATGTCGGTGAGCTAAAAGAATATTTTGCAAACCTTGAATACACGGTGATCGCGCCAGATGGCAAGGTGTCATTAGACACACAATGGGCGGCGTATTCACGTATGTCTGTTGCTGATGTGACCTTAGCTCATGAGGGGACGTATCGTGTCGGCTTGGTACAACCGGATGTGTTTATGACTACCTTTGTTAACGCTGAAGGTCAGCCTGCTCGTTTATGGGGGCCGTCACCTGAAATTCCTGCCGGAGCAACAAAGGTGGTTCGTCGAACAACAGCATCAAGGGTAGAAACGTTTGTGACGTTAAACAGTGTGACTCAACAGGCGATTGCGCCTACTGGGACTGGCGTTGAAATCGTGAGTAAAAAAAACCACCCGAATGATTTATTTGCTAATGAAACTGCACAGTTTCAATTGCTTTTTAATGGAAAACCTTTAACGACAAACACTAAAGTGAAATTGATTAAAGCCGGAACACGTCACCGTAATGACCGAGATGAGCAAATTTTGGATGTGAGCCAAAATGGTGATATTAGTTTTACCCCAAGCCAAGCAGGTTTTTACTTATTAATTGCAGAAACCCATGTTAATGCTCCAGATGCAGCAGATATAGATGTGAAGCACTTTAGCCTTTATTTGACCTTAGAAGTGTTTCCAGAATAATAGGGAAATATAGGCCAATCGCTAAAAAAGCCACCCTTTAAAGGGTGGCGAACCCATTTGGAGGTTGGGTGCACTCACTTTGCATAAGGGGCAATACCTTTCGGCAAAGTACTTAGTTAACGTGCAATAGATACAAGTAAAATGGCATCCTGCCCAATGACTTCCTTGTTAATACGACGAAATGGCTAAAGTCATTTCTTCGATGGATTAGCCAATTACATGGCTATTAATCACTTTCAGTGCTTTGGGTAAGACTGAACAGTCACTTTTAAAAAGCTTAATGATACGATTTCTTAACAGTGACATTGTTTGCTGGTGGTTTAATTAATGCGCTTCGTGAATGGTTCGACGAAGCGCTTTATATGCTAATGACAGTCAGCACAAGTATCGTTTGGATCTTGAACTTCATGCACGATATGACAGGTTCCACAATCTAAAACGCCATCATGTTGTTGATGAATTTCACCATCAATACTATCTAATCCACCGTGACAATCGATACAGGTTTGGTTTTCATACGCCATATCTGCTGATGGTTCACCATCCATGTGGCAAGCTTCACATCCAGCCATGTCCGTATGAGTGTCTGCAATTGATTCAGCAAATGCAGCACCAGAGAAGCTCAGTAAAATCGATAGTCCTAAAACTTTAAGCATGGTTAACTCCTAAATAATGATTAAGCTACGGTCATTTGACCGGTATAAAGAATGAAATTACGAAGCAAGAGGACACCGAATAGGCTACAACTTGCTGTGATGGCGACATAAGAGAATTTGCRTTTTGCTGATGCTGTCATAAATAGGTTAAATGCAAGCGGCATAGCTAGACCGACAACGACAATCCCTGCCCAGAACACCCAGCCCCAAAAACCTTCACCAATGGCATTGAGTGCAGCAACCTGACTTTGACCACCGGTTAAAATTAACCCTACGAAGAAGGTAAATAATAAAGCGAGTTCAAGCAGGATAAGTGGGATCTCAATGTTATGGATAAAGTGCACTTCTTTACCATCAGGGTTGCCTTTCATTAATACGCCACCTAGCAATGTGCCTGCCGCGCCAGAAGAGATACCCGAGATTAAGAACAGCATTGGTAGTACAGGGTTATTCAGCATTGGGAATGTGGTTAATGCTGACAGTAAGAAGCCTGTGTAGGCGCCTAATGATAGTGCCAAGATGACAAGTAACCCTGTAATCGTTGCTTCCATCTTTAACAAAATATCCAGCACTTTATCGACGATAGGCCAACGGTCATTACACCAATGACGGATAGGCTCTTGGAATAAACAAGCCAACCATGAGAATAAAGCCACTTGATAAACCATCAGTACAGCAACGCCCACTGACATCACTGAAGTTGGGTTGTAGAAAACCAAAATTTTCCAGAAATCAAACGGCTTGGTTAAGTCAACGACCAGGATCCCAAGGCCAGCAAATACTGCAAGAGGAGCAATAAGACATGCAGCTCTTACAAAGCTAGACTTATAAGCGTTTTTACCCAATTTGAAGTGCTTTAGTAATACTGCAAAACAAATTGCCCCAGCAGAGATCCCTGCTAAAAATAAGTAAATGGCGATTGGCCAGTGCCAAATGAGGCTGTCAAAATGGAATGGGCTCATAACTTGATTTCTCCCTCTTGGGAAGCAATACGGAACACTTTAGGGCGTGTACCCAGTTCGGTTTTACTTCGGTAGTTAGGCGTCGTTTTAAGGACTTCAACCACTTGTGAATGTGGATCTTTAAGGTCACCAAAGGTGAGCGCTTTTGTTGGGCAAGCTTCAACACATGCTGGTAGGCGACCTTCTTTTAAGCGGGTCTCCTTACAGAAGTCACATTTATCAGCGGCTTTAGTGACGGGGTTAATAAAGCGAATTTGATATGGACAAGCAGCGATGCAATACAAGCAACCAACACATTTCCATTCATCAACGCTGACAATGCCAGTTTTAGGATCATGGTAGGCAGCGCCCGTTGGGCAAACGTTAACGCATGGTTTGCCTTCACATTGCTGACAGGACTTACGGGTGAAACGATAAAATTGATTGGGATATTCACCAAAAGGCCCTTCGCGCTCAATATCTAAACGGCTAACCCCTTCTGGTACATTGTTGGTTTCACGACAAGCGACGGAACAAGCGTCGCAACCAATACATTTGTTTTCATCATGAATAAGGGCATATTTGCAATTTGTGCTGTTATCTTCTTTTTGACCGCCAGAGTGGGCGATACTTAGGCCAGATGCGCCTGCAGCGCCAACGGCTGCAACACATGCTCCTTTTAAAAATAGTCTTCTTTCTTTTTTCATCGTTTTATCCTCCTAATTATTTGCTTTCATGACAGCTAACACATGATGCGATGCGCTTGCTTTCAGTTATGCCAATAATTGGATCAACTTCTGGATGCAGTTGGTGACAGTCGGCGCAGTTAACCTTGTTAGAATGGACATTGTGGGTCCAATCTGCAGCGGCTAATTCTTCTTGACCGTGACAAGCCATACAGGCAGCTGTTTGTTGTGCTGCTGTAGCGGGGGAGTTTTCACCAAAACCAATGAGTTCTGATTCGCCTCGTGGATGCTTACCTTTCTCGCCATGACAGTCCTGGCAGGTTTGACCTAATGCGTCATTTGCATGCATGCCATACATGTTGCCGTTTTTCTTATGGCACATGATGCATTGGCGATTTTGATTCATTTTAAATTCAGGGGTGTCAGCCTTGGCGACAGGCGTGGTAAAACCGAGTACCACCATCAAAATAGAGGTCAACAAGGGAAGGGTGATTTTTGAAATTCTGGACATAATGAGCCCTCACATAATTCAGTGATACAGTAACGTCTAATAGGGATTTGAGTGCTGAAGCCTAGCTTCAGCACTCGATAGCACTAAGCTGCGAGAGAGTTGCGAATTAATGATTCATCACATTGTTGGTTTTTAGCTAAGTGAATCACTTTAATACCAACCTCTGCTAATGAATGGTCGATGAACTCATTATTTTCAGGTGTGTTGTGTTGAGGATCTGTAATCACCAGTTTGACTGCTGAGTTATCATCGACGACAACATAATCGAGGTGACAATGTTGTAGATGCTTGTGAGCATCTTCTGGCTTGTCTGTTTTATCAATATCTACAATATTATCCATCGTAGTACCGTATAAAATATTATATTTACCTTTAGCAATTGAATTGAGCTTATTGAAAAAACCAACGGGTTTATTCGCAATTTTTTCAGGATTCAATTTAATATTAACGCCCACATTCTCTACATTGCTGGTTTTGAAAAACTTTATACATGTCATTGTAAATGTTACTAGAACAAAAGGAACAACAAGGAATAATACAAAGTAGACAAAAGCATAGCTTAATATGACTGATGTGTTCATAAACGCCTCCAAACTTTCATTGATTATTAAATTTATTTTTAAAGCACATTCAGTATTTCCTTGTGAGGGTTTATAAACATTGATTTAAATCAATTAAATAATTGGATGGTTATTTTTATATTTAAATATCAAATTTGAGTTTGTTTATTATTATTTAGATTTTACAAATTTTAAAAGGTATATTTTGAATTGCGACTTTTGAATATTTAAATGTGATATTTTGATTTTCGAAATTAGCTTGTTTGTTATTCTGTTTGTTGAGATTTTACTTTATTTAAAAGTAGCAGTCACAAGGGGTTGGTGGCTTTTGTGAAGTTTTTATTTCACTGTTTATAGATTTTTATATATAAAAAGGTGTTATGTTTTTTAGTATTCCGATATTTAAATATTTATTATTCATTTTCTGTATAACCAAATAAGTGACATAGCAAACATTTTCATAAAACAATTAAAATAAAATAACAAAAATAAATTTAAATTGGGTATTATTAAAATGAACTTATCATTGGGAGGTATTTAGATGAGAGATATTAGTTATAGTGACCTAGATTTATTGAGTATCAATATTCTAGTTAATCTGTATGAGAACAAGTCTGCGACATTTGTATCTAATAAATTGAATGTGCCAGCACCCAAGATAAGTCGTTGCCTTAAGCATGCACGAGAAATTTTTGGTAATGAGCTTTTTATTCGCAAAAAATATGGCTTGGTGCCTAATGAGTTTGCAGGCAAAGTTTATCCGATTGCTAAGCAGATACTTGAATGTTCAAACAGCCTGCAGCAGCTGAATGGTGAGGCGATAGCTGATAATATTCATAACTTTGAGATTGTTGCGCCAGATCTTGTTTCTTTTCCTTTTCCTAAGATGTTGCTTACGTCCATTAGAGATGCAGGAAAAGATGTCAATTTTAATATCTCTGCATGGAATAAGTCTTCACTTGATCATATTGTCTCTGGGGATATTGATATTGGTATCTGTTGTAGCAAAGCAATAGATAATTTGGAAAGCATAGATGATAATTTAGCTGTATTACCGTTAAAGAAATTGAATAAGCTATTTTTAATTTGTGATGAGAAACACCCAATTCTAAAAGAAGAAATAACCTTAGAGTCAATTGCGAAATACCCTTACGTTAATAGTAATGTTGGTGATGCAGAACAGAGAATGAGTGCTTTTCAAGAGTATTGTTATCGTAGAAAAATACCGCTTAATACTGAAATGGATTTAAATGGTGTTTCCAGTTTATTTGAGTATTTAAGACAAACTAATGCGGTTGCTTTACTACCATATAGCTCGATATATAACATGATCAATACAACGCCAGGTTTACACGCATGTCGTTTAGCTGAAGTTGAATCTGATAGATTATATATGGAAGTAAAAGTACCGACGCTATATATGATTTATAATAAAAATAATCATGAAGCTAACTTGCAATGGTTAACTGAAAAAATTCAAGGTTTGGTACATTCAGCGCTTCACTAATTGTTCATATAAAACTGAATAATAAAGCCACTCAATTAATATTGAGTGGCTTTATTATTTTTAACTTTATAAAAATTAATAGAATCTAATTGTTATTGATTCTTATTTGTTTTTATTCCGCAGCAATTATTTCATTACTTGTCACTTCATCATTATTAATATCACTGTTATTCATATTTCGATACGCTTGTTGATATTTTTTCAAATTATCGGTCATGTTTTCTATTAATAACGCAGTGAACTCTGATGTTTTAGCTTCATGACATTGTAAGTAATGACAGGGGGCAACGATATTTGCGGAGGTTTGAAGGTGAGTATAGTAGAACTCGGTCATATCAATGAGCTCAATGTCATCTCTTTGTTTACTTAATTCAAATGGGAAGACCGAAGGAGCCCAGCAAATATCATCTGAGTTAACGACACGTTCAAATGCCATGACAAGGCTTGATGTGATCAAACTGATGTCTGCTTTCAAGTGAGTGATTTCACTACAACGACTCACGATTTCAGTAAGCGCTGATGTGGGGCCATTGTGGATGAATACTAGGCGATTCTTAAGAATACTTTCAAGGGTTATTGGCTGCTGTAGGATTGGATGCCCTTTACGTACCGCTAAAAACCAGAACTCAATATCACCCAACTTATTATTGATTATATTGTCATGGCTAAAAGGAAAAGAAGAAATAGCATAGTCTATTTTTCCTTGTGCAATTTTTTGTTCAGCACTTTCTGTCCATGGGTGGATATCAACGATATGACTAACGCCTAACATCTCGCTGGTTTTATCAATCGATTCTAAAAGAAACATCGACATTTGCTCGGGAGCGCTGATATGGAGTACGAGATCATTTTCAGGCTGGGTCTTTGCGGCCGTAGCCATATCATCGTATGCACTGATGATATTTTTGGCTAAAGGGTATAAACGTTCAGCCATGGCGTTTGGTTGAAGACCGTATTGCTGGCGAATAAACAATTCATTATGAATAACTTCTCGCATTGTGCTGAGTGCACGGCTCACCTTTGGCTGGGTGCTGTTGAGTTTTTCAGCTACAACGCTACCATTTTTATATTCAAATAGGCCAATCAGAACTTTAAGCGTAAAGTAATCTAGCCTTGATAATTGTTTTTCCATGAGTTTTACCAAGCGTTTGAGTTATTCATCTTTTGCGAAGTTATCACATCACTATGGTGCTAAATCGAATGCAACTCACAGTTTACCTCTTTAGGGGTATTATTAGCTAAGTATAATACTTAAATACTATATTATTCAGCAAGATAGGGAATACAATTGAGATTGTTGTATGTATTGTTGTATGTATTGTTGTAACCATGTTGTTGACAGTTTGTGTGTTAATTTTGCTGTTTTTTTGTTCAGCTGTAGTGTTTAGGTGCGAGATATTCGTAGCGAGTTTTATAAGATTTCATTTGAATCAATTACAATTAGACTAACCTAAATGGTTTGTACAAATAGTTATGCTGATATAAGGCGATAAACTAGATGGAAATGAATGTATGGTATTAAGAGCCGTTATCACATTTGTATGCTTTTTCCTGACCGCATGTGCTGCTCAAGTCGATTCGCCTTTGCCGTCAGGCACTCAAGCATCAACTGACATTCCCAAAGCTGATGAACGCTTATGGAATGAAGCACGACTGCTGCAGTTTCATCAGCAATGGCAAGGGACACCTTATCGCTTAGGTGGGCTGACTAAAAAAGGGTTAGATTGTTCAGGGTTAGTGTATGTGGCTTATCAAGATCTCGTCGGCCCAAGTTTGCCACGCACAGTACAAGGGCAAACTCACCTTGGTACACGCATTAATAAGCGTGATCTTCAAAGCGGTGACTTAGTCTTTTTTAAAACCACAGGTTCAGGTCGCCATGTTGGTGTGTATTTAAGTGGACATCGTTTTTTGCATGTTTCGACTAAAAAAGGCGTGATGATCTCGAGTATGGATAATGTGTATTGGAAACCCAGATATTGGTTTGCCAGCCGTTTATAGCTTTCATCGCTGTAACTCTTGATCAATCTCTCCGCTTCAGCGATAAAATTGTGGTATTTTAGCCGCATCTAAAGTCTAAAAATCCATTTAGTCTTACAGTAATTTTAATGATCAAGTTTAAGGACCTCGTCATGACCAAAGCTAAAATCGGTATTGTTACGGTAAGTGACCGTGCAAGTGCAGGTGTGTATGAAGATTTATCGGGAAAAGCCATTATTGATGTGCTAAATGAATATTTAACATCAGAGTGGGAGCCTGTTTATAAGGTTATTCCTGACGAAACTGCAGTGATTGAAGCCACATTGATTGAAATGGCTGACGAACAAAATTGTAGTCTGATTGTGACCACCGGCGGAACAGGTCCTGCGAAGCGTGATGTGACACCTGAAGCGACAGAAGCAGTATGTGATCGCATGATGCCAGGCTTTGGCGAGCTAATGCGCGCTGAATCATTAAAGTTTGTGCCTACAGCTATTTTATCTCGTCAAACAGCAGGTTTACGTGGAGACTCGCTGATTGTTAACTTACCTGGCAAGCCAAAATCAATTCGTGAATGTTTAGATGCGGTATTCCCAGCCATTCCATACTGCATTGATTTAATGGATGGTCCATTCTTAGAGTGTGACGAGTCTGTGATTAAGCCATTCAGACCGAAAGCAAAATAACTTTTTAAGCCGATTTCAGCTTATCTAGATTACTCATCTTGTAGTCATCATTATTAAGCGTATTGCGGGATGTTAGCCTGCAATGCGCTTTTTTATGGGCTTTCAATAACGATTACAGCCCTTTCCTAAAGATTAAGTGGGCGCTATAGCCAGTAAATATGGTGAGAAAGGGAATCGCTATCAGATGGGTAAATACATTGGGCGCCGTATTGAAGTTCAATGACAGTAATAACCCCCAACTGACAGCGAGATAACTGAGACTAATAATTATATGCTGGCTGATTTTTTTCATGACTTGTGTCCTTACTGCTAATGACTCACTGTGATTAACAGTATAAAAACTAGACAAATCGATTTTAAGTGTCATTATTGACAAATATAAAGTCAAAAGTGACATTCTGGGGGGCGTAATGAAAACAATTTATATTTTAGCGGCGGGTAACGTAGTGGCGAGTGGCCTGGTGAGCTTTCTTGATGTATTTAGTTTTTGTAATAGTTATTGGCGCCGTATAAATCAAGATGCCAAACAAGACTTATTTCACTGTCATGTCATCTCAGCTGACGGTCATAATGTAAAAACCAATCAAGGTTTTGAAGTGCCCGCCAAAGGGCTAGCGCATCCTGATGATATTTTGCAGGCTGATGCCGTCATACTCGCCTCTGCATTTGTGACTAACCGAACTGAATTTCAAGCATTTTTAACCGATTTTGAACCTTTAATAGCACCACTATCGCGCTTTTCGGCTGCTGAAAAGCCCGTTGCTGCTTATTGTTCAGCAACATTATTGCTTGCTGCATCTGGCTTATTAAACCAAAGGCGCGCAACAACGGTTTGGTGGCTTAGCGAGATGTTTGAGCGCAACTTTAAAGATGTGCAGTTATGTATGGATTCATTGGTGGTGTCTGATGGCCATATACATACCGCAGGTGCGACAACTTCCAATTTAAGCTTAGCGCTGCATCTTATTTCGATTTTAGCAGGTGAACAAATGGCGCAGCAGATAGCGAAAATATTGCTGATCGATCCTAATCGCTGCTCTCAACAACCCTTTATGACAATGGCGATTAATCCTGAACAGCATAAAGACGAATTAATACATAACGTACAGCGTTGGATGCAGGCTGATTTGAGCCGGCATTGGCTGCTAGATGATATTGCAGATAAATTTGCCGTAGGCAAACGCACGTTGATTAGGCGCTTTAAAAAAGCCGTGAATGAAACGCCAGCGAGCTATATGCAGCGCCTTCGAGTAGATGAAGCAAAAAGATTACTAGAAACAACAGAATTGGCCATTGAGCAAATTGTCGAGCGGGTCGGGTATGAGGATGTTAGCTCATTTAGAAAACTATTCATCCAACTCACCACGTTAAGCCCGCGTGCTTATCGACAAAAATTTAATACTCATACCTGCTGCTAGCGATACTTTTTGGGCTTTAAGTGCTAATTAAAGTGAGTTAATTTGCTGCTTTAAATCATACTCTGGCTCAGTGACAATTTTCTCAAGAGTGGCAATTCGCTGCTTGAGTTCATTGTTTTGTTGTCGCAGTAACTTCATTTCTTCAGCCTGATGACCTGACTTATTAGCGCTTTTTGATTTCATATACTGCTTAAAAATCTCAGTCGCTGTGGTGCCAACAGTAATCACAATGACTAAAGCTACAATGGCGTATTCTTGTTCCATAACAGACTCCTTCCTATATGAGGGTTTATACCAATCAGCATAAGAATGATCACTTATTTATCCCGATAGGTATTAGCATGATGAGCATGCTTGGTATTCAACCTTGCCCATGCATGCCATTAACGTTTACAAACCAAATACTACTTTCTCGCTTTTCAGCAGTTTTTCTAGTCCTAATGCAAGTGCAATTGACAGTACCAGTGTGGCTGCAGATGACACCAGTAATTGCAGCATTGGGATTTCACGACCTTTAATAAAGGCCATTAGGGCTTGCTGCTGGCCTGAAACAGGTAACCATTCCAGTACATCGGGTGCAATGTTGTAGCTCGCTGCCATTGATAAGGCGAGCGGCACAAACAGTACCATGGTGAGATAGGACTGAGCCTCTTTAAATGTTTTGGCCATAAATGACACAAACAATTGTAATGTTGCCGCCATAATGGCGAGTGGAATGCCAATAAATAGCATTAGCCCCATAAAGTCTGGCGAAATATTTACGCTAAAGCCAAGCTCTTGCCAGGGCACAAAGGTGTAGGCAAATTTAGAAACGATTAAAATCAGCAATAAGCCCAGCAATGCAAAGCAGGTGACTGCAATGATTTTACCTAGTACTAATTGGCGCGTACTAATAGGGTGGCTTAACAGCAGTGCTAATGAATTACGCTCACGTTCGCCCGCACTGGTATCAATAGCCAAGTTCATGCCTGAGATAAACACCGAATAAATCATGGTGAAAATGGCAATGCCTAAAATAAAGCCGCCTTTAGAGTCTGGCGTTGCTTGATCTTCTACTACCACTTTAATTGGCTGCACAACAGCGGGGTTAATCCCACGTGCAATGAGGCGTAAGCTGCCCATTTCACCGCTGTAGGCTTGCAGTTGGTTTTCAACTCTGCGAATGGATTGCTGTAGCTTTTCATTTGAGTTATCGGCGATTAAGGTGATCTCAGCAGGCTTTGCTTTCGCCATGTGTGCTGCATAATCGTCACTGATGATGAGCTCGATATCTTTGACATCTTTAGCTGCAACCCCTTCGTCAGTTGAAGCGTTAATGCCGCGATTATTTAAGAATCGGACTAGATCAGGCGCGTTGTCGGCATTGGTGATCTTGATATTAAGATCTTCAGGGGTCGATAGTTGCCCAATCAACACCATAAACATGCCGCACATTAACAGCGGGGTACCGATGGCATAATATAGACCTGCCATTACTGAGCGTTTGTCACGCATTGCGTCGATGAGTTCTTTGCGAACCATTGCTATAACTGTTTTCATTAGGCTGCGATTCCTTCGTCAGTACCGATGAGTTTAATAAAGGCTTCTTCCAGTGAGGTTTCACCCGTTTGTTGGCAAAGCTCCTCTGGGCTGCCTGTGGCAACCACTTTACCGTTAGCCATCACGATGACTTGGTCACATAAAGCGGCCACTTCTTGCATCACATGGCTTGAAAACAACACGCAATGGCCTGCTTTTTTAAGCTCAATCAAAATATCTCGCAGTAACCTGGTACTCATGACATCTAAGCCACGTGTTGGCTCGTCTAAAATGATGTTGGTTGGCTGGTGCACTATCGCTTGGGCTAATGCAGTTTTCATGCGTTGCCCTTGTGAGAAACCTTTACATCGACGGTCGGCAATATCTTCGAGTTTTAATTGCGCGATGACATTGGCTGTTGCTTGTTTAGCATCAGCCTTTGACATGCCGCTGAGTTCGGCAAAGTAGCTAATGTATTCTCTTGGCGATAATCGCTCATATAAACCAAATGGGTCTGGGAATAAGCCTAATTGTGCTTTGGCTTTTGTTGGCTCTTTGGCAACATCAATACCATCGATTTCGGCGTGGCCTTCATCTGCCGCTAATAACCCAAACACTGTTCGTAGACAGGTGGTTTTACCCGCGCCATTTGGGCCAAGTAGTCCAGTAATATGACCGTCATGAGCACTAAAGCTGAGGTTATCCAGTGCTTGTACGTCGCCAATTTTTTTCGATAAATTCGATACAGTAATCATGATTATTCTTCCTCAGCGGCAGCTGAAAGGGTTTCAACTGAGTTGGCATTTAAATAAAAACTTCTACGGACATCCTTTTCTAAGCATTTACCGTCAATGTTATCTATCGAGCCACTGCTCACTAAATCTGCGATGAGATCGTTACCGCAGCTTTGATAAGCCACGCCATGGGTCGCAAATTCTGAGACAAAATGTTTAGCATTAGTGAGTTTTTCTGTGGCCATATCGCCCCAGCTTGGTGGCGTTGCAGGATCTAGTTCACCTGAAAGCAAGAGGGTAGGAATGTCACTTGCGATAGCATCGCTAAAGCTGTTATCGACTTGCGGCATATTCCATACGCTGCACGTTGCCTCTAGTCCTTCTATCATGGTGCGTCCCATGTAAGAGTCTTGTGCTTGTTCGCGCATGCTTGTTGTGATGCGATGAATGTCTTCGCCACAAACCACAGAGGCGTGCATTCCCATGGCGATACCTGTGCTATCTGAGGTTAAGGTGTAAATGCCTAATATGGGTTGGTAGTTCCCTAAAGCGGCTTGATGAATTGCATGGGGCGTTAACGAGCGAATGTTGGGCATGTATAGTGCCATTCTAATCGCACCGTTAAATTTACCTCGAGTCAGCAAAAAGCTGGTTAGCTCATCAGTTTGTGGATCGCGTACTTGTGTCTTGACTGGGGATTTGGCTAACTGGTTATCGACAGAGATAAAATCTTGTTCAAGATCCGGAAATTGCTGACCGCATAAACTGTTTTGCTGGCAGTCTTTAAAGAGAAGGCCGTAGCCTCTATCGATGGCTTCACCAATAGCGATAACACTTTGCTGCATTGGTACAACACCATCTAAAGTCACGGTGGCGATCGCATTTGGATGTTCACGCATATATAGCTGCGCCATACGGGTACCGTACGATACACCATATAAATGCAGTTTTTCATAACCTAAGTGTTGGCGAATAGCTTCAAAGTCAGTTAACGCCGTTAAGCTGCCATATTGCGTGACATCAGCATCTATTTTATCTAAGCAGGCTTGAGTGTCTTTCACATAGTCCATATCGTCATCATTAAACGATAGCACTGACATATCGTCATCATCACAGGCCAAGATATTAGATTGCCCAGTCCCACGTTGGTCAATCAATAAAATGTCGCGATCTTGACGGACTTTAGCCAGTACGCGGTCAAACCCTGCGGCATTTTCAATGGCTGATTGTCCTGGTCCGCCAGCAATGGCAAGCATGGCTTGTTTTTTAAAGCTGGGTTTAATCGCTGGTAATACAGCGTAATGAACGGTGATTTTCTTGCCATCAGGCTTGGCTGGATTTTCAGCCACTAATAATGAGCCGCACTGCACTTGCTCTGATAAACCATCAACATAACACGCTGAAAGTGGTGCTTGTTCAATAGCAACAGTGCTTTCATCTGCCGCAGCAGATAAGCTCATCATAGACAGTAAACCAACTTGAACGGCGCTTATCAGCTTTGATTTTGTTGTCAGCCAACGGGCATTGCTTACCTTGTTATAGGTTCCTTGCAACATAACTTTTCCGATGTTCATTACATCTTTCCTTTTTGCATTTCAGGATGATTGTGGTAACTTAACATTAGTGTATCGGTGTATCAATGTATTAATACAGTAAGTAAAGGCTAATGCTAGAACTAATAAAAGTCAACCCCAGTAGTGGCGAACCCATTTACCGACAATTGCATGAGCAAATTGTACGGTTAATTGTGGGTGGCCAATTACAAGTGGACCAAGTGTTGCCTTCGGTGAGACAACTTGCTGAGCACCTAGCGGTTAATCCAATGACAGTGTCACGAGCGATTCAACAATTAGTAGAGCAAGGTTGGCTCGAGCGTCGTCGTGGGCAACCTACTCGAGTCGCGAATAGGCAATCTAACGATGACACGTCGGGTCCGCAATTACTTGTCCCCCAAGCACTTGATCTAATCAATCAAGCAAAGCAATTAGGTATCAGCCTTGAGGAGTTGCAAGCGTTAGTGGCAACTCAGTGGAAACAATAATAAAAAAGCCATAACAGCAGTAAGTTAACAAGGAATACGTTAAATGGATATCAGTACTGAGGCAATTTTAGAGTTCAACCAAGTCGACAAGTGTTTTGACGATAATGTGGTGCTTAAACAGTTAAGTTTTAGCTTGTCAGCTGGCATGGTCGTAGGCTTATTAGGTCAAAATGGTGCGGGTAAATCGACGTTAATGCGTGCTGCATTAGGCATTGTTGATATTGAGTCTGGTAGTATTTCAACTTTAGGCGAGTCTGCTGCATCCCTATCTATTCAAGCGAAAGCTAAAATTGGCTACGTACCTCAGCAACCATTTGGTTACGAAGGTTTTACGATTGCGAGCGCGTTAGAGTTACACAGTAGCTTTTATCCGCAATGGGATAAACGTTTACAAACAGAATGGCTTGAGCGATTTGGCCTTGACCCTAAACAACAAGTGCAAAAGCTCTCGGTTGGGCAGCGCCAATCATTAGCCTTGATTATGGCAATGGCTTACCGTCCGCAATTGCTTATGCTCGATGAACCAGTAGCGAGTTTAGATCCCATTGTACGTCGTCAATTCATGGGGGATTTATTCGAATTGGCCTTAGAGTCAGGTTCTGCTGTGTTATTTTCATCTCATATCACCTCAGATATAGAGCGAGTGGCAAGTCATGTTGCATTGATTAAACGCGGTGAGTTGGTGCTATTTAAAGAAATTGATGCGTTGCGTGAAGAGGTGAGTTTAGTCCAGCTAGGCGAAAACCAAACGCTGCCGCAAGGGGTTAAAGTATTAAACCGTCATCAACAACAGGTGCTGGTGGATAATGAAAATCAACTTGAAATACCCGGTTCAACTCAAGTTAGCTCATTAAATTTGGATCAATTATTCATGGAATTACATCGATGAATCATTCCCATGTGAACCCGACAAAACGATCACCTGAATCCATCGGCGTAAAACAGTGCCTTAATGGATTTTATTCATTGTGGTGTCGTGATTTTGGTAGTGTAAGTTTTTTGCTGGTAGCGCTATTGGGGATCGGTCTTGCTGTACTGGCAATCATTAGTAAACCTGAACAAATTGACGTAATTAGTATTGCTCTAGGCATGTGTATTTTGTCTATTTCAGTGGCAATTGCCTGGCAGTTCATCAAACTGTCGGCCAATGAGCAAGGCGTGTTAATTCCTGGATATTACCAACGAGTAAAACAGCAAGCCGCACTCGTGTTTATCGTGATGATGTTAACTTGTATCAGTGTTTTATTGCTTAGCCCGCAGCCACTCAATATTGGCTTTTTGTTAGCTTATTTTAGCGTTGGAATGGGTTTTATTCTTGCGTGTTTGAATCGACCTCAACGCTTTAACTTTTCCGTTTTTGTTTTTCTTTTTCTGCCTATCTTACCTGAGGTAATAGCCTCTTTACCTGTTGAGGTTGGCCACTTCTTAGCGTTATTGCCAGTGGTATTAGGGGCATTAATTTATAGAAAACTGCAACGCTTTAGTTGGAACCCTCATGCCCGCAGTATTTACTTAAATGGGTTAGAAACCGGTTGGATGATCGGCCCTATTGCAGGGCGGAATCGCTGGTTTATAAAATTAACCCAGTTTTTGCACCCCGCCAGTTATTTTATTGGTCCTATGCTAGGGATGTTACTGCTGGTATTACCGATATTAAGCATTATCGCTATTTTACTGTCAGCTTATTTTGATGCAGAAGTCCCTGTGATTATGGTGTTATCGCAAATGTTGATTATGGTGTGCAGTTTAATTCACTGGACACGTGTGCAACGTTGGCGCGCAGCTGAAACCTTATTTATGCTACCGACCTTTAGCGGAAAACGTGGATTAGTTGATCAATTTTTTAAATCACAGCTTCATTTATTGGCCATTGTGCTGAGTATCATTACTGTCATCACATTCGTGTCGGCATTATTTAATGCACAGATGACCTTATTGGCAGGCTTACATATCGTCGCCAGCACGATTTGGGCTTCAGGTATGGCATTAGCATTGGGCGCTATGAGCCGCTCAGTATTACAAATTAGTTTAACCATGCTGATTGTGATTGTTCATTCAGTTTGGCTTTCTACCTCGTTAGTGGACTTGCGAGAACAAGGCATGATAACTGCCAGCTATTACTGGGGAGATCTCGGGTTACTGCTGTTAATGGGCCTTTTACTCGTTATCAGCAAACGCAAACTATGGAAAAATGGTGTTGCCAGTTTGTAAAATGTAGCGATAATCTGTGAATTGACGCTAATTTAGACTAAAAACTCTTATTTTTCTGTATGGCTTAAAGTAGAATGCCAAAAAGCGGAACACTTGTAAGCTAAAAGGTAATTATTAATGTCTCTCGAACAATTTCATTTAGTCAGACTTCTACAGCAGCAAAGCACAGCATTAGAAGATAACATCGCACTCGAAGGATTTGAGATGGCAGCCCCTTGGAACAAAGTTTCATGGAGCCAATTTGATACTATTACTAATAAAGTGGCACAGCTGTTAATTGATTTCGGTCTGCAAGCCCAAGACAAAGTGGTTATTGTGGCGCAAAACAGCCCACAATGGACATGTGCAGATATTGGCGCACTTAAAGCACGAAACGTAGTCGTGCCTGTTTACCCAACAAGCCCAATGGAACAAGCTGTTTTCATCGTTAATGATGCCCGCGCTAAAGTCATTTTTGCAGGTGATGAGAGTCAATACGCAACAGCATGTAAAATCCAAGCACAATGTCCAACTGTTGAGCATGTCGTGGTGTTTGACAGCAATGTTAAGCTAGCCTCAGATGAGCATTTCCATTTTGACGATATCCTGATTGCAGAGACAACGCCTGCAAGCGAAGCTGAACTTGAGCTGCGTTTATCGCAAACCAATCTTGATGACTTACTCACCCTTATTTATACCTCTGGTACGACTGGCGATCCTAAAGGTGTGATGCTGGATTATCGTAATATTGCCTCGATGATCGAACAACACGATACAGAAATCGCTTTTAAAGCAGGTGATGTCTCATTGGCATTCTTGCCACTTAGCCATGTGTTTGAACGTGGTTGGAGTTTCTATGTATTGTGTCGTGGTGGTCATAATGTCTATCTTGCTGACACTAACCGCGTTAAAGAAGCGATTGCAGAAGTTCGCCCACACACTTTATGTGTCGTGCCGCGCTTCTTAGAAAAAGTGTATAGCGCTGTGCACGACAAAGTGAACAGTGCACCAGCAATACGTCAAAAACTATTTAACTGGGCTATTGGTGTGGGTTCACGCCAGTTTGAAGTTAATCAAGGCCGTAAAAAAGCCAGCGCCGCATTATCTGTGCAATGGAAGCTGGCCAACAAATTAGTATTCAGCAAATTACAGAATGTATTAGGCGGTCGTCTTAAGTTTATGCCAGTTGGCGGCGCAGCATTAGATGTCAATGTTGGCGGCTTTTTCCACAGTATTGGTGTGCCAATCTTGTGTGGCTACGGCATGACAGAAACCTGTGCCACCGTGACGTGTAATACCCTTGATAACCGTGTATCAGGTTCAAACGGTAAACCACTGAGTGCTATGGAAGTGAAAATCGGTGCTAATAACGAAATTTTAGTACGTGGTGACACTGTGATGCGTGGTTACTTTAACCGTCCACAAGATACTGAAGAAGCGTTTGAAGATGGTTGGTTAAAAACCGGTGATGCTGGCATGTTAGATGCTGAAGGTAACCTATACATTACCGATCGCATTAAAGAGCTGATGAAAACCTCGAACGGTAAATACATCGCACCGCAACGTGTTGAAGGTAAAGTGAGCTGTTGCCCGTTCATCGAACAAGTGGCGATTGTAGCTGATGCCCGTAACTATGTATCGGCGTTAATTGTACCTGCGTTTGAGTCACTTGAATCTTGGGCTAAAGAACATGAGATTAAGTTTGAAAACCCAATAGAGCTGTTACGCCATAGCCAAGTGGTAGAGCATTTTGAGCAACGTTTGAAAGAGCTACAACACGAGCTAGCGGGATTTGAGAAAATTAAGAAATTTACCTTACTGCCAGAAGCCTTTTCGATGGAGTCGGGTTTAATTACTCCAACCATGAAGCTACGCCGTAAGAAGATTTACTCAAAGTATGAAACTGAAATTAACGCCATGTATGGCACTTCATACTAAGTGATATGTGTATTCATTAAACTTTATTATAAATGTTGATGATTGATTGAATTTAAGGGCACCTCAGGGTGTCCTTTTTTATGGCGCTATTTTAAAAATCATTCTTGGTATTGAATAACCTTGAGCGTCATAATGGACGTATGAATCGTACTTATTTAGAGTGGATAATGGAAAAAGTAGATTATAAAAAACAGTTAAAACACCTTTATCTTCCTTCTAAAAAGCAAGTGGCGACAGTGGATGTGCCGTCTATGTATTATTTGATGGTCGATGGCAAAGGCGAACCTGGGAGTGAGCAATATCAGCAAGCCATTGAAGCTCTGTACTCGGTTGCTTATACGATTAAGTTTATTATCAAAAAAGGAGCGACTGCGATTGATTATGGCGTGCTTCCGCTTGAAGGCTTGTGGTGGGCTGACGACATGGATGACTTTATCAATGATAATAAACATAACTGGCAATGGACTATGATGATCATGCAGCCAGAGCTTGTGGATAAAAAACTAGTGATTGAAGCAATAAGCCAAGTGAAGCAGAAAAAGTCATTAGCGGCGATTGAACTGGTGCGATATGAATCCTTTAGTGAAGGGCAATGCGCGCAAATTCTGCATGTTGGCCCCTTTTCTGAAGAAGGCCCAACCGTGGCTAAAGTACATGATTTTATTGAGTCAGCTGGGCTTCAGTTGTCAGGGAAACATCACGAGATATATTTATCCGATATTCGCCGTGCAGCGCCCGAGAATTGGAAAACAGTGATTAGACAGCCATATCAAACAGTCGGTTAACGCTCGAGTAAATAGCATCACAGTAGTGTCATAAAAGGGCTTTATCCTCAATTCAGTTTGCCTAACTGAACCTGCTACTTTGAAAAAACTGAAACGCTATCAATATGAACGTTATGCTGTGCTATGCAAAGTCACTTATCGAGATGACTTTTCGCCTGAAAAGCTAGGTTTTTCTCATGAGCATTATCGTGAAATTGCCAATCGCTGGGGTAACGTTTGCGCACGTATTTTGTGGCGTGAAGATAAAAAAGAAGTGCTGGTGGTATTTCGCGGTTCTCAAACCATGAATGAGTGGCTGATAAACTGCCAGTGCTGGCCTAAAGCCAAACAGTTTGCTGATACTAAGTATAATGTCCATGCTGGATATGATTATTTATTAGAGCAAAAAACCAATCCGATCCCGCCGCATTACGATCCCAATATCAGTTTGTTTTCTCAACTGCAGATGGTGTTATACCCATTGATTGTAGCGGGTAAAAGAATATCCCTGACAGGGCACTCTTCAGGCGGCTCAATGGCAATTTTAGCCGCTGACAGATTAGAGCGCTTATACCCGAACTCAATTAAACGTGTGGTGACCTTTGGCCAGCCTTCTCCTGGTTTTAAGAGTTTCCAAAAAGCGTATTTATTACAACGGCGTACTTATCGTATTTGCTGTGATATCGACGTAGTGACTTTTTTGCCGCCTCTTCCGGGTATTTTCTTTCATGTGGGTAAAATGCTCTGGCTGCATAACGAACGTATTTATGAAAATACGCCGCCGATAAAACGCTTTTTGATGAGCTTTGTAAGCTGGATAGTGTCGCCGTTTGCCTTTCATTACATGCATAAGTACATTCGTAATAAAGATTTTTTTGATGATATTTAAGGGTGACTCTGTTGGTGTGGTAGCTTAAGCTATTGCTGGCGAGATAATAACAATAATAAAAGGACTTCCTCTGTGTCAGACACCCAGTTTAGCCTAAACCTTACCCCACGATTTTGTGAAACCGATGCCTTAGGGCATATCAATAATACCGTCATTCCAGTGTGGTTTGAGGCCGCACGTGATCCTGTGTTTGATATTGTTAACCCGGGGCAAGATTTATCTAAGTGGAACATGATTATTGCGGGGTTTAATATTGTCTTTAATGCGCCGACTTTTTATGGCGCTGACGTGACAGTCAAGACTCACATTAGCCGAGTGGGTAACAGTAGTTTTGAAATTGCACAAAGCTGTTGGCAAAATGGCCGCCAAACTGCAGAAGCGAAAACCACCATGGTGCATTACAACTATCAGACGGAAAAGAGTCAACCAATGTCGGATGAGGTTAAGGCGCAGCTTGCAGCCTTAACGGGCGAGTGATAACGCAATTGTAGATTTGATTTCTCGTTATCATGTGTCACTAGTCAATATCGTGGCAGCACAAAGCTTGAGCAATTACAGTGTTGGGTTGTTATAGCTAAAGCAAGTTGAATCAAATTTAAAGAGCCGCATTAACAGTGATGTTATGCGGCTTTTCTTCGCAATTTATTCGGTGACGATTGAAGCCTTACTCGATGATTACTCGATAAGTACCCAATAACTATCCAATAACTACCCAATAGCTATTTGCTCGGTTCAGCGTGCTGCTTGAGGGCATCTAATAGCTCAGGCGTTAAAGTGGCTTTTTGACCTGTTTTAAAGTTAAACATCACTACGTTAGCCGTTCCTGTTGTTGTCACTGCTTGTTGCGCTTTACTGAAAATACGGTAATGCATGACAAAACGATCTTGTTGAATATCACTGATGCTGACACTGACTAGCAAGGTGTCTGGAAAGGTGACTGGGCGTTTATAGCGAGCATGAGTCTCGCTGAGTACTGGGCCTATGGATGTCTTAGCAAGATCGTCCATCATATTAATTTGGCTGAAAAAATCGATTCTTGCGGTTTCGAAGTATCGAAAATACACCACGTTATTGACATGGTTTAATGCGTCCATTTCGCCCCATGCCACTGGAATTTCAGTGATAATTGAATGCTGCTGAATAAACTGTTCCATTGTATTGGCTGTCCCTTTTAAAGTTAAACGCTTGTTTGATTTTTATTCAGAGTAACAGGCAATGAAGGCTTCAACAAGCTGGGAATATTTTGCTATCAAAAGAGCAATATGTTTTGATGATGTTAAACAATGTTTTGCTATGGAATGCATCGATTGAAATCAATAAATTATCCTCGCCTTATGCAGCTTTTGTATAAACCGGGAATCACATTCGCAAGTTTGCCAAGCGCAATATTGGGCTATCTCAAATCCATCATCAATAAGTTAACAGTGGCGCAAAAGCTGTACTTCATTGCCTTCATATTAATGTTTACCACTGAAGGTGTGACTATGGTGGGGATCATTGCCATGATTGCAATGATGATTGAGTTTTGGCCCTTGTTCTCTAAGACTTGGCATAGCTTGGCAGGGAAAGCCTTTCTGCTGCTGTTTTACGCCATTATCGCTAACTTTTCGTTAGTGTGGGCAGCCTCTGTCGTTAATGAAGTTTCAGGTGTTGATGCGGATCATTTAACCTATACCCACAACTTAGTGATTTTGCTGTATATGCCAGTATGGTTCGTATTGGTGAGCGGCGTCGCCTTAATGCTGCTGCAAGCTGTCATCCCAATTTATTTTGTATTGATGCCAGTACTTAGCTTGCTTGGCGTTAAATCAATACGTTTTACTAATAGTGAGCATTATCGAAAACGCACGATATTGCTACGAATGATATTGGCGTATGTGGTGTTAGCTAACCTGTATTTATTAAGTGATATTGAAAACACCTTTGAAAGTAGTGATCCCAGAGCAAAAATGATCAAATTGTTAGAAGAGGAAACAGGTGAAAAACCTGAAGATATTGATGCGGGTTTGCAAAAGCTCTCAGCCGTTGGTGCGAAAATTGTCGAAGGTAAGGCTGAGGGAGAGGCTGAAACAACTTTAGCTGCTGAGAATAATGACACAGAAAACCTTAGCTCTACTGAGCCTGCACCTGTTTCTGTTCCTGATTCTGTGACTGCAACTTCTAACGAAGATACTCCTCCAGATATCGCATCGAGCACTCAAAAGGTGATTGAGGATGCGGTACAACAATCAATTAAACAAGTGCAGCAAAACGAAGTGAAGCGTTTGAGTGTTGGAGCAGATGAAGCGGCTGAGCGACGTTACGATATTATTCGAGAGAGTTATCGCTTGATGGTAAGAATGACGATTGCCAATTTTATTTATTATTTTGAGGGCAATCAATTTTCTCGCTGTGAGTCTCAATTGAATAGTAAAGTGATTGAGTTAAATGACTATGAGATTTTAGAAATTACCCCCACTGACGCAAAAGCTAGTCGTTATGGTTACGAGTTTTTGGTTAAAGCTTGTGTTTCACCCGCATTTCCAGCAAAGGGTTAGCCATGAAAATGTTCAGCATCGGTAATTCGCCTATGGTTATTCGCTGGGGCTTTAGTTGCATTCTTGCACTCATAAGTCATTTAGCTTTTGCCAATACGGATATCACAGTGGATCAAAGTTTAAGTGACATCACTAAAGGTAACATTGCAACTGCGATTGTGTTGTCGGATGCGGGCTTAGTGACCTTAGGGGTTGTCAATTTTGATCCCAGTAACATTGTGGATCTGGATAATATCGATACTGGGTCTAAAGAATCCATTCAACGCCGCAAGGAATTAAGTGTTTACTCAATCCCTTGGGAAAGCAATTGGCTTGAGCTATCACCTGATTGGCAAACGGCCAGCTCTGTGAAGTTTTCATTTATTAATTCGAAACAGTCTTTACAACTCTCTGATCAAGCGAACATGACAGAAAAGCTCGATGAAAAGAGTTATCTATTATCTGCTGAGCAGCGCTGGCGGTATGAGTTATCTTCGAATTGGTGGTTGCAGCTTGGCTTAGGTGGTCATTATATTTGGTATCGAAATCATTTTGATTATAGCCCAGCACTTGAGGGACTGCGTCAAGACTTTGATGGTGAGGTATTTAATACTTCTTACGATGCCTGGATGGTAGATCCTACGCTTGAGTTACATTATCAAGGCACGCTTTGGGAAAATAAGTGGCAGTTTATAAGTCGAGTTAATTACGCTTTTGGCAATATCGTCAATGCAGACTCACCTGAACAAACAGGTACTCCCCATGTTGGCCGTTTTAGTAATACATTTATTTATCATTACCCACTGCCTGAGCTGATGAGTTATCGCAATGAAATGCGTTTTTTATTTAAGCGAATAGATTTAACCGGTGATGCAGTCGATAGCATGGGGACGAATCATTATTATGAAACGGGTTTAGGTTGGCTCGTTGAAACGCCGTCTTTATCATCATGGTTAACCAACATTGGTATTGGTGTGACGGTGAATATTGATAGCGTATTAAGTGGCGGCAGTGTGGTGTTGCTTTTTAATGAAGAGATTTAACCCACTTGCGCTATGTGCCAGATAATAAAAAACGACCTTTGGGTCGTTTTTTATTAGGCGTTAAGCGCGTATGGGTTACAACGCTGAATTTGCAGGCTTAGCAATCAATAGGTAAAGCCGAGAAATCGCTAATTTGTGCAAACTTAGCGGTTTTTTGATTGTCAAAACGCACCATTTGGCAAGTATGTAACCCTGCTGCGTCAGCGGCTTTTAACTCTTCAATCACATCAGAGATAAACAAGACTTGTTTAGGACTTAAGCTCACGGTATTGAGAATATTACAGTAAGCTTGTTTATCTAACTTGTTACCCGTACGGGTATCAAAATGACCGCTGAATTTAGGTGTTAAATCACCTGCATCGCTGTGACTGAATAGCATTTTTTGCGCTTCAGCTGAGCCAGAAGAGAAACTGTAAATACGGATGTTTGCCGCTTCAATACGTGGAATCGCATCGATAAAATCTGGGTAAATATGACCGGTAAATTCACCACTAGCGTAACCCTGTTTCCAAATTAGCCCTTGAAGGGTTTTAAGTGGTGTCGCTTTACGGTCTTCATCAATCCACTGTGACAGGATTTCTGTAACACGTTCGATAGAGGCGTCTTGTTCTAAAGCAAGATCACGTACGTCACTAATACAGTATTCAACCAATGGGTTATGTTGATTCTTACTCAGAAAATCGCCCATGGCTTTTTTTGAATAAGGGAATAGTACATCGTGAATAAAATCTAGATCAGTCGTGGTGCCAGCTGTATCTACGATAATCGCTCTAATACCCATAGTGTCTACGTACTCCAATCCTTAAATGTGCTTGCTCAAGATCCTAAGCTTTATTAGGTCTGATGGCTAGTCAATTTGAACAACAAAGATGAGGATTACTCAAATCAATGATATTGCACTGTTATTTGCTGCCAATGTTGCTAACTTTAGGTATTATGAATAGATAAAAGCCAAGTTCACACTCAGCAAGCAAAAGGGGAGCCGCTATGATTTCAAAATGGGCAAAACGATTTTTTCAGATGGCTGAGCTTGTAGGATCATGGAGTAAAGATCCGTCAACTCAAGTGGGTGCGGTGATCACTAAGCATAATCGGATTGTTTCTGTCGGTTTTAATGGTTATCCCCATGGGATTTCTGACAGCGCTGAAACTGATGATCGTGATATGAAGTTACTCAAGACCTTGCACGCAGAAGAGAATGCGATTTTATTTGCTAAGCGTGATCTTGATGGCTGCGATATTTGGGTGACCCATTTCCCGTGTCCTAATTGTGCTGCAAAGATTATTCAAACAGGGATTACTGGGGTATATTGCCCAGAGCAAAGCCAAGATTTCTTATCTCGCTGGGGCGATAAAATCAAAATTAGCCAAGATATGTTTTTGCAAGCCGGTGTTAAAGTGAATTGGTTACCTGTTGATGCACTGAAAGACGACGAGTGATCAGATAGACAGACAGTACACAGATATAATAAATGCCGACAAATGTCGGCATTTTAATAAGCGAGATATTCTCTTGGCTATAGAGTACTTTTCAAACTAGTAACAGAGAAAAGTCTTTAGTGAMTAAATGAATAAACTATTGATGAACTAGCACACCATTTTTGACGACATCTTTACATGGATTCACTCCATAGGCGTAGGCCAATTGAGCTGGTGTGGCAATATCCCAAAGACAGAAATCGGCCTGCATACCTTGTGCAAGCATGCCAACATTTTGTTCTATTCCTAACGCTTTGGCTGCGTTTACCGTTATTCCTTTTAATGCTTCTTCTGGGGTGAGTTTGAATAAAGTGCAAGCCATGTTCAACATCAATAAGGTAGAACAAATAGGCGATGAGCCAGGGTTAAAGTCGCTAGCAACCACAATCGGCACGTTATATTGACGTAATAGTTCAATCGGTGGCATTTTCGTTTCACGCAGAAAATAAAACGCTCCAGGTAGTAAGGTGGCGCAGGTGCCACTTTCTGCAAGTGCTTTAACGCCAGCTTCATCAAGGTATTCAATATGATCGACTGATTTTGCGCCCAACTTAGCGGCCATCGTCGAACCGCCCATATTAGACAGTTGCTCGGCATGAAGTTTTATTTCGAGGCCTGCCGTTTTTGCGGCAGTTAATACTCGCTCTGTTTGGTCAAGGTTGAAGGCAATATTTTCACAAAAAACATCAGCAGCATCAGCAAGATTTTGTTCAATAACGGCAGGTAACATCTCGTTAATGACGAGATCCACATAGGCCTCTGTATCATGTTTATATTCTGGTGGAATAGCATGAGCGCCAAGAAAAGTTGTTTTTACATCGACATGATGATTGCGCCCTAGTTCACGTGCAACCTTGAGTAATTTCACTTCAGTCTCGGTATTTAATCCGTAGCCTGATTTAATCTCAACTGTCGTCACCCCTTCTTTGGCTAGGGCATTGAGGCGTTGACGACCGAGATCGAATAATTCAGCTTCTTCCGCTTCACGGCAAGCATTTACTGTCGAAATGATACCTCCTCCAGCACGAGCAATATCTTCATAGCTTGCGCCTTCAAGTCGCATTTCAAACTCGTTGGCACGGTTGCCTGCGAACACTAAATGAGTATGGGCATCAATAAGGCCAGGGGTTATCCATCCACCACGACCACGATATACAGGCATATCAAATACATCAAAGTCAGGTAATTCTTTGCGTGGTCCAAGCCAAGCAATTTTGCCGTCTTTAACTGCAATAGCGGCATCAGTGATAGCGCCATAAGCTGCTGAATTATCTGGATCCATAGTAGCAATATTAACGTCAATCCAAACGTGGTCCCACGACATGGCAACTCCTGAGCGTAAAATTAATTATTCGATTAAGGCAAAACAATACTTGTTTTAACTTGTATATACAAGGTAAGGTTAACGCCGAGTTTTTAATCGTAACGTGGGTTAATTCACCAAAATAAGCAAGTTTTAGGCAGTTCTATTCATGAAAACCCTATCGCTTGCCACTAATAACCCTCTAGCGCGTGCAACTACAACACATTTTACTCAAATGGATAAGACGATGGCACTAGCAAAATTTGCACAAATTAAGCAGTACATTTTAGCGCGCATTGAAGCGGGTGAATGGCAAGAGAATGATCGCGTGCCTTCTGAAAACCAGTTAACTGAGTTGTTTGATTGTAGTCGAATGACCGCACGTCGTGCATTAACAGAATTGGTGGAATCTGGAGTGTTAGAGCGCAGTCAAGGATTAGGTACTTTTGTTGCGGGGCTTAAATCGCAGTCTTCGCTATTAGCCATTCGCAATATTGCTGATGAGATTAAAGACAGGGGGCATGGCTACAGTGTTAAGCAACTTGAATTGACACAAGTAAGTGCACCCAGTGCAGTGGCTATCTCGTTAGGGCTTGAAGAAGGCAGCCCAGTTTTTTATTCAGTTTTGGTGCATTGCGAGCAAGATAAACCTTTGCAAGTGGAAGAGCGTTATGTGAATCCGCAAATGATCCCCGATTATTTAAAACAAGATTTCAATTTGCTTACGCCTCATGAGTATTTATCTAAAGTCGCTCCCTTAACCGAAGCTCGCCATACCATTGAAGCCGTTATTGCCAATGAGCAAACCCAACAGCATTTAGCCATTGAGCCTACTGAACCTTGCTTACAAATTTTACGTCGCACTTGGTCTCGAAAAGGGGTGGTGAGTTTTGCTCGATTAACTCACCCCGGCAGTCAATTCAGACTAGGTGGTCATTTAACGTTTAACCGATAGATTGTCATTTATAAAAACAAAAAAGTCAGGCTTTAGCACCTTTGAGTGTTAACAGTTGAAGATAATTGAAGGAAATATAATGAGTAATAGACACGACCCTAGCCGTAATATTATCGCACCTCACGGCACGACACTCGCCTGCAAAAGCTGGTTAACTGAAGCTGCAATGCGGATGTTAATGAATAACTTACACCCAGATGTTGCTGAGCGACCAGAAGACTTAGTGGTTTATGGCGGTATTGGCCGCGCAGCTCGTGATTGGCAATGCTATGACAAAATTATTGAAGTGCTTCAACGTCTTGAAGACGATGAAACCTTACTTGTTCAGTCTGGTAAACCTGTTGGCGTATTTAAAACCCATGACAATGCTCCGAGAGTGATTATTGCCAACTCAAACTTGGTTCCGCACTGGGCTAATTGGGAGCACTTCAACGAGCTGGATAAAAAAGGCTTGGCCATGTACGGCCAAATGACCGCAGGCTCGTGGATTTATATTGGTACTCAAGGGATTGTTCAAGGCACTTACGAGACCTTTGTCGCGATGGCAAAACAGCACTTTGATGGCAATGCAGCAGGTAAGTGGATTTTAACTGGCGGACTGGGTGGTATGGGCGGCGCACAACCCCTTGCTGGCACCATGGCGGGTTATTCAGTATTGGCATGTGAAGTTGATGAAACGCGTATTGATTTCCGTCTGCGCACTCGTTATGTGGATAAGAAAGCGACCTCATTAGATGAGGCTTTGGCCATGATTGATGAAGCTAATGCCATTGGCAAACCTGTTTCTGTCGGATTACTCGCGAATGCTGCTGACATTTTTGCGGAATTAGTTGAGCGCGGTGTGACGCCAGATGTGGTCACTGACCAAACATCTGCGCACGATCCATTAAATGGTTATTTGCCTCAAGGCTGGACGTTAGAGCACGCTGCTGAAATGCGTAAAACTGACGAATCTGCTGTAGTTAAAGCAGCTAAACAATCGATGGCTGTTCAAGTTAACGCGATGCTAGCGCTACAAGCCGCAGGGGCGGCTACCACCGATTACGGTAATAATATTCGTCAGATGGCATTTGAAGAAGGCGTTGAAAATGCCTTTGATTTCCCAGGTTTTGTTCCTGCATATGTGCGTCCGTTATTCTGTGAAGGCATTGGCCCTTTCCGTTGGGTCGCTTTATCTGGTGATCCTGAAGATATTTATAAAACCGATGCCAAGGTAAAAGAGTTAATTCCTGATAACCCGCATTTGCATAATTGGTTAGATATGGCCCGTGAGCGTATTGAGTTTCAAGGGTTACCGGCGCGAATTTGCTGGGTAGGGCTAAAAGACCGTGCACGTTTAGCTTTAGCATTTAACGAAATGGTGAAAAATGGTGAATTATCTGCGCCGATTGTGATTGGACGTGATCACCTTGATTCTGGCTCTGTTGCTAGTCCAAACCGTGAAACGGAATCGATGCTTGATGGCTCTGATGCTGTATCAGACTGGCCACTAATGAATGCCTTATTAAATACTGCTAGCGGCGCAACTTGGGTGTCGCTGCACCATGGAGGTGGCGTTGGTATGGGCTTTAGTCAACATTCTGGTGTGGTGATTGTGGCAGATGGCAGTGATGACGCTGCTGCGCGTTTAGGACGCGTGTTATGGAATGACCCAGCAACAGGTGTTATGCGACATGCTGATGCTGGTTACGATATCGCCATTGGTTGCGCGAAAGAGCAAGGTCTAGATTTACCAATGCAAGGAGTGAAGTAATGACGGTACAACATAGATTATTACTGAACCCAGGTACGCTATCACTGGCTCAGTTACGTAAAATTAGCCGTGCTTCAGTGAACATCACCTTAGCAGATGAAGCGATTGCAGACATCAATACCAGTGCTGGGTTAGTGCAACAAGTCTTAGATGAAGGCCGCACGGTTTATGGCATTAATACGGGCTTTGGCTTATTAGCCAACACTAAAATCGCGCCAGAAGATTTGCAATTACTGCAGCGCTCTATCGTGCTTTCTCATGCTGCTGGTACTGGGCAATATATGCAAGATGCCACTGTGCGATTGATGATGGTATTGAAGATTAACTCTCTGAGCCGTGGTTTTTCAGGTATTCGTTTAGAAGTGATTAACTTTCTTATTCAGTTGGTCAATGCGGGTGTTTATCCATGTATTCCTGAAAAAGGCTCAGTTGGTGCATCAGGTGACTTAGCCCCCTTGTCACATATGTGTCTGCCGTTACTTGGTGAAGGTGAAATGAGCTACCAAGGTCAAATCATCACAGCGACAGAAGGACTTGAAATTGCTGGGCTTGAGCCAATTGAGCTCGCTGCTAAAGAAGGTTTAGCTTTATTAAATGGCACCCAAGCATCAACAGCATTGGCGCTTGAAGGATTATTCCACGCTGAAGACCTCTTTGCTGCCAGTTCCGTGATTGGTGCAATGAGTGTCGAGGCTGCGATGGGCAGTCGCAGTCCATTTGATGCACGTATTCATGCAGCAAGAGGCCAAAAAGGTCAAATTGACTCAGCAGCTATTTTCCGTCATTTGCTAGGCGATGAGTCTGAGATTAGCCAAAGCCATGTTGATTGTGAAAAAGTACAAGATCCCTATTCACTGCGCTGCCAGCCACAGGTATTAGGGGCATGCTTAACCCAAATACGTCACGCGGCTGAGGTGTTAGCGGTTGAATCTAATGGTGTGACTGACAACCCATTAGTATTCCAAGATACTGGCGATATTATCTCTGGTGGTAACTTCCATGCAGAGCCTGTTGCTATGGCGGCCGATAACCTTGCTATTGCCATCGCCGAACTGGGATCGATAGCTGAGCGTCGTATTGCGCTACTGATTGACTCTAGCTTGTCAAAACTACCGCCATTTTTGGTGGAAAATGGTGGGGTTAACTCTGGCTTTATGATTGCTCAAGTGACAGCTGCGGCGCTGGCATCAGAGAACAAAACTTATGCTCACCCAGCATCAGTAGACAGTCTGCCGACGTCTGCCAACCAAGAAGATCATGTCTCTATGGCCACATTTGCTGCTCGACGTTTGCGTGATATGTCTGAAAATACACGAGGTGTATTGGCGGTTGAATTACTTGCTGCGGCGCAAGGGCTTGATTTCCGTAAGCCATTACAGCCAAGTAAAGCTGTAGCGAGTGCGAAAGCGCAGTTACGCGAAGTTGTTGAGTATTATGATAAAGACCGTTTCTTTGCGCCTGATATCGATAATGCAACAGACTTGCTATACAGCGCGAGTTTTAACCGTTATCTTCCTGCGGGTTTATTGGCGAGCTTTTAAATGTCGATGATGTAGTGCGTTGACTAAGTGAGAGTGATAACAAAAAGGACCGCAAGGTCCTTTTTTATTAGGGATTTTTATTAGGGATTTTTATTGGGAAAATATTACATGGTGACACCAATGGATATGACCGCTGCTTCTGAGTTGGTATCGTAACCTGCGCCAATCACAAAGCCATTCATAATGGTGTATCTGAGGCCGACTTCCGCTCCCCAGTCCTTTTGACGTTCACGCTCCCAAACAGGTTCAGCACCAACAATCAGTGGGACGATATTATCTGTGGTGTTTTCTTCGTAGATAAACGCCGTGGCGCCAGCGTACACACTCAAATCTTGAGTTAAGCTATAGCTCAAACCAAAACGCCACATGTACTCTTTAGCATAGCCTTCGCCAGGTTCTGGAACATCAATATCGTACTCACTGCCCCATGCATAGCCGATATAGTATCCCCAATCCGCATAATCAGGGTCAAAGTGTTTGGCTGCAATAGTGACACCAAACATGTCACCACGAGTATCAATATAGTCGACTAATAGGGCAACAGAAGGCTTGAACTGTTGAGGTTCCTCTGTGCTTGCTTGGGCGTGTTGGCTATATGTGACTAAGCTAAAAGTGAATAGTAAAGTGAGCCAAATTTTTTTCATGTAAACCTCTACCTGATTAGATGGCGCTATTGTTAGTTGCTAGAGGCTGGAGGTCAATAATTGCGCGTATTTTTCACGACATTGTCGTTGATTTTGGGTTAATTGTTAGCGACTTGTTTCATGTCAGTGAGTGGTTTTATGTGTCTGTGTCATATAATTGATTATCATTGCTCTTGCGAGAAATATGCTATGTTAGTCAGTGTTTTCAAGTGCTAAAGGAATCAATAGTGGATAACGAGTTACGTTCAGATATCGCCGCATGGTTATTAGAAGTTGGGGTAAATAGCCAGCCGTCAGATGGCCTCGCAACCTCAATTTTATTGTTTGCCAGTCTACTGATTGCAGCGATTGCTTATTACATTACTCGCAAGGTGTTTGTGAAAGCGGTCAATGCCATGATCCGTAAGTCAGCAGTGACTTGGGATGATATCTTTATGCGCTACGGCGTATTGGAGAAGTTAGCGCTATTGATCCCCATAATGGTATTAGATTTGTTGATACCCATTATTCTGACTCACCAAGACTTGCTTGGCACTATTATTGACCGAGCCATGAGTGTTCTCGTGGTTATTTTTGTTATCCGAGCTATTTATTCATGCCTTGATGCAGTGAATGAAATTGCCGATGTCAGACATATTAGTCGCCGACTACCGGTTAAAAGTTTCGTGCAGCTATTTAAACTGTTTCTCTTCTTTATTGGTTTTATCATTTCAATCTCTGTTATTGCGGATCAGTCGCCAATCTATTTCTTGAGTGGTTTAGGTGTTGCGACAGGTTTAGTGATGTTGGTATTTAGAGATACCATTTTAGGGTTTGTTGCAGGTATTCAGCTTGCAGCTAACCGCATGGTGAGTAAAGGTGACTGGATCCAAATGGATAAATACGGCGCCGACGGTGCTGTTGACGAGGTCTCTTTAAATACCGTGAAGGTGCGTAATTGGGATAACACGATCACGATGATCCCAGCTTATGCATTGGTGTCTGATGCGTTTAAAAATTGGCGTGGAATGTCAGAAAAGGGCGGACGCAGAATCAAGCGCTCACTCAATATCGACGTTAATAGTATTCACTTTTTAACCGAAGAAGATATGACACGGTTATCTAAAGTGAACTACTTAAAAGATTATTTCCCGAAAATGGTGTCTGAAATTAACCATGCGAATGAACAAGTGAGCGATATTGAAATGCCAGTGAATGGCAGACGATTAACCAATGTCGGGACTTTTCGTGCTTATTTAGATGCTTATCTTAAAAATAATAATAAACTTCACAAGGATATGACCTTAATGGTGCGCCAATTAGCGCCAACGACTCAAGGTTTACCAATTGAGCTGTATGTGTTTACCAATGATACTCGTTGGGCATTTTATGAGGGAATACAAGCGGATATATTTGATCATATTTTTGCTATTCTGCCAGAGTTTGGCTTGAAAGCATTCCAAAATCCGACAGGTGAAGATATTCGCAGCATCAAGCCTGAAAGCGCTGCACATTAATCTCATTACGCATAAAGTCGAGCTTAACTAGCTCGACTTTTTTGTTTTTGCAGGTATGTATTCTGGAATAACTTTAAGGTGCTGACCTGATATTCCTCGAAAAAAATCTAAAATTTGATTCATATCTTCGGTCATATCGCCACTGGTATTCATCGGTTGATTAATCACAATGGTTTTACGAGCAAAGTCGAGGCCGACAGTTATTATCGGAACTTTGGCTTTTGCGGCAATATGATAAAAGCCAGTTTTCCAACGTGTGACAGGGCTTCGAGTCCCTTCAGGAGCTAATGCCAATTTATATTGTGGATCTGCTGCAAACAATGCCACAGCGGCATCAACCATATTGTTATTTTTCCTTCGGTCTACTGGACTGCCACCTAATAATTTAAAGAACCAGCCCCAAGGGGGTAAAAACAATTGATGTTTGCCTAGAAAGTGAATTTTAATACCTAAGGCGAAACGGGCAATAATACCAATGATGAAATCCCAATTACTGGTATGTGGGCCAACGACCATAATGAACTGCCCTTGATGTGGTGCGCTCCCTTCAAATTGCCAGTGATTTATTTTGAGAAGCCATAAACAAAATTTGCGAAACATGGGGTATTTTCCAGTTTATTGTTACTATTTACGTTAGAATCTAACGATAAGATAATGAAATATTTTATGATTAATTCTGCAGTGCTAGTGAATGATATTAGTTTGTCACTCATAGAAAGTCAGATAATGAACGTGCTTATTTGGCCGAGACTAATCATACAAAAGTACTAAGTTGGCATGCCTTAAATGGAATATCAACACTTAGTCATGACAAGGAGAGTGTGTGAAGCACCTTACAATTTTTTGCCTTAGTGTAATAGCATACTGTATGTCGCCGCTAGTACTGGCTGTCGCGAATGACGCTAAGGTTATCGATGATACTCAAGTGACTGCAGCTAAATCTGACAATGATGTTGTTTTGGCGGAGCAAACCGAACAAGTGCTGAAAACGGTTCCGTTAAAGCCGGTGACAGATCAGGTTGTAGAAACGGGGGCAATTTCGCCTGTCGAAAGCGAAACTGCGCCTGATAAAGTAGCAACTGCAGCGCAAGATGATGCTGTTAATGAACTCAAAAGCGAGGCAGAAAAGCAACCTGACATCTATACGCCGACAACCCCCGTCGCTGCAGTGGATATTAACCCTGAAGATGCTGCCTCGATTTCCCTTGATGAGGTGAATGCGAATAGTGCCATTCCAACCGATAGGATCCGTGCGGTTATTTCGAATCAAGAAAAAGCATGGAACAGTGGTGATATTGATGCCTATATGCAAGGTTATTGGAAAAGCGATAAGTTGCGATTTGTGTCTAATGGCAAATACAATTATGGCTGGGACTCAATATTAAGTAGCTACAAACGCAGTTATCCGACACAAGAACGTATGGGGAAATTGAGCTTTAATGTACGTGAAATCAAAATGCTCAGTAATTATGCCGCACTCGTAGTTGGACGTTGGACACTTGAGCGTGCGAAAGATAAACCCAGTGGTGTATTCACCTTATTAATCGAGCGTATTGATGATAAATGGGTCATTACCCATGATCATTCTTCAGACTGATCGTCTGTTTTAATTGCACCATTAAATAGCTCCCGTCTTTAGTGTACAGGAGCTAATTTTTTCGCGACTTTAGTCAGAAGGGAAGTCTTCAGACTGATCGCGTGTTACATGCACCATTAAATAGCTCTCGTCTCTAGTGCACAGGAGCTATTTTTTTCACGACTTTAGTCAGAAGGGAAGTCTTCAGACTGATCGCATGTTATTTGCACCACTAAATAGCTCCTGTTTTTAATGTACAGAAGCTAACTTTTGTCACGGCTTTAATCAGAAGGGAAGTTTTCAGACTGATCGCCTGTTATTTGGATCACTAAATAGCCCCCCGTTTTTAATGTACAGGAGCTAATTTTTGTCACGGCTTTAGTCAGAAGGGTTATCTTCAGCTTAGAGGCTAATAGTGAATTGCTGTTGGCCTAAATTTCTTCCTTTGCCGTCATAACGCACTTCTGTCAATTCTATGTTTCCGCGACAATCTTGAAGTACTACGCTGGTGGAACGAGTACCGTATTCAGGATGTTTGATGAAAATAGCCGACAGTAACCGCTCCCACTCAAGTCCAATGCCAGTATCGGGTAAATTGCTGTCTTGCGCTTGTGTTTGATCTCGCATTAGCTTAAGCATGTGGGGAATGTCGGGAGCGGCATGTTTTAGTACATGTTGTTCAAGTGCCATTTGTCCTTTAGCCATTTTTGGCCACACATCATCTAATGCGCCGTTACTGATGGCATGAAACCCTTTTTTGAGTTGTGTATTTTCTGCCGTGACGCTATTGAAGCACCATAGGTGTTTGTCGTATTGATAGACCAAATTAAAAGGGCTGTAGTTATCAGCATGTTGGGCAAGCCATTGCGGGTTGAAGGTATTGTCATCAGCGAGCGCTTTTAGTACTAATTCGCCTCGACTGCGCATTCCATCTTCACTGGTTTGAAGGCGAATATTAGTTAGCGCTGCAAAATTGCCTAATTGATTTACCCCAAGCCAGGTTCCACCTGCTTGAAGATCTTTACCTGCCAGAATTTGTGTTGTGGCATCTTGCGGCCAAAAGTGAGCAGGCTCGGTAGGTCGGTGATGGAATTCATCTCGATTGGCACATACGATAAGTGGCCATTTAGGATGCATGTCGACAGCAATGAATAGGATGCACATGGATTCGACTTTTTTAAGGATGATAATTCATCATAACCTAAAAGCCGTAGTGGACAAGTTTTGCTTATTTGAGGAGCAAGTTCACTATTAAGTTAATAGCAAGAGGCAATTGATTTGCAACAGACAAGCGCTCTCGATGATCTCGAGAGCGCAGCTGGTTGTTAGTGCTTATGCTCTTTGTGTTGATGGCCAGTGTGTTGACTATCATCATGTTGATGACTGTGTGTATGGCTATGTGAATGGCCGTGCGCGTGGTCATGGTTATGAGCATTGAACTGAATCATTAAACGGCTGAGAAACTTCCTTGGGCCTAAACGTAACAAGCAAGCGCTAAAAATCAGCCCGACAATGATCACCGCAGCCACATTAACGGTATCGGGTAAGGTCAGCATTTGATGCCAATCAACCAAGTAATTATTGGCGAATAATAATGCTAAAGCGATAACAGAGGCTAGAGCGATACGCATTGTCCAACTCATCAGTTTAAGTTGACTGATACTCAGCACTGGCGCTGCGATTAAGGCAAAAGCCACAGCCACATTATGCCAACCACTATACGCAAGCGATAAAGCCAATACTGCAGCGCCTAGGTTACAAAAGCGCATAGGTAGGAATACAACAAGTAGTAAGAAAACTTGCAGTGCTGGGTGCTCAAGGTGTACTGATGGGTGACCAATTAAATTAGCCAATATCAGACTTAATGCAATCCAAGGTGCGCTTCTATCCACTAAATGAGCAAAACCAAAGCGCCAACTGGATTGCGGAAGATTTTCGTGTGGATCGGTTAACTCAACCTTGCCTAGACTGAGTAATGCGCCAATGATTAGTAACCCAATTGCTTGATATATCGCAAACCAAGGGCCCAATAACAGCAAAGTAATAATTAAGGCCTCTGGGCCAGCAAGACGTTGCAGCCAACGGCTAGAAAGGCGCTCATTTTGCGGTGTTAATCCGGCCTTAAAGCGCAGGCTAGCAATAAGGTAGCTTAGTATCAAAATAGGCGAAATGGTCAGTATCCAATTTAAAAATTGCCCTGAGCCGTGACTATGGTGGCTATGAGCGTCGCCACCCGTATCCACTAGCAACAATACTGCTAGTAAGGCTACGCCTAATAGGCTGCCAATGCCTGCTTGATATTGGTAACGTCCGTGACGATCATCATTTTGATTGCCATGTGGTTGATGTAATACAACATGCAAAATAGAACCTGTAACAAATGCTTGCAGGTACACGGTATTTTCGATACTCAAATGTTGTAGCAGTTGTTCTCCGGCAAAATAGCCAACACCCGTTAATACCATCATTGCAGCAAGAACGACGCTGGCCCATTGCGTGCCAACTTGCGGTTTCAATAACCACCAAATAGCGAGCCCCACAGGCAAACGATGCATGATGACGCCCAAGGCGAGTAATATGGAATTACCTTCCTGCTGGGCTAAAACCATCGCGCCGCCATCGGTAATGGTATGCAGCAAAAGGCCGGCAATACCTAATGTAAGTGTGACATTGTGGGTGATTTCAGAATAACGATGAAATAAGCGCTCACTGGCAGTTGGTCCCCATAAACCGAACACGACAAACAACAGGGTAATGATACCGCCATGTTCGAGGAGTTCAGGCAAAATGTGGATTAGCACTAATCCGCCTAACGAGACGAAAATAAATCCATCCAGGCCTTTTTGTAAGCCACTTCCTGAAGAGAAATAACGATAAAAAAGCGGACCGAATAAAAGTGCGATACAGCTGGCAACTAGATAGAGCATGGAATCCAAAAGAATCTAAGAAACGGAAAAAACAATCAAGTATATCCTAGTATTTGGATTAACTTAATACTTGTGGTGCTTGATTATTCATCATCATTAGAATTTACACGGTAAAGCATAGCCAAAATCGTGAGTATATAAACAAATTTACTGCTCATACCTCCAAAATCGCAGTATTAAGTATACAATGGCGATTCTTTGTTAATTATTAATAGAATAAATGTAATGGACATATTTTCAGCCGCTGTGATGCTGTTTTTAATCATGGACCCGTTAGGGAATTTACCAATTTTTGCATCAATTTTACGTCACATTGAGCCTAAAAAGCGTCGCCGTGTATTGATACGTGAGTTACTCATTGCTCTAGCGATTATGTTGTTGTTTTTATTTGCTGGTGAGGCGATTCTCAACTTCCTTAATTTACGCCAAGAATCCGTCAGTATTGCTGGTGGTATTATCTTATTTTTAATTGCGATTAAAATGATTTTTCCGCAGCCTGGTGGGGTTGTCGGTTTAGCAGCGGGTGAAGAACCTTTTATTGTGCCAATGGCGATTCCTTTGATGGCGGGGCCGTCAGTGCTAGCAGCATTGATATTGCTTGCTCATAGTGACAGCTCACGAATGACAGATTGGACTATTGCGTTAGTCGCTGCTTGGGGTGTGAGTGCGGTGATATTACTCTTCTATAAAGTCTTTACCCGTATTTTAGGCGAGAAAGGCCTGACAGCGGTAGAGCGTTTAATGGGAATGGTGCTAGTGATGATATCTGTACAAATGTTCTTAGATGGTGTGTCGAGCTACATGAAGAGCACTGCATAAACAGCAAATGATCTTGTTTTAGGATAACTTCGTATTATTAGGCCGCAATAGCGGCCTTTTTTGTTTTTACTGTTTGACGATAATCGGCTGTAATTTAACTTAATAATTAGTCTGTTACCTCAGTTGTCTGCCTGTATGAACATTGGCGTTGGAGCGGAGACAAAAAACCTTATTTGCCTGTTTGTAATCGCTGGGTAATAACTGTTAATGTTCAGTTAATCTACACTGTTATAAGTTGAATTATGAAACGGACTTTATTGGTACTTTTGAGCGCAAATTTGTTGGCTTGTAGTCATCAAGCAGCAATGCCTGAATCGGCCTCGCAACAACAGACTGCCCCTATACCAACAATACAATGCGGTGCAACGCCACCTCCATTAAATACTCAAGGGATTAGAAACAACTTGCTAAACCGAGGTGATATCACGCCTGAAATGACTGAGGCACAACAGCAAGCTGTTATTAATGAATATATTGCTAAACGCAATGATGCCTATAAAAAATGTCACAAAGGGAAGTCGTTATAATGGTTAGTTTTAAGCATTCTCAATTAGGTTTTACTCCGTTAGCACTGACTTTGTCATTAGCATTGAGTGCTTCTTCAATCGCTGCGCCTGTTAAATACACGTCACCTGCCGATGCCGGTGTTATCAATGAACCGCAAATTATTTACTGGCTAACCAAACGTGGTGAGTTAAGCCCTGATGCTACCGAGCTGCAAAAACAGCAAGCTGTTGCAGAGTTTACCCGTAAAGCACGGGCAAATAACTTAGCGGTTCCTTTAAATCAAACAAAACGAATTAATCAGGTTTTAGCGAATAAAAAACAGCAACAAAATGTCGCAGCAGTATCAACATTGGCCGATAGTGATGTTGAAAAAGCTGTGAATGTCTTGGCTGTTTTAGTTGATTTTCCGGACTTACCTTACAACGATAATCAATTAACCCCATCTGACACTGCAATGTATTACAGCGATTATGCTGTAGCGCATTATGAAGACATTTTATTTTCATCTAGCGGCTTTGCAGGACCAAACGGTGAAAACCTACAAACGGCTTATCAATACTTTGATCAAGCATCTGGTGGAACCTTCTCATTCAACGGAGAAGTTAAAGGCTGGGTAACCGCTGATAACAATGCTGCTTACTATGGCGGTAATGATGCTAATAATAATGACAATGATGTTGCAGTGCCTGAACTGGTGATGGAAGCTGTTACGAAAGCGGTTGCAGGTATGACGTCGGCAGAGCTTGCGCAATTTGATATTGAAGATCCTTATGATTTAAATAATAACGGCAATCTCGATGAAGCCGACGGCATGATCGATCACATCGTTATTTTTCATTCTAGCTTAGGTGAGGAAGTCGGTGGTGGCGTGCTAGGCACTGATGCTATTTGGTCGCATCGATTTTTTGTTGGCGCAAGTACATTTGGCTCCACGATTCCTGGCACATCAATGAAGGTCTATGGTTATACCGTGCAGCCTATCGACTCAGCCTCAGGGGTGATTACTCACGAGTTTGGCCATGATCTAGGTCTGCCAGACGAATATGATACAAGCTACGGCGGTGATGGCTCACCAGTAGGGAGCTGGTCGCTAATGGCTGGAGGTACTTGGGTAGGGCAAGCTGCTGGTGGGACATATATTCCTGGCACCAAACCGTCAGGTTTTAGCCCATATGCACGTTCATACCTGCAAGCGCGTTATAAGGGGAAGTGGGTCAATGAGCGCACTATTAATTGGGCAGAAATTGGTGAAACAGGCTTAAGTGCTGATCTTGTCAGTGCGGTGAATGCCGAAGAAGTGAATCAATTATCGATTCCGCTACCAGTAAGTAACATTGCTTTTAAAGCGCCTTATGCTGGCGAATATCAATACTACTCAGGTAAAGGGCACATGATGACCAATACCATGACGATTGATCTTGATTTGCCTGCGCAATCTCCCTTAATGCTGAGTTTTTATGCATTGTGGGATATCGAAGTTGATTATGATTATAGCCAGGTGCTGATTAACAATGTTGCAATCGCAGGTAATCATACAATTGCTAATAATCCGCTATATAACAACGTTAATCACTATATATCAGGGAAATCATCCGACATCAGTAGTGGAAGCGGCAGTGATGCGTGGGTTGAGCTGACATATGATTTATCAGCATATGCAGGTCAAAGCGTGGAACTGCAAATTAATTACATCACAGATCAAGCCGTAGGTGGCTTTGGGATGTTAGTCGACAATATTTCACTCACGGCTGAGGGTAGTGAGATCTTCAGTGATGACGCCGAAACCGTGTCATCGGTTAATGTAGATGGTTATGCTCGCATTGATGATACCGTCCCAGGCTTACCGCAGCGCTATATTGCACAGCTTCGCAATTATCTAGGCCTTGACGAAGGGTTAGAAAATATTGGCTATGAGCCAGGCGTATTGTTATGGCTAGAAAACAGCAATTACGAAGACAATAATGTCAGTGAGCATGCAGGTTATAGTTTAATCGGTGTTGTCGATGCTGACCAAAACTTGATCATGAATGGCAGTAGTGATGTGCAAGTGCGCGATGCAAGTTTTAGCCTGTATCCGCAAACGGCTTATGGTTCAGATAATCATTTAAGTAATCAAAGTCAGTTTGACGATAGTAACGACTTTAGTGCACCGCTTCAGCCGCAATCTGGCATGGTATTACAACAATTAGGCTTGAGTATGGATGTCACCGCTCAGTCGACCAGTAGCCAAACTGCGACTGTCGAGTTCAGCAGAAATATTGTTGTCTCAGATCCAGACGATCCAGAAATCACAGTGGATTTTGATGTTGTTGTGACTGATTTTGAGGCTGCTTTTACCGCATCAGTGCAGGGAGGTGATGGTGACTACAGTTATGTTTGGGACTTTGGTGAAGCTGGTGCTAGCAGTGATTTAGCTAATCCTACACATATCTATAGTAGCTCTAACGGGTTTGTTGTGACGCTAACCGTGACAGACTCAACAGGTATCAGTGCCAGTTATAGTCGTATAGTTGAAGTGGTGATTGAACTTTCAGCTGATTTTTCTATTGCCATTGTGGGCAGTAATAATATGACCGTCAAAATGACCAATAATACAACTGGTGGCTTTGGTACATTAGATTATTCATGGGACATGGGTGATGGCACGACATTAACGGGTGAAAACCCTGCTAATTACACTTATACAACTGAAGGTGAATATCAGATTATACTCACTGTTACTGATGAAAAGGGCAATGTAGAAAAAAGTGCCTGGACATTTTTCTTACCTGCAGTTGTTGAAGATGTACCCGATAATAGTGGTGAGAGTAGTGGAGGTAGCCTAGGTTGGTTATCACTGTTCATGCTGAGTTTATTGATGCGAAAAAGGCAGAGCCGTAGATAATAAACTGATGCAAAATAATAAAAGGCATGGTGTTTACCATGCCTTTTTTAATTGTAAATAAAACGATTTATCAGTCCGTGCCAGCCATTGAAGGTGCTAATTCACTATTGATAATTTTTACTGCGGCAGGGAGAAATATTTCGCTCACAATGATTTGCTGATCCGCCAAAGTAAAGTAGCGACGGCGTCCCCATAATGGCTCCGATACAGCTTGAGATAAACTCGTCGCGAGTTGTGCTAACTTACTACAGCTTTCGAATTCTGCCACTTCGATTTTGCCTGGCACAATATCATTACTCGAAAAAAGTAACTCACCAAGCGGCCTAGAGCCTAAACGTTTAAAGTTATGTTGCTGATGTTCTGTAAGGCTCTCTGGAATTAACGTGCGTGCAAATACCCAAGGTTTACCATCAAGGCAAAGTAGCACTTCTCTGACCCATACTCGGCTTTGATTAGGGCATTCACCTGCTAAAGGGGTCGTCAGGTGTTCGCCTAACACCTTTACTTCAAAATCTTGGCAACAGCTTTTTAATTTTTGGGTTAAACTGCCAGTGGCAAGTAACCATTCTTTTAAAGCTGTTTTTGGCATAGAATGGAAGTTCTCAGGTGAAAACCATTGAATAGATTCACCGTATGGAAAGCTTAAGCTGGTTACTGTCATTCATTACTCGTTAAAATTTACAAAACGGGTGCAGTTTATCACGACAACGCTTATATCAATAATGGAGTTTGATTAACGATGGCAAAGTACATATACGCAATTTTTCTTTCACTGATATTTTCAATGAATGTGCAAAGCGCAGATGAAAAGGCCTTAGAAAATTTTGCTTATTATGGTTTTGAACCTGATATTGTCACTAACTATATTTCTAATCGTAAGAAGTTAGGTTTTGTTAAAATCGGTGTCGAATTGATGGTGAAAGATCCTGACCATTTATTGCTAATTGAACATCATGACCCTTTATTACGCTCAGCCATTGTTGAAGTGTTAGGTAATCAAGCCGAAGATAAAGTGAAGTCACTCACTGGTCGTGAAGACATTCGCCGTGAGTGCTATGAAACGGTTAATAGGCTCCTCGCAGAAGAAACGGGTAGTGAATTAGTAGTGAATTTACTGTTTACCAAGTATTTGTACGATTAAATAGAGCACTGAATCTGTGACAGCATCTAAGGCGCCTTCTAAAGGCGCAGCAAAGCATTCGAAAAACGCTAAACTTGATAACAAGCCAGTCAAGAGTCAACGCCGACAGACCAAATCGATCAATAAGCACAGCAAAAAACCGCAGCAGAAGCTCACCACTGGGCAATTAGCACCTAAAGCATTACACCCTCGAAATAAGCATTTGCAAGGTTATGATTTTGAAGCACTTATTAAAAAGTGTCCCAAATTGTCCCACTTTGTTAAAACTAATCCTTATGGAAATCTATCAATAGACTTTGCTGATCCTGAAGCAGTAAAGAGTCTCAATGCCGCGATATTAAAGCTGGATTATGACATTGAACACTGGGATATTCCTGAAGGTTTTTTGTGTCCACCTGTGCCAGGTCGTGTTGATTATTTGCATTACATTGCGGATTTATTAAGTGTCAACGGCAAGGTGCCAAAAGGTGCCAAGGTGACAGCGTTAGATATTGGAACGGGCGCCAATGGTATTTATCCGTTACTAGGTATCCAGTCATATGGCTGGCAGTTTGTTGCCAGTGACATAGACCCTATCTCCATTAGTAATGTGGCTAAAATTGCTGAACAAAATAAGTCACTAACCTCAAAGTTATCATTACGTTTACAAGCTAACCCGAGTGCCATTTTTTCAGGCATTATCAAAGCTGATGAACGGTTTGATCTGACTATGTGTAACCCGCCGTTTCATCGCTCACTTGAAGACGCGACTAAGGGCAGCATCAAGAAAAATGCTAACCTCGCAGCAAATCGCGCCAAGAGAATGAAATCGAACCTTCATCAAGGTAAAACTGGTGTTGAGTTATCTAAAACAGACCCTAAGCTGAACTTTGGCGGACAAAAAGCGGAGTTATGGTGCGAAGGTGGCGAGCAACAGTTTTTGGCTAATATGATTAAAGAAAGCCAACAATTTGGAACTCAATGTTTATGGTTTAGTTCGCTAATTTCTAAATCTGAAAACTTAAAACCGTGTTATGCCTTACTCGATAAATTGTCTGTAGATACGGTAAAAACCATTGAGATGCAGCAGGGAAACAAGATTACTCGCGTACTTGCATGGAGTTTTTTAACCGAGAAGCAGCGTGAGCAGTGGGCTAAATTTCGCGATATGAAGTGAGTTGTTTAATCGATAACAAGCCCATTGCGAGCTTGTCATCAATAAGGGCTACTCTTTAACAGAGCTGGTTAATAGAAATGCTTAAAAGAGCTAGGCTAATAACAGTCAAATACAGGCCTATCTCATCACAGCGAATTACTTGGCTTTATTGGCATCAAATTCGATGTTTTCCGCGCCATGGTAGACCAAGAAATGACGACCTTTAGCACGTGCGATAATGGTAATACCCATTTTTTGTGCTAATTCGAGTCCCATCTGTGTAACCCCACTGCGAGAAAGCAGAACCGGAATCCCCATCTTAGCCACTTTGATCACCATTTCTGAAGTTAAACGGCCAGTGGTATAAAAAATCTTATCGTTGCCATTTTCACCTGCTAACCACATATCGCCAGCGAGTGTATCAACCGCATTATGACGGCCTACATCTTCGATAAATGCTTGAATTTGGTCATCTTGGCAAATACCGCAGCCATGAACAGCACCCGCATTTTTGTAAGTCTCGTTATAGGCGTTAATGTTTTTAAGTAAGCTATACAATACTGACTGTTTAAGCTGAGGTGTCGGCAAGTTAATATCATCAAGCCCTTGCATAAAGCCACCATAAACCGTGCCTTGACCACACCCAGATGTGACGGTTTTTTCTGATAGCTTTTTTTCTAAATCTGTTGTTTTTTCAGCGGTTAAAATAGCCGCTGAATTGACGTCCCAATCAACAATAATTGACTCTAACAAGCTGGCATCGCTAACAAAACCTTGGTTTTTTAAGTATCCCAATGCTAATGATTCAGGCTTAGCTCCCAGTGTCATTAAGGTCACAATGGGTTGCCAGTTGAGGTAAACAGTTAAGGGTCTTTCACAGGCGACAAACTTATCAATACTTTCGCCCAATTCATTGATTGCTTTTACTGGCAAAGTCAGTGGGACTTCGGCTTGGGTTTTAACAAGTTTAAGTGGGGCTTTTGCTGTGGCATTGGTTTGGGTCATTTACGTAGCGGCCTCTGACTGTGTCATCTGATACCAATAATGTCGGTATTTAAGACGAAAATCGTGATTAAAACTAACTGCCTATCAGCATAGCAACTTTTATACCTCCAATAGTAAGTAGATTGTAAATGCGTGATCTAACACCAATGTTTATCAGTGATAGCTAATTAACGTAGCCTTATGTCCTATTAAAATTAGCAATATGGACAAATTGTCCTACTCTTAAAGTGGAATTAGCGATCTAGGTCAAACTTTAGTAATCAATCCTTCTGGCACTATTTTTGCAGCACTATACGCATAAAGGAAACAAAACCTAATAACCCCAGTATTCAAAGTCATAAGGTTGTTAAATAACATTATGTATTTATTGGTTATTTGTTTGTTTCTTGTTGTTTTCTGATTTCATAAGGCAAAGCTTTTATGCAACATACTGAAAATGTTTGGCCTATTTACGTTTCACTGAAAAAAGTGGAAAAAATGGTTGGTCGCTGGCCGTCGGTTACGTGGGAGGTCGATCAAATCGTCCCTGCTTCTCATCAGGCACCAGAAGGCGCAACGCTGGTGTTATTTGAGCTGCACAAAGATGAGCGTGGTAGTTACCGCATCAATCTCGATATGGATAACACTATGCTTTACATCGTATGTGATGAGCTTAGTGATGGAACCTGGGTTCCTGCAGCTATATCTTGCGACCAAAATGTCGCAGCAGGCTGTTTAGAATCTGAAACGCCAGTGCTCAATATTCCAATGCCAGAAGCGCTGGCTTGTTGGGTTGAAGCTTTTATAACGCGTCATGGAGAAGTTGAGATTTCAGCTAAGCGCCGTAAACATGTGAATCGCCGCAAGGATCAAGGCCCAAGCACAGATCACCTTCGGAGCCACTAAATGAGCGATAAACCAAGAGGATTTTTTTCTCGCTGGACTGAGCGTCGTGAGCAGGTTGAAGCTGAAGCTGCTGCTGATTTAGCAGCAAAAGCACAGGCAACTGAAACAGAGCAGGTAAGCCCTGAAGGTGACACTGAAACAGTTGATGCGCACACTGTTGAGACGGCTGATCCAGAAAAAATTCTTGAAGCTGAAGATTTACCTGATCCAGAAAAAATCGAGGTTGGTGGTAGTTTTGCATCGTTTATGGGAGCGAATGTTTCTCCTGCTGCAAAATCTGCAGCCTTAAAGGCTTTATGGAAACAACCACAGTATAACGAAATTGATGGCCTACTTGAGTATGCCCTTGATTACAGTAACCAACCTAAGTTGAGCCCTGAGGTTTCAGCTGAGTTGGCGAAAAAAGTTTTCCGCAACGTCATGAAAGATGAAGACAAAGCTGAAGATGAAGCGTTACTAGCAAGCGAGGGAGATGACACAGTTGGTGATGCAACTGATGCCCCGCAAGAAGTATTAAGTGAAAAGAGTGAATTAGTCGCGAAGACTGACCCGACTAACCAGAGTGATGATCTGGTTATGGCTTCAGAGGCAGAGATATCGCCTCAGCGCCAAGTTTAGGTCAGAAAACGTCGATAATTTAATGTCCACTATTTTAACGTGGTAGATGTCGTACTTATTGTTTTTAGCAGAAGTGATTAACTCGCTGATGAAAGAGTTAATGATGAAAGGATTACAGTGCTAAGTAAGTCCATCGAACGTTGAAAACTGTTCAGGAATGCAATGTGAGCAATAGTCAAACCCCGCTTGAACTGCAACAAGTTCGCCAGCAGGTATTAGCACAGACTCAAGTTATTCAAAACTTGATTCCACCTACCGTCAGTTATACTACTGAAGGAAATGTGCTGGTTATCGGCCCAGAAGATCTGGCTCGATTAGCTGCAGACAAATTGTCCAATATGGCGAATGTCGTCATTTTGGCAAATGAAGCCATTACTAGCCAAGATGAAGTACATCTTGAAGCGGTAATGAATGCAGCAGTTAATAGTGAAAGCTATTACAACAAACTTATCTCAGTAAAAGGCTTTTTAGGCCAATTCCAAGTGACGGTAGAAAGCGAAGGCCAAGACAGCAAAGCTGCTGAACTTAGCCTTGTTGCTATTCGTAAACCACATTTTGATATCGTTTTAGATTTAAGCATGACGCCATGTTTGAACCTTGAAATGCTGCCACCAGGTTATTTTTACGTAGGTCAGGATGCAGAGAAGCTTGCTGATGCATTAACACAAATTCCTGATTTAGTTGGTGAGTTTGATAAGCCACGCTATGTCAAAGTTAACAGTGATATTTGTGCCCACAATCGCAATGGCGTTAATGGCTGTAATCGCTGTTTAAACTTCTGCCCAGCAGATGCTATTAGTAGCATTGAAGACAAAATCGAAATTGACCCTTACTTGTGTCATGGTGCGGGTAGTTGTACCAACGCATGTCCTACAGGGGCAATCGCTTTTGATTTACCTACGCCACAAGCGCTTCATAGTTACATTCAAAAACTGATCAGCCGCTACCTTGAGCAAGCCCAAGCTGCTCCAGTGATTTTATTCCATGACAGTGGTGTTGGTGCTGAGCTGATTACAGCTGATTTAGTCGGGGACATTATCCCTGTTGAGTTAGAAGAAATTACAGTTGCTAGCATCGACCATTGGATGTCATCACTTGCTTGGGGCGCTCGCCAAGTCTTGATTCTTAACACTGACGCAACTGCACCAACATTAACGCAAATGCTAAACGGTGAATTGTCGCTTGCTAATACCATCTTAGATGAAATGGGCCAGCCTCAACGCATCAGCTTAATTGACCCGAGTATGCTTTCTGCGCTGAATGATAAATTAGCGATTAGCTTAGACTGGCCACTAACGGTACCAGCAGCATTTACGCCAACAACTAAGCGTGAAACGTTATACGCCGCAGTGGATCATTTGAATCAGCAAGCTGCAGCAAGCGATACCTGTATTTCAATGAGTAATGTGCCATACGGCAAAGTGGAAGTGAATGCTGACAAATGTACCTTGTGTATGTCTTGTGTGGCGACATGTCCAACTCAAGCTTTAACGGATGGTGGTGATAAACCTGCATTACATTTCGTTGAGCAAGACTGTGTTCAATGTGGTTTATGTGAAACATCTTGTCCTGAAAATGTGATTAGCATTACTTCGCAAATCAACTTAGACCAAGCCTCACGTCAGCAACGCCAAACATTAAAAGAAGAACCACCATTTGAGTGTATTCGATGTGGTACCGCATTTGCCACACAGTCAATGGTACACAGAATGATAGATATGATTGGTGGACACTCTGCATTTAATGCCAATGTTGAGCGTTTAAAAATGTGTGGTGATTGCCGCGTAAAAGATATGTTTGAAGACATTCTTGAAGACCCAGAGAAGCAACTTCGATAAGAGATCAGATATGACCGAATTAGTTAGAGAAATTTCAGAAAACGATCAGCTACGGGCAGATATTTACCAAATATTGGCAGCCTTGTTACGTCGCGAGCCTAACGCCGAGTTGCTGGCATTTTTAGCTGAGCTTGAAGTTGATGCTGAAGAAGACAATGACATGACAGCGGCTTGGCTTGGCTTGAAAGAAGCTGCGACCAAGTATACCGCTGAAGAGCTTGAGCAAGAATACTTCAATATTTTCTACGGCGTGGGTCGTGGTGAAGTATTGCCATACGCAAGCTGGTTTATGACAGGCTCACTAATGGACAAGCCATTAGCCCTTTTACGTCAAGATTTACTGCAATTAGGTTTTGCTCGTGAAGACGAAGTAAAAGAGCCAGAAGATCATGTGGCTGCATTATGTGAAGTCATGGGTACATTAATTTTAGAGGCTCCTGGTTACCGTCAGTTAGCTTTCTACCAACGCCATATTGGCAGTTGGATTGCGCGTTTTTGCGACACATTAGAACAAACTCCCAGCGCAGCCTTTTACGCACCAGTGGCAAAACTGGCAAAAGCCTTTTTTGAAATTGAAGCTAATGAGTTTGAACAGCTTAGCTTAGATATTCCAGTGAACTGCCCAGGCAGTGAGGCTGAAGCTAAAGCCGCTGAGTCAGCAGAGAAAATTGAACCTTCAACAAACGAATTAGCATCTTAATTTCGTGATTGATGGGGCAAAGATTTACGCCACTGACATTGTCAGTGGCGTAGACAGAAACGGGAGGAGACTCCCACTTAATCTAGGGTAAACAAGACCCTTTTATTTTAGCGTTACATTAAGGAGAGACTATGAAGAAGCAAGCTTCCGTCATGGATCGTCGTCAAATGCTTAAAGCATTGGCTGTCGGTAGTGCCGCTGGCGCAGTTGCTACTGTTAGCGGACAAGCTCTAGCTGCCTCACCAGAAGCCACATCAAGTGTGGATAAAAGTGATGGTTATAGAGAAACAGACCATGTACGTAGTTACTACGCCACCTTACGTAGTAAGTAATTAAAGGAGAATATGTGATGCGATTAACCCGCAAAACAGAGACAGTTGAAGTCGCAGATAAACCTGCACTTGGACTCAATCGTCGCCAGTTTTTGAAATCAGCCACATTGGCAACAGGTGGTATTGCTGCAGCCTCAATGATGGGCGCTGGCATGATGCGTAAAGCTGAAGCGAAAGATGTACCTTATGATGCACCTACCGAAGTAAAACGTACTATTTGTTCTCACTGTTCAGTGGGCTGTGGTATTTATGCTGAAGTTCAAAATGGTGTATGGACAGGTCAAGAGCCTGCATTTGATCATCCATTTAACGCTGGTGGCCACTGTGCTAAAGGTGCTGCACTGCGTGAACATGGTCATGGTGAAAAGCGTCTTAAGTATCCAATGAAACTTGAAGGCGGTAAGTGGAAAAAACTTTCTTGGGAACAAGCGATTGAAGAAGTAGGCCAAAAAGCCTTAGATATTCGTCAAGAGTCAGGTCCTGATTCAGTATTTTTCATGGGTAGTGCGAAGTTCTCGAACGAACAAGCTTATATGTACCGCAAATTAGCGGCAATGTGGGGCACGAACAACGTCGACCACTCTGCACGTATTTGTCACTCTACCACTGTAGCCGGTGTTGCAAACACTTGGGGTTACGGTGCGCAAACGAACTCATTTAATGACATTCGTAAATCGAAAGCGATGATGTTTATCGGTTCGAACCCTTGTGAAGCTCACCCAGTTTCAATGCAACACATCCTTGAAGGTAAAGAGCGCGGCGCGAAAATTATCGTAGTCGACCCTCGTTTCACCCGAACTGCAGCAAAAGCTGACGAGTTCGTGCATATCCGTCCAGGTACGGATATTCCTTACATTTATGGTTTGTTGTGGCATATTTTTGAAAACGGTTGGGAAGACCAAACATTCATTGACCAACGTGTATACGGTATGGAACGTATTCGTGAGGAAGTGAAAAAGTGGAATCCACAAGAAGTTGAAAATGTTGCCGGTGTACCTGAAAAGCAAATGCGCCGTGTGGCTAAAATGCTTGCAGAAACTAAGCCTGGTACTGTGGTTTGGTGTATGGGTGGTACTCAGCATCACGTCGGTAATGCGAACACGCGTTCATACTGTATCTTGCAATTAGCGCTAGGCAACATGGGTGTTGAAGGTGGTGGTACTAACATCTTCCGTGGTCATGATAACGTACAAGGTGCAACCGACTTTGGTTTACTATTCGATACTTTGCCTGGTTACTACGGCTTGAAGACCGGTTCTTGGAAGCATTGGTGTAATGTGTGGGATCTTGATTACGAATGGGTTAAAAACCGCTTCGATCAAGCTCAACACTTAGGCCAAGACCCAATGACTTCGACGGGTATCCCATGTTCACGCTGGCATGATGGTGTACTTGAAGACAAATCTAAGATTGCGCAGAAAGATAACATTCGTATGTCATTCTTTTGGGGGCAATCAGTCAATACCGAAACCCGTGGTCGTGAAGTGCGTGAAGCATTGAACAAAATGGATACGGTAGTGGTTGTCGATCCATTCCCAACCATGGCGGGTGTTATGCATGAGCGTACAGATGGCGTATATCTACTGCCTGCTGCGACTCAGTTTGAAACATATGGTTCTGTTTCTGCATCTAACCGCTCACTGCAGTGGCGTACTCAAGTTATTGAGCCATTATTTGAATCAAAAGCTGACCACATCATCATGTACAAGCTGGCGAAAAAATGGGGCATCGATGCCGAATTCTGTAAGCACATTAAAGTGAATGGCGATGAGCCATTGATTGAAGATATGACTCGTGAATTCAACAAAGGTATGTGGACTGTTGGTTATACAGGTCAAAGTCCTGAGCGCTTGAAAATGCACCAAGAAAACTGGGGCACGTTCGATATTGAAAGCTTAGAAGCACCAGGTGGCCCAGCAAAAGGTGAAACTTACGGTTTACCTTGGCCATGTTGGGGTACTGCAGATATGAAGCACCCTGGTACACAAATTTTGTACCGCACGGGCCGTGAAGTGAAAGACGGTGGTGGTAACTTCCGAGCACGTTACGGTGTTGAGCATGAAGGTAACAACATTCTTGCTGAAGGCTCATACTCTAAAGGAAGCGAAATTCAAGACGGTTATCCTGAATTTACCGCTGACATGCTTAAACAGCTTGGCTGGTGGGATGATTTAACCGCCGAAGAGAAAGTTCACGCTGAAGGTAAAAACTGGAAAACTGATATTTCTGGTGGTATTCAACGTGTTGCGATTAAGCATGGTTGTATCCCTTACGGTAATGCGAAAGCCCGTTGTATTGTTTGGAACTTCCCAGATGATATCCCGGTTCACCGTGAGCCATTATATACCCCTCGTCGTGACTTAGTGTCTAAGTATCCAACTTACGAAGACCGTATGGTTGCACGTCTTCCAACCTTGTATAAGACAATTCAAGACAAAGATTTCTCAAAAGACTTCCCATTAGCAGTGACGACGGGTCGTTTAGTTGAGTATGAAGGTGGTGGTGAAGAAACCCGCTCAAATCCATGGCTTGCAGAATTACAGCAAGAAATGTTTATTGAGATTAACCCTGCAGATGCAGCAGATCGCGGCTTACGTGATGGTGATGACGTATTCGTTCACAGTCCAGAAGGCGCTAAGATCACAGTTAAAGCAATGGTGACTCCACGAGTCATTGCTGGTGAGTGTTTCATGCCATACCACTTTGCGGGTGTATTCGAAGGCAAGAGCCTAGAGAAGAGCTACCCAGAAGGAACGGTTCCTTACGTTATCGGCGAGTCTGCCAATACCGTGATGACCTATGGTTATGATGTTGTGACTCAGATGCAAGAGACTAAGTCTAGCTTGTGTCAGATCAGCAAAGCCTAATTAACTTGATGAGGAGATAAGCCATTATGGCAGTCATGAAATTTTTGTGTGACACCAAACGCTGCATCGAGTGTAACGGTTGCGTCACAGCTTGTAAGAACGAAAACGATTCCGCTCTAGAGTGGGGAATTCAACGTCGCCGTGTGGTCACTATCAATGATGGTGAACCAGGCGAAGCATCAATCTCAGTGGCATGTATGCACTGTACCGATGCACCTTGTATGGCCGTTTGTCCGGCGGATTGTTTCTATCAAACCGAAGACGGTCTAATTTTGCACGACAAAGATACATGTATTGGTTGTGGCTATTGCTTCTATGCTTGTCCTTTCGGTGCGCCGCAGTTCCCTAAAAAGACTGCATACGGCAGCCGAGGCAAAATGGATAAGTGTACTTTCTGTGCCGGTGGCCCAGAAGAGAACCATTCAGAAGCTGAACGCAAGAAGTACGGTGCAAACCGTATTGCTGAAGGCAAATTACCTATGTGTGCGGAGCTTTGTTCAACCAAAGCCTTGCTTGCTGGTGATGCTGAAATTGTATCTACCATTTACCGTGAACGTATGGCAAAACGTGGCAACCCAAATACTATTTGGGGCTACGATCCTAAAACGGGTGATATGGTTTAGGCAGTGCAAATGGTTACGGACTGTGGTCCGTAACCAAGCAAGGAGTGACAATGTTAAACAATCAGTTAAACAAATCACTGCGTAGCTTATTTGCTCTGTTAGTTCTGGTGATGGGGTTGGGTTTTGCGACCACAACGTTAGCGGCAGATGAACAATCAAGTAAGCAGCAGGCAGGGAAAGAAAACCCAGCAGATTTATGGCGAGCAGTTAAGGCCGGTGACTCAGGCTTTACCACTGCTCAAGGTATCGAACCTGGGGTGCTAATTAATGTTGGCGGCAACGAAGGAAGATTACTAAGAGATAAGTATATTACACCAGCAGTAGCGCTTGCGTTGGTGGGTGTATTTGGTGCTTTCTTAATCTTTTACTTTGTTAATGGTCCAGCAAGATTAAGCAAAGGTTTCTCTGGCAAAATGGTCGAGCGCTGGTCGAAGGCAGACATTTGGCTGCATTGGATTATGGCCATTGCGTGTTTAATCTTAATGCTGACAGGCTTAGTGATTTTACTGGGTAAATTTGCGATTCAACCGTACGTAAGTAATAGCATTTGGGCAGGTATTATTGCCTTTTGTAAGCTAGTGCATGATTGGGTTGGTCCAGTATTTATCGTGTCTTGGCTTATGTGTATCGTTAAGTGGATGCCACTACAAACCATCAAGATGTATGACATTAAATGGTTCTTAGTTGTAGGTGGTTATATCAACTTCGGTCCATTTAAAGGTAAGCATCCAGACAGTGGTTTTGCTAACGCTGGTGAGAAAATGTGGTTTTGGACATTAGTCTTCTTTGGTCTATTTATCAGTGTTTCTGGCATGATGTTAGTGCTACCTGGTTTAGACTTACCACGTGAAGCGTCTATGGTTGCGTTACTGGTTCACGGAGTGAGCGCGGCGATCTTAATTGCATTTACGATTGTGCATATTTGGATGGCAACGGCATTAAGTGAAGGCGGTTTGGAATCTATGATTTCAGGCTACTGTGATGAAAACTGGGCAATCCAGCATCACAACCTTTGGTACGATGAGATTAAAGCCAACGGTACGTTGAAATATCAAGACTAAAGCTCATTAGTAAATAATTAAGCGAGTAAAACGCCTCAAAGACACATTGCTTTGGGGCGTTTTTATTGGATTGATATAAAATACGCTGCTGACGTATCAAAATTGTAAATAATGTCAGTCGTTATTCCTGTCATTCACTCAATAATTTTGCCAATTTCTGTTTGTAAAAAATCAGTCTGATTACCTTGTTGCTGCATCGTGTTGGAACTCCTGTTTACCGTTTTGGTTGGACGATGAAGATAGTGGATTAATTGGTTGTCAGCCACTTGTTTATCACACCGGTAAAATCGGTTGTAATAAGAGAGTAGGTGATGTGATTGTTAATGATGTCATCAACATTTATCAATTCCACCTGGTCATATTCCTTCATAGCTAAAAAGACTATTGAATAAGGTTTTAAGCTCAAATAGCTATAAGTAAATAATAAGAATTCTCAATACCAAAGTGAGATTATTTCTATATAAATCAGTCACTATGTTAATTTTTTTAACATTTGTTGTTAGCTGATTTTTACCCCGTTCTAGATGTCTTCCATAATGCTCATGATAAAAATTTGACCTAGTTAACGCTTTGTACTTTCCGTGTCTTTTTTTGGAATATGAACAGGCGCTAGATCAATTTTTTCTTCGTTATCTCTCTATATATTAGCCACGTAAATTTGTGGATATTATTCATTTAGAAGTGTTTTTACCTTTCTGGCCTACTTAGTTAACTATTTGTTTACAAATGGTGTTTAGTGACCGTAAAGGCCTACAAGGGCATCAACCACAGAGTTGGTGTGATTTAAACCGGGAGTAAAGATGAAGAAGCAACAGCCTGATCTGAATCGCAGATCTTTGCTGAAAGCCATCACCGTAGGTAGCGCTGCATCAGCAGCCATCGCCGTAACTGGTGTGAGTGTGGCTCAAGCAACCGAGAGTAACGTTAGCAAGAAAGATTCTAACGGTTACAAAGAAACTGCGCATATTCGTAGCTACTACGATAGCTTACGCGGCTAATTCAGGAGAAATAAGCGATGAAGTTAACTCGCAAGTCTACCGCAGCTCCTAAAGCTGCTACCAAGTCGCTCGGTATCAACCGTCGTCAATTTATGAAGAATGCAGGTATTGCTACTGGTGGTATCGCCGCTGCTTCACTAATGGGCACTGGCATGATGCGTAGAGCAGAAGCTCATGATGTACCTCATGATGCGCCAACTGAAATCAAACGTACTGTATGTTCTGCATGTGCTGTTGGTTGTGGTTTATACGCAGAAGTACAAAATGGCGTTTGGACAGGTCAAGAGCCTGCTTTCGATCACCCATTCAATGCTGGCGGTCACTGTGCTAAAGGTGCAGCAATCCGTGAACATGGTCATGGTGAGAAGCGTCTTAAGTACCCAATGAAACTTGTTGATGGCAAGTGGAAGAAATTATCTTGGGAGCAGGCTTACAACGAAGTCGGCGACAAGATGCTAGATATCCGTGAAGAGTCAGGTCCTGATTCAGTTTACTTCATGGGTAGTGCCAAGTTCTCGAACGAAGGCTGTTACATGTACCGTAAGTTTGCGGCTATGTGGGGCACGAACAACGTCGATCACTCAGCACGTATTTGTCACTCTACCACGGTAGCCGGTGTTGCTAACACTTGGGGTTACGGTGCGCAAACTAACTCTTTCAACGATATTCAAAATGCAAATGCAATCTTCTTCATCGGTTCAAACCCGGCTGAAGCGCATCCAGTTGCAATGCAGCATATCTTACTAGCGAAAGAGAAAAACAACGCAAAAATTATCGTTGTTGACCCTCGTTTCTCACGTACTGCAGCGCACGCCGACCTACATTGTGGTCTACGTCCTGGTACTGATATCCCATTCATCTACGGTATGCTTTGGCACATCTTTGAAAATGGTTGGGAAGATAAGACGTTCATCAAAGAACGTGTTTTCGAAATGGAATCAATTCGCGCTGAAGCGAAAAAATTCCCACCAAAAGAAGTTGCTAACGTAACTGGTTGTACTGAAGAAGAAGTTTACCAAGCTGCTAAATTAATGGCAGATAACCGTCCTGGTACTGTTATTTGGTGTATGGGTGGTACTCAGCATCACGTCGGTAATGCTAACACTCGTGCATACTGTCTACTTCAACTAGCCCTAGGTAACATGGGTGTTTCTGGTGGCGGTACTAACATTTTCCGTGGTCACGATAACGTTCAAGGTGCAACTGACTTAGGTCTATTGTTTGATAACCTTCCGGGTTACTACGGTTTGACTTCTGCAGCTTGGGATCACTGGACAAACGTTTGGGATCTAGACAGAGAGTGGGTTAATGGTCGTTTCGATCATGGCACTTACTTAGGTCGTGAGCCAATGACGACTCCTGGTATGCCTTGCTCTCGCTGGCATGATGGTGTGTTAGAAGACAAGAGCAAGCTAGCTCAGAAAGATAACATCCGTATGGCATTCTTCTGGGGACAATCAGTTAACACTGGTGTTCGTCAAAATGACATCCGTGATGCACTAGACAAGATGGACACTGTAGTTGTTGTGGATCCTTTCCCAACTATGGCAGGTGTTATGCACCGTCGTCAAAATGGTGTTTACTTACTACCAGCTTGTACTCAGTTCGAAACTGAAGGTTCTGTTTCTAACTCAGGTCGTTCACAGCAATGGCGTGAAAAAGTTGTTGAGCCTTTATTTGAATCAAAAACTGACCTTGAGATTATGTACCGCTTATCTCAAAAACTTGGTTTTGCAGAGCAATACACCAAACGTATCGAAAAAGATGCCAATGATGTATTAGTGATTGAAGATATCACTCGCGAAATCAACCGCGGTATGTGGACAATTGGTATGACAGGTCAAAGCCCTGAGCGTATCAAACAACACACTCAAAACTGGGGCACGTTCAGCAACAAGACTCTTGAAGCTGCTGGCGGACCTGCTAAAGGCGAAACTTACGGCTTACCTTGGCCTTGTTGGGGTACTCCAGAGCATAAGCATCCTGGTACTCAAATTCTGTATAACACAAGCAAACACGTTAAAGACGGTGGTGGTAACTTCCGTGCACGTTACGGTGTGGAATACAAAGGTGAAAACCTTCTTGCTGAAGGTAGTTTCTCTAAAGGTGCTGAAATCACTGACGGTTACCCAGAGTTCACTGCTGCAATGCTTAAGCAATTAGGCTGGTGGGACGAGCTAACAGCTGAAGAAAAAGCATCAGCTGAAGGTAAGAATTGGAAGACTGATATTTCAGGCGGTATCGTTCGCGTTGCAATCAAACATGGTTGTATCCCATTCGGTAATGCTAAAGCACGTTGTATCGTTTGGAACTTCCCTGATGTTGTACCAGTTCACCGTGAGCCGCTATACACGTCTCGTCGTGACCTTGTATCTAAGTACCCAACGCATGACGATATGCAAGTTCATCGTCTACCTACGTTGTACAAGACTATTCAAGATAATGACAACAGTGCTAAGTACCCACTAGTAATGACTTCTGGTCGTCTGGTTGAGTATGAAGGTGGTGGTGAAGAGTCTCGTTCTAACCCTTGGTTAGCAGAACTTCAACAACAGATGTTTGTTGAAATGAACCCTGCTGATGCAGCCGATCGCGGTCTTCGTGACGGTGACAATGTTTGGTTAGAAGGTGCTGAAGGCGGCCGCATTAAGATTAAAGCTATGGTTACTCCACGCGTTAAGCCTGGTGTTACTTGGATGCCTTACCACTTCGCTGGTGTGATGAGTGGTGAAAGTCTTGAGCCTAACTATCCGGAAGGAACTGTTCCTTACGTTATCGGTGAGTCTTGTAATACTGCAATGACCTATGGTTATGACCCTGTAACACAAATGCAGGAAACCAAAGCGTCGCTTTGTCAAATTGAGAAAGCATAACTGCAGTCTAAGCTAGGAGAATTGCCAAATGGCTACAATGAAATTTTTATGTGATACCAAGCGCTGCATTGAATGTAATGGTTGTGTCACTGCTTGTAAAAACGAAAATGACTCTGCTCTTGAGTGGGGCATTCAACGTCGTCGTGTAGTAACTATCAATGATGGTATGAAAGGCGAAGCGTCAATCTCAGTTGCATGTATGCACTGTAGCGATGCACCTTGTATGGCTGTATGTCCTGCAAACTGTTTCTACAAAACAGAAGACGGCATTGTACTTCACGACAAAGATACTTGTATCGGTTGTGGGTACTGTTTATATGCATGTCCTTTCGGTGCTCCACAGTTCCCTCAGTCAGGCGCTTTCGGCAGCCGTGGCAAGATGGACAAGTGTACTTTCTGTGCCGGTGGCCCTGAAGCTGATCACTCTCATGAAGAGCGTGAGAAGTACGGTGCTAACCGTCTTGCAGAAGGCAAACTTCCTATGTGTGCTGAACTTTGTTCAACCAAAGCATTACTTGCTGGTGATGCAGAAATCGTTTCTGCCATCTTCCGTGAGCGTGTTGCTTATCGCGGTTCTAACAAAGGTGTTTGGGGTTAATCTCCAAACTTGTTAGTCAGCTTAGCTATGATGCCTGAGGTTACTCAGGCATCGAGTAGCGTAGAGGATGTATTATGAACAAGTGGTTCAAACAAATTGGCGTTGTTATCGCACTGATGTTCAGTGTAATGACATTCGCTCACGCTAGTGGAAGTGGTGAAGAATCTCTTACCGTTCAAGATGGCAATGCGCAATTATGGGCACAGCTTAAAGACGGTGCAGAGGGACGTACTACTTCGACAAGTGAGTTCCATGCACAACCAATCAATACTTATGATTTACGTGTATTTGATTTACGTAGTGACTGGCTTGCTCCTGCCTTAGCATTATCGCTATTTGGCATGATCATCATTTTCGTACTGTTTATGAAAATTAACGGTATTTCGAAATTACACGGTGGTTTCACCGGTAAGATGGTATATCGCTGGTCTAAATTCGACGTATCGATTCACTGGTTAGGCGCAATTCCATGTATGTTATTGATCCTAACAGGCTTAGTATTGCTTGCTGGTCGTTACTTTCTGCAGCCATACATTGGTGAAGGAGTGTGGTCTAACTTAGTCTACATTTCTAAAGAAGTTCACGATTATATGGCTATCCCATTCATGTTGGGTTGGGCGTTAATGACGGTACTTTGGGCTAAAAACCAAATGCCTAAGATGTACGATCTTAAGTGGATGATGGTTGTTGGTGGTTACATTAACTTCGGTCCATTTAAAGGTAAGCACCCTGACGCTGGCTTTGCTAACGCAGGTGAAAAACTATGGTTCTGGGCATTTGCTCTATTCGGTCTATTCATCTCAGTATCAGGAATGTTATTACTGTTCCCGAACTTATTTGAACCAAGCCGTAACCTAAGCTTACTTGCTCTTGTTGTTCACTCAGTGAGTGCTATTATTATTTGTGCTTTCTCTATCGTTCACATCTTCATGGCAACAGCTATGTCTGAAGGTGGTATGGATTGTATGGTGTCTGGTTACTGTGATGAGCAGTGGGCTAAGCAGCATCACAACCTTTGGTATGATGAAATCAAAGAAAAAGGCGAGCTTAAATACAGAGACTAGTCGTCTTGGAATTTAAGTAAAAATACCCTCAATGGCATCGCTTTTGAGGGTATTTTTGTATCTAACTTTGATAGATCAAAATTTAAACATAGATATTTCTTATAATTAACATAGTGATATTGTTTATTAGTGATTAATTATTTAACAGGTGCTAATCTGTGATCTCCTTGGTAAAAATTAACTCCTTGGCTTGTTATTCAACGTTAAGTTATAGATAGTTCACACAAAGGTCAGTGATTTAAGAGTATTCTGCTCACACTGCAGCTATGAGCTGCGAGTCTGCTCATTCTTAAGGTAGGAAATGCTATGTCATCAATAATTAAACCATCAGACACCATTATTCAGTCGCCTTATCAAGCGAACATTACCACGCCAGACTGGATGATCAGTGCGATGGAGAAAGTGATGCAGTTTTATGTTGATCGTAATTTACGATTGGACACTGTATCTGCTGAAATGATGCCAAAGCCAGTTGAAGGTAAAAAGTACATGCTCTATGCGCATGTGCCTTTTTGTCATACCTTGTGTTCTTACTGTACTTTCCACCGTTTCCTATTTAAAGAAGACAAAGCCCGTCGCTATTTTGTTTCTTTACGTAAAGAAATGGATATGGTGAAAAACTTAGGTTATGACTTCGAATCTATGTATATCGGTGGTGGAACTACCACGGTATTAGAAGATGAGTTAGCACGTACCATTGAACATGCAAAAACCTTATTCCCAAATATTAAAGAGGTATCGTGTGAATCCGATCCTCAGCATCTCGATAGCGAAGGCTTCAAGCAGTTAGAAGGCTTAGTCGACCGTATGTCTATTGGTGTACAAAGCTTTAATGATGATATCTTGACCATGACAGATCGAATTGAAAAGTTTGGTACTGGTCAGCAGACGTTCGATAAAATCATGGCGGCTAAAGAGCTATTCCCTATCATTAATGTCGATTTGATTTTCGGTTTCCGTGGTCAAACAGATGAAATCATCCAGCATGATTTGGATATGGCATCTAAATTAGACCCACGCCAAATTACTACTTATCCATTGATGATTACTCACCAAACACGTAAAAGCGTCAAGGGTAAACTGGCTGCGCCGCACGGTGATATGGCCCGTCAATATCGTCAAATCCTTAACAGCTTAAACGGTCAATATACGCAACTTTCAGGTTGGGCATTTGGTAAAGCCAACAACGAAGGCTTTGATGAGTATGTTATTGATTATGATGAGTACTTAGGGGTTGGTTCAGGCTCTTTCAGCTTCTTGGATGACACCTTATACGTGAATACTTTCTCGCTGAAAAAGTATCAAGAGCGTGTTGAGAACGGCTTGATGGGCGTTGAGCAACAAAAGCAATACGGCAAAAAAGAAGTCATGCAATATCGCTTCTTATTAGGTATGTTCTCAGGCCGTTTATCACGTAAATATTTCCGTGAAACCTTTGGTGTGAATTTAGACACTGCCTTGTTTAAAGAAATGGCTTCAATGAAAGCGATTGGCGCAATTAAAAATGACCCGAACGATCCAGATAATTTGATTTGGACCGATAATGGTAAAATGATGGGCTTGCTGATGATGAAAGAGTTTTACTCTGGTATGGACAATGTCCGTGCACAATTACGCAAACCACTCAGACCAGAAGACATGTAAGCTTTCGCTATAATCAGATGATATCGTCTAGCAAATATCGTGAAATTAAAGGCAGTGATAATCCTCACTGCCTTTTTTGTTTTTGCAGTATACTGATTTTGATATCACTCAAATGACTGTGGTTCCATTGAGATGGTTTTATTGCGGTTGAATAATTCAGACAGAGAGCGCTATGGCTAATATATTACTCCTTGCCAATATCAATTGTGACCGACTTCTGCAGCTTGATAAGCCACTGCAAACAGGTGGTCGCTTTCATTATCAAGACGGCGGCTCACGTTTGGGCGGCGGCGGTGCCAATACTGGCATCGGCTTGGTATGGGCAGGGCATTCGGTGTCTTTAGTGAGCCAAGTGGGTAATGATAAGGTGGGCAACTGGATATTGGCGCAAGCCAGTACTCAGGGGTTGGATTGTCGGCTTGTCGAGCGTTTTGAAGGAACCACATGTGAAATGTTGTTGGTCATGACGCCTGATGGTGAGCGCACGATCATTCGCCCCCAACGGCCAGTTTTTGAATTACCCTCTCCGCCGAAATGGCAGCAGTTTGATGCGCTATACACTAATTCATCAGCAAAAGGAATTAGTGGTTGGACGACTTCGGCGTTAAATGATTGCCTTGTCGTCTCTCAATTAGCCAAAGATGAACGCGTTCGTCCTTGTCATGTGCTTATTGCTTCAATCACTGATATGCAAGGTCGTTGTATTGGAGATAAATGGGAGTTTGCCGAGCAAATTGCTGGTGAGTCATTACAATATTTTGTGGTCACAGACGGTGAAAATGGTGCAGTCGCTTATAGCAAAGACGCACAAGTGCATGTGCCTGCAGTCTTAGCTGAGGTTGTTGATACAACAGGTGCAGGCGATGCTTACGCTGCTGGACTTATCCATTACTTGTGTCAGCGAAGAGGTATCAAAGATGCGATGGAAGAAGGGGCTCGTTGGGCAGCATTCGCGGTTGCGACCCCTAGTTCAGTACCAGGACAGTGTTTGCAATACTATTTAACCGCGCCAGAATCTGAGTAGAGGCGGGCCTATGCCGTACACATTCAGCTTCATCATTTCGTCATTTTTGTGTCGCTAATCTGTCATATTGAAAGATTATACTTTCGCCGTAATTTGTTGAAAGCTTAGTCTTTTTTATCGGAGATTGCGTTTTAGCTGTACTCTTCCTACTTCCTGGAAGTTAATTACAACCCTATTTATTCTGTTTGATCTTACGGCCCTGCATTCCCCCATTTGCAGGGCTTTTTTTATTCATTTTTGTCGCTGACGAATTGAGTGTGGTTGGCAAATTGTAAAGCTATTTGGAAAATCGGTGCGTCACTTAGGGTTTTCAGTTAGTATTTACATTGAGTTAACATATTCACAAAACCCGTTCTCTGGGTTCGTCTGAATTTATGCGCGATGAAGTTATTAGGGGCATTATGGGAAATAAAGTTTGGAACGATAAAAAACGTTTTATCTGGATATTATCCATTCTACTTTTGGCTGCATTTATAGTAACAAGCAGCATTAGCTATCAAGTTGCACATGACTCGTTAAGCGAACAGATTGAAGACAACACATTGCCACTGACCAGTGACAATATCTATTCCGAAATTCAGCAAGATTTATTACGCCCTATCTTTATTTCATCTTTAATGGCTCAAGACACCTTTGTCCGTGACTGGACGATTAATGATGAGCTGCAACCTGAAAAGCTAGTGCGCTACCTGAGAGAAATTCAAAACAAATACGATACCGTGACCAGTTTTTTTGTGTCAGAAGCGAGCCGAAATTATTATCATTCTTCAGGGGTTCTGAGAAAAATAGAAGACGTCTCTAATGACGATGCATGGTATTTTCGAGTGCGCTCTTTGCCGCAAGATGAAGACTACGAAGTTAATATTGATACCGATACTGCCGATAAAAATCGCACCGTGATTTATGTAAACTACAAAGTTTATGATTTTGAGGGTAACTTTATCGGTGTTACTGGAGTCGGACTTGCCGTTGAGCGAGTAAAAAAACTGATAGATCTGTATCAAACACGTTATAACCGCCGAGTATATTTTTCCGATAGGCAGGGCAATATTAAGCTGCACAGCAGTGGATTTGAAGGTGCTACCACATTACAGAGTAGTGCAGGGCTAGAAAAGCTGGCGACTCGTATTCTCACCAGTCCTAGTGCATCATTTTCCTACCATAGAGATAACAGAACGATTTACTTAAACAGCCGCTTAGTTGAAGAGTTCAAATGGTACTTGATGGTAGAACAAGACGAAGTGCAAGCAGAGAAAAAACTACTCACAACGTTTTGGATTAATATTGGTTTGAGTTTGGTTGTGACCTTAGGGATATTGTTTATTGCCAATATGACGATAGGTAAATATCAGCGAAAGTTAGAGTTAATGGCATCCACAGACAAGTTAACTGGTGCAGCCAATCGACAAGTCTTTGAAGATTACTTTGCTCAGGCGCTATCTCGCTCAGTGGTAGATGGCACAGTTATGTCAGTGCTGATCCTCGATATTGACCACTTTAAACAAGTGAATGATCAATATGGTCATAACATTGGCGATCTTGTCATTCAATCTGCAGCGAATGTGCTTAAATCCCATTTAACAGATGCCGACTTGTTATGTCGCTGGGGCGGCGAAGAGTTTTTAGTTTTATTGGCTAATACCAATATCAGTCAAGCTAATGAGTTGGCTGAAAAAATGCGAGAGTCAGTCGCAGCGAAAACCATCAAGGTTAATGGGAGTAAAATCAGTGTCACCTTAAGTTGTGGGGTAGCTGAACATCGCAAGACAGAAAAACCAGAAGAGTTAGTAAATCGCGCTGATATCGCCCTTTACCAAGCGAAAGCACAAGGTCGAAATCAGGTGGTTTTATCTTATTAAAGTAGCGCTTTTACAATGAGAGAGTAGTCATGGCAGGCCATGTGTTAACAAGCAAAATATCAGGATTATTTTGTGGGGATAAAATTAATTCTTTAGGCAGTATCGACAGTGGGATGAACAACAAATTGCCCATGCAAGTGCTGAAGGTTAATCAACACCAAGTTGAGGGAGATGCTCAAGCGGATCCGATTCATCATGGTGGCGAAGAGCGAGTATTACATCATTTCCCTCGAGAACATTATGGGCAATATCGTCGCTGGGATCTCATCAGCAATCATAAAGACGTGCCAGCGATGGGTGAAAATATTAGTACCGTGGGACTCGATGAGTCTCAGGTTAATATTGGCGATATTATTCAAATTGGCGAAGTAATGTTGCAAGTGACGCAACCACGCTCACCTTGCTTTAAGCTAAATCAGCAATTCGGCCATCCTAAATTTGCTCTCGCCATGCAAGAGAGTCGCATGTGTGGTTGGTTTTATCGGGTATTACAAGCGGGTGAGATTAACGCTAGCGATAGCATCGTCCTCATTGAGCGTAAAACTGATATCAGTGTTGCGCAAGCAATGAAAATCTATTTCTTACCAGAAGTCGATGCCGAGCAATATCAACTGCTGATGCAATGTGAAGGACTGGCTAGTAATTGGGTTACCAGTATGCAAAAGCGTATCGATACTCAAACCATTGAGAATTGGCAGTATCGTTTATATGGCCCAGAAGGTGAGCCTGTTGAGTAAATCTTAACTTGCTCATCAATTAAGTCGCAATAAAAAACGCACTGTATAGTGCGTTTTTAGTCTCTGATTAAAGCATCCGTTTATTCAATTTTAAATCGGGCTACTAACACATCAAGTCGACTTGCTAAGCTATTCAGTGATTCACTGGCTTGGGCTGCTGCCTTGGCTGTATCTGCTGTGCGCTGAGTAATATCGTTGATTTCAGTGACATTACGATTAATGTCTTCGACAACGGTAGATTGCTCTTCTGTTGCCGCTGCCACTTGAATGTTCATATCACTGATTGATGCAATTTGCTGGCTAATGCCGCTAAGTGATTGGCTCGCTTCATCCACAGCGTTAACGCCTTCTTGAGAACGATTACGAGATGTTTCCATTGCAACAACAGCGCGGCTGGCTTCAGATTGTAATTTATCAATCATGGTTTGCACTTCGTTAGTTGAATCCGCTGTACGTGAAGCAAGGCTTCTAACTTCATCAGCAACCACTGCGAACCCTCTACCAGCTTCTCCAGCACGTGCAGCTTCAATCGCAGCGTTGAGTGCCAGTAAGTTGGTTTGCTCTGAAATAGCGCGGATCACATCTAAGATACCGCCAATAGACTTAGTGTGAGTCGCCAACGACTCAATCACTTCACCGACCTGTTCTACGTCATTTGAAAGTTGATTAATGGTGCTCCTTGCACTCATTACCACTTGCTGTCCATCAGAGGATTTGGTATCTGCTTCTTTAGCCGTTACCGCTGCTTGGGCTGCATTACTGGCAATTTCATTGACCGTTGCTCCCATTTCATTAATGGCGGTGACAACCATAATGGTTCTATCTTTTTGCTGCTGGCTGTCATCTAAAGTTTGGTTTGCTTGGGCTGAAACATCTTTGGCGGATAAACTCAGTTGTTCACTGGTTCTAGCCACTTCAATGACGGATTCTTGTATTTTCGTGATAAAGCTATTAAATCCTTTTGCCAGCTGAGCCAGTTCATCATGACCTTCAACTGGAAGACGTTGGCGTAAATCACCTTCACCTTCGCCAATATCTTTAAACAGTTCGGCAACCTTAGCAATAGGGCGACTCACTGAAGAAGCAACAGCACTTGCTACGATAATAAAGAACACCGCGATAATGATGGTGCCAAGTATGATTTGGTACACGGCTTTATCGAGTAGGGCAAAAATCTCAGACTCAGGCACTTCCGCAATTAAGTACCAGTTCATAGCAGGAATATAACTACTTGCCACCATTTTACTTTCACCATTAACCTCAATGCGCATTAAGTTAAAGTCATTTTTAGCTAATAAAGATTGGCTATTGGTGCCAGAATAAAACCCACTTAAATTGGCTTTACCTATCTGGTTCGGATCTGGGTGAAGTTTCACGCTACCTGATGCGTCAACAAGATAAACAAAGCCACTATCTTCAATCTTGAATGAAGCAAGTTGCTGCACCATATCATCAAGAGATTTAGCTAAACCGACTAACCCTCGGCCATTAGGTTGCTGATAGTTGATAAACAGTTTTACTTCGCCAGTTGTTTCAGTAAAGACATTCAGCATTCGCTCCTGTCCGCTATTGAGATAGTCGAAAAACCAACTATCTTGCTGCGGATTAAGAACGCGTAGAAAACCATCTTGAGTGTAATAAGCTGCTGTTTCACGGTCCGCGTAGGAGGCTTGTACTAACTGATACTGTGCTTGTATATCACCTAACTGGGCAATCACATCGTCTTCTCTATCATTGGGACGACCTTGCTCTACCCAGTCCAGTAGCATTCGGCTTTTTGCCAGTTGTTCTGCGGCATTGAGCAAGTTGTTAATATCAAGCTCTAATTTATGACGTATTTGCATCAATAAGCTCGGCAGTTCTGAATCAATCATACGCTGCTCAACAACGACTTTGGCGCTACGCTGGCTCAGTACTCCCACTAGCATGGTTGAAAACACCACGCCAAAGATCATCGAGAACAAGATTTTTTGTTTAATGGATAGATGTTTTAGCTGATTCATTCGGACAACCTAATTAGTTCGATATGTTTAATATCGGCAATTTGCGGAATAGTTAAATAGGTTTTATGTGGTCTTGAGCTAATTTTGCGGTAATAGGTTATTTATACAATAAAAAAACGCACCAATTAATAGTGCGTTTTGTTCAAGTGACAATTTTGCTTAAGTGATACTAAGGATATCAACTACATATTTGGATAGTTTGGACCACCGCCGCCTTCTGGGGTGACCCAAGTGATATTTTGACTTGGGTCTTTTATGTCACAGGTTTTACAGTGGATACAGTTTTGCGCATTAATCACAAACTTGTTTTCAGGACCTTCAGTGACGACTTCATACACGCCTGCAGGGCAGTATCGTTGAGCTGGTTCGTTGTATTTTATTAAGTTTACCGCGATAGGAATTGAGGCATCTTTAAGTTGCAAATGACACATCTGATCTTCCTCATGATAGGTATTTGAAAGATAAACAGAAGACAGTTTATCAAAGCTTAATTTACCATCCGGTTTTGGATACTCTATAGGAGTAAAGTCTTTCGCTAAGCCCATTTCTGCATGATCTGGGGTTTCATCTCGCAAGGTGATTGGGAACTTGCCACCAAACCAGTTTTGATCGATAAAGTTAAATGCGCCCCCCAAATAAGTGCCAAACTTATGCAGAGCAGGGCCAAAGTTACGTGATTGGAATAACTCTTCGTGTAACCAGCTTTGTTCGATACGAGTTTGGAAACAATCAAGATCCTTACCCGCTTCAACACCAGCCATTAAGGCTTCACCTAAGGTTTCGGCTGCCACAATACCGCTCTTCATTGCAGTGTGAGTGCCTTTAATTTTGGCAAAGTTCAAGGTGCCAGCATCACAGCCAATCAGAAGACCACCAGGGAAGCTCATTTTTGGCAGTGAGTTTAAGCCGCCTTTTGCGATTGCGCGCGCGCCGTAGGTTAAGCGTTCACCACCTGTCAGTGTTTGGCTGATCACAGGGTGCTGCTTATAACGTTGGAACTCGTCAAATGGACTGACGTGAGGGTTCTTGTAGTTTAAGTCGATGATTAAACCTACCGCAACTTGGTTGTCTTCCATGTGGTATAGGAATCCGCCACCTGAAGTACCTTGGTTTAATGGCCAGCCACCAGTATGGACAACTTTACCTTCTTGATGTTGCTCGGCAGGAATTTTCCAGATTTCTTTAAAACCTAAACCATAATGCTGTGGGGTCTTTCCATTATCAAGGTGATATTTTGCGATTAGCTCTTTACCTAGGTGGCCTCGACAACCTTCAGAAAAGACGGTGTATTTGGCATGTAATTCCATACCTGGCATATAGCTGTCTTTTTCTTCGCCGTTAGCGCCGACGCCCATATCGCCAATTAAAATGCCTTTTACGCTGTTATCTTGATTAAACAGCACTTCACTTGCAGCAAATCCTGGGAAAATTTCAACGCCTAAGCCTTCAGCTTTTTCAGCTAACCAGCGGGTTAAGTTCCCGACGCTGATAATATAGTTGCCTTCATTATGCATGGTTTTAGGCACTAAGCTGTTCGACATTAACTTGGAGTTTGACTCTGAGCTAAGTAAATAAATCTCGTCGTGAGTCACTTTGGTATTCAAAGGGATATCGGATTCTCGCCAATCTGTGAACAATTCATCCAATACTTTAGGTTCGAAAACCGCACCTGATAAGATGTGCGCTCCAACCTCAGAGCCTTTTTCAACCACACAGACGGTCATTTCTTTATCTGCATCTTGTGATATTTGCATTAATCGACATGCAGTAGCGAGTCCGGCAGGTCCTGCACCGACTATTACTACATCGAATTCCATAGATTCGCGTTCCATCATCTCACCTTTGATCTTCGTTTCCCGGTTTATGGCGGGTTTGTTGTTTTTTTGTTTTACTCACCTTACCTCAAAAATGACTTAGGTCACAGTAGCAACTGCGATTTTGAGCTCGTGAGCTAGCTCGCAAATCTTTACAGATTTTGCTCAAACTGGGACAAATTGTCATAAAAAGGTACTGATCCGAGTGATTTTAGGCCTATAATCAAGGTTGACGGTTCTCCGAGCTCTATATCCTACGTCCACAGATACGGGTATTTAGCCGTGGTAATAATGCCACCGGGGTGAGTAAAGAAATGCGCTTACCTCCCACACTTGGAAAGGTTAACATGTCCCAACTACAAGACAGCTTTGGTCGAAGATTTCACTATCTGCGGATGTCAGTCACTGACGTTTGTAATTTCAAATGTACCTATTGCCTCCCTGATGGCTACAAGCCTGATGGCAAGCCTAAGTTCCTTGCGCTAAATGAAATAGAAAATTTAGTGGCAGCGTTTGGCGAGGTAGGTACGCAAAAAATCCGCATTACCGGTGGTGAGCCGACACTAAGAAAAGATTTTACTGATATCGTTCGTATTGTTGCCGACAATGACAACATTAATACTGTCGCAATGACAACCAACGGTTATCGTCTCGAAAAACATGCTAAAGAATGGTACGACGCAGGCTTGCGACGCATTAATGTTTCAGTTGATAGCCTTGATCCTAAGATGTTTTACCAAATTACTGGTGAAAACAAATTTGATGAGGTCATGCGCGGAATCGATGCAGCATTGGATGCTGGATTTGAGCGAATTAAAATTAACGCCGTATTGTTAAAAGGCTTAAATGACAAAGATTTGCCACGTTTTTTACATTGGATCAAAAGCACACCGATTGATTTGCGCTTTATTGAACTCATGGAAACGGGCTTGGGTCATGATTACTTTAACGCACACCATTTAGCGGGCCTTGATATCAAGTTAAAACTTGAGTCAGAAGGCTGGTTATATGACTTACCTAGCGTAGATGATGGTCCTGCACAAAACTTTAGTCATCCAGATTATCAAGGCCGTATCGGATTGATTATGCCGTACGCCAAAAACTTTTGCGCTAGCTGTAATCGCCTGCGAGTCTCAGCCAAAGGTAAATTGCACTTGTGTCTATTTACCGAAAATGGTTTGGACTTACGAGATTTATTGCAACACGAATCTCAACGAGCAGAGTTAATTGAGCGTTTACACAGTCAGTTAGCGCAAAAAGAAGAAACCCATTATTTACATCAAGGGATAACAGGCGTAACCAAACATTTAGCATCAATTGGTGGCTAATCTTGGTTGCTAAATTCAATCCCTAACTGACATCTAGATTTTATAAGGCAAGTTAGCATGAGCAATTGTTTTACCCATATCAATGCCGATGGCAACGCGCACATGGTCGATGTGACAGAGAAAAACATTACTGAACGTGAAGCGCGTGCTGAAGCATTCATTGAGATGGCGCCAAGTACGTTAGAAATGATCATGAGTGGCAGCCATCACAAAGGTGATGTGTTTGCGACAGCCCGTATTGCAGGTATTCAAGCTGCTAAAAAAACCTCAGATTTAATCCCGCTATGTCATCCACTCATGTTGACGAAAGTTGAAGTGGACTTAGAAGCTCAACCAGAACACAACCGCGTTCGTATTACCAGTTTATGTAAACTTTCTGGTAAAACCGGTGTTGAGATGGAAGCATTAACGGCTGCATCAACGGCGGCGTTAACGATTTACGACATGTGTAAAGCGGTTCAAAAAGACATGATTATTTCCCAAGTACGTTTACTCGAAAAGCGTGGTGGTAAATCAGGTCACTTCCAAGCTGAAGATTAATTTTTCGCTGGCATCCAAAATATTTAAAGAGACATTGTCATGATTCAGGTTTTATTTTTTGCACAAGTTAGAGAGTTACTGGGTACAGCCAAAACAGAAATCTCAGCTGAAGGGATCACAAACACCGAGCAGTTACGCCAAGCATTGGCATCGACTGATGAGAAATGGGCAAAAGTCTTGTCTTCAGACAAACTACTTGTTGCCGTGAATCAAACCATGAGCGCATGGGATGCTGCGGTTGCTGATGGTGATGAAGTTGCTTTTTTCCCTCCAGTGACAGGCGGTTAATATGACGGCCAGTAAAGAAACAAACCCAAAACAAGTCGTCCGTGTTCAGACGGCCGATTTTAATGTCGCCGATGAATACGCTGCTATTGCGGCTGACAACAGTGACGGCGCTGTGGTGACCTTTGCCGGTAAAGTGCGTGATTTTAATGATGGCAGTGCGGTAACGGATCTGACCCTTGAGCATTATCCTGGTATGACAGAAGCGGTATTAGTCCAATTAGCGGAGCAAGCTTATGAGCGCTGGCCGCTAAACTATGTCACGATTATTCACCGCGTAGGGCGTATGGAACTAGGCGAGCAAATCGTGTTTATCGGTGTCACCAGTATGCATCGTAAAGCGGCATTTGCAGCGTGTGAATTCTTAATCGATTTCTTAAAAACCAAAGCGCCATTTTGGAAATTAGAAGCCGGTGAAGAAGGCAATAACTGGGTTGAAGCACGCGACTCGGACGAACAAGCTGCATCAATGTGGAATGATGTTAAGTAAATAAGGACACTAAGTTTATGACCGTGAGTTGCCGTTTGTCGCAGGGTATTCAAGCTTTAGTGTTGAGTGGGGTCATTGGTTTGGTGACCTTAGTGTCATTCTCGGCACAAGCAGCCAAACCCCCTGCGATTGCTGCAGCATCGAATGTGAAGTTTGCCTTAGATGAAATTGTGGCGAACTTTACCGCTGAAACGGGCCTGAAGCTTAGAGTGTCTTACGGTTCTTCTGGTAATTTTGTGGCGCAGATTCAACATGGTGCGCCTTTTGAAATGCTGCTTAGCGCTGATGAGTTTTATGTACAGCAGTTACATAAAGTCGGTAAAACTGACTCTGATGGTGATATTTATGCCATTGGTAAACTTGCCCTTGTTGCGCCTAATAACTCTTCTTTAAACCTTGATCCACAACTTGCAGGTCTTGAAGCGGCAATTGAGCAAGGCAAAATTAAACGTTTTGTGATTGCTAATCCGGCTCACGCTCCCTACGGCGAACGTGCTCAAGCGCTATTAACAGACAAAGGCCTTTGGGAAGCACTGCAGTCAACCATCATTATGGGTGAAAATGTCTCTCAGGCGGCTCAATTTGCCCTAAGCGGTTCTGCTCAAGGTGGTATTGTGGCGTTATCATTAGCTTCTGCGCCGCAGTTCAGCAAAATGGGACGCTATGTTGAAATCCCGCAGTCTTTATATCAACCGATTAATCAACGCATGGTGATGACCCCTAAAGCTGGTGATACCACCAAAGCGTTTTATGAATACATGAAGTCGAGTGCGGCTCATGACGTATTAGAAAATTACGGTTTTGGTTTTCCAGACTCACTGACAGACAAGCATCATTTGCATCAACCTAAACTTCGTGCACCACAACCAAGACAGCAAGTGGCGGAAGAGTAATTTATGGATTGGCAGTCATTGTGGCTATCGGCCAAGTTAAGCAGTGTAACCGTATTAATTTTAGTCCCAATGGCAGTATTTGTTGGCCGTTTTTTGGCTTACCGCCAGTTTAAAGGCAAGTCTTGGGTTGAAGCCTTGATTATGGTGCCACTTGTGTTGCCGCCGACTGTTATTGGTTATTACTTATTGGTTGGCTTAGGCAGCCAAAGCCTTATTGGGCAATGGGTTGAGCAATTTACTGGTGCACAATTAGTGTTTAATTTTTCCGGATTGGTTATTGCGTCTATCTTGGTCAATATTCCCTTCGCTGTTCAGCCAATTCAACGTGCTTTTGAAACTATCCCCCATGATATTCCAGATGCCGCAGCATGCTGTGGTATGAGCTGGTGGCGCATATTTCTCAAAATCGAATTACCGATGATCTGGCCCGGGATTTTAACTGCGGTGGTATTATGTTTTTCCCACGTATTAGGTGAGTTTGGTGTGGTATTGATGTTAGGCGGCAATATCGCTGGTGAAACGAAAACCATTTCAATTGCCATTTATGACAGTGTGCAAGCCTTTGACTTTGAAGCGGCGGGTACGATGTCGTTAGTGCTGCTTGTCTTTGCCATTAGTGTACTGGCAATCACTACCAGTTTATCAAAGCGTATTGGGGGGCAGCATGCCAACCCGCAACGCTGATTTACATTGCGATATTTCGCAGCAACTTCCTATTCCTTTATCGGCCAAATTCGATTGTAAGGCTGGCGAAGTCTTGGCTGTAGTAGGGCCGTCTGGTGGAGGTAAAACCACCTTATTGCGGATGATTGCTGGTCTGAGTTCGCCTGAAAAGGGCACCATTCAATGTGGCGGACAAGACTGGTATGCGAGTGAGCCTAAGTTGCATTTATCGCCTCAACAGCGTCATATCGGCTATGTGCCGCAGCATTTTGGCTTGTTCCCACATTTAACAGCCCTTGATAATGTCATTTCTGGTTTAGACCATATCCCTAAGAGCGAACGTAAAGCGAGGGCTCTAGACTGGCTTGAGCGCGTTAACTTACATGGACTGCCTGCTAGGTTGCCTGCGCAATTATCTGGTGGTCAGCGTCAACGTGTGGCTTTAGCGAGGGCATTAGCCCGTGAGCCTTCGGTGTTATTACTTGATGAGCCCTTCTCTGCCGTAGATAGGGAAACCCGTGAGCGATTATATATCGAGCTTGCACGGCTCAAATCGCAATTATCTATACCCGTTATCATGGTGACCCATGATATGAATGAAGCCTTGTTGCTGGCCGATAAAATGATTCTTATCAGTCAGGGAAATATGCTTCAGCAAGGGGAGCCGTTTGAAGTATTGTCCCATCCCCGTAATGAAACCGTCGCAAGGCAAATGGGGCTGCGTAATATATTTCACGCCGAAGTCAGTGGGCGAGATGAGGAAGCCAATATCACATGGCTTAAAATGGGCGAACAGATCATCGCCAGTGATAGTGCGCCAGAGTTGGCGATAGGCCAACAGGTACGTTGGGTCATTCCAAACCAAGGCATTCGCTTTAATGCCATTTCCAGTGGGCGATTATGTCGTAGCATTAATAAACTGGATATCGTCATCGATTCGATTTTGGTCATGGGAGAATCTGTGCGTGTTAAGGCCTCTATGCGGGATGTGAAAGAGACCTTTAATATGGATGTTCCTTCTCACTTGGCCACTAAATTGAACTTGAAACCGGGATTAGAGACGACTATCGCGCTTAAATCTGAACAAGTTCATATACTAGAATCATGATCAATTATTAATCTTACAAAGCTTGGGTCTTTTGTCGGGCTTAGGTAAAGTATCACTATTCCAATTCTCTTTATTGAGGCTTTCATGTTCCGTATCGTTTTGTCGTTGCTAGTTGTGTTCCCGTCAATGGTGATGGCAACCCCGAGTATGCATACTTTGTTGTCTGAAGGTGGATACGTGCAACCGATAACTGTGATTGAACAAATTGAATTAGATTATCGCGGTATTGTTTCTTCATTTGATATGGATGTGGAAAATGGTCAGTTAATCTATGAAGTGGATGTACTCAACCTTGAAGACAGTGAAATCACTGAGCTGTCTTTTTTTGCTGTTGATGGCGCCTTGATGAAAAAGAAATTAACGACGCTTGAGTCCGATGATTTAGATCAGGTGAAGGCTGCCAAAGTATTAATTTCAAAAGGTATGACTTTTACCGAATTAGTTAAGTTGGCAAAAGAAAATCAGTCTGGGTATTTAATTGAAGCTGAGTTAGATCACGACCTTGCCATCAGCTATCTTGAGCTGAAACTGCTGAACGTCTCTAGTAAGCATACGATAGCGTTTGATATTGAAGAATTACGCCCATTGCCATTATTGCAGTGGGACTAAACTCACAATGAATTTCATGCTGTAAAACGAAGGAATAGCACTATGCGAGTATTAATCGTTGAAGATGACGCAACCACGCTACAATATGTTGCTGAAGGTTTTACCGCTCAACAATATCAAGTCGATACCGCGACAAATGGCCATGATGGCTTGCACCAAGCTAAACATAATCAATATGACATTATCATTTTAGATCGCATGTTACCTCAGCTTGATGGACTTACATTACTTACGGCATTACGTAATAACGGTAACCAGACTCCAGTATTAATCCTTTCGGCACTAAGCCATGTGGATGAGCGTGTAAAAGGTTTACGTGCTGGTGGTGATGACTATATGACCAAGCCATTTGCTTTTGCTGAGTTACAAGTGCGTGCAGAGAAGCTTATTCAGCGTAACGCTCCGTCTGCAGCCAATACAGACTTGGAAGTGGGCAACTTAAAAATGGAGTTGTTGACTCGTAAAGTGACACTTGATGAACATGAGTTATTGTTACAACCTAAAGAGTTTCAGTTGCTTAAGTATCTGATGGAACACCCTAATCAAGTTATCAGTCGCACATTGTTATTTGAAGCAGTATGGGATTATCACTTTGATCCTCGCACCAATGTCATCGATGTGCACATTGCTAAATTACGTCGTAAGTTTGAAGAGTTAGGCCACCCTGAAATCATTGAAACGGTTCGAGGGGCTGGATATCGCCTTTGCAAAGGGAATTAAACCCTACCAAAGTAGTGCTTGGCGAATAACGCTGATTTTCTCAACACTGGTAACCTTACTCATTGTGTTACTGGTGTTTGGGCTCTATCGGCAATTGGTGATTGAACAGGAAAACCAAGTCGAGCAGCACCTTGCCACAGAAATGCAACGTTATCAGCAGTTAGCCTTAACGGTTGACCGTCGCAGCTTTGCAGCCCAAATACGCGCAGCGGATCCCAAAACTGCGCTCATAGCATGGCGTAACAGTGTAGATATGGTTGGTGCATTAAGTTTTGTGCCAGACAACATGCCGCTATTGCCTAAAACCCGTGACTTTCCGATTTTGACGGGTGGCCCTGATAAGCTACATATCCTCACTGGCGGAATCGTCATGACCCATTACGGGCCTGTGCTGATTGCAACCCGAACCGATAATTTGTCAGCCTTAATTGAGAAGTTTATCAATGCTGCTTTTTGGGCGGTTGCGTTTACTTTGGGCATCACTCTTGCGGTTGGTTTTGTGTTTTCCAAGGCCATTTTAAGACGATTGGTACAGTACAATTTACTCAGTGAGAAAATTGAACAAGGAGAGTACGACACCCGTTTGCCCGTTAGTCATAATCAAGATGAATTTGACATGCTAGCCGGACAATTTAACCGAGTGTTAGATACGCTTGAGCATAATTTAATGTCAGTGCGAGGCGTGACCGATAATATTGCCCATGACTTACGAACACCTTTATCACATTTGCGCATAGGCATTGAGCAGTTACCGAGTAAACCAGCTGAACAGGTGCCAGAACTCACGGCTATGCTACTTGAAGAACTGGATCATTGTTTAGCGACTTTTGATGCGATGCTGTCATTAACACGCATTGAAGAAGGCCAGCAGACGTTAGATAAACAGCCTGTGAGTTTGCAGTTATTATGTGAAGACTTGTTTGAAATGGCAGAGGTGGTTGCGGAGTCGAAGCAGCAAACCTTGTCACTAAGTGTGGCTAATGATGTGACCATTTCAGGCGATAAATATTTGTTATTCCAAGCGCTGTTTAACTTAGTTGATAACGCAATTAAATATGCGCCTGAAGATGCCGAGATTAAAATTGTTCAAACTGGTCGCACTGTGCAGATTATTGATAACGGCCCCGGGATCAGCGACGAAGACAAAGAGCGAGTATTTGAGCGTCTTGTGAGGCTTGATCCAAGTCGTCACCACAAGGGGACTGGGCTTGGTTTATCAATGGTGAAAGCGATTTTATCGCGTCATCATGCTACTATTGAACTTAAAGATAATCACCCGGGTTTGATTGTCGACATTCAGTTTTAAGCCAGCTGGTAAAACAGATAAACCTTACTCATTTTCCCCAACAGAAATCAGTCTATGTATCAAATCGTTGAACAACACCCTGACTTTATTGTGATCAATAAATCACCTAATGTGCATTTCCACAGCCAAGATGGCAGTGCAGGAGTGGTTGCTCAAGTTGAGGCTGATTTAGGTATTAAGCTATTTAGTGTTCATCGTTTAGATACACCAACCTCGGGGCTGCTTATTTTAGCCAAATCTGCCCAAGCTGCAGCGGAGTTTACTGCGTTGTTTACTGAGCATCGTATTCAAAAATACTATGTCGCCATTGCTCAGGGTAAACCGAAAAAGAAGCAAGGTTGGGTTATCGGTGACATGAGTAAATCTCGGCGCAGTATGTATAAATTGCTTCGCAGCAAAGAGAATCCTGCTATCACTCAGTTTTTCTCTTACTCGCTAGAAAACGGCTTGCGACTGTACCTATTAAAACCGTTAAGTGGTAAAACCCATCAGTTACGAGTTGCCTTGGTCAGTATTGGCGTTCCGATAGTTGGAGACACGCTTTATGGCGCCGAACAAAGCGATCGTTGTTATTTGCATGCTATGGCATTAGATTTTTATTACAAAGGGCAGCATTATCACATAAACCAACTTCCAGTCTCTGGTGAGATCTTTTCAAATGAAAAGGTCACTAAGCAATTACAAGGTGATTGGAAGACTCCGGCAGCACTAGATTGGCCGAAAGCCAAAACTAAACCTTCAGCGATTTAGGCATGAGTTGGAAAATTAAGCTTGATGTCCGAGACTGTATGGCTAATTAGCACTTTTGATACAGTTACGACCACTGGCTTTTGCTTCATACATCGCTTTATCTGCCAACTGTAATAGCGAATCTACTGCTAGTGATTCCGTGATGGTGACACAGCCAATACTCGCTTGTATTTGAATCGGTGTACCTTGCCATTCAAAGTCAATCTCTGCTAGCGTCTGTTGCAGCTTATCTGCAACACAAAGAACTTGTTGCTCAGTGGTGTTAGGTAAAATTAGTACAAACTCTTCTCCGCCAAAACGGCACAAAAAGTCTATTTTTCTAGTCACTTTACTAAGCCGTTTAGCGGTCAGCTTTAATACTTCATCCCCTGCGGTATGCCCGTGAGTGTCATTAATTTGTTTGAAGTGGTCTATGTCGATTAACACGACGCTATACATCACTTTATCTCGTAGCCAGCGCTCATGTTCAGCGGTTAACTTTTTCTGTAATGCATTTCGATTCCAAAGATCTGTTAAAGGATCTTTGTTAGCAAGCGTCATTATTTTAACGACTAGGCGATTAATGGTGTTGCCAATAATGAGAATGTTGACGACTAAAATAAGGACGATGTAAGTCCAAAGAACAGGGATGGATTGTTCAGTGTTAAAAGCTGCATAGGTGGCTACTTTTTCTGGATAGATAATTAAAATTACCGAGCGGATAAAGAACAATAAACCAATCAAGAAAATAGGGACAACCAGCCAGTAAGTGGCAAAAGCGGTAAAGTTAGCTTTGAAAGCGGTGTAATGATCTTTGGCTAACATGAAAAATAACACTGAGGCGGCCAAGGATAAGATGATCATGAGATAGGACGCATTTTCTGCTTGGGGTTGTACCATGAGCATGAAGCCGCAGGTGACCAGTAATACGCCAATATCAAACTGATAACTGGAATTGAGATGATATAAACGCTGGGCTCCCCAGCGCAATAAGCAAAAACCGACTAGAATAATATTATCTGCAACGAGCCAATGCAGGTAACTGGGTTCAAATGTGCGCTGGGTATACAGCAACATACCTATCAAGATAGAAAAATTAGCTAATGCGAATCGCCAACTTGCGCTAGGCGAAACTCGCATTGGGGTGACCATAACTGTCCAAGCTATTGTCGCTGCGAAGCTTAATAGGCAAATAACTTGAACGAGAATAAGGCTACTGTTTTCTATCATCGCACCTTCTACATAGTAATTAGCTTAAATGATTAAAAATCAAGAATAAATTGTATTTATTAATCATCATAATGATATTTGAACTGTTTAACAAATTGTTGCAGTTGAGCTGTAATTAAATTGATTCACTTACAAATAAAGGATTAAACACTTATGGATACAAATAAACTATTACTCATTATCATTGCTATTTTATTGCCACCGGTTGCGGTTTTTTTGAAAAAAGGTGTGGGGAAAGACTTACTTATTAACGTTATCTTGTGCCTGTTATTTTTCATTCCTGGTTTGCTCCATGCCATTTGGGTTGTAATACAAGAATAGGCATTTAGCGAGAACTGCGGGGATGAGCAACAAGCACTTTTTATGAGTGAGTAGCTGTAACAGAAAGGCCAATTCTTAATTGCGTCGATGGTTGAAGCGATTTTGAATTGGTATTTTGGTGTATAGATTGTAAAATCCCCCCTCGACTGACAGAGCTGTAATGAAACCGCTTTTCCATATGTACTTTAGGGTAATACTAAGATGAACCGACGTAAAAAAATTAATCAAACCCTAAAAGGTAAAGCTAAAAAAGCCAATGCGAAAAAGGCTGGCGCGAGTAATAAACCTAAATATATTTCAAAAGCGGATAGGGCAGTAGAGGAACAAGCAGCTAAAGCACTACTTAGTGCTGAAACGGCAGATTTGCAAGGTGTTGAGGATGTAAAGCTTGCTGAAAGTGGCATAAATTAAGTTTAACCACTTATAAATTGATTAGGTTTTTTGGTGATCCCGTCTAAATAATTCCCAAGTTTCGATGACTTCTCCGTCAGGTAAAGTGCATAACAAGATATCGCCATTGATGTGTTTTATGGTTTCAAGTGTCCCATCGTTATCTAAACAATAATTCGAAGCAGGATTAGTTGAATGTAGCGGCGTTATGTCATCGCCTGAACAGGCTGTTAAGCTACCTAAAATGACACTGTAAATTGCCAAGCTAAGCGGGCTTATTAACTCACAGTGTTTTTTGAAGCAAGATAATACAGTGGTTATCTTTAAATCAATGAACATTTTAGCATCCTGATTACGCTGCTATTTTTCATTATTTAACTATAGACAAGATAACCACAAATTGCCGTTTTTGTTACTTTTCTCCACCACAAACAGAGCAATTAGTTTGCTTTGGTAGCTTCATCTCTCGAAACTCCATTGTCATCGCATCAATCATTAAAATGCGTCCATTTAAGCCTTGACCAAACTGGCTAATGGCTTTGATAGCTTCAGTTGCTTGAATGCAGCCGACAAGACCAACAACTGGCGCTAGAATACCAGACTCGACGCAGGTCAACTGCTGTTCTCCAAACAAACTGCTGTAACAGTGATAGCAAGGAGAGCTGGCTTGATAATCAAAAACAGTGACAGTGCCTTCCATTCTGATCGCGGCAGCTGAGATAAAGCTGACTTTATGTTTAAAGCAGCTTTGATTTAGTTGCTCTCTGACTTGAACATTGTCGGTGCAATCGAGTACTAACCCATGTTCAGCAACCAACGCATCAATACGATCCTCATCCAAAAATTGATTGATGGTATTGATAGTGATGAGCGGGTTCAATTGAGCAAGTGTTTGCTTGGCAGAGTCGACTTTTGCTTGGCCAATATTGGCATCTTGATGTAAGACTTGGCGCTGTAGATTGGATAACTCTACAGTGTCAAAATCAACAATGGTCATTTCACCTACACCCGCGACAGCGAGGTATTGTGTCACCGTGCACCCAAGACCACCGGCTCCAATGACTAACACTTTTGCTTGTTTAAGCTTTTCTTGGCCTTCAATATCCATTGCTTTAATGGAGATCTGACGGCTATAACGCAGCATTTCATTGTCAGTTAAAATATCGACTTCATTATCTTTAGGTATCTGAGTCATGATATTTCCTTAGCACAGCACACTGGTAAATGGTTCGACGTGAACGGTTGCACCAGCGGCAATATCCCCTTGGTCTTGATCTAAGTTAATAAAGCAATTTGCCAAACTCATTGAGGTCAACATACCTGAGCCTTGGCCACCTGTAGAAGCAACAATAAGTTCACCGTTCTCATTGCGGCTTAAAATACCACGTTGATATTCGGCTCGGCCAGGTTGTTTACGGATAGGCGTTGATAGGGTTGCATTGACCACTAAGGCTGGCTTAGGGGTTAACCCTTGCATTTTATTGATGATTGGCCAAACGAGTTTATAGAAAGTTACCATTGAAGAAACAGGGTTACCCGGTAAACCACAGAATACGGCGTTGCCAAGTTTACCAAATGCAAAAGGTTTACCTGGTTTGATGGCTAAACGCCAAAAGGTAATTTCACCTACTTCTGATAAAATTTGCTTAGTGTAATCAGCATCGCCAACTGACACGCCGCCAGAGGTAAGGACCATATCTGCTCTGTCTGCCGCTTCTTTAAAAGCGCCACGAATGGCTTCTTTATCATCCTCAATAACACCTAAGTCTATCCATTCAACATTTGCTTGAGTTAGCAAACCTTGAATTGAATAACGGTTAGAGTCATAAATTTGTCCTGGTGCTAACTCGCTACCAACAGGGCGGAGTTCATCGCCTGTTGAAAAGAAGGCAACCGTTAAGCGACGCTTTACTCGCACTTGGCTAATTCCGATAGTCGCCAGTACGCCCATTTCGGCAGCACGAATTTGAGTACCGCTTTTTAATACATTGGTTCCTGCCAGTAACTCTTCACCACGATAGCGAATACTATTGCCTTTGGCGCTAGGGTGTTCGATAGTGATGCTTTCACCATCCGCTTGAGTCTTTTCTTGCATCTGTACTGTGTCATATCCAGCAGGTACAGGGGCGCCAGTCATGATTCGAATGCAAGTGTTGGGTTTAATAGGCCCTGTGTATGGGTGACCCGCAAAAGAAGTACCGACCTGTGTCAGTGTTGTTGCTGTCTCGCCTGTTAAATCGTCATAACGGAAGGCATAACCATCCATAGAAGAATTGTCAAAAGGTGGTAAATCAATACATGATGCTAAATCTTCAGACAAAATCCGCCCAACAGCATCATTTAAGCCCACCATCTCGCTATCTTCAATGACACTGACTTGTGCTAAAAGCGCGTTAATTGCATCTTGGGGTGCCATTAAGCCTGGTTGTGCACAGGCATCAGATTTTGTTGACATCGTTGCTCCTCACATGACGTTCATCATGTTGTGGTTTGTCTAAGGTAGGCTTAGAACATAAGATTTATTTTTGATACCGCATTATGCCATGATAGCCACAGATAACTATGATCCGAACGAAGGTTTTTTATATCGATGAGCAGTAATCAAGCTGATGACTCAATTGGGTCAACGTCACAGTTAACTAAGCCTGTAGATAAGTCGCAAGCGAAAGGAGCGAATTGGTATCTTTATATGATTCAATGTCGAGATGGGCAGTTATATACAGGGATTACCACAGATGTTGCTCGCCGCTTTAGTGAGCATGAAAAGGGAGTGAAAGGTGCTAAATTTTTACGTGGTAAGGGGCCACTTCATTTAGTGTATCAAGAATCCGTGGCCAACCGCAGTGCTGCCACTAAACGTGAACTTGCGGTAAAAAAACTGTCTCGAACAAAAAAGCTGGCATTAGTTGCAAGCTATGAACCGAAATAAAGCGATACAAAGCGCTGGGACAATTACCTTTTGCACGCAATGTATCGCTATTTTAGCTTACCAAGACTAATTTGAACGTAATATTGGGTACTTCATATATTGATTGTCGTAGTAAGGACTTCTTTCGTAAAACCAGCGTAACCTGGCTTTAGGATCGTTGGCAAAGTCTTCATCTTTTAATGCAAGGGCAAACTCACTCGCTAAAGCTTCATTGTCTGCTAGCATACTGGCTGCCATTGGCTCTACCGCATAATCTTCAATGTATTCTGTTCGAGTAAAGATACTATTGAAAAATCCCCACTGGAAAAATGAATCTGCTGATTGTGGCTCAAGCAATAATATTGCTAAATCGCCCAGTGGTTGATTGGTCGAAATCTCAACCGTGCCGACAGGGAGTGTAGTTTCAAACTTAACTTTATTGCTGGTGGCATTTACACGTTGGCGACCCTCGTAGTCTTTTGTATTAAATACGGGATTGGAAAATTGATATTGCGCGACTTTTACTGTTTTCGCCTTGGTCAGTGTGGTCATTCTCACCCCGTGGATTGATAGCCTTTCTATGACCTGTTGCCACTGAGCTGGAACGTAATAATATTGAGGCCGTATGGTATTAATCGCAGGCTGTGTATTGCCCATAACGGGCAAGTTTGGGTATAGCTTAGGTTGGCCATTCCAACGAACAACCTCATTACCGCTAATCTCACTTTGTTCTAAAGAGTACCCTATTCCTTTAAAGTCCCAACCAGGCTGCTCAACGGTTTCCCATGTTAAGGGGATACGTTGTGGATGCTGATATTTATCTTCATATATAGCGGCTTTGAGTTTAGTTCCATGCTTAGCTACCGTTTTCAAGGTTTGCTCTAACATGACATAAGTGCCTAAAACTCGCTGTTTAAACGGTTTTAAACTATGGTTCTCAATTAAAATAGTGGGTAAATGTCGGGCATCACCGTAACCATTAGAAAACCGTGGGCTTGGGTTCCAATAAGAAAGGCCTTTTGATAAATCTGTATTATCAATTGCAAATATTAGCTTACCAGGAATGTGCCCTTGGGCTGATAATGCCGACTCAATTTCAGGACGGTAATAGGTTTCAAGCCATTCAAAACTTGCTGGGCTGTAGCCTTCTTTAACGTTATATCCAAAGGTGACATCGTATTGATAATCTATGCCATCGGTGACATGCACATCGATATATAAATCAGGTTGCCAAATATTAATGGCTCGTATCATATGCTGTAGTTCTAGGGTGTCTAACTTTGCGTAGTCACGATTAAGATTAAGGTTGCGTGCATTTGTACGCCAGCCCATATCGACAGGACCCCGCTGATTAACACGGTTGAACTGGCTGCTTCGTTCATGACCATCGACACTGAGAATGGGGACAAACAGAAGGTTAACTTTATCCAGTAATTGTTCCTTATTACCTTGAGTGATGTCTCTAAGTAACATCATCCCAGCATCTTTACCGTCGATTTCTCCAGAATGTATCCCAGCTTGTACTAGCACAGTAGGCTTATTACTTTGTGATAATTCCGCGGCGGTTGTTGCCCCCGTTTCTGAGGCAACCACCATCCAAATATCTCGCCCTTGTGGACTTTTCCCAATCGAGACTTGTGTTAGTAATTCACTATTATCGACAAGGTTAGTTATCCATTGATGAGTTTCATCATAGTTTGGGCTGGTGGTTAATCCGTTTTGTTCAAATGGCGTTGACCAAGATTGATCAGCAGATCGCAGTAATGTTTCACTTGAACCACTCCAAGGCTTAATGGGAGGCAAGATAACATCGTTAATAAAAACCGGTTTGGCAAATTCCGAACTAAGCTGCAAAGAGCCTGCTGAAGGAGGAGTGATCTGTGTCGCCACGCTAGAAAAAGAAATAAGTGAGTTTATGATGCAGCTGGCAAGTAAAACGCGGCGCATAGATATCCCTACAAAATGAGCAAGTGTGTTGTTTTATCATAAATTATTTCAACATTGAGACAAGAGGTTAAGGGCAGGTTGTTGCTTTGTTTGTTGTTTAAAATGTAACAAATAAAAAAGCCTCAATGTCATTTGAGGCTTAGTGCAGATAAAACAATATGAAAGTTAGCAATACCTAACTATTGGGCCCTGCTGCTTTAATTGCATCAGATACCTGATATTTGGCAAAGTTAGCAGTAAACTCTTCTGCCAATTGCTGTGCATATTTGTTGTACTCAGCTTTATCTGCCCAAGTGTTAATTGGATTCAATAGTTGAGTATCAACACCAGAAACAGCGACGGGTACCGCTAAGTTCAGCTTATCGATATGCTGTGTTTCCACATCTTTAAGCTCACCACTGACAATCGCGTCGACAATGGCACGAGTTGTTGGAATATCAAAACGTTTACCTACGCCATGTGGACCACCTGTCCAGCCCGTGTTAACCAGATAAACTCGGCTACCGAAAGACTCGATTCGCTTCATCAATAGTTCAGCATAAACACCTGCTGGACGAGGGAAGAATGGTGCTCCAAAACAAGTCGAGAATGTCGATTGAATGGCAGATGTTGACCCCATTTCAGTTGACCCCACCTTAGCGGTATAACCCGATAAGAAATGATAAGCTGCTTGTTCTTTAGTAAGCACAGAAACTGGCGGAAGGACACCTGAAACATCGCATGTTAGGAATACGACCGAATTAGGCTCTGCACCGCGGTTTTCTTCTTTACGTTGGGCAATATGTTCAAGTGGATAAGCTGCACGACTGTTTTCGGTTAGTTCAGTATTGGTGTAATCAGGCACTCTATTTTCGTCTAGCATGACGTTTTCAAGTACGGTACCAAAACGAATCGCATCCCAAATAACGGGTTCATTTTTTTGGCTTAAGTCGATGCACTTGGCATAACAGCCGCCCTCAATATTGAAAACGCCACCCGGAGCCCAGCCATGTTCGTCATCGCCAATTAAAAAACGTTTTGGATCGGCTGATAAGGTTGTTTTACCTGTGCCTGATAAGCCGAAGAATAAGGTTGTATCACCATCATGGCCGACATTGGCAGAACAGTGCATTGGCAGTACACCTTTAGCTGGCAATAAGAAGTTTTGGACAGAGAACATCGACTTTTTCATTTCGCCTGCGTACTTAAGCCCTGCTAGCAATACTTTTTTATCGGCGAAGTTGATCATCACAACCGCATCAGAGTGAGTACCGTCACGAGCGGGGTCACAGACAAACTCTGGGGCGTTCATTATTTGCCATACGTCTTTATTACCACGGTTGAAATGTGTTGGAGTGATAAATAGGTTACGTGCAAATACTTGATGCCAAGCGTATTCAGTGGTGACACGCACAGGAAGATAATGCTCATCATCGGCACCTACTTCCAGTTCTGAGACAAAAATGTCTTTTTCAGAAAGGTAAGCTTCAACTCTTCCCCAAAGGGCATCGAAAGTATCGGCAGCTATACCTTTGTTAACAGAACCCCAATCAATATCATCTTGGGTATTGGCTTCTTGAACGATAAAGCGATCATTTGGTGAGCGACCAGTACGTTCACCGGTTTTAGCGACTAATGCGCCATTGGCTGTTAATTGTCCTTCGTTACGTTGTAAAGCAAGTTCAATTAATTCAGCGCTTGTCAGGTTGAAGTGTACGCTGTTTGTTCCATCTGTCATCGGGTCTTCTCCGTCGTAAATAGGTCGTTTATCGGTCTATGTTGCCGATTTATATTTAGGATGACTTACGTTATCGCTTGCTTAGGTTGAAGCTAATTTAGCGATGTCATTGTAACGTAATAAACAATACAGGTAATCAACAGTTTGGTAACTTTTTTGTAATTTGGGGTGTTTTTTTAGTTTTAAGATAGATTTTTTACACAAAAAAAGCGCTAAATGCGCTTTTTTGTGAAAGTCTTGGTGTTGTATCGATCAGTTATTGCTGTGTGGTAGATTCAAAATTACCTGCAAAAATTGCAGCAATATCGATGCTGTCAAAAGTGTAAACCGCTGGGCAATATTCACAGCCCATTTCAATTTTACCTTCTTCAGCCAAAATGGTTTCTACTTCGTTTTGTGCTAATGTCGCTAGCGCCTTAGCACTTCGTTCTTTTGAGCAGGTGCACTTGAATGTGACATCAACCGGATCGAAAAGGCGAACCTCTTCTTGATGATATAAACGATGTAAAATCTCTTCAGCATCTAAAGTGAAAAGCTCTTCTTGTTTGATGGTTTCAGTAAGGGCCATTAAATGGTTGAAGTCTTCGTTTTCATCGGTTTGAGCCGGCAATACTTGTAGCAACATACCTGCAGCTTGTTTGCCATCAGCAAATAAGGTGATGCGAGTAGGTAATTGCTCTGACTGGCTGAAATATTCTTCTAGGCAAGCTGCTAAGCTTTCATTTTCAAGTGAAACGATACCTTGATAACGCTCACCTTCGTCAGGCGTCAGCGTAATAACCATTACGCCTTTACCCATTAGATCAGTTAGGGATGCATCGTCAGCTAACTCACCTTTCCAGCGTGCAACACCACGAAGCGCTTGTAAATTAGTGCCATTGATAACGGCCAACGAAACAGGACCGTCACCTTGAAGCTGCACACTAATGTCACCACTAAACTTGATTGTGGCTGTTAATAATGACGTTGCCGCCATTAATTGACCCAATAATTGCTGCAATGCGAATGGGTATTCATGGGCAGATAGAATCTCTTGATAGCTTTTTTCAAGTTGTACCATCTCACCACGCACATCGGCATTATCAAATAAGTAGCGATGTAAAATATCTTTGCTCATGTTCACTCTCGTTTGTTGTGCTTTAATCGTCTTTATAGATCTTTAAAGCGAATAAGTTGACGACGCTGTTTTTTATCCGGCTTGGTTTCTGGTGCAGGATTATTCAAAATATTTAAGCGTCTGGCTTCGGCATTAAATTCTCTTTTACTCATGCTTTCGGCTGTTTCTTCATATAGCGTCTGTGCTATAGCCGCTCCTTGTCGATGTTCTGACAATTGAGCAATAATTATTTCCTTATCGTCGTGGCCTTGTCGTAAACGAATCTTGGCACCGACTTCAGCTTGCTTGCTGGATTTTGTACGTTGACCGTTATAGTGTACTTTTCCACCATTGATCATCTCTTTTGCAAGCGAGCGTGTTTTATAAAAGCGCGCCGCCCATAGCCATTTATCGAGTCTGACTGATGTTGCTGATGATGAAGCTTGGCCCATCTAAACACCCCCAAAAGTGGTATGAGTTCACAAGGTTGACATTTTTAATATTTAAAATGTAGGAAAGCGCACAAATAACGGTGTTTCTCACAGCGTTTTTAGGCGCGCAAATGTAGCATATTCGGTGCAATTTCGCCAATCGATATGCTACGGGCTTGTTGCAATAAGCTGGGTAGGTTAGCATGATGCAGTATTTCCTAAATTAACAGAATTAGAACAGCGACCTGCATAGAGGGTCCAAGCCGAATATGGATGTATTAGATAAAATTATAACGAAGGCTTCAGCTATACCGCAAAAGCCGTTAAGCACCGCTGTATTCTGGTTGGGATTAGTGATTGTGCTATTACTGACAGCACAGATTACTTGGAAATTAATACCAGTTAATAGCCAAGCTGTTGCTTGGCAACCTTCACCTACATCCGTTGCGAGTGCGAAGCGAGTGGAGCTAAGTAGTGTTCAGAAGTTGTCATTATTTGGTGAGAAAGATGCCAGTGACGATGGCCGTCCTAAAAAGCCTGCACCCGTCGAACAAATTACCGATGCCCCTAAAACCAATCTGTCTATTCTGTTAACTGGTGTGGTTGCATCGACTTCCGACACCAATGGCCTTGCTGTCATTGAATCGAAAGGTAGTCAAGAAACCTACAGTCTTGGCGATAAAATTAAAGGCACATCGGCCTCATTAAAAGAAGTCTATGCAGACCGAATTATTATCACTAACGCTGGGCGTTACGAAACCTTAATGCTAGACGGCTTAAGCTACACCACACAAAGCCAGGCAAACCAATCATTACAACAAGCTAAAAAAGATCGTGAAGTTCAGCGCATTGATCGCCGCCAAAATGCTGAAGTTGCTCAGCAAATTAGCGACTCGCGTGATGAATTATTAGCAGACCCAGGAAAATTAACAGATTATTTAGCTATTTCTCCGGTGCGTGGAGCTGACGGAGTGAGTGGCTACCGTTTGAACCCAGGTAAGAATAAAACCTTATTTACCGCAGCTGGGTTTAAAGCCAATGATTTAGCCAAATCCATTAACGGCTATGATTTGACCGACATGGGACAATCATTAGAAGTAATGGCACAGTTACAAGAATTAACAGAAATCGGCGTTATGGTTGAACGCGATGGGCAGTTAGTAGAAATAGTATTTAGTTTGCCTGAATAGTATCGGCAGTAGAGGATTGAAAATAATGAAGAGTTATGGAATTCGACGCAAGTTATTAGCAGGGTTTGTTGCAGGTATTGCAATGCTTGCTTCTCAAGCGGCTTGGTCGGAACAATATGCTGCCAACTTTAAAGGCACAGATATTCAAGAATTCATCAATATTGTAGGCAAAAACCTCAATAAAACTATCATCGTGGATCCGACCGTACGTGGCAAAATCAATGTGCGTAGTTATGATTTATTAAATGATGAGCAGTACTATCAATTCTTCCTCAATGTTCTGCAAGTTTATGGCTATGCTGTGGTTGAAATGGAAAACCGCGTCATTAAGGTCATTAAAGATAAAGATGCTAAAACGGCCGCAATTCGTGTCGCTGATGATAGTAAGCCTGGTTTAGGCGATGAAATGGTGACTCGTATTGTTGCCCTTTACAACACGGAAGCAAAACAACTTGCACCACTATTACGTCAGTTAAATGATAATGCGGGTGGCGGTAATGTTGTTAACTACGATCCATCAAATGTGTTAATGATTTCTGGTCGTGCAGCCGTGGTCAACAAGTTAGTCGAAATTGTTCGCCGCGTAGATAAACAAGGTGACACTGAAGTTCAAGTTGTCTCGCTTGAGTATGCCTCTGCTGGCGAAATCGTTCGAATTATCGATACCCTTTATCGTTCAACTGCTAATCAAGCACAAATGCCAGGTCAAGCGCCTAAAGTTGTTGCTGATGAGCGTACTAATGCTGTCGTTGTTAGTGGCGATGAAAAAAGTCGCCAACGTGTTGTCGAACTTATTCGTCGTCTTGATGCTGAGCAGGCAACAACGGGCAATACGAAAGTAAGATATTTACGTTATGCCAAAGCCGAGGATTTAGTCGAAGTATTAACAGGATTTGCTGAGCAATTACAATCTGATCAAGATGCGGGTCAAAGCAGTAATAAGCGTCGTAAAGAAATTAATATCATGGCGCACCTTGATACTAACGCATTAGTGATCAGTGCCGATCCTGATCAAATGCGCACAATTGAAAGTGTGGTCAATCAACTTGATATCCGTCGTGCTCAAGTATTAGTTGAAGCTATCATTGTAGAAGTCGCCGAGGGTGATGATGTTGGATTTGGTGTGCAATGGGCAACCACAGCCGGTGGTGGTACTCAGTTTAATAACCTAGGTCCAACGATTGGTGAAATCGGTGCTGGTGTTTGGCAGGCTCAAGGTGAAGAAGGTACTACAGTTTGTACTGAAAATGGTACCTGTACTGAAAACCCAGACACCCGTGGTGATATTACCTTATTGGCACAAGCATTAGGTAAAGTGAATGGTATGGCATGGGGGATCACTGCTGGTGACTTCGGTGCACTAGTTCAAGCTGTTTCAAGTGATACTAAATCAAACGTACTTGCTACACCTTCTATCACAACTCTAGATAACCAAGAAGCGTCGTTCATTGTTGGTGATGAAGTCCCGATTTTAACAGGTAGCCAAAACTCAAGTAATGGTAACAGTAACCCTTTCCAAACGGTTGAACGTAAAGAAGTGGGTGTGAAGTTAAAAGTGGTTCCTCAAATTAACGAAGGAACATCTGTTAAGTTAACCATCGAACAAGAAGTGTCAGGTATTAACGGTAAAACAGGTGTCGATGTGACATTTGCGACTCGTCGATTAACCACCACTGTAATGGCTGATTCAGGTCAAATTGTTGTCTTAGGCGGTTTGATTAACGAAGAAACTCAAGAATCAGTGCAAAAAGTGCCATTCTTAGGCGACCTACCAATCATTGGTCACTTATTTAAATCATCTTCAAGTGGCGTGAAAAAGAAGAACTTGATGGTATTTATTAAGCCGACGATTATTCGTGACGGGATTACCATGGAAGGCATTGCGGGCCGCAAGTATAACTACTTCCGTGCATTGCAACTTGAACAACAAGAACGTGGCGTTAACTTAATGCCAAACACTGATGTGCCGATGCTTGAAGAGTGGGATCAAGAAGCGTACTTGCCTGATGAAGTTAACGAAGTACTGAATCGTTACAAAGAAGGGAAGAGTTTAGAAACTAAGATGCGTGAAACCGATCCAGCGCTAAAGCATATCAGCGAGAGTAAAGCCAAAGATCAGCAACCTGCAGAAACTGAAGTCGATGCAGAACAAGAAGATGATGCCAATGAGTGAAGCAGAAATGACTGAGCAGTTGGCGCAAGTGTCTAACGAGTTAGGTATTGAATCGGAAGAGCTTAATGATGAGGTCTTCCACTCAACCAGTCGTGAGCGCTTACCGTTTGCTTTTTCGCATCGCTTTAACTTGGCATTAGCCAAAGAAGCCGATGCGCTGAAGTTGTATTACACCAGTGAAACGCCGTTGACAGCAATGTTAGAAGTACGTCGTTATGCTGGTGAAGACTTAGTGTTAAGTCAATTACCTGTCGAAGAATTCGAAGCAAAGTTAACCCAAACTTTCCAAGCTAATTCATCTGAAGCGCAGCAATTAATGGAAGATATAGGTAACGAGATGGATTTATTCACTCTTGCCGAAGAATTGCCGCAAACAGAAGACTTATTGGAAGGTGATGATGATGCGCCAATTATTAAGTTAATTAACGCATTATTATCAGAAGCGATTAAAGAAGAAGCGTCGGATATCCATATTGAGACGTACGAAAAACAATTGGTCGTTCGTTTCCGTATCGATGGCGTGTTAAAAGAAGTATTAAAGCCAAATCGCAAGTTGTCGTCACTGTTGGTATCACGTATCAAAGTAATGGCACGCCTTGATATTGCTGAAAAACGTGTTCCTCAAGATGGTCGTATTTCGTTGCGTATAGCAGGTCGAGCGGTTGATGTGCGTGTGTCTACTATGCCGTCAAGTCATGGCGAGCGCGTGGTATTGCGTCTACTGGATAAAAATACCGGTAATCTCGATTTGAAACAGTTAGGTATGACGCTGTCAATTCGTGAACAATTTGATGCCATTATCCGTAAGCCTCACGGAATTATTTTGGTTACAGGCCCTACAGGTTCAGGTAAAAGTACCACCTTGTATGCTGGCTTAACTGAAATTAACTCAAAAGATACGAATATTTTGACTGTCGAAGATCCTATTGAGTATGAACTTGAAGGGATTGGGCAAACGCAAGTTAACATGAAAGCCGACATGACATTCGCCCGTGGTTTGCGTGCGATTCTACGTCAAGACCCTGATGTTGTAATGATTGGTGAGATTCGTGATTTAGAAACAGCACAAATTGCAGTTCAAGCGTCATTAACGGGTCACTTAGTGATTTCAACCTTACATACCAATACCGCTTCTGGTGCGATTACGCGTTTACAAGATATGGGTGTTGAACCCTTCCTCGTGTCTTCAAGTCTTCTTGGTGTATTGGCCCAGCGACTAATCAGAACCTTGTGTAATGAATGTAAGATTGAGCATGAGCCAGATGAACGCGAACGTGAGCTATTAGGCGTCACTGCGAACGATACTCGAGTGATTTATCGTGCCAATGGTTGCAAAGCCTGTGGCCATAACGGTTACCGAGGCCGTACTGGTATCCATGAATTATTAGTTGTTGACGATAATGTTCGAGAGCTTATTMATGGTGGACGTGGTGAACTGGCCATTGAAAAGTATGTTCGCCAAACCATTCCTAGTATTCGTCATGATGGCATGAGTAAAGTACTTGATGGCGTGACAACGCTTGAAGAAGTTTTACGCGTGACGCGCGAGGAATAATCAATGGCAGCGTTTGAATATAAAGCCCTTGATAGTAATGGCAAACAACAAAAAGGCGTCATTGAAGCTGATACTGCTCGCCATGCACGTAGTCAATTACGTGAACAGCGTTTGATGCCAATAGAGCTACAACCGGTTGCAGAGAAAGAAGCAAAAGCTAAAACGGGTGGCTTTAAATTATTCCAACGTGGTATTTCAGTTGCAGAGTTAGCACTTATTACACGCCAAATAGCGACACTGGTTGCAGCTGGTTTGCCGATTGAAGAATCATTAAAAGCAGTAGGCCAACAGTGTGAAAAGGACAGGCTTGCTAGTCTAGTGATGGCCGTCCGTTCTCGTGTTGTTGAAGGCTATAGCTTGGCAGATTCACTTGCCGAATATCCCCATGTTTTTGATGATTTATATCGTGCAATGGTGGCATCTGGTGAGAAGTCAGGCCATTTAGAAGTGGTATTGAACCGTTTAGCGGATTACACCGAACGCCGTCAGCAATTAAAGTCAAAGCTCACTCAAGCAATGATTTATCCAATTGTATTGACCGTCGTTGCGATTGGCGTCATTGCCGTATTATTAGCAGCCGTTGTCCCAAAAGTTGTGGGGCAATTTGAGCATATGGGGCAAGAGTTACCAGGAACGACCCAGTTCTTGATTTTAGCTTCTGATTTTGTGCAAGCATATGGCTTAGTCGTCCTAGGCCTGTTATTCGCAGCGTTTGTACTGTTTAAGCAGATGCTCAAAAAACCGAACTTTCGGATGCACTTTGATACTTGGTTATTAAAGGCGCCAGTTATAGGTAAGGTCAGCAAGGGCATTAATACCGCTCGTTTTGCACGAACATTAAGTATTTTGTCTGCGAGTTCTGTTCCGCTTCTTGAAGGGATGAGAATTGCCAGTGAAGTATTATTGAATGTGAAAGTACGCGCTGCAGTTGATGATGCAACTGCAAGAGTACGTGAAGGTACTAGTTTAGGGGCTGCGCTCACAAATACTAAACTTTTCCCGCCTATGATGCTCTATATGATTGCATCGGGTGAAAAAAGTGGTCAGTTAGAGCAAATGCTAGAACGTGCTGCTGATAACCAAGACAGTGAGTTTGAATCTAATGTGAACATCGCATTAGGGGTATTCGAACCTATGCTTGTTGTTAGCATGGCGTCAGTGGTGCTGTTTATTGTCATGGCTATTTTACAGCCTATTTTAGAATTAAATAACTTGATCAGTGGTTAAACCGATTAGGTTATTAAGGTAATTTTTATCACGCACTTTGTCGTGCGTATCGGAGGAAGTCGTCAATGCAAGTCAATCGTAAACAACGTGGTTTTACCCTCTTAGAAGTGATGGTGGTAATCGTTATTCTGGGTATCTTAGCCTCAATGGTTGTTCCCAACTTAATGGGTAACAAAGATAAAGCGGATTTACAAAAAGCAGTTTCAGACATTGTAGCTTTAGAAAATGCATTGGATATGTACCGCTTAGACAACAGTGTATACCCAACAACTGACCAAGGTTTAGATGCATTAGTGCAAAAGCCAACGTCTTCGCCAGAGCCTCGTAACTACCGTCCAGATGGTTATTTAAAGCGTTTACCACAAGACCCATGGCGTAATGATTATTACCTACTAAGCCCAGGTGAGAATGGTCGTATCGATATTTTCAGTGCAGGTCCTGACGGACAAGTGGGCACTGAAGACGATATTGGTAACTGGAATTTACAAAACTTCCAGTAATGGAAGTTTGAGATAATTCAATGAAGTTTACACGCCAAGCTGGGTTCACTCTTTTAGAGGTGTTATTGGTTGCACTGCTGATGGGTTTAACTGCAGCAGCAGTCACCATGACGACGAGCACAGCAGGACCAGAGCAGGCGTTAACTAAAACAGCTCGACAATTTATAGCAACCACTGAGTTAGTGATTGAAGAAACCATCCTCAGTGGCCAGTTTTTAGGGATTGTCGTAGAAGAAGATGAATACCAATTTGTATATTACAAAGACGGTAAATGGGAACCGCTAACAGGTGATAGGCAGCTTGCTCCACAACAAATGGAGGAAGGTGTCATGATGAGCCTGCTACTGGACGGTTTGCCATTAGTACAAGACGATGAAGAAGATGAGTCATGGTTCGATGAGCCACTCATTGATGAAAGCAAAGAAGACAAGAAGAAAAACCCAGAGCCGCAAATTTTGTTATTTCCAAGCGGTGAAATGTCGACATTTGAATTGAGTTTTTTAACTGATGATGCCAATGGCAAAGAAGTTGAAGTCTTAGTTGTCGGTGACGCAATGGGACGATTAGCGCTAGGAAGTTTCGATGAAGACTTGTAAAGGCATGACGTTACTTGAAGTCATCGTTGCGTTAGCAGTGTTTTCGATTGCAGCCGTTGCCGTCACCAAAAGTATCGGTGATCAGATGGCGAACCTACCGATATTAGAAGAAAGAACCCTTGCACAATGGGTTGCGAGTAATCAGATGGTTGAAGCCAGATTAATTCAGCAATTCCCTGAACTTGGTACTAAAAATGGCCAAGTCGAACTCGCAGGAAAAGATTGGTATTGGCGTCAAGAAGTGGTTAAAACCACAGACGACAATTTCCGTATGATAAGAATTTTAGTGAGCGATGAAGATAGGTTTAACCGAACCGTTGCCCAAGTGAGTAGTTATGTTCACAACGAAGGTTAAATCACAAAAGCATAATCAGTTAGGGTTTACCCTATTAGAAATGCTGATCTCAATAGCCATTTTCGCCATGATCGGATTGGCCGCCAATGCTGTGCTATCGACTGTGATGAAAAATGATGAAGCGACCAAAGAGTTTTCGGTTCGACTCAAAGCGTTGCAACAAGGGTTTGGGATTATTGAGCGAGACTTAGGCCAAATCGTGGCGCGAACTCAGCGTGGTTTTGATGGTGAGCGTACAACATCTGTATTTCAAACCGGTGATAATATGCTGGATTCTGAAACTGAAGCCTTAGTGTTTTTCCGCTTAGGTTGGTTGAATCCAGATGGCATGTTACCTCGTGGTAGTTTGCAGTCTGTTGCTTATGTTGTTCAAGATGGCCGCTTAGAGCGTTGGTATTATCCTTACCCAGAGCCAGAGGTCGGTGCAGAGCCGTTAAAAAGTTTAATCGTGAAAGATGTCATTTCCATTGAGTATTCATTTTTTGTAGGTGATAAATGGGAGCGAAAAGTTGATGCTTCTACCTTACCGCTTGCGATAGCGATGGAAGTTGAGATTGAAGGCTTAGGCACCATTGAACGTCGTTTTTTACTACCTAAAGGTGGAGACAGCTCAAGCACTGGCAGCGGTGGTAATAGTGGTGGCAATAACGGTGACAATAGCGATAACAGCGACACTGATGAAACCGGCGAAAAGACTGAAGGTGACGACACATGATGAAGTCACAATTACCGGGGTTTCGTAAACAGCGCGGAGTGGCGTTATTAGTTGTACTGTTGATTGTGGCATTGGTTGTGATTATCGCTACCAACATCACCAGCCGTAACCAGTTATCTATGCGCCGAACGTTAAACTTGGCGCAATATGACCAAGCATATTGGTATGCTATTTCTGCAGAAGAGTTAGCGAAAAAGATTTTAAAGCAAGATATGGAAGACAGTGATGGCACTGTGCATCGCCAACAATATTGGGCTCTGGCTGATGTTATTTTTCCTGCCGAGTACGGTGAAATTGGTGGCGAAATTCAGGATATGCGCTCCTGTTTCAATATCAATGCGTTATCTGTGACTTCGACAGAAGTTGAGAATGGTCAGCCCAAGCTCAGTTTAGCGGCAAGCCAATATAAAGCGTTATTAGTCGCACTGGGGATGGACGAGTTTGGTGCAGAAAGGCTGACTCATACCTTGGTTGATTATATTGATGATGACACTGTTTCTATGCCTTATGGTGCTGAAGATGCGGATTATGAATCGCGTAATATCCCGTATCGAGCAGCGAATACTTTGATGAATCATCATAGTGAATTAAGGGCGGTGATTGGCTATAACCAGCAAGTGTATACCACGTTATTACCTTATATTTGTGCGATACCAGGTAACAATCAACAGTTATTGAATGTCAACACTATTGAAGTTGAACAAGCCGCATTACTTGTTGGCATGTTAGATAACAAAATTTCATTGAGTGATGCCGAAAGCTTGATTAACCAAAGACCTGCTGATGGTTTCGAAACTGCTGCAGAGTTTTGGGAGAATAATACGCTTGCTAGTTTAGCGACTGAGAGCAATATGAAGTCGAGTATTGTAGTGGACAGTAATTTCTTTTTACTGAAAGCGGGCGCTAAAGTTGATAATGCCATGTTCAGAATGGACAGTGTGCTACAGCGAAGCGGTGATAAATTTGACGTGTTGACTCGCCAGTATGGTGGGCAACAGTAATGAACAAGAGAAACAACCCGCTGCACAGTTTTTTGAAACCCTTGCAGCCAGTGGAGAGTAACAGTGTCTGAACGGCTTTTTATCCGATTAGGTAAAACATCAGAAAGCCCATGTTCTTGGCTAGTTTGGTCAGAGCAGGAGCAAGAAATTATCGCCTCTGGCGAGTTAAGTGATGCAGCAAGCCTATCAAGTTTAACTGAGCGTGCTGGAAATCGCCCTGTTGATGTTTTAGTGCCAGCGTCAAGCATGACATTGACTCAAATTGAATTACCTGAGAAAAACCAGCGCCAAGCATTGAAAGCATTGCCTTTTATGCTAGAAGAAACGATTGCATCTGATGTTGAAGATATGCACTTTGTCGTTGGGCCACGTGATGGTGAGCAACTGAACGTGGTTGCAGTTGCCCATGACCAAATGCAAGATTGGTTATCTTGGCTGCTTGATGCCGGTATGAAGGTAAAACGTATCGTACCTGATTGTTTAGCATTACCATTAGAACAATGTCGCTGGGCGGCACTGGATATGGGTGATGAACTGTTATTACGAACGGGTGAAGGAAGCGGTGTTAGTCTGCCTAAAACATGGTTAGATTTTGCACTACCGCAACTGATGCCTGAACAGCAAGAAGATCAAGCTCCCCTCAATATTGCAGCTTACAGCGAAGATTTAGTCTTTATGGGAGCGGAAGTTGAGTCTAAACCCTTAGATTTACCTATGATGGTTTTGGCTAAAGGCATTATCCAAGCGCCGATCAATTTACTCAGTGGCATTTATCAGCCAAAGCGTGAATACAGTAAACATTTAATGTTATGGCGTAATGTCGCCATCATTATGGCGATAGCGATCGTATTATCTCTAGTCAATAAAGGCTTAACGATTTATCAGCTAGAAGCACAAACTGCTGAAGTTAAGCAACAAAGTGAAGCGATTTTTAAAAGAGTCAGTCCAGGTATTAATCGTATTGTTAATATCCGCTCGCAAATGGATTCTCAGTTACGCAGTATGCAAGGCCAGGGTGGTGGAGCGGCATTTTTTGAAATGCTTGATGGCTTAAAAGATGCTTTTGAAAAGGTACCGGATTTAAAACCAAATTCTTTACGTTTCGATGCCAACCGTAATGAACTGCGTATGCAAGTGACGGCCAAAACTTATGACCAAGTCGATAAGTTTAAAGAGTTAGTTGAAACACGATATGACCTTGATATGGGTGCAATCAATAGCGGTGAAGACGAAGTGAATACAACCCTAACATTGAGGGGCAAATAAGATGGAAAATTTGCAAGCTTGGTGGAAAGGCTTAGCCCTCAGAGAGCAGCAGCTTGTCGCCAGCTGTGGTGTGTTTGTCATTATTGGTATTTTATATTGGGGAATTTGGAGCCCGATTTCTTCAGCTGCTGAAAATGCTGAAATGAGGCACCAATCAGAGTTACAAACACTCAACTATGTCAAACAAACGGCTAATAAAATCGCAGGTTTGAAGCAATCAGGCTCGAAACCAACGTCAACTGGCAGCCTCAGTTCTGTGGTCAATCAGCTTGCGGGTCAATATAAGTTAGAAATCACACGAATGCAGCCTCAGGGTGATAAAATCCAGTTGTGGATGGATGATGTGCCTTTTGACAGCTTATTGAATTATTTACATGAGCTGGTTGAACAAAAAGGCTTAACCCTTGAAAGTGTGGATTTATCAGAGTCTGATGTGGCCGGTTTTGTCAAAGTACGTCGTATTCAGCTGTCTAAGTAAGCAGGTATTGTAGTGAGTTTGATTAAAAAAATAGTAATAGGCGTTGTTATTTATCTCGCCTTTATGGTGGCTTACATTCCTGCTAATTGGGTAGTAGGCATTGCGCCGTTACCTAATAACATTAAAGTGAGTGGTGTATCAGGCACGTTATGGCAAGGTCATGCTGAGCTGGTATCTATTGATCGTCGCATCATTGAACAAGTGAGCTGGGACATGAACCCATGGGCATTGTTTATTGGCCAAATGAACCTTGATGTCAACATTGGTAATCGTGCGACAGCAGTCAGTGGGCAAGGAGATATCACTTGGTTGTTATCAGGTATATCAGCTGAAAACTTACGTTTTGAAGCGCCAAATTCATTTTTGTTAGGTAATAGCCGTCTGCCATTCAGAACGAAAGTGAATGGTGATGTTAGCTTGATTGTTGAACGTCTTGAGCAAGGTGAGCCATGGTGTGAACAGCTGTCAGGTAAGTTATTTTTAAATCGTATTGATGTAAAAAACCAGTTTGGAGAGTATCCATTAGGTAACATTGCATTAGGGTTGAAGTGTATTGATGGCATGGTGCAGTTAAATACTGATGACACAATGAACCAAATGGGTATTGAAGGGATTGCAAGTTTAGGCGAAAGTAATCGCTTTTCTGTCAGCGCTAAAATTAAGCCAACACCAGAACAGCCAGAAGATCTTACTCAAGCATTATCCTTCCTAGGTAAGCAAGATAGCCAAGGATATTACCCGATTAATTATAACGGCGTAATTCCAGGTATGTAGATTGGCAGCTTTAATAAAAAAGGCATGTTAATCACATGCCTTTTTTGTTTTTCATTCCAAAAGTAATCTACGTGTCGAGCAGATCCTGATGCAGCATTTGGTAATCATGAATGGCAGGGAAGTCGACAAAGTCTTTATGAGGTTTTTGGCTGTCAGGGTTGGATATACCCAGTTGATACCCAATTCCCGCTTTTTTCGACGCTTCTAAAATGTGCTCATTATCATCAACAAATAAACAACGACTTGGATTAAGACTGAATTGACGCATTGCATGCTCCCAAAATTTAGGGTGCTCTTTAGGGTAGCCTGTTTCGTGGCTTGAAAAAGTTGCATCAAGTCCGTGTGCAAGTTCAGTATGTTCAAGTTTTAATGCTAAGCTTTTGGGATGAGCATTTGTCATTAATATCCGCTGTTTCCCTGCTGCTTTTAGTGCATTAAGAAAGGGCATACTGTCTTGACGCATTTGAATTCGCTCTGCCAAGGAATAATGCAAAGTTAAAATATCCAAACCAAGCTTTTCTTGCCAATAATCAATGCAATACCAATCTAATGTTCCTTCTACCTTTTGGTAAGATTGCTCGACTAATTGTTGCGCTTGGGTCACTGATATTTGCCGCTGTTGGCTCAATTGTTGTGGCACTAAAGATAACCAAAAGTGATTATCAAAGTGTAAATCGAGTAGGGTGCCATCCATATCGAGTAAAACTGTGTCTATCTTATGCCAAGGAAACATGAAAATTCCAGTTGTAGAATATAGCTAGGGTAGTAAGATTGTAACTTGTCTATCTAAATTCGTCATATATGAGGTTTTAATGACAACTCGGCATAAAAAGCCTGACATCCTTCATCGTGAAATAGTAGCAAAAAGTCGTCTATTTCAAATTGAACAGCTGCACTTAAAGTTTTCTAATGGCGTAGAGCGTCAATATGAAAGAATGAGTGGCGGTAGCCGTGGTGCAGTAATGATTGTCCCTGTGCATCAAGGTCAATTATTGTTAGCCAAAGAATATGCCGCAGGTACCGATAATTATGAACTGGGTTTCCCTAAAGGCTTGATTGATCCTGGAGAAGACGCCGCTGAGGCTGCTAACCGAGAGCTACAAGAGGAAATCGGTTTTGCCAGTAACAAACTGACTTTATTAAAAGAACTCAGTTTAGCGCCTGGCTACTTTGCCAGTAAAATGCAGATTTTTATTGCAGAAGACTTATATGAAAGTCGCCTTGAAGGTGATGAGCCTGAACCAATAGAGGTCATTCCATATCCTTTAGAAGATTGGCAAACCTTGCTTGAAGATGCTGACTTTTCTGAATCACGAAGTGTCAGTGCATTATTTCTTGCACAGCAGTTTTTAGCAAAATAGCGGTTATTAATTAAAATAAAAACAAAATATTAGCCGATGAAAGCTACTAAAAAAGCCTAAGTTGGACTAACTTGACAGTATTCAGCGTATTATTTGGCGATTGGAGTGGGTATGAAGCCAGAAGAAGTAATTGAACAAGTCATCAAAATTGCCACTGAAGCAGGGCAAAAAATTCGAGATATTTATGTCAAAGGTGACTTTGACAGAGAAATTAAGTCAGACAATACGCCTGTCACTTCAGCTGATTTAGCGGCAAATGAAATCATTTGTGCCGGTCTCGCAGCATTAACCCCAGATATTCCCATTTTGAGTGAAGAAGCTGCCGATATTCCATTTGAAGAACGTGCTGAATGGCAGCGTTATTGGTTGGTTGATCCTTTAGACGGTACTGGTGAATTTATCGCTGGCAGCGGTGATTTTTCCGTTATTATCGCACTCGTTGAACATAATCGCCCTGTTATGGGGATTGTTTATGTACCGATGACAAACGTTTGTTATTACGCCATTGCTGGGCTTGGGGCGTATAAGCGTGATACTAAGAATGAAGTTCGCATCATGAGCAGACAAATTGGTGACATTGAACAATCAGGTTTGAAACTTGCTGTGAGTCGTCGTCAAGATCCGCAGTCAGTGCTTAAATTATTAAGTCATCCTAATAGTTGTGAGTTAGTGGTCCTTGGTGGCGCAGCGTTAAAGAGTTGCCTTGTTGCTGAAGGACGTGCCGATTGTTATGTACGCTTAGGCCCAACTGGTGAGTGGGATACTGGTGCAGCGCAAATTATTCTTGAAGAAGCTGGCGGTGCGTTAATGGATATCAATTTACAGCCAATGAGTTATAACGAACGAGAAACGCTCGAAAACCCTAACTTTATCGTTGTTGGCAGTCCAAGTTTAGCTTGGGATGATATTCTCACTAAATAATTTTTGCATTCGACTATGCCCTAAGCCCTCTACTGAGGGCTTTTTTGTGTCTGAACAAGCCTCATTATGATTATTTAGTGAAGAAAAAAATTATTATGAACATTGTTTTTTATTTTGTTTGTTGTTAGTTTAACCACATTAGTTAATTACAATAGGGATTATGATGGCGCGAAGGAAGGAACATACCCATGAAGAAATTAATGAGATGGCCATAGTTGCAGTCATGGAATACTTACAAGCAGCTTCGCTTGATGGTTTGTCACTTCGCAAAGTGGCCAGTCAAATAGGCTATGCACCTAGTACCTTAATTAATATCTATGGGTCATATCAACAATTACTCTTACGTGTTTCTGAGCGAGTTTTGGTGAACTTATACCAACACCTAGCCGATCTTAATGTTGACTGCTCTCAAGATGAACCTATCAATATCATAGAAGCCATGGCACATGGATATTGCCAATTTGCTTTTGAACATAAGGCTGGCTTTAAGCTCGTGTTTGAAATATCAGCGCCAGACAATGTGTCATTGTCATCTAGTCATCAGCACGCTATTGATTCATTATTTGGATTGATTTCGCAGCAGTTAAAACATGTTTTTGCACAAGTGTCAGAACAACAAATTACATTAATGAGCCGAGTGTTATGGGGGGGGATTCATGGATTAACTTGCTTAGCGATTGATGGAAAGTTATTTACCACAGAAACCGAATTACCAACAATGCTCAGTAGTCATGTACAAGGCTACATTTTAGGAATGACAAAAAACAAGGATGCAGCATGTTAATCACTAGACGATTCTTTCCCTATTTTGTTACTCAGTGTCTTGGGGCACTGAATGACAACATTTATAAAAATGTGCTGTTGCTATTGGTGACTTATAGCCAAGTTAACGAATTACCCATTAGCGTGAATATGTTTGTAAATCTGGCGGCGGGCGTTTTTATCTTACCTTTCTTTTTGTTTTCAGCCCACGCAGGTATGGTGGCTGATAATGTTGATAAAGCCATGCTTATACGACGATTAAAGTTGATTGAGTTTATTATCATGTCATGTGCTGCGGTCGCTATTTTGTCTCAAAGCTATTTGGTGATGTTATTACTCCTGTTTTTAATGGGCACGCAGTCTGCGTACTTTGGCCCTGTTAAATATTCTTTATTGCCACAAACGCTAAAAGAAAATGAACTTGTTACTGGTAATGCTTGGGTTGAAATGGGGACATTTATTTCAATTCTTGTGGGGACGTTATCTGCAGGGTTAATTGTTGCGAGTGATAATAGCTTAGTAGCCGCTTCTGCAACCGTTGTCACTCTTGCTGCAATTGGTTATTTATCAAGTCGAGCAATTCCAGCTTTACCACCTCAAGGCAAGATTGAAAAAATTCGCTTTACGCCACTTTCTGGTACTTGGCGCAGTATTGCTAAAGTACGTCAAACCCCAAGTATTTGGATGGCAATTTTGGCCATCAGTTGGTTTTGGTTTTTAGGTGCAACTTATCTGACTCAATTTCCTAATTTTGCCAAGTTACACCTTCATGCTGATGCGACAGTGGTATCGCTATTACTGGCGTTATTTTCAATTGGCATTGCGGTAGGCTCGTGGATTTGTGAGCGAGTTTCTTATGGTCATGTTGAATTGGGCGTCATTCCATTTGGCGTGTTGGGGTTAACGGTATTTGGTGTGGATTTAATTTTTGCTATACCGCCAGCGCCGGTTGATTTGAGTACCGTGTATAGCTTTAGCACTTTTATTACTGCATCACAGCATTATAGAGTCATGGCTGACTTATTTATGGTGGGCCTAAGTGGTGGACTGTTCATTGTTCCGTTATATGCCTTTATTCAGTCTAGAGCAGAAAAAGGCGAGTGCGCACAAGCTATAGCAGCAAATAATATTGTTAATGCCTTTTTCATGGTAACTGCAGCGGTGTTATCCATCGTATTGCTTGGGCTCTTAGAATGGAGCATTCCACAGTTATTCTTATTACTTGCAGCCTTGAATACTGTGGTGGCTTTGTATGTTTATTCACAGGTGCCTGAGTTTGCTCAACGCTTCGTGAGCTATATTCTTAGCCATGTCATGTACCGAGTTAACGTAACAGGCCGTGAACATATTCCAGCTCAGGGAGCAGGTGTTATTGTGTGTAACCATGTGAGTTACGTTGATGCACTGATTATTATGGGATCTTCAACGCGACCGATGCGTTTTGTTATGGATAAGTCTATTAGTGAAATACCACTTTTAAAATATTTGTTCCGTCATGCTGGTGTTATTCCGATTTGTTCGCCAAAACAATGTGAAAAGACCTATGAGCAGGCATTTGAACACATTCATCAAGCGCTGAATAACGAAGAGCTTGTGTGTATTTTTCCTGAAGGTCGATTATCCGCCGATGGCGATATTGCTGAGTTTAGACCTGGTATTGAAAGAATCCTAGCTGCTGACCCTGTATCCGTCACACCAATGGCGTTAAAAGGCTTATGGGGATCATACTTTAGCCATAAAGGTGGTCATGCTTTAACGACGAGACCAAAGCGTTTCTGGTCAAGAGTTGAAGTCAACATTGGTGAGACTGTAAATGGTGTTGAATTAGGTCGGCATGGTTTGCATCAGCAGGTAAGTGAGTTGTTTGAGCGCAAGTCATAAAGGGTCAATGACCCGATAATGTATATGCTCATGGCAGAGTACTGAATGTGTGTTGTGACATTCATTCTGGCGAAACAAAAAACGGCTACCGAGTAAGGTAGCCGTTTCACAATATTGATAATTACTAACGTTAATATGCAGCGGTTAAGCTTTTCCAGTTTTTCTTTTGAGCTAACAGGCGTGCTTTTAACTCTTCAACTTGCAGATTTAGCTGCTGGACGCTCAATTCTTTGCGCTTGGCTTCTAGTAAACTCTTTTTAGCTTGATAGTATTCCATCAAGTGCTGCTTCATGAGTTCATATTCAGCTTGGAAATTAGCAATGATCTCGTCACAGTTAGGTAAATGCGCCACTTTGTCCTGTGCTCTAAGTAATTGCATTTGTAATTTGGCACTTTCTATTCGTTCTTGAGGAACCACTCTTAAATCACTTGCAAGGCCAACCCATTGCATCGACTTAATGAGCCATTTTGTTGGGTCGTAATGCCACCATTTAATGCCATTGCGGTAATCATTTTCGAAAATATGATGGAAGTTATGATAACCCTCGCCATAGGTTAATAATGCGATAACACCATTATCTCGAGCCGTATTTTTATTGGTATATGGCTGACTGCCCCAAATGTGAGCCAGTGAGTTAATAAAGAAAGTACAGTGATGTACGACAACCAAGCGAAGTAATCCTGCCATTAATACCATTGAAATAATGTCACCATTTAACCAGCCTAAAAATGCAGGCAGGCCAATATTCATTATGACAACCAATGATAAGTAGTGTTTGTGCTGCCACATAACAATGGCATCTTTTTGTAAATCACGAACATTGTTGTAGTCATGGTAGCGACTAGCTTGGTACTCGCGTAGCATCCAACCAATATGGCTGTACCAAAACCCCTTTTTAGCAGAGTAAGGATCTTTATCGTTGTTATCGACGTGCTTATGATGAACTCGATGATCAGAAGACCAATGCAGCGCACTATTTTGTAGTGCAAGAGCTCCGCCCAACGCAAATAAGAATCGCATGACAGGATGTGCTTTATAAGCTTTATGGGACCAAAGGCGATGATACCCCGCAGTAATCGATAAGCCACTTGCAAAAGCAAGCACGACAAATGCTATCCATTCGATGGCCTCAAATCCATGGGTCATGCCACGCCATGGAACCAAAGTAATAGCGCCTAATAGCGTGAGTGCAAATAGTGATGTGTTTAACCAAATAATCGGTGGTTTTTTCATTAAGATAATCCAAAAATCTTATTGGGCGTACAGTTGTACGCTAATTTAACTTACCCTCAATATATGGTCAACCCTTATGGGGCTGTGTTTCTTTGTTAAAAACGGTATTATCTGTGCACTATCATTTACTAAATGGATCTTTACATGGGTGTAAGAGCATTACAGAAAGAAAAAACCCGTCGTGCATTGGTAGATGCCGCTTTTAATCAACTCAGTGCTGAGCGTAGCTTTTCAAGCTTAAGTTTACGTGAGGTTGCAAGAGAGGCTGGCATAGCGCCAACTTCTTTTTACCGTCACTTTAAAGACATGAATGAACTCGGTTTAACCATGGTCGATGAAGGTGGTCTGACATTGCGACAAATGATGCGTAAAGGTCGCCAGCGTGCCGAAGCAGGTGGCAGTGTTATTCGTATCTCAGTTGATACTTTCATTGAAGTGCTAGAATCAAATCCCAATGTTTTTCGTATTCTTCTGCATGAACGTTCAGGGACTTCTGCGGCATTTCGTGCTGCTGTTGCGAGAGAGATTGAGCACTTTATTTCGGAGTTGTCTCATTACACTGAAGCTACCGCTGGTAGAACACCTATGTTAGCGAGAGTTCAAGCTGAAGCCTTAGTGACCTTAGTGTTTAATGCAGGCGCATCGGCATTAGATATGAAACGAGCTGATAGAAAAGTATTAGCGGATCATTTGGTTTTACAATTACGCATGGTTGCTAAAGGTGCTGAAGCGCTACAGCATAAAGTAGAAACTAAATAAATTAAGCTGTCAGGCAATAAAAAGGCGATGCTGTTTACACAGCATCGCCTTTTTATGGCAGTGTGATTATTTACGCTCTAAAAGTACACCTGATTCCATATGATCGGTATATGGGAATTGGTCGAACAGTGCAAATCGAGTGATTTTATGTGTTTCACTCAGTTTGGTTAAGTTTGCTTTCAACGTGTCAGGGTTGCACGAAATATACAAAATTCGGTCATAGTTTTGCATTAAGCTAAGCGTATTGTCGTCAATACCTGCACGCGGTGGGTCAACAAATATGGTATTACAGTTATAACTGTCTAAATCGATACCTTCTAAACGACGATAGCGACGTTTTTTAGCCATTGCATCACTAAAATCTTCGGCTGACATTCTGATAATTTGAAGGTTATCGACATCATTAATAGCAATGTTATATTGCGCAGCATCCACAGAAGGCTTTGCTAGCTCAGTTGCTAATACACGTTCAAAGTTTTGCGCTAACGCAATTGAAAAATTGCCATTACCACAATAAAGCTCTAATAAATCACCCGTACTATTTTGAGTCGTTGAAATAGCCCATTCAAGCATTTTAACTGACACTTTAGCATTAGGTTGAGTAAAGCTATTTTCAATTTGTTTATACTGTAATTCTTTACCATTGACAGTTAAGGACTCAACCACGAAATCTTTATCTAAATCAATTTTTTGTTTGCGGGCACGGCCGATAAAATTCACATTGAACTTTTTAGATAGACGTTGCTTCATGAGTTCAGCTTCTTCTCGCCATTCATCATTCAATTGACGATGATAAAGAAGTGAGACTAAGATCTCGCCACTAAGAGTAGATAAAAAATCGACCTGGAATAATTTAAAGCGAAGTGCATGGTTTGGACGAAGTTCTTCCATCAATGCTGTCATCATCTCATTGATAAGCGCACCGGCAGGTAAGTATTGCTCGCAACGAACTTTTTCATTCAATGCTTTGTCAAACATGTAATAGTATAAGTCGTCACCATCATGCCAGACTCGAAATTCCGCTCGCATACGGTAGTGAGCTGGCTCAGATCCAAAAACTTCTAAACTTGGCGGAGTAAACTCAGCAAAGGCAGCTTCAAGCTTGACACGTTTTTGTTCGAGTTGCGCATCATAGTTCTTAGGATCCATTGCTGCTAAATTCATTTTGTTCCACCATATGCTGTAAAATAAGGGCGCAAATATTATACTACACACCGCTGATGTCCAGTAGAACGGCGAAGTCTTAGAATATTAACAACAGAAATCGATGAATTTCACTTATTAACCCCATTCAGTGGAGATTAACTTGGGCGGTCCCATACTCATTTTCGATTCAGGCATAGGTGGCTTATCCGTGTTTGAACATGTTCATAAAAAATTGTCTCAGCATGATATCTATTACTTATTTGATAATGCTCGTTTGCCATATGGAGATTTAAGTGAACAAGAGTTAATTGATGGCTGCGTTAAGTTAGTTGTTACACAAGCAAAACAGTTAAACGCTTCGATAGTTGTTGTGGCCTGTAATAGTGCAAGTACCTTAGTGTTACCTGAACTAAGAAAACAACTTAGCATGCCAGTTGTTGGTGTCGTGCCAGCAATAAAACCAGCTGCACAACAAACCACAAGCCAGCATATTGCATTGCTTGCTACACCAGGCACTGTTAATAGAGCCTATACCCAAGAATTGATCAATGAATTTGCGGGTGGTTGCCAAGTAGATTTAATTGGCTCTTCTGAATTAGTACTAATAGCAGAAGACAAAGCGGGACGAAAATGTGTTGATATAAAGAAAATTGAACAGATTTTACAGCCTATTCAAAACTCATCTATTGATACCGTGGTGTTGGGCTGCACTCATTTTCCGTTTTTACGCCAAGAAATAGCACAAGTTTTAGGTGCTAAAATATTACTACTTGATTCAGGTAGTGCGATTGCTACACGAGTGTTGTTTTTGATAGGTAATCAAAGTAAGAGTCAGAATTGTGATGTGATTTTAAAAGCTGGGTATACAGCTGAGATTGGGGATGGACTAAAACAGACATTAACTGACTATGGCTTTACACAACTTGAGTGTCTTTCCATAGCCAGCTAACGATATAACTAATCTTTATTTTGATCCGCTGGATCTGATTCTTGTGATTTAGCTTCTCTTACTTTTAAAGTACGTTCTTGGAAACTGTAATCATTTAGTTTGTTCATCGCCTTTTTAGCACCGGCTTCTGACATCTCAACGAAACCAAAACCTTTACGACGACCTGTTTTTCTATCTCTCACTAAGCGTACTGAATTGACAGGACCATACTCCCCGAAAAGACTCTTTACTTCACCTTCATGTACACGGTATGGCAAGTTACCCACATACAGTGTCATGGTTGGGCCAACATAAGGCTCATTTGAAGCCGCTGCAGTTGAAGTAGGAACGAAAGTAAAAATAAGACTAGCTAACATTGCACCTGCAATAAAAGATATAACAAGTTGAACATTACTAGATAGAGCATAAATGATAACTGCGCCAATGAGCGCTGTAACTAAGGTAATAACAAATGACTTCTGCATAAGTTTATCTCTAATAAAAATGAAAAATGATAAATAACTGTTAAAAAGCATAGCTATGGTAATGAATTATTTGCGCTTTCACCATACTCTGACGAAAAAATGACCTTAAAACACCATAATTAGTTCATAACAAGTCAGGGAAATAGAATAAAACTGCTATAAAAACAGTCATAATAGTTAAAAATAAAACGATCTGCACAAAAGATCCTCATTCGATCTGAATATTTGCAAAAAGCCCTTGCACGGTTTCATAATCTCCCTATAATGCGCATCCACTGACACGGCAAACCACGCAATAGCATGGTGTACACGCCAAATCAGTTCACTGAAAAGTGACGCTGAAAAGAGTTTTTAAATTAGTTTAAAAATCACTTGACGCGATACGGGAATTGCGTAAAATACGCATCCCTAGCCACTCGGGCTTACCGAGATGCGCTAACGCTCTTTAACAATTTATCAAGTAATCTGTGTGGACACTCACAGGTGTTGAGTTAATCGAAATTGCTCACTCTTTCTTGTAAAGAATGCAGCAATCAAAATTATTATCAATATTTTCTGAATCACGTAAGTGATGAGTGTTC
>NZ_LZFV01000049.1:0-127828 GCF_001675935.1 Shewanella sp. UCD-FRSSP16_17
GTTATCCCCCTCGACTGGGCAGATCCCTAGGCATTACTCACCCGTCCGCCGCTCGTCAGCAAAGTAGCAAGCTACTTTCTGTTACCGCTCGACTTGCATGTGTTAGGCCTGCCGCCAGCGTTCAATCTGAGCCATGATCAAACTCTTCAATTAAAGTTTTTTGAGACTAGGTCTCGGCTCAATGAATTCTGATTACATTATGCAGACTCGGAAGAATCTACATCCTGTTTGTTACATATTGCTATGAACACTCATCACTTACGTGATTCAGAAAATATTGATAATAATTTTGATTGCTGCATTCTTTACGAGAAAGAAAGAGCAATTTCGATTAACTCAACACCTGTGAGTGTCCACACAGATTACTTGATAAATTGTTAAAGAGCGAACTCGGTAACTAGCGTTTGACGCCTTGTTCCGTGTCAGTGGTTGCGCATTATAGGGAAATCATTTTATCCCGCAAGTGCTTTTCTTAATTAATTTATAAAAAAACGCTCAAAAGCACACTTTTTAAACGTTTCGAGCTAAAAACCATCAAAAAAGCTCGTTACAGCACCTTTCATAGCAATTTTATCGTTAACTAAGAGATGTTTTTATTACGACTTTAAGAAAGCTGGTACATCGGCAATGCTGTCTACTACTCCATCGGCAAGCTCAATACCCGCTTCATCAACGACTTTACCACTTCTCACTAATATAGCTGTGTTAATGCCCGCTGCTTTTGCAGCTCTCATATCATCAGCTTTATCACCCACCATAATTGAATTAGCCATATCAATTTTTAAAAACTTTGCTGCATCAAGCATCATTCCCGGTTTAGGTTTTCGGCAATCACAATCTTGCTTATATTCCCCAAGTCCTTTTTCTGGATGATGCGGACAATAGTAGATGCCATCTAATTCAACACCTTTATCTGCAAAGTTCCAATCCATCCATTCGGTTAAATGGTGAAAGTCATCCTCTGAGTACATTCCACGAGCAATACCAGACTGATTAGTCACCACCACGATTTTATAACCCATTTTCTTGAAAGCCAGGCAGGCTTCAAATACGCCTTCGATATATTCAAAGTCATCAACAAGGTGTACATAACCTTTATCAATATTAATGACTCCGTCACGATCTAAGAACACGGCTTTATTCACGGTACTATTACTCCTAAATTCTTTATTATTCTGATTATCCCATTACTGGAAAAATTATGCACTTGTATTATAAAAGGAAGATTTTTTAAGGTTGTACTTTATAAAGCGTTCAGTAAAGGTTACCCTTCCGTAGATATTTTGTGGCATTTATTAAGAAGTAATGAGTCAAATAACACCAATAATTCATAAAACACGAACTCAAGCAGTGGTAGAAGTCTTGCGTGAGCGCATATTATCTGGCTTTATCAAAGCAGGTGAGCCACTTAGACAATCAGCTATAGCTGAGCAGCTTAATGTTAGTCGAATTCCTGTGCGAGAAGCGCTTGTTCAACTAGAAGCTGAAGGATTAGTTAAATTCGAAGCACACAAAGGTGCAACAGCCACTGAACTTTCTGTTGAACAAGTCACAGAATTATTTGAATTAAGGGCTATGATTGAAACAGATCTTCTCGCGAAAGCCATTCCCAACTTGCAAGATGAAAATTTCGAACAAGCTGATCAAGTGCTATCTCAATTAGAGACTGCATTAAAGGAAAAAGACTCTGTGGCCACATGGAGCGAACTCAATACTCAGTTTCATACCTGTTTATACGAAGCCGCTAACAAACCGCATACACTTGAAGTCGTTCATGGACTGAACAATAGCTGCGATCGCTATATACGCTTACAGCTATTATTAACAGGCGGAATTCCAACAGCAGAACGCGAACATCGCGAACTGTTTGAGTTGTGCAAAAACAAAGATATCGATAAAGCGACCCAACTTTTACGCCAGCACATTTTAGGTGCAGCAAAGGCAATTAAGAAGCTAGTGATTCAACAAATAGACTAACTATTGCCTCTACGTCGTTTATCAAAAGATTAATTTAAAATTTATTTGAGAGAAAACCACATGCAGTATGCTCATATTACCGGTTGGGGAAAATGCGTCCCACCAGCAAAACTGACTAATGACGACTTAGCCACCTTCATGGATACTTCTGATGAGTGGATTAAGACACGTACTGGGATCAGCGAACGACATATTTCTCACGTTAACACATCTGAGTTAGCGACTGTTGCAGCTAAAAATGCACTCGCTGCTGCAGGTATTGACGGTAGTGAACTGGATTTAATCATACTTGCAACAGCAAGCCCAGACACCTTGATTCCTAATATTGCTTCTACTGTTCAAGCTAATGTAGGGGCAACATGCGGCGCTTTTGATATTAACGCTGCTTGTAGTGGTTTCTTATATGCCCTTGGTATGGGCAGCTCTATGATAAAAAGTGGCCAGAACAAGAAAGTGCTTGTTATTGGCGCAGAGCGATTATCTTTTTATCTAGATTGGTCACGACGTGAAACCGCCGTATTATTTGGCGATGGTGCAGGCGCTGTTGTTATTGAAGCTAGTAATGAACCAGGTGGTGTTTTAGGTTACGAGCTTAATAATGATCCTGCTGCACGTGATATCTTATCATCAGGTTTCGGCACCCAGATGGACCGATTTGATTCTGCATCTCTGGATTTCTTTATTAACCTAAACGGACAAGAAGTCTTTAAACGCGCGATTCATGGTATGGGTGGGTTAAGTACTAAGGTCTTAGCTAATTGCGACATGACCAAAGAAGACGTTGATTTGGTGATTCCACATCAAGCAAACGAGCGTATTATTGATACGTTAATCAGTCGAATGAAGATCCCTAAAGAAAAAGCCTTCGTCAACATTGCGAAATACGGCAACACGTCTGCAGCGACTATTCCTATTGCGATTTGTGATGCATTAGAACAAGGCCGCATTAATTCAGGACAAACTATTTTATCATGTGCATTTGGCGCAGGATTAACATCAGCGGCTCTATTATTAAAATGGGGTGAGCGAACAACTCCGATTAATGCACCTACTGCGGAGCTGCCTCCGTGTGAAGTTTCTGCACTTGAATTAATTAAACCTGCAGTAGAGTTTTTTACTAAGCGTTAAGCATTTTTAACCTTTAAGTATTTAACCAAACTCATTACTAAAAAAACCAGCCAAGTGCTGGTTTTTTATTTTAATCATCACAAATAACTACAATTAAATTGATATGAACTCCGATACGGCAAGTTTTTGAGTATCACCAATTGAATTCACTTGAGCAATAAAAAGCTCTGCACACGCAATTGCGTCAACCAATGCTGCATGACCTGAATAGGTAGGTAAACCATATCGCTGCCTGCAAGCATCTAAACGTAAACTTCCCTCTTTTAATACATCATGCTGACGAAGTAGCCGCTGTTTTTCAGTCGCTAAAGTATCGATAAAGGGTAACCGAATTTGCCTGTTATACACTTTAGCCAAATGAGATTGTATAAAGCTAATGTCCATTGGTGCATGATGAGCTACCAGAATATGTCCCTGAGTACGGTCAATAAACCATTCCATCGCATCAATTAGTGAGGCACCTTCAGACACATGTTGATCGACAATGCCATGTACTGTTGCACTTTGCCCTACACTCCCATCAATATTAACCATGCACTGCTGAGCTTTTGTTAAAGGGATTGAACATGGGATTGTATCTAATTCAATAGGCACTATTCCGATACTGATTATTTCATCTTTTAACGGGTCAAGCCCCGTCATTTCGAGATCCACGGCCATCAATCTCGATGTGGAAAGTGGTTTGTTTATCACATTTAAATACGCTTTTTGATAGTCATAAAGCTTATCTTTATGGCCAAACATTTCATAATGTAAACGYGCTTTAAGCCAGAGTTCATTCACAGGTTAAAAACTCCGCATAAATTTCATTCTAAGACCTGATTGAGCATCGTGAACGACTTTAAATGCATCACGTAACTGATGACGCATTAGTGATGACATTTGTTGTGGTTTTAAATAGTTAGTAACGTTTTGTTGGCTTGTATATTGCTCTCCTTGATTTGAAAGACGCATATGAGCTATAAATTCAAGCGCATCGGCGAGGTTGAGTGCATCCTTACGGTTTATGATATTGGCATCCATTAATGCACGAATTCGTTTTGGTGTATTCACTTCGGCAATACCCGCACTTAGTGCATAGACTCTGGCAATATCATTGATTAATGCGACGCCTTTGTGCTTTAAATCCATTCCTTTCACTTCACTGCCATCACGCTCAAGCACAAACTTTCTAAAAAAACCTAATGGCGGCGATTCCACTAATGAATTACCAGCCATTCCAGCGAGAAAGATATCGTTATCTTTAGTACGTTCAAGTACATGACTTTGCAATTGATCAAACAAGCTTTGTGGACCGTATACGGCACGCATATCAAAAAAGATACTGGCATGCATTAACGCTTTAGGCTCAGGAGAATTTAACCAGCTTTCAAAATGTTTTTGCCATTTATCAAGAGGTAAACGCCATTTAGGGTTTTGCGCCATAATATCCCCGGGGCAATAAACATAACCACATTTATCAAGCCCTTCACAAACCGCATGGGTTAGCGCATTAAAATAACCTTTAGCATGTTCATCAGGTTCATGAGCAAGTAACAATCCATTATCTTGATCAGAACAAGCAGCTTGATCTTGTCTTCCTTGAGAGCCAAATGCTAACCAACAAAAAGCCATCGGCGCAGCCCCTAGAATTTGCTGATTTAACACAATTAGCCTACGAGTTAACGCATCGGTGACTGAAGTTAGCACCCGACCAACTTCTTCAGCTCGCGCATCGGCACTTATGAGGTTTTGCAGTAAAACAGGGATTTGTTTACTGACCTGAATTAAACTAGCAATGTCATGTTGCCGCTCAATTTCTCCTATTAGTAAAAGAGGTTGCGAACTTTGACCACGTAATATATCTGTACTGGTCAAAATGCCGACAGGTTTAGTAACTTCATCATCGTTCACTTCATTCGTCATTATCGGCAAATGGTGAATACCGTGCTCACTCATCAATAGCATGGCTTCGAATACGAGATCGTTTTCAAACAATACTTTGGGATTTGCAGTCATTGCTTGATGCACTGCTAATGTACCGTCAAACCTCTCAGCTAAAACCCGATTTCGCAGGTCTCTATCAGTTAATATCCCGATTAGTTTGCCGTTATCTATCACAAGTACCGACGATACCCTAGCGACACGCATTTTTTTTGCAGCTTCACTTACACTAGCATAAGCATTAATCGTTAGGGGATCAGGTGACATCAAGCTGTTAATCCGACTCGTCGTTGTTAAATCCTTTGCCTTAAAACGAGCTTGATGGCGTAACCTTTTAGCAAAAGCACGATTAAAAAAGCGATCAAACTCTCGGCTTTCTTTTCGTAAGTAATTAAAGGTTTCAGGGTTTAAGTGATAAACCAGGCTATCTTCGAGAATTTGAACCTGATTACTGACTTTCTCACCCGATAACAAAGATGGAAAACCAAAATAATCCCCTTCTCCAAGTCTATCTAACAACTCACCTTCTTGATCCCGTACTTCAAAGGAACCAGAACGAACAATGTATAGTTGTGGATGAGACTCATCTAACGGGACCGTTCGGCTAACTTTGCTGTAATAGCCAATAGAGAGTTGCTGACAACATCGAGCTAAGTCTGATGAAGATAAAGAATCAAATGGAATTAACCCACTGATAAATTGTGTGATCGGTTGAAGTTCACTTGCGTCTTTCATAACACTCCATCATTTTCTCACCTCGATGAATTCACTATATGAAAAACCACTGCATGACACTATTCGACTTATGGCCAGTAACTTGATGTAAAATAATGTTTGGTTAAAAACAAAAAGAGCGCCGAAGCGCTCTTTACCGTTCAAGTTCATCTTGTTAGTGATCTTGAGCGCCACCAGCTCCTTTAGGGAAGCGAATAGACTCAACCATCTCAACAACATCTTGTGGTACATCTTTAGTCACTTTACTAACAGCGAATGCGACACCAAAGTTAATGAACATACCTACCATACCGAATCCTTCAGGTGAAATACCTAAGAACCAGTTATCGCTGACGTTAGCTGCAGGGTTCACGAATTTGAAGTAAACGATATAACCAGCAGTAAACAGTAGACCCGTTAACATACCAGCAATTGCCCCTTCCTTATTCACAGTCTTAGAGAAGATACCCATAATAATTGCTGGGAATAATGACGATGCAGCCAGACCGAATGCAATCGCAACAACCGCAGCCACAAAGCCTGGAGGATTAATTCCGAAGTAACCCGCCATGACAACACCTAACGCTGCGGCAATTCGGGCATACTTAAGCTCCTCTTTATCAGAAATATTGGGCATTAAGTTTTTCTTCAATAAGTCATGAGAAACAGACGTTGAAATTACCAATAGTAACCCTGCCGATGTAGACAGTGCCGCCGCTAAGCCACCAGCTGCGACTAATGCAATCACCCATGCTGGAAGTGAAGCAATTTCAGGCGTAGCAAGTACCATGATATCGCGGTCGATCTTCATTTCATTGGTATCGCCTTTAGAATAATAAATGTTGCCATCGTTATTTTTATCATCCCAAGTAATTAAGCCTGTTTTTTCCCAGTTTTTAATCCAGTTAGGTGCACTTTCATATGACACACCTGTAGATTCTGGACCATTGATTGTTTCAATCATATTTACACGTGAGAAAGCAGCAAGTGCAGGAATTGTTGTATACATAATCGCGATAAATACAAGCGCCCAACCTGCAGATAAACGTGCATCTTTTACTTTAGGTACAGTGAAGAAGCGCACGATTACATGCGGTAAACCCGCAGTACCAAACATTAATGCGCCCGTAATAAAGAACACATCAATCATGCTCTTTGAGCCTTCCGTATATTGGGAGAAACCGAGTTCCGCTGATAAACCATCGAGCTTATCTAAGAGGTAAACCCCAGTCCCATTACCGGCAGCATCAACAAGCTCAGCACCAAAACCGATTTGAGGTAAAATATGGCCTGTCATCATCACTGAGATGAAAATGGCTGGTACCATGAAAGCAAAAATAAGCACACAATACTGTGCAACTTGAGTGTAAGTAATCCCTTTCATACCACCAAGTACAGCGTAAAAGAACACCACTGCCATACCGATATAAACACCCGTTTCTACTTCAACTTCTAAGAAGCGGGAGAATACAACACCCACACCACGCATTTGACCTGCAATATAGGTAAAACAGATGAAAATGGCGCAAACGACCGCAACGGTACGTGCAGCTTGTGAGTAGTAACGGTCACCAATAAAGTCTGGTACGGTAAATTTACCAAACTTACGTAGGTAAGGAGCCATACACAGCGCTAGCAGAACATAGCCTCCCGTCCAACCCATTAAGTAAACTGAGCCATCATAACCAGTAAACGACACGATACCTGCCAGCGAGATAAATGATGCCGCTGACATCCAATCGGCAGCAGTTGCCATGCCATTCATTACAGGTGGAACCCCACCACCAGCAACATAGAACTCTTTAGTAGAACCAGCACGAGACCAAATGGCGATACCGATATATAGGGCAAATGTGACCCCAACAATGAGATAAGTTAACGTTTGAACATCCATGATTTATTCCTTAGTCTTCGTGTACGTTATATTTTTTATCTAAAGCATTCGCTTTCGCTACATACACAAAAATCAGTGCAACAAACACATACATGGCACCTTGTTGTGCAAACCAAAAACCTAATTTAAAGCCCATAAAGGTAATTTCGTTCAAAACATCTACGAGTAAAATACCGCAACCAAAAGACACGAATGCCCAAATTGCGAGTAACCCCAATACTAAGCGTAAATTTTCACGCCAATACCCCGTTGCCTTGTCTTCATTTTCAAAAGCCATTGTGACTCCCCTGTCTTAATTATTTTTAAAGTCGTTAGTTAATCTAGCAACTAAAAATGTGACGACAATCACGACCTTAGTCTAAAGGTGAACAAAATCAAAAAAGGAAGTCAACAACAAATCACTTTAAAAACAGAAACTTATAAAGGAACGGTATAAATAAATGGCATACAAGAGAGTTTTCTGAGTTAGACCAAGGTCGAATTAAAAATTGAAGAAAAGAGCTTGTGGGTATGCATACAAAGATAGAGAAGCGGTGTCATTAGCAGTTTGTCGTGCGTAGATAATCAAGAATAAGCTCACTCACGTTTAGTCAAAGCTTATAGAATGATTCATCCTTAATAGATCAAAGGCTTGTGCTACCTGAATAAGGCAGGTAATATTTTTTTATAATAATGACAAGGATGATTCATTGAATAAAAAATCCATCAATCTACAACACCTTATTTTAGCACTGGTTCTAGGTATCATTGGCTTTATCGTCAACTGTTACCCCATTCCTATTTTTGCCAACGTCCAGCTGGTCATGGGTAATACCTTTACGGTTGTATCTGCCGTTATTTTAGGCCCTTGGTATGCCCTATTAACAGCTGTTTTCAGTGCAACAGGTTTAATGGTGACTTGGGGAAGTCCTCATGTTTACTTACTGTTTTGTATCGAAGCGGTATTTATAGGTTTTATTCGCCGTAAAGGGGGGTACCCGCTATACGGCAGTGCCATTTACTGGATACTTATCGGAATGCCACTGACGTATTTATACATGAAAATAGTCAGTGATTTACCAGCAAGTCATATGCCGTTTGCCATCATTAAGCAAAGTATTAATGGTCTGATATATGCCTGTTTAGCTTCTTTAATTATTGTATTGGTCCCTAAACTTTGGCAATTTAATGGCCAAGTCACAGCAAAAAAAAGGCGTTCATTCAATGCTCAAGTAACCTACTTTATGACATTGATGATCACCTTATGCTTACTTATCTCTGCCCTTAGTTTTAATTATCTGTTTTTAGAAAAGCAGCAACAGCTATTAAAGCAAAACTTAACTGATACGACGCAACATTTAAGCTCTGCAACCGAGCAATACATAGACGATCACAAAAAGGTGATTGAATACGCAGCCAACTTTCTCAGTTTAGCCAATACCACGAACGACGAATGGCAGCCAATGCTGAGTCAACTGCACACAAGTTATCCTAGTTTCATTACCATGTTGATTGCCGATAGCAATGCGCAAGTCAAAGCAGGTAGCCCTGGTGTTATGATGCTGGACGAAAAAAACAATATTAAAAATATGTCGATAAGTGACCGGGATTACTTTATTCAATCCTTCCATAATCGCCAATTATATGTCTCATCCGTATTCAAAGGGCGTGGATTTGGTAGTGACTCAATCATMGCTATCAGTGCGCCGTTTTACCAAAATAATAATCAAGCACAAGTTGCTGGTATAATTGAAGGTTCCTTGAATTTACAGTTTTTCGCTAATATCGATAATCAAAATAGTTATGGTGAAAAAGAGTTGCTGGTACTTATAGATGACAATAAAAAAATCATTTATGCATCCTCAGAACTTGAGCTCAATGAAGAAGATGAATTTACTTACTCTGATGATAAAGGCGCATACCATATTGCGTTAAATACCATCAATATTCGTGATCTTAAATCCACTTCGCCAGAACATGTATTTGTAAAAACACGCCTTAATAATGGTTGGGAGTTATATGTATTAAAACCCCTCTCACCATTACTTAAAACTGCCGAACAGCAAATGTTAGGCACCTTTTTGATGCTGATTATTTCAATTATTTTCACCTTTATCATTTCAAGAAAGGTGTGCCAATTATTAACAGCGCCACTCGAAATCGTCGCTAACCAATTTGGTAATATCAATAATGATGATTTAAAAAGCCAAGTGCTGGATGAAAACTCGTCTAAAGAAGTATTTAACCTCTACCAGCGGCTCACTAACAGTAAGCGTGAACTTCTAACACATCAGCTAGAACTTGAAGAGACGGTGGCAATCCGCACTGATGAATTAGAGCAAGCCAACAAAAAGTTACTTGCCTTAGTGGATAAAGATCCATTAACGGATCTTAAAAACCGCCGTTATGCTGAAGATAAATTTGATGGCTTATTAGATTTTTGCTTACGTGGTGAACATGCAATTACCATAGCAATTCTTGATTTAGACTTTTTTAAGCAGGTCAACGACACCTATGGACACTTAGCAGGAGATGAATGTTTACGTACCGTCTCAAGTTTACTTAAGCAAGAATTTAAGCGTGATACGGATATTGTAGCTCGCTATGGTGGGGAAGAGTTTTTACTTATTTTACCGATATCAAATGCCCTTAAAATTGAGCATCATTTAAATCAATTCAAACAAAAGTTAGCAGCGCTTGTGATTACTTCTCCAACAGATCAACAGCAGTTTTCTGTGACCACCAGTATCGGCGCAATTACTGCTAATGCCAGCTTTTCAACTGACATTGATGTATGGATTAAAGTGGCCGACGATAATCTGTATGCGGCCAAAGAACAAGGTCGAAATAAAGTTATCATTAATGTGATTAATGAGTAAGACGGTTATACCTATGGGTTTATAACCTCATCCATTTTATTAAGCATATACGGGTAAAATGGATTCCACTTCTGACGTAACATTTCAGCAGCAGGGATCCCAAATAAGCCACGTTCGCCAGTAAAAATAGCTTGGCCAATTTGAATGTGGCTCACCTCTTTCAAAAAATCTGGACCATACAAAGGATCCGCTTTAGGGAAAGGTAAAGCCACGTGAGATAAGGAATATACCCCACGTGGCCATTCAAATGGTAGCGCTTCACTTGTCAAGGATTCAGCAGAAGCTAATCTTGTCTCTTTTACAAAGTGCTCACGGTCAGTATCATTTTCAATCAAGGTCAGTTGATAACCCATTGGCTCTTGTAACCATAGCTTTGCCATTTCATCCATTGGGTCATTAATAATTAACTGATGATTATTAGGATTTCGATTAATATCAAAAATAACTAACTCGTGTTGTTTTGAAGGTAAGTATTGATAGAGGTTATTCACCACTGCATTGGAAGAAACGGTATCATCAGCGAGCGACTGGAAAGTTAAAATCGGTGCTAAAGAGCCTAATTGCTCAGTTGAAAATGATTCAATAATTTGATGGTTTCGCTGAGATAATTGATAAACAACATCACCAGCGTTAACTGCAAAAGAGCTATATTTAAACGGGTCGTACTCAACTGAAATACTGTTCCAAAATAACTTTTCATAACCTAAAAACCGGCCTAACATTGCTTGCCATTTAGCACCTGCTGCAATGGGTTGTAGCCCTATTGCAGGGGAAAGAAAAATCATACCTTGATAGTGCGTTTCATTGCCTCTGGCAATGGCTTCTAACTCAATGTTTAACGCTAAGGCTGCCCCCGTTGAAAAGCCAACCACGTATAACGGCTTACCATTAAGTTGTTGCTTCATATGCTGCGTCGCCAAATCTACAGCGCTAGCTAAATCAGGCCAAGTAATACCGGTTAATCCTGCGGGAATGGTGCCATGTCCAGGTAGCCTTAACCCCAAAACATGAGCATTTTTCTTAAAGTGTTTAGCAAGATGAGACATTGCATAGGGTGAGTCAGACATACCATGGATCAGTAAAACACCAAACTCAGCATCGGCTTTTTTCCATTCAAACGAGCGATTCCAGTTATAATTCCATCCATTGGGATCAGATAAGCTACCAGTTTCATACCGGTTAATGACAGAAGGCGTTTCTGGCGAGTAACTTTGATAAATTTTATTCTCAATTTCACTGAACAAGTCACTTTCGAGCGACAGATATCCAGCAAAGTTTTTTAACCCCAACTGCTGATGGTATTCGTGTTTTAGTTCAGTTGTGTGCCAGATATCTAACTCGGCTCTGGCATTTAATAACCAAACTAAAATCGCAATAAAAACGATAATACTGCCGATAAAGCCATAAACAGCAAAAAATAGAAGTTGCTTTGTTGAGCCGATCACAATCGCTTTCATTGATCTTTCCTTGAACACTAAGCGCTTTGTAAATCTGTGGCTAAAAGACACATCTCGCTGCTTAATGATATCGTTACACTTATCCGATTCTATAGACTCATGTTTGCCTAAAAGCCTATTCGAGTCTAGAGATTAATCATGATAATCTAGTAAAAATGAGTGAATTAACAGACATTAAAATGACATCAGACCTGTCACCAACCAATAATGAACAAATAAAATTTGGCCATAAAAATGCCAAAATGGCGTTTTATTTACCAACTGCACCTATCATCCCAACAGACACTGAACTCACGCTGGCTGATACCAGTAAGATAATCGAACTTAATGGTAATCATTGGCGTAAAATCTTTACCATCATGGCCAAAATTACCGCCGAGAATAGCTCAGYCGATTGCTGGAAAAAACGAAGAGCAGATTTGTTTACGACAAAAAGTGAAGCACATGACTCAACATGTTTAATCATCAATTCAGCAGGTTTAGACCCGCATGCAGAAGTGCATATTTTATGTGGCCAGGTGACTTATGAACGATTACAACATTCAATAGAAACGCATATGGGCCTGAATTGGCAAGATGAGTTAACAGAACTGGGTGAAAAACAAAAAGTAATGGCGCATAAGCAAGTCCTTATTGCGCCATATTTAGATTATCGACAGTTTCCTAACCAGCTCATAGAAGCAGTGAGAGACTACCTAAAACAATATTGAACTTATCACTAATCATAGATTGTTGGGATAGGTTGACGCTTGTGTTGCGTGCGCTTGTATATCGCGACCAACTTATCTTCAACATGACTCTCTACGTCTTTCCCTTCTAAAAAGTCATCAATTTGATCGTATGTAAGGCCTAATGCCACTTCATCTTCAAGTTGTGGCTTATCATCTTCTAAATCTGCTGTTGGTGCTTTTTTTACTAATATCTCAGGAGCACCTAAGAAACTTGCAAGCTGTCTGACTTGACGTTTATTAAGACCAAACAATGGTGCTAAATCACACGCGCCATCTCCGAACTTAGTGTAAAAACCAGTAATATTCTCAGCGCTATGATCGGTTCCTACGACTAAACCACCCGTTAATCCTGCAATATGATATTGAGCAATCATGCGCATTCTGGCTTTCACATTACCTTTAACAAAATCAAGATTTTCATTGTTGCTTACCGCAATGCCTGCCTCTTCTAAACCAGCCACTGTCGCATTATGTACACCGACAACGCCATCAGCAATATTAACAGTAACTTGTTTAGATGGCTGAATAAACTGACACGCTAATTGAGCCTCATCTTCATCTTTTTGCACTTGGTAAGGCAGGCGAACAGCAATAAATTGATAATTTTGATCAGGGTTGTCAGCGTTTAAGCTATCTACAGCTAACTGACATAATCTACCTGTAACCGATGAATCAACACCACCACTAATACCTAGTACCAAACTACGTGTATGTGCTTCAACTAACTTGGTTTTCAAAAATGCGACACGACGTTCGACTTCATAAGCTGGTTCAATCGCCTTAAGTACTTTCATTTCTCTTAAGATTTGTCCCTTCACAACGCTCTCCAATTTCTGTAGTCAATGCTGTTTTATTTACCCGATGGTACTTACAATGAGGTATTTACGCTCTAATTGGTATCCTACTGAATTTTACCACAGGTACCAAGTACTACTTATGCAATTTAAGTGCAATTTACGTAATAAAAAGGCGAGCATATTACGATGCTCGCCTTTCAATTTATGCTGTAAATTTAACGTTCCCAGTATGACTCTTCAAGACTATCTTCACGCTCTGGTAAGCCACGAGAAAGTCTTGGACTATGTTGTGCCAAAACTTCATAGGCTACACGGTTTGCGTATTTACACACTTGTGAGAATGACGAGTAACATAAACCATCACGTTGATGTTTACTTGAGCCAGGTACATTTGTCTTATGGAAGGTATTGGCAGATAAGTCATGTAATAAGGCCGCTAATGCTCCGTCACCTGCTCCGTTAGTGTTTCTAATCAGTTCAGGCCCGCCCATGTATGGTGAAATATGTGCGAAGACTTTAATCGGAGTTTCACAATCTGCTTTTAATTTCGGGCGAGAAAACTCATAGCGGTTAAATTCAGGGATAGCGCCAGGTAATAGAGTATGACTGGTTGCTCGCTTTTCTGAATCTTCTGCGTAGCCCGCAGTATATAAACCCAAAGGCCCTGCGGTACAAAGTACCATGTCACACCATTCAAGTGCCGCATCAGCAGCCAATAGTGGGTCGCTAAAGCCTGTTAACGCTTCGCCTTCATCTTCATTCATTGCCAAAATAGTCACATTTTCACGAATAAAGTTTTGCCACCAAGTTGGATCTTCTTGAATAAGGAAGCGGGTGCCCAATGTCAATACGACTGGAACCTCTGCAGCTTTTGCATATTCAATTGCTTTCATTGCAGCGGATGTCATGCCATCACCTTCACTGGCGCGCATTAAATAGGCTGTAATAACTAGCGCAGAACTCCCCTGAATGACTTCTTGATTAATATATTCTGGGGTTAACTTATCCATTGAGCCTTTACTGATAGCAAAGGTACGCTCACCATTTTCAGAAATTAACGTAAAACAACGACCGATAGGACCATCTACAGGCTGTAAATAGTTTAAATCTACCTTTGATGAGGTATTACATAAATAACGATAGGCGTAGCTCCCTACCATAATATTCTGGCTCATCACCCCGAATAACACAGAACGGTCATCCGCTAAAATTGAATAGTTATGAACCGTGTTACCAATGGTACCACCAGCAAATTCATCGCTGATCATCTCATTGTTTTTTAACTCGTTATAGAGTTCATGGGCTTGTTGGTCATCAATAAGGGTTGAGTTACCTTTTGGTAAACCATAACGCTCTAATAGTTCGTCTTCTACTTTGGCTTCAATATCCACCAAGGTTTGATCGATACCGCAAATGTAAGTTGAAAAAGATTGCTCTTGTTGGGTTAACTGAGCCAGTAATGGATCTCTGTTATTTACCGGGAAGTAATGCTTAGATTTGCGTTGACCAGGAAACTTCATCTTAAACTCTCTGAGTAGGCATCCGTGCTTAAAAGGATTGTGGATTGAACAGCATTTTATGCTTTATACCAAACGCTAATTTTAACACAAAAACAATCAACACCAATACTGATGTCAATCTTTGTCTCTTTTTGTGACAACTATTTTATTTATGCCATAAAAAAACCTGCAATGCAGGTCTTTTTATGAACAACAGTCGTTGGAACTGTAATTTTAGCAGCTAATTAACCTAGTAACTGTTTAACTTGCTCACTCACTGCCGCAACAGTTTGTGTGCCATCAAACTTGGTGTACTGAGTGTTACCTTCAGCAGCCACTTTACCGTAGTATTCAACCAATGGCTTAGTTTGCTCATGGTAGATACCTAAGCGCTTACGTACTGTTGTTTCTTCATCATCTGGACGAATTGATAACTCTTCGCCAGTTACGTCATCTTTACCTTCCACTTTTGGTGGATTGTAAACGATGTGGTAAACACGGCCAGAACCAGAATGCACACGACGGCCACTCATACGTTTAACGATTTCTTCATCAGGCACGTCAATCTCAACAACGTGATCAATTTCAATACCGTTTGCAACCATTGCATCAGCTTGTGGAATGGTACGTGGGAAACCATCAAGTAAGAACCCTTTAACACAATCATCTTGTGCGATACGTTCTTTAACTAAACCAATAATTAGGTCATCTGATACTAACTGGCCTGCATCCATTACTGATTTAGCTTCTAAGCCTAATGCTGTGCCAGCTTTAATTGCTGCACGAAGCATGTCTCCAGTTGAGATCTGTGGGATACCGTACTGCTCCATAATAAACTGAGCTTGTGTACCTTTACCGGCACCTGGGGCACCCAATAGAATAATGCGCATCTCAAAAGTCCTCTTTATTGCTTTCATATTTTTAGGCGGCGATTTTCGCACATTTAGTCCATCTTTAGAAGGTAAATAACCAAAGAGTTAGACCAATATCTAATAGCTCGCAACCTGTTAAATTTAGCGCTGTTTAATACAGCAAACTGTATAAACGACGACGATACTGATTGGCTATGGTGTTTCCTTGCCCTAAGGCAGTCAATATTTCCATGAACACCTGTTTGACTTTCCCGTCAGCTGCAGATAAATCTTTTTGTAAAATCGCAAAAAGGTTTTCTAATGCTTCTTCACCTCGGTTAGCTTGACTTAAGGCCTTGGCTAAATTGATTGAAATTTCAACATTATCTGGCTCAGCTTCTAACGCTTGTTGTAACTGACGAATTTCAGGTGTATCGGCTGCATCTTCAGCTAAAGCCAGTTTTGCTTTGAGGTTTTGATAATAGCTGTCTTGATCGGCAAGCCCAATAGTGTCTAATAAGGTTTTTGCATCACCAAGAATACCTAACTGCAAGTAGGCATCGACCATAAGTAATGCAACTTCAGCTTGGTTACCTGAATCAACGTAAGCACTTTTTAGTAAGCTTAATGCCTCTTCTAATTGCTCTTTTGTCACCGTATCGCCAGCTAAAATAACTTTAGCCGCATTCACATCTTGTACCCATAATTCAGGTAAATGCTTATTGAGCATGTCCAAAACTTGCGCTTGTGATTGAACCCCGGCAAACCCATCGATAGGTTTACCTTGGCTTAATACCAAATGGGTGGGTAAGCTTTGAATTTGAAAATAGTTAGCAATCTCTAATTCGGCTTCACAGTTAACTTTAGCAAGAATGAATCGCCCAGCTTGCTCGTTAGCAATTTGCTCCATCAATTGAAGCATTTGCACGCTTTCAGGCTGCTGTTGAGCCCAAAAAGACATAACAACAAAGTTATCCATTGAGGCATCAACAACTTGCTGTATGTTCTCTTTGGTTAAATTAATAATATGTTCCATCGTGGATCCTTGTTAGCAGTGCTATTTATTCAGTATCACACTGGCTAAAAATAAACGCTAATAAAAAGCGGACACTCGGTCCGCTTGTTTATTATGACGACGCTTACTTCAAGCTTGCGACTAGCATTTCATTGGTTAACTTAATGAATGCAGAAGGATCCGCTAAGCTGCCTTTTTCAGAAAGCTGTGCTTGTTGAAGTAATAAGTCAGCCCAGTTAGCAAATAACTGTTCATCCTGTTCATTGTTCAAACGCTCAACTAATGGGTGATGCGGGTTGATTTCAAAGGTCGGTTTCGTTTCAGGCACTGGTTGACCCGCTGATTGCATAAGCTTGATCATTTGTGATGACATTTCACCTTCACCGGCAACAACACATGCAGGCGTGTCAGTTAAGCGCGAAGTCACTTTAACGTCTGCAACTTTTGCACCTAATGCCGTTTTCATACGTTCAACTAATGCTTGTGCTTCACCAGCAAGCTTTTCTTGAGCTTCTTTTTCATCTGCATCTTCAAGCTCACCTAACTCTAGATCACCACGTGTTACCGAATGCAGTTTCTTGCCTTTGAATTCAGTTAAGTGGTTAATTAACCACTCATCGATGCGCTCTGACATTAATAACACTTCGATGTCTTTCTTACGTAATAATTCAAGATGTGGGCTGTTTGCTGCCGCTTCATGGCTGTCAGCAACAATGTAGTAAATCTTGTCTTGGCCTTCTTTCATACGGCTGATGTAATCATCTAATGACACGTCAGTCGCCGCTGTGTTGGTGTGCGTAGAAGCAAAACGTAATAAGCCAGAAATACGCTCACGGTTAGCGAAATCTTCAGCTGGGCCTTCTTTTAATACTTGACCAAATTCAGCCCAAAATGCTTGATACTTCTCAGCATCATTTTTAGCCATTTTTTCAAGCATACCTAACACACGCTTAGTGACGCCACTGCGTAATGCTTTAGTGATACTATTGTCTTGTAAAATTTCACGAGACACATTTAACGGTAAATCATTAGAGTCAATTAAGCCCTTTACAAAGCGAAGGTAAGTCGGCATAAATTGCTCTGCGTCATCCATAATGAATACACGTTGAACAAACAGTTTTAAGCCGTTTTTAGCATCACGGTTAAACATATCCCATGGTGCTTTACTTGGGATATACAATAAGCTCGTGTACTCTTGTTTACCTTCAACACGATTGTGAGACCAAGTTGCAGCATCACCGTAATCGTGAGAAATATGCTTGTAGAACTCTTGATACTCTTCATCAGAAATATCAGATTTGCTACGAGTCCAAAGCGCAGTGGCTTTGTTCATCGGTTTCCACTGACCTTCAGTAGCTGGAATAGCCTCGCCGCCTTCTTCTGTCGCTTCAACAGCAGGTGTACCTTCTTCGTACATTTCTACAGGTACGGAGATATGATCAGAGTATTTGGTGATAATTGAGCGTAAACGTGTGTCATCAGCAAACTCTTTTTCTTCTTCACGTAAATGCAGTGTAATTTCAGTACCACGGCTGTTTTTAGTAATCGTATCAACAGTAAAGTCACCTTCACCTTGTGATTCCCACACCACACCTTGGTTAACATCCGCACCGGCAGCGCGAGTACGAACAGTCACTTTATCCGCAACGATAAACGCCGAGTAGAAGCCCACACCGAACTGACCAATAAGTTGCGAATCTTTTGACTCTTCGCCAGATAAGTTTTTGAAGAAATCAGCAGTACCTGATTTAGCAATAGTCCCTAAATGTTCAATTACACCATCACGAGTCATACCGATACCGTTATCTTCAATCGTAACGGTGCCTTTTTCTTTATCGGTGCTGATGCGAACACGAAGTTCAGTGTCATCTTCAAATAATGTGTTATCAGTCAGTGCAAGGTAACGTAACTTGTCTGCAGCATCAGCGGCATTTGAGACTAATTCACGTAAGAAAATTTCTTTATTTGAGTATAAAGAATGGATCATCAGATGAAGAAGTTGTTTTACTTCGGTTTGAAAGCCATGTGTTTCTTGTTGAGACATGAAAATTTCCCTTGGTTTAACGTTAATACAGCAGTTGTACTGAAATCTAATATTTGACGTTTCAATGCAACTAAAATTCTTTGTTACCTAGGAAATGGGGCGTGAAAATCAGTTTTCAAGGGAATTTTTTTCTGATGCCTAAAAAAAACGCAAAAAGGGCTAAATTAGCCCTTTTATTAACTCGTGTTCGTTTTACAGAGGGATGCGCCCATTAAACGATAACGCTAAAGTCGTGCTATCGACATACTCAAGCTCGCCACCTACTGGTACACCATGAGCAATACGGCTGATAACCACATTATGACGACGTGCGATATCCGCGATAAAGTGCGCTGTTGCATCACCTTCTACTGTAGGGTTTGTAGCCAAGATTAACTCTGTGACATCTTCTGAAGATAAATGCTGCTCAAGTAATTCAAGACCTAGTTCATCAGGGCCCACGCCATCAAGTGGTGACAAATGGCCTAATAACACAAAGTATCGCCCCATAAAGTGGCCACCAGCTTCGATAGCAAGTACATCTGCTGGCGTTTCTACCACACATATAACGCCAGCGTTGCCTCGTTTAGGGCTACTGCAAATTGGGCATAATTCTTGTTCTGTAAACGTACGGCACGCTTGGCAATGCCCCACTTCACTCATAGAGCGCTCAAGAGCGTTTGCCAGTTTTTGCCCCGCTTTACGATTACGTTCCAATAACTGAAATGCCATACGCTGAGCAGACTTAGGCCCTACACCGGGTAAGCAACGTAATGATTCAATTAATTCATCAACTAGCGGACTAAATTTCATAACCTAATACTGGCCTTAACAGTGCTGTTGCACTTCATAAAAATGAGATTAGCTGACTCAACAATTTATCAGCTAAATGAATGGGTGATTATTATCGTAAGCGATAAAGATTGCAAAGAGTATCTGAGCCCAAAGCGCGGTTGGGCTTTAAAGCATTGTGAGTCGCTAATACTGAACCAATTATCCTCAACAGATAACCTCAAGCGGCCAGTGGTATAATTTACTACTTTCAAGAAGTGTTAGTCGCTAGCAACAACTCATCATCCTAATAAAACCTACAAACAGCTAGTCTGTTGGTAGGGTATCGTTTGCCGAACGATAGCGAAACACCTCTTCAAGAGGTAAATTAAACACCTCAGCAATCTTGAACGCGACTTCTAATGTCGGCGAATACTTATTTGATTCAATCGCCATTACCGTTTGTCTAGTGACACCGATGAGTTCAGCCAGTTGCTTTTGGGTCATTTCATCATGTAAAAATCGTAATGTACGAATAGAGTTACTGATCCCCATACCATCTTGATCCACTTTACCCATAAATATCTCCTGTGCGGCCTTTATACAATTGCACACCATAATGGGCTAATTCGGCAGTTAAAAATGCCACTAACAAAATGTGTAATGGTAAATGAGGAATCGGCTCAAACAAAATTATTTCAGCTTGTTTTTCTATTCCATATTGAACCATGGCTAAAATTACGCCGGTTTGTAAAATTATCGCCGAGTATTTGTAACCCACTAGGTTTATTTGTTTTTCTCGCACATCCATGGGTTGGTTTAATTCATCATCACTCACAAATGCTAATACAATATAACTCAGTACCATCAACACAACTGAGTAAATAATGATTTCGAGCAATACACCAGATAGCCACACTGTCGAGGCTAATTCTTCAGCACTGGCATAGTACATCCGGCTTAAGTAAATATAAAAAATATAGCCCGTTACAAGTAAATCAACCGATAAAGTCACTTCCCTAAAGCTAGTTTCTTGCAACCACTGATATAATTTCTGTTTAATATTCATGTTAACCAAACCCCACTCCATGTTAAGTATTTTTAACTTAAGGTCAATTTATGCTTACTTTTTGTTCATGTCAAATATTTTTAACACAAAGTTAACTATTGAATACTTTAGTTGACATGAGTATTGTGACTTTATCGTTATAAAATGAGTTATACCCCCCTCCAGAATATTGATTACCCGACTACGTACTTATGATCAAACTAATCAAAGTGTAAAATAGCAAGCGACTATTTTTACAGACTTTTCTCCCCATAATCGATGCTATAACAAAGTAGAAAATATTAATCTTATGGGAAAAAAGTTATCGCTAATGATGCTATGAGCCGTGACAAAATTTTGAAAAATTGTATAGGGTTCAGTTCGGTTCGGTTCGGTTCGGTTCGGTTCGGTTCGGTTCGGTTCGGTTCGGTTCGGTTCGGTTCGGCAAAAATACAAGCAATATATTTCTAGGGAAAGATCTCACTGTCGTTTAATTCGCATTTAATTACTGACATTTTGCTGCTAGACAGTGAGTGCACAAAGTGAATATTCTAATCAGTACAACGTATTGCAGTGATAACTCATTTAAAAATTTAAATTAAGCCATAATATTTAAAGCCTAGGTTAACAGCTGAAAATAAAGCTCAATCAGTCGGTGCTTCTATTGAATATTATTCTCCGAAACAAATTGCTCAAGTACAGCATGAGCTCGCTGCTGTTCACCCTTGTTTAAATGAACCAAATAGCCATACAATGCTTTTTCATGCCCAACCATATAAGCCATTTCTTCCTCATACCCTTCTGGACTCGTTGCCTGAATCTCTTCTAATTGATGTACAAACCGTTCTGCACTGCCTTCCAAATAACGAGTACCAATGTCTGGCATGACTTTCAAAGAGATAATCACTGTTTTAGCTAATATCTTATCTTTACAACGAATGGTGTTATCAACATCAAAATGACCGCGAACAACACTCATTACCTCTGTGTTATGCTGCTCCATTTTACTTAGTAACACTAAATTTTTCGTCGTCATACGACCTGGTGGGTTACCCTTTAATTCAGAAAAAACTTGTTTACCTAAGTTTCTGAACAACAGTTCATATTTCAGATCCTTAGCAAAAGATGTAGATGCATTGTCTTTAATATTCATAGCACTTTCCTCACTCCAAACTAGTGTTGGCATTGTTGCCAATAACAATACTGTGAACCATTGGTAAATGTTTTTGTGATTACAAAAGATCATCAACAGGCTCCTCACCAAGCCAGATATTTTTTAAGGCTGTACTCTCGATAGACGAAGCCTCAGCAGCATAAACCACTCTATTGTTATGCTGAATTTGCATTGCTTGCTCTTTATAAACAATGGTGATGACATCATGTTGAGTTATCTCTATCGACAAGCTGTTAATCAACGCTTGAATTTTAGATGTACTAAGATCGACGCTTGGGTTTGAACCTTCAAGTGCCTCAATCGTAGCCCTTCTTACCTTATTTTGAGTTAATTTATCAGGAATAAACTTCAATATTAATGTGCTATCACCTTGTGGATTTTGAAGGTGAGTAATATCGTAATAATCAACAAACCACAGGCGTCGCGTATTTGTTTTTACGAATTGATATTCTTCATAGGTCAACAATTCAATCTGTTTTTCTACGGTTTCAACATATGGCTGACTTGCGTGAGTAGAGCCTGAAACAGCTAAGGCAACACCCAACAAGATAACACTTAAATTCATCGTGATATTTCCTTCGAATTGATTAATAAATTTTGACTGAGAACAAAAATTTAAATGAGATAAATTATGTCGTCAGTGTCATCATGGCTAAAGAATCCAACCTTTCAATCTTCTTCGAACTAGGTTGTATCGATTGCATTAGGATGCTTTGAGCGATAAATGATGCGTGGATCGGAATGTACTTTTTCATACCGCCAAACATCAAAGGTTTGATAAATTTCATTACGTTTTGCAGTACTTTTTCATCAAAGCGATTTTCTTCACGTTTTCCAGCAAGAGGACCTGGATGTAAAAATGTGACTTTCTCGAAACCGAGTGATTCAACTTTCTTTTCCATCTCCCCCTTACAACGAAGATAGTGTGAATGAGCCTTTATATCAGCCCCGAGGCATGACACGACAATAAGGTGTTTTACCTTTAATCCGTTCAATTTTTTAGCTGTAGAAACAACCAAATCGACATCAATCGAGCGAAGATTTTCTTTACTTCCAGCTTTTTTAATCGTACTGCCAAGTGCGATAACCCCAACCTCTGGTGGCGCTGAAGCAAAAGCTGACTGGGCAAAATTCAAATCCATATCGATTATTTGATGTAATTTCTCATGCTCTATGTTGAGTTCACGTCTTGAAAGAGAATATACGCTGTCTACATTTTTACTCTTCAGTAAAGCATTTAAAGTTTCTCTTCCAACTAGCCCACTCCCGCCAGCAATTACTATTGATTTGTTCATATTGAATTCACCCTCATCTTAATGCTCAACGTCAATACGCCAGCCTGAATCTGAGCAAATAATAACCCAAACAAACCGACCGGTCTATCTTTATTTTTCACTTTAACCATTTATTAAACTGGACGGTCGGTATGTTAGGCGTATAATCACTTCAATTAATTTAAAACCGAGCAAACTAATGAAAGATTTAAAGCAGAAACTTTTAAATGTGGGCTTTGACCTGATCAGTGAGCAAGGCTTTGCTGGCCTAGGATTAATGAAGATTATTAATACAGCAGAAGCCACAAAAGGATCTTTTTACCATTATTTCAAATCAAAAGAAGATTTTGGAACGACTCTACTCACTAATTACTTTGAAGAGCATTTAGAAACGCTTGATCAATACTTAATGGACACATCTCTTTCCTATCAAGATAGAGTTAACGCGTATTTTGAACATTGGTGTTCAGAGAAATTAACTGCAAATTTTCAGATCAAATGCCTAGTGGTTAAATTATCAGGAGAGGTATCTGGCACCTCAAACCAAATGCAACAAGTGCTAAATGAGGGCGCTGAAACTGTCATTGCTCGCATGGGTCACTTTTTCAATGAGGGTGTCGAAAATAAAAGCTTCCACATGCAGGATGGATACGAGGCAGCACGGACACTTTATAGCTTATGGTTAGGCAGTACTTTGCTAGCTGCAATACAAAAAGACCGTACATTACTAGATAATGCGATGAAAGAAACAATAAAGCTGACGAAATAGTTAGCCGAAGATATAAAAAATCTCACATAAGGTGAGCTTTTTTATATCTTCTAAGTCTTATTGAATGACTGAAGCTGGAATAATACTCTCAATTTCAATATACCGACCCATATCGAGAAATGTAAAACAAGCATAAGCAAAACTGCTCCACGCTAAAATCGACAGAGCTAATAATCCAAATGTTTTAACCCCACTTTGATTTAATCGTTTAGAAATAAATGTATAACTGGGGATCCCCACTAGCACAGGTGCTAGTATCGCCATAGTAACTTGGCCATACTGGTTCCACCTTTTCATGAAATTTCTAAGCTTTGGCTTAAACACCACCCTATTTCGCTTTCTAAATAAGCTTGAGTATATTGGCGCTACCCACCACCCAGCGTAAGCAGCTACCAGGGCCGGTACAAGGTTAAATAAAAGCATCTCGGGGTATGAGTACGACATAAATGCTGCAATAGCTGGCCCTGAATACGTTTTCCAAAGACTGAGTAATGCCATTGATAAGCCAATCGCTAAATAACTCTCTAAAGCTAACGTCATAATTTATTTCCCCATAAATTTTTACCATTTCTTTCAAGAAAACCTGTAAAAATAAGACCAATTTACTCAAAATGAAGACCTGTCTTTTCACTACTATTCAGGTTAACGTCATAGCTTAATACCGTCCTTCAGAGCATCCCCATCAGCACATAAAGTACTAATCACAGGCATACTACTACTGAATCAATGCTACATAAGGTGCCAATAGGTTTATTCAGGTTTGTAATTGCTATATGCATGACTATTGCACCGTGATGCTGAGATAGTAATCATCCTTGTCTATTGATAAGAAACATCTCCCTCTTAAACCCCATGCTTCACTTTATTGTGTTAATAATACACAAAACAAACCGACCAGTCTAGTTAATATTGGTATGTAAAAGGTTAATAAACAATAAACCAGCAAGTCAAACGGCTTCATTTGCGGTCGGAAAGGTGGAAAAAAGAGAGTATTAATTATAAAGAAAGCTGCAATGTTGATTTTGATACTAAAAAAGTGGAGTGTTCTCGAAATGGGCAGCATCAAAGTTCAAAACGAACCTTTGTCGCTAACTGTTTACTATATGCAAGCTCGCTAGTTACACGCACATGCCTTTTGACCACTTTCTTCGACCCACTCTTCATATTGACCAGCAGAGCACTGCTTTTTAATCGTTGGACATTGTGAAGAATTTCGTGAGTATTCTTTACCCGTGACCTGCGTAAAAACTTGATCAGTAAGCTTGTTAGTGGTGCTTTGAGATGAACAAGCAGTTAAGAAAATCATAATTGTGATTAATAAATATTTCATGCGATTCCTTTTGCGTATGTAGCCTAAGTAATGGGCTTAAAATTGCTTTTATAAAGTGACATTCATACGACTGTTAGCTGTTTCGCTTGAACTGCCTGTCAAATTTTTTCGGCTACCACTTTGTCGTGATAAATCTTAATTTGAGTGTTAACTTCGCGTAATTTAGCATCGAGATCAGCATATGTTTTCCATACAGATTCTAAGCTTTCACTATTTTCAGGCACTAATTCTGCCACTTTATGTTGATGTGCTATTAACTGTAAATACTGCGTTTACCTGATTACACAGTTTAAAACATAAACACCTAAACCACTGTATTTAAAAACTTACCAAACTTAGCTTAAATACACCACCAGACAAAAAGCAAGCGCATAGTTTAATAACCTATTAGCCAAAATGATTTTTACATAAGCGACTTATTTAATACGTTTAACTAATTTTATTGATTACCCAAAAGCCATAACCCGCATATTTTAATCTATTCTCATTTGATTTTAAGAATAAGCACCAGCACTGTATCAATGCACAAGCGGCAATGAGTTTAAGCCAACAAGTAAAAGTCCATTAAACAAGTGGGTCCAGAGGTGTGAATACGTGGTTAAGTTTAAGATCAGAAAAAAACTATAAACTGGAAAACAACTTGTTCATTTTTACCTATTTTAGCCTGTAACTTACCCCGAACGCCCACAAAAAAGCCCAAGTCGTTAAACTTAGGCTTTATTTTAATCGTGCTTGAAAGCACTTAGCTGGAAGCTAGCTTAAAACGGCATTTTCATTCCTGGCGGTAATTGCATACCACCGGTAACTTCTGCCATTTTAGCTTTTTGGTTTTCTTCGATGCGACGTGCTGCGTCGTTGAATGCTGCAGCAATAAGATCTTCCAACATTTCTTTATCGTCTTCCATTAAGCTTGGGTCAATGTCAACTTTACGAATGTTGTGTGAACCCGTCATGGTGACTTTTACTAAACCTGCACCCGCTTCACCCGTCATTTCGGTTTGTGCGATTTCTTCCTGCATTTTAGCCATTTTGTCTTGCATCATTTGGGCTTGTTTCATTAAGTTGCCCATACCGCCTTTTCCAAACATAGTCTTTTCTCTTAATTAGGTTATTAGCAAGCCGCCAAAGTGGGGCTAATCTTACTGTAAAAAAATAAATTGGCAATAAAACTGCGTTTATTGCAATCAAACTTTTGAAGTTAACAACGCTTTAGTTGATTTATTGTGCAACTAAAGCAGGAATTTGTTGCCCTATTGCTTGTAACTTCTCCGCTGGATACACCAAGGTATCTGGATTTAGCTGTGCAGCTAATCGACTAAACATCCATTGTACGTTGTCATCATTAATTAAAGCGTAATTTGCATTCGCTAATAATTCACGATGAAATCTTTTTCTTAACTCAAGTGGGGTTTCATGTGCTTTATCTACACCAACGGTAATCTCAACCGTGGTCGGCACGCCCATGTGTTCTGTTAATGCAACTTGCAGTTGCTCAATGGCGATGTCCGCTGCTAAATGCTTTTGATCTGGCTTTAACAGTAATGGAATCGGATTACTCAAGCTTTGACAAACTGAGTTAACAGCGAGCTGCCTTACCCTACCTCCAATACTGAGTGATGCCATGACTTTATACCAGTGTAAATCAAGTTCATCACCCGATATTTCATGTTCGCCATTGACCGCAAGCGCAGTGGGTTTAGGTATCGACGTCACCTGCTGGTTGGCATCGACTTGAGCCACTGCCTCGACAACGCCTAGATTTGGGCTTGAATCATGGCTTTGCTGCTCACCATTGCCAGCTTGCAAATCAGTAACCTGTGCATCAGCAACCGCATTTTGTGTATCTTTTATTGCTTGTGCATTGGCCATTGGCGGTTCAATTGCATCTTGTGGTTTATTCCAAGGTGCTTGCTCTTCAATCTGCGCGCCTTTATCTGTAACGTTCGCACTATCAATAACGTCAGTGTTTGCTGAGCTTATACTGTCATTATGATGAGACGCTTGATTGAGTGATTGCTGTTCCGTCTGGCTATTATGTGTTTGCTCTGTATCTTGAGTAGCACGTTGTCCTTCTGCGGCATGGTTACTGCGTGGTGCGGGTACCTTAATACTAGGACTCGCTGCCGCCTGTTGCTTTTTTGCTTGCTCTCCTTGACTTGTGAGTGAGTTTAACTCTGCTTTCAAGGAATCATTAGTTGCTAAAACAGCATCCAGTAGCGCATCTAAATCATCGCTACTTTCAGTACTTTCTGTTGTTTTAGCGGCCTCAACCTGTGAATCATTTGTCGATGCAGCGACAGGCTGCTCAGGGTGATACGACGCCATATCACCTAGCCCATATTCAGCATTATTATCGTCACTGTCAGCCTGTGAAAATTGCTCATAAGCATCCATTGGCATCCCATCATCAGATGAATAGGTTGCTTGGGGCTCAGCACTCACTTCTGGCTTATCTGCAGGGGCAATTTTCTCTAAAGCTAAAGAGCCTGACTTTGATTGAGGTGGCGTTTGTATGTTTTCGCCCGAATCAATATCAAGCGCCTGCGTCGCCGCTTGTTTATCCTCACTCGCTTGCGGTGCATTAGCCGATGACGCTTGCGCTTTCGTTGGTGTGCTTTGCGATAATGATTTATCTTGTTGACCAAAACCTAAACTGTCCGCTTGGCTTAATAGCAATGCTTGTTCGGCAGCTATCGCTTCATCAGATTGACCTTGATTCGACTCAGTAGACTCAGGCTGAGTAACTGGTTGTAAGTTAGCATCTGCAACCTTGCTGTTAGCTGACTCATTGAGCGTATTACCGGTATTTACGAGTGTATCAACCACTGGCGTAACAGGTTTTACAACATCATGCTTTTGCGCTTCAGCAGCGGTGTTCTGCACTGAGGGTTCAGGTAATGCAATCTTTGCAGCTTCATCAGTATGCCAACGTTTTACAGGCTTTTCCGGTACAAAGGCAATCGCTCTTAATAGCGCCATTTCAAGCCCTGATTTAGGGTCTGGAGCAAACGATAACTCTTTGCGCCCAGCGAGTAACAGCTGATAATACAACTGCACTTGCTCTGGCGAGAGTTGCTGAGCAAAAGCGAGAATTTGTTCACTATAAAGTGATTGCTGCGCAGCTGCAGGGGCGAATTGGCTTAACGTAATTTGATGAAGTAATTCAAGTAAGCTTCTTAGCACTTCATCAGCGTCAGCTCCAAAGCTGAGCACTTGACTGGTTGTCATCATTAAATGCCCGACGTCGGCATCGCAAAGCGCCTTGAGTAAAGCAAGCACTTGTTGAGTATCAATACTGCCTAACATCGACTGTACTTGCTGATGCATGACTTGGCCGCTACCAAATGCAATAGCTTGGTCGGTTAAGCTAAGTGCATCACGCATACTACCATTAGCCGCTTTAGCCAATAAAGTCAGCGCTTGAGGCTCATACTCAAGCTGCTCTTGAGTTAAAATGAAATCCAGTTGTTGACTGATTTCATCTTGCGACAAGCTTTTTAAATTAAACTGTAAACACCGAGATAAAACGGTGACTGGTAGCTTTTGAGGATCCGTTGTAGCCAATAAGAATTTGACGTGCTCAGGGGGCTCTTCCAAGGTTTTAAGCAAAGCATTAAAACTGCTTCGCGACAACATATGCACTTCATCAATCAAGTAAACTTTGAAACGCCCACGGGATGGTTTGTATTGAACGTTATCCAGTAACTCACGAGTGTCATCGACCTTAGTTCGTGATGCCGCATCGACTTCAATTAAGTCTACAAACCGACCTTGAGCGATTTCAACACAGCTCGAACACACTCCACAAGGTGCTGAGGTCACCCCTTGCTCACAGTTAAGCCCTTTAGCAAATAGTCGAGCTAAACTGGTTTTACCGACACCACGGGTGCCTGTAAATAAATATGCGTGATGTAAGCGCTGCTGAGTTAATGCATTTGTTAGAGCTAATAAGACATGTGACTGCCCTACCATCTCTTCAAATTTTGCAGGCCGCCACTTACGGGCTAACACCTGATAAGACATGGAATTCCCCAAGCTTTAATAAAACGGGTTGAGTAAGCTTCATTTTACCCAAAAATAAATTTAACAATAACATGCAAGTCAATGCTGCGCTATTGATACACAATTTAGCGAGCGGGTTTGCCCAAGAATTACACTAACCATTTCGCTGTATTGACGTTAATCCTGATTTACAGACATAAAAAAGCAGCGCTTGATAATGAATATGCAAGCACTGCCTTGATATAATGACGAGGTCATTGGGTAAATCGATTACTCACCTTCAAACTCACAAAGGGTCAAAATTTCGATACCCAATGCTTCAATGCGTTTTTCGCCACCGATATCAGGCAACGAAATAACAAATGCAGCATGCTCGACTTCACCACCGAGTTCACGAATTAGCTTAACAGTGGCTTCGATTGTGCCACCAGTAGCAAGTAAGTCGTCAACCACAAGCACCTTATCACCAGGCTGAATGGCATCAACATGAATTTCTAAGGTATCTTTTCCGTATTCAAGGTCGTAAGTTTGCGCAATTGTTTTGCGTGGTAGTTTTCCTGGTTTACGAACCGGAACAAAACCAACGCCGAGTTCTAAAGCCAGCGGTGCTCCAAACAAAAAACCACGAGCCTCTGTACCTACAACTTTAGTAAAGCCAAGTGACTTGTAATGCTCAACAAACATCGCAATCGTGGCTTGGTAGGCTTCAGCATTTTCTAATAAGCTGGTGACATCACGGAACATAATGCCCGGAATGGGATAGTCAGGAATGGCTTTAATACTGTCTTTGATTAACGCTAAACTTGCTGAATTCATAGTCATAATAGATTGTCTATTTAAAAAGGAATGGATTAATAGCCAGTTATTGGTATTTGATTACACTTAAAATGCAAAAATAGTATCTGACATATCACTCGATTGGAGGTGATAGTAAGCATGTTTCAATACAGTTGCAACTCGAGAGCAAAATTCCGGCAACTTTTAATCTAACTCTGGGATCTGCCACAAAAAAAGTAACAGTATACATAACATACAAACTAACATGATTTGCACCCAAAGCAGTGGCACGATGGCGATACTGACCACGAAACTTAGCGTCGTCATAATCATGGCTTTTCGCTTCAAGCGTTTGTTAATTGATCGCTTATTTTGCCAGTCATTGAGCCCTTGAGAAAACCAAGGATGTGTCATCAGCCAATTGTGTAACCTGTCACTTGAGCGGGCAAAGCAATAAGCTGCAAGCAAGATAAATGGTACAGTCGGTAGTAAAGGAACCACAATACCAATCGTTCCCAGCGTGACGCTGGTTAACCCAGTAATTAAAAACAAGCCACGTTTTAGGGGCATAATTCTCCAAACTCAATCAAAAAAACCATTCAATAGAATGGTTTTTAGTTTACCGATGCTATAAAAATACATCGATATCATAACTGAGATCAGCAGTTAAATTAAGCCTGCAAGTCTCAACGCAGAAATAGAAGCTGGTAATGTTGGTAAAAGTAAAACAAGGATAAAACCAATAAAATACAAAATGTTAAATGGGTCTTTAAAAGGCTGACTCATGTTATTTGATTCCTAAGAGTTAAGTTGACCACCTACCGGCAGCGTGAAGTAGATCACAAAATCCGCGCCATTGTAAGTAAAAAGGCCTACAATAAAAACCCTAAAAATTTTAAGCCATTTATTATCCTGTTTATCCTCTACTATCTCGACAAATAATCTGTTTTTCAGCCAACTGTTGTAACATCTGTAAGCAGCCGCTGGCTAAGGTTTCTGAAGTCATTTGCGGGTAAGATTGTTTAAGCCATTCTATTATATCTGAAAAATAACATTGCTCGGCTTGATTAATGTATGCGAGCACTTGCGCTGTTAATGGGTTTAACTGTAAAAAGTTTACCTCATCAGCTTGATCTCGGTATATACAAAAACTATGTGGTAGCTCACTCGGCTCTGTTGGCTGATAGTCAAGACTGATGTGCTGCACATCGTATTGATATTGTGCAATGGTCGCTGTGTCTGACAGAGTGAGCGGCAGCTCGGTAATCATATCTCTAGCAATAGCCACTTGCTTGTCGTTATCAAAGACAGCCGAAATATAAAGCTCTAACCACTCATAATGGGCCAACTCCACCATAAATGGCGGATCGTAATCTTTTGCTTGATAATCCGTTTGTAAAAAAGCGATAAATTCTTGTGAAATTTCAACAAACAAAGGTGTCTTACAGTCAAAACTAACAAAAAACTCTTGGATTAATTTAAGCCAAGCATCATCAGTGTATAACGATTTAAGAACAGGAAAAGCACTCGATACGAACCCATTAATGTTATTAAAAAACAATTCCCGATAAACCGTCATCCGTTCAAGGCTTATTCCCTCAGGCAAGGGTTTACTGGGGTCGCGAATGTAATCCATAAACTCAAATTGAGTATCAATAAAGCTCATTAGGCACTCCTTGACTTAGCCTGTAATAATGCCTGTTGTTGGTATTGATGAATCTGATTAATTTCAATCAATAACTCTGGCGTTTCAGGAATATTAAAATCTCGCTCTAACAAGGTAGGAAACACGCCATGCTGCTGAAAGCTTTGCTGTAATAATTTCCACACAGGGTCTATAACATCTGCACCATGAGTGTCGACCATCAGGTCTGACGATTCTTCGTAATGCCCTGCTATGTGCATATATTCAATACGTTCAGTTGGCATAGAAGCTAAAAACTCAGCCGCATCATATTGATGGTTAATTGAATTAACGTAAATATTATTTACATCAAGCAGTAATTTACAATCAGCTTCAGCTAATACCGCATTCACAAAGGTTTGTTCATTCATCTGCGCACCAGGCGCTGCATAAAAAGACACATTTTCAAGAATAAATGGGCGCTCGAGAATGTCTTCAACTTGTTTTATACGTTTAGCGACGTAAGTGACTGCTTCATCAGTAAACGGAATTGGCATCAAGTCATACATGTGACCCGTACCGGAACAGTAGCTTAAATGTTCAGAATAAATAGAGATCTGATGTAAATCGAGAAACGCTTTTATTTGTTTAACAAATTCAGTATCAAGCTCTTCAGGGCTGCCAATTGACAAGGACAAACCATGGCAAAAGAAATCATGCTGCTCAGTGAGTTGCCTAAACTGTTTACCAAACTTTCCACCGAGCGTCATCCAGTTTTCTGGTGCGACTTCGAAAAAGTTAATTTCATCTGGCACTTGCTGACAAAACTCATCAAGCATCTCTCGGCGTAAACCCAGTCCAACTTTTGCTTGCTCTGCCATTACAACACTCCGTCTGTTACTTTTTATCAATTAAAAAGGCCTGCATAACAGGCCTTATCATGACGTACTTTACATTCACATTAAACATTCAATGGGGTAAAAAAATGTTATAGATGTAAAGTTTATATGCAAGTAAATGAATTACTTAGCACCACCACATTTGCCTTCACCGCATTTGCCTTCTTTGGCTTTTTTGTCGCCGCCGCATTTACCTTCACCACACTTACCTTCTTTGGCTTTCATRTCGCCGCCGCATTTACCTTCGCCACACTTGCCTTCTTTGGCTTTCATATCGCCGCCGCATTTACCTTCGCCACACTTGCCTTCTTTGGCTTTCATRTCGCCGCCGCATTTACCTTCGCCACACTTACCTTCTTTGGCTTTTTCTTCGCCACCATCAAGTTGGTAGCCGGCATTCATTTGTTCGAAGCCAAATGGGTTAGCTTCGACTTGAGTAGAAACACCTGCTGTTAATACCACTGCACCTAACGCCATTGCTACTGTAGTTTGCTTTACTGAGTTCATAATAATCTTCCTTATATTCAAACTTTATAATGGTGACCAACAACTAACAGTGCTGGCTTACAATTTAATAGACCTAATCACGTTTACTTTTATTTCACATAATTTGATCTAAATCATAATTATTTTCAAAATTTCTTGCTAGAGAATAATTTATAGTTGTAAGCATAGTGTAAAAATAGGATTTATCTAGCTGATATTTATCATTAAAATTAAGTAATCATGTACCCAGCTACTTTTTGATGATTTATAAATGAATTTGTATAACAAATCAAAGTCGCTAGAATAGCGCTCCTTTTACTGATTACAGGTTGAACCGTGCGCGTAGTATTAGCCCCTATGGAAGGCGTCATTGATGACTTGATGCGAGAAATATTGTCTGAAATTAACCCATATGACTTGGTGGTGACTGAGTTTGTTAGGGTTGTCAGCCAATTACTTCCAGAAAAAGTCTATTACAAATTATGTCCTGAACTGCGCAATGGCGGCTTAACCGCCTCTGGTACGCCGGTACGAATTCAACTGTTAGGCCAACACCCAAGTGTCATGGCTGAAAATGCACACAGAGCAGTTGAACTTGGCTCACAAGGTGTCGATGCTAATTTCGGTTGTCCAGCAAAAATGGTTAATCGAAGTAAAGGCGGCGCAGTATTATTGCAATACCCTGATACCATCCACGATATTGTTAAAGCCATGCGTGACGCTGTACCGAATGAGCAACCTGTTACAGCTAAAATCCGTTTAGGTTTTGAAGACAAGTCACTCTTTATGGAAAATGCGTTAGCTGTTTATGAAGCTGGTGCCAGTGAAATTGCAATTCATGCCAGAAGTAAAGTTGATGGCTATAAGCCACCAGCTTATTGGGAGTACATTACTGAAGTGCGTAAACGATTACCTATTCCAGTAATTGCCAATGGTGAAATTTGGAGTCGTGAAGATGCAATAAGATGCATGGATGTCACTGGCTGTGACAACATCATGCTAGGGCGCGGAGCAATGTCATTACCAAACTTGGCTGCAGCAATTAAAGGCGAGCAAACACCTTATACTTGGGCTCAAACGTTAAGTTTGTTGCTACGTTACACCCAAAAACAATTAATTGGTAAGAAGTCAGACTATTACCCTGCAAGAGTTAAGCAGTGGTTTACCTACCTTAATAAACAATACCCAGAAGCCGATGCGTTATTTAGAGACCTACGTGTATTAAAAACCACAGATGAAATTGTCGCCATACTAGAAAAAACCTACGAACAACAAAATCGTTAATTTCATAAAAAAGCTTCATTAGTACGTATTAATATTAACGAAACTTAATATTTGTTTGCTTAAATGAAGCTTTGAATTGATCTCCATCATAACAATACTGGCCGATGACGTTAGACTAAATACCCAGATAAGCGATTAAGTAATTAGGTCATTTTGTGAGTATTCAAGAAATACAGCAATCATTAATGCAAAGAGAAGCGCAGCTTAAATATGAGCTAGTGCATCAATTAAATCAAAAAGGTCATGTGCAAAGTGCCTCACAAAGCCACTTTAATATGAGCTTAACCGAGCTTATTGAATTAATGAGTCAGCAGAATTTAACTGACACTCCGCTATTTGGTCAATTAACACGCCTAGATGCTGCATTATGCCAATTAGAGTTAGGTTTGTATGGCTTATGTTCAGATTGCGAATCCGATATTGAATCTGAGCGACTAGCAGTAGATCCCACCGAGCAGCGATGTGCTTGCTGTGCAGAGAAACATCGTAATGAACATCGACAAGAGTTGCGACTAAGCCATTAAAATATAAAGTGCCATTAAAATATAGCGTGTCACTTAAATATCGAGAGTCACTCGTATATACAGTGATTCATAAAAGTCACCTTCCCCATCATCTTAATACTGCTCGATTTCAATCGTATCGCTTTTGAGATATAAAAAAACCTCCGACTAGCGGAGGTTTTTTTTAGCGTAAATTCACTTTAGAATTTTTGATTAATACGTAGGTAGTAAGTACGACCTAGAACATCATACAAGTCAGTATTGACGTCGCGGTAACCTGAGAAGTCGTACCAAGTTGGTGCTTCTTCATCAAATACATTGTTAATACCTACTGTAATTGTACCGTTCCAATCATGGGTGTAACCAAACTGGATATTATGCTTAAAGTAATCCGGTGTATCTGTGACATAGTCATAGCCTAGATCACGCCAATATTGACCTGATTGGCTACCAATATACACAGTAGTCCACGCTGCATTAAAGTCATTGTAGTACCATGCAGCAGCTAAATTACCACGCCATTGTGGATAATCTTGAATACCTGCTAAATCGATCGCAATAGACTCTTCATTCGCTTGCTCTTCAAATTCTAATACGTGTGTCATATCAACTTTGAAGTTAAAGTCACCGAAACCGGTTTCTAAATTATATGAGGTAGCAAAATCTAAACCACTGGTAGCAACCGAAGACATATTAATGTAACCACTTTCTATGTATTCAATTTTACCGTCTGCCCCACGAGTCACAAAGTCTGAGCTACCATTAAGCTTTTCGTCACGAATGACATCTGTAGCGCTAACCGCTTCAATCTTGTTATCGTAAGTAATGTCGTAGTAAGAAAGCTCAAGACTCCAAGCATCAGTTACATTCCAAACAGCACCTAAAGTAAGAGAGTTACCTTCTTCAGCTTCTAAGTCAGGGTTACCGCCAAACCATGTTTTATGTTGATTACCCGTTGCACAATAGTTTTCATCAGAACCGTTGTTAGCTTCACACCATACTGAGTCATAAGCAGTTTCAAAACTGAGAGATTGAGATGAGAACATTTCGCCCATATTAGGAGCACGGAATGAATCACCATAACTTGCACGGACTAATAAGCTATCCACAGGACGCCAGCTAACACCAATTTTAGGTACGACGGCATCAAAAGTAGATGAATTAGTCACAACACCCGTAGCACCCGTTAGCGAGCCTTCTTGCTCATAACGTTCATAACGTACTGCTAACGATACATCAACGTTGGCAGGTAAGCCCATTTGGATCTCAGTGTATGCAGCTGTACGATCACGCTCTGCATCGACATCATCACCACCCGAACCACCAGAAATGATACCCGCAGCAGACTCAGGATCTGATGTTTGCTTGAAGTTGATCATTTCGTACTCTGCACCCACTAACATAGCCAGTGTAAAGTTGTCGCTATCAATAAACGTTGTAGAAGCAAGGCCATCAATTTGAGTGCTATCGAACTTACCTTGGTAAACACCAGTATGATTTGCTGCACTATAAAGAGCAGTCATGGTTTGATCCCATTCATCATAGCTCATGCCACTGGTGTTAAAGATATCGTAGTTACCAGTGTCAATTTCACTTTGAATAATGTCATCATTAATCAAGTTGTAGTTAAATGAATTAGTTGTAGAACCTGAGTATTGGGCATTAATCTCCCAATCGATACCATTACCAATGTCAGCAAAACCAACAAAGCCACCTAACATGTCGTAGTTATTTGTTTCAGTTAACGTATCACGCTCACCTATTTGAACTGAACGCATGTAAAGCGTCATGTCTTCACCCGTTGGGTTATAGACATTGTCCGCAGACATGACTGGGTAATTAGTAGAAACTGGTGTTCCGGCATAACGAGTGTTGGTTTCACTTAATGATGCAGAACCACGACCACGAAATTGAATATCATCGGTAATATCATAACTAAAGTTGGTCATAAACGAGTTACGCGTCATGTCACCAAATAACTTTGTTACTTCGCCATAACTGTAATAACAGCGACCGTTGTTATTACCATCAGTACCATTTACGACATTTTCTGTGTCATCACACATTTCTGAGTTTGAATAGAACTCATAAATGTCTTCACCATCCTCATCGACTCTACCAGTATTGTAATAGCCGTTTGGAACTGAACTGAATGAGCTATAATCACCATAAGAGTCATCATCCATGTTCCAGATATCGCGATCCATCACAGCTTTAGTATCGTAATACTCATAGGTAAAAGTGATATTACCTTTATCCGTATTGTAACCAGTTGCAATTGAGAATCGAGTTGCATCCCCACCTTCAACATCTGGCATTTCCATACTGTAATCTAATTGAACACCTTCAAACTCTTTTTTCGTAATGATGTTAATTACACCAGCAACCGCATCCGAGCCGTAAACAGCTGACGCACCATCACGTAAAATCTCGATACGTTCTACAATAGCGATTGGAATTTGTGATGTATCAGCAGTAGAACCAGAACTAGAACTCGTTCCTGGCATACGACGACCATCTAATAATACCAAGGTAGCTTGTGAGCCAAGGCCACGCATATTAATTGAGCTAGTTGCACTTGCACCAGAGCCATAACCAGACGTACCACGCCATGAACCAAATGCGTTGATAGATGAGTTGTTAAGTACATCAGCAACTGTTTTTTCACCAGTCAGTGCAATATCAGCAGCACTTAAGACTGTTACAGGTGAAGATGTTTCCATATCCACTTGCTTAATACGTGAACCTGTCACTTCTATTCTTTCTACTTTTTCAGTTTCTTCAGCAAAAGCGATACCTGAAAAAGCCAACGATGCTGCTGTTGCAGCTAGAATACTGCGACGAATCGCCTTAGCTGTTAGCGTTAATGAACTCATGTAAATCTCCCTGAACGTTAAATCTGATAACGTATTGACTTTTTATTGTTTTATTTAGTTATAGTGAAGTTAAGACCTCACATTGATACTGTTAAAACAACCCAAAAGCTTCAACAAGAGACACAACCATTTAACGAGCGGGATACAAATTAATACACATTAGCAAATAGTATCAAAAGGTAACTATCACAAAACTATATATTACAAGCGCTTATATTAAAACAACCGTTTTACAACTAAACAGCCCAAAGCGTTACAACTAGTAACCATTGAAAATATAAGGTTACTTTTCATTAACACTCAATAACATGGTAAATTTTGTGCACTTTTTAACAGCGAAACAAAAAAAATCTCGACCAATTGGCCGAGATTTTTAACATTTAACCTTAACTTACAAGGTAAATTTTGTGATTTAGAACTTCACGCTAGCACGAACGAAGAAGTAACGACCTAATACATCATAAGTGTACGGATCGGTATTTGAATCGTTGTTACCTGTGTAGTATGGAGGCTCTTCATCTAATACGTTATTCACACCACCTGACAATCTAACAGTTTCGTTAATATCGTAAGATGCAGAAATGTCGTGATAAACGATTGAGTCAACTGAAGGCGCGTAACAGTCACTTGGATCATCTTTACAAGCGAATGAATCCATTCCGTCGATGTAACGAGCTTCATATGTAGCAGACCAATCGTCACCTGATGCAGTTAAGTTAAAGTTAGTTTTTAACTCAGCGTATGCACCTACACCACCTGTGATGTAGCCAGTGTAATCAACTGCATTACCGTCTTGGTCAAATTCTTCATAAGTATCTAGAATAGAAGTATCAAGACCCGCTTTCCAATCTAAACCTAAACCTTCGAAGGTATAAGCTACATTAATGTCGAAACCAGAAGTGTTTGTTTCACCAATGTTTTGTAAACCATTATCAAATGCGATACGACCAGTGTTATCAATAGAGATATTAGCTGATTGACAAAGTGCTGTACCTTCATTGATCTTGTTGCCATTTGCATCTAAACACTGATTAGCAACATAGTTAGAATCAACAGAAGTAATAGTATTTGTAATTGCAATATCGTAGTAATCAACAGTTAAAGATAACCCTTCAACAAAGCTTGGAGAGTAAACTAAACCAAGAGTTGTAATATCAGCTTCTTCAGGAGTAAGGTTAGGGTTACCGCCTACAGTTACTTCTGCTTGAGTTTGATCTGTTGCAGGGTGAACAATTTGGTCGAATGATGGAGACTTACCACCGTATAACTCATCAACAGTTGGAGCACGGAAAGCGGTAGATTGAACACCACGAACCATTAAGTCATCAAATAAACGCCAAGTTAAACCCAATTTCCAAGTGCTATCATCACCGAATGTGCTGTAATCGAAGTAACGAATTGCAGCGCTCATATCAACTTGTTGAGCTAGTGGTAAGTCACTTAATAAAGGAATAGCTAATTCAGCATAGAATTCGCTAACATCAAATGAACCAGATGTTGCTTCTACACGTGGGTCATTTGCAAGACCTTGTGCAGTTAATGAATCTGGAGTGAAGTAAGCAGATTCTTTACGGTATTCCGCACCAGCAGCAAAAGCTAAGGTACCAGCAGGTAAGTCAACGATGTCGCCAGAAAGCGTCGCTGCAGCAATATCTAATTCACTACCGCCAGCGTTAACTTCTGTGTATACGAATGGAGCAATGCTGTCGCCCATCCAAGAAGACTGTAGGAATGGGTCAAACTCACCTTCTTGAACAGCATCATTAATCGAACCGATGTTGTGTAAGTTAGCTAAAGTATCAACTGAATCATTCTTACCTTTGTTGTAAGAAGCATCCCAAGTCCAACCGTTATCGAACTCGCCTTCAAGACCAACAACTAAACGGATAGTATCAACTACCTGACCAAAGTCACGGGTACCAGATTCAACCATACGACGACCGTAGCTAACTTCTTCACCTGGTTGTACCCAAGGAAGTAAATCATCAGTCATGAAACCACCGTCTGACATAGGCTTGTATTCCCATGCAGCAGCGTTCCAGATTGGTTGTGGTGCCATTTGTTGGTCAGACCAACGCTTAGAGTACATTGCTTCAGAGAAGAAAATAATTGTATCTGAAAGCTCATATGTACCAGCCATACTTAAGTTCAAACGCTCCATTGGCGTTGAAAGGTAGCTATCAGCAGAGTAATTGTATCTGTCTTCATTACTAAATTCATGATATTCACCACCACGACCACTTAAGTCAGCAGCAGATTTACCATCGAAGTACTGGAATTTTGGTTTGCCTTCACCGTCGTCTACATATTCACCGTAGAAACCAGAATCACCGATAGCATAAGCGCCGTCTTCACCTGTACCAGTGATACCAAAATTGTTATCACCCCATACATGACCGCCTTCTGAGTAAGAAGAACCAGCACAGTATAGGCCATCAGCACCTTCTGCTATTGGACAATCAGAGAAATCACGGTCTGCTTGGCTTGCATCGCCACGCTTAGTGTACTGAGCGTTAATAACAACATTACCTTTATCGAATGTGTTACCTAATGTGAAGTCGATGCTCGTTTCATCAGCGTCACCTTGACCAGACATACCTGTTTGAACGTTCATCTCAAAACCGTCAAAATCACGCTTTAAGATTACGTTTACAACACCAGCGATAGCGTCAGTACCGTAAACAGCTGATGCGCCATCTTTAAGTACTTCAACACGTTGGATCATTGAAACTGGGATAGTGTTTAAATCAACTGAAGATGCTGCACCTGTACCTGATGCAATCATACGACGACCGTTAACAAGAACTAGTGTACGGTTTGAACCTAGACCACGTAAGTTAACACGTGCGTTACCGCCAGAACCGTTGTTCACAGCTGCGTTAGTCATAGCACCACCAGAAGAAGTCATCTTCTGTAGTACGTCATCAATAGAAGTTGCGCCAGATGCGATAATAGATGAAGCATCAATAACACTTACTGGGCTAGCAGTTTCCATATCGGTACGTTTAATACGTGAACCGGTTACTGCAATTCTTTCTACTTTTTCTGCTTGTGCTTCTTCAGCCATTACACTAGCTGAAAAAACAGAACCTGTTGCTACAGTCGTTGCTGCAATTGTCAATAAGCCACGGCGAATAGCCTTAGCTGTTAAAGATACTGAACTCATTATAATACTCCCTTCGCTATGTCATATATAAAGTCATAACGTTATATTTTTTATTTTTAGGTTAAACATTTAATTAACCGAGAGCATTATTGTTAAATAAAATCACATTAGTCAACATCTATTACAAATTAATAACGTTTGAAATTAGAATGGTTACACTAAAAACTTAACATCTGTTATAAATATGTTAAATCGTTATTTATCAGCAGCTTAAACAAAATAGAACACAATATGTAACACCTACATGATATGTTTGTTAAGTAAAAGTAATAACAAACATTAATTATGAGTGTTATTTGATCAAAAAGGTTAAATCCAATTTAAAATATAGAAAATAAATAAACATTAATGAGACAATATTTAACAAACAATTAACCTAAGTAACAAATTAAATTTTAAAAATATTTATTTATTCGTACACAATTTGACGAGTAAATTATAAAAATGTGCATTTTTAGGCATATTAAAAGCAAAGAATATGAAAAATCAGTGTGTGTTTGATTCACAGCCAAAGAATAGCTGCATATAAAGTGAATTAAACAAGAATAACTATGCAAAAAGTAACAAGGTTGTGATGAAAAGAGGAATTAAAGCTGCCAGATAAGATAATGCAGCAATGGGATTGCTTACTTCCTCTTAAACTGACATTGGATACCATTTAATTTAAGTAAAATAAGTCTTCGTCAACATTGCACAACAAAAAAGGAGCCATAAGGCTCCTTTTAGCGTCATTCAATTAAGAATTAACGAGTGCGTGCACATAACTCTTCAGCACTGAAGAAGTAAGCAACTTCACGCTCAGCAGATGCTACAGAATCAGAACCGTGAGCAGCGTTCTCATCGATGCTTTCAGCGAAATCAGCACGGATAGTTCCTTCAGCAGCTTCAGCTGGGTTAGTTGCACCTAAAATTTCACGGTGAGCTAGAACAGCATTTTCGCCTTCAAGCGTTTGAACCATGATTGGGCCAGAAGTCATGAATGCAACTAAAGCACCAAAGAAAGGACGTTCGCTGTGCTCAGCGTAGAAGCCTTCAGCTTGCTCTTTGCTTAAGTGAACCATTTTAGCAGCAATGATTTTCAGGCCAGCAGTTTCAAAACGGTTGTAGATAGCGCCAATGTGGTTTTTTGCAACAGCATCAGGCTTAATGATAGAAAAAGTACGTTCGATAGCCATGAAAAGCTTCCTTCTTAAATATACGGGTTTTAAATTCGCGCGGATTATACGAAATTTACGCCAACATGCATAGGGTTAATAGCGTCACATAATCAAAATGTAACCTTGTGACCTAGGTAATACAGAAATTGTGATAAGCCTCAAGCCAATTTAGCCATAAACAAAGCTAATTAAAGCCACGACTATAACTCAAAGCTTGCAGTGAGTAGCTAGGCTCACAACTTTGTTCAACTACAGTGTAATTGAGACTGTAAATAGCTCCCCAGCATGACCCCAAGAGCTTTAACAAATTCATCTTTGGGCATTGAACAAGCAATCGCAGGAGTAAGAGAAGGATATAATATTTTATCAAGCAGACTGTTTATCAGCATAAAAATGACCATATCAGCGGCTTTTTGTTGCACTTTGGTCGCCTTGCCATCCGACGCCATAAAATTAAGTAGCAATTGTGATAGGCGCTGGTAAGCCTCATTTCTATCTAATGAAGGGTTAGTGAAAATGGTATCAGGGTGAAGCCTAGCGTTAAGGTGTATCGTTCTAAAAACGCTTTTTCTTTCATCTAAAAAGTGGAATGTTGCCTGACAAAGATGTGTTACTTGTTGTTCTAACCCATCACAGTCGTGGCATTCGAGCTCTGTGATAAAGTTGCCAAGCTCCTGGCCAAAATCATCATATAACAATGGCAATAGCGCCTCTTTATTTTCAAAGCGACGATAAAACGTTCCAACCGAAACCCCTGCCCCTTCAGCCAGTTCCTTTATGCTGATGTGCTCAAAGTACTTGACCTTCAATGCCCGTTGCAAAGACTGTAAAAACTTGTCATGCGTGACTTGGCTACGTTTTTGTTTAGGGCGTAAATCTGGTGCTGACATTCATATTTCCATTGAAAAAAAACAGAGGTTGATAGACTATTTTTCATCATACAATTTATGATGCAAAAACTCTAACATATAAGATTTAGCACCAACGATAATCTTGATGCCCTGATCGCCAAGCGAATCTAAAAAAGCAACCCATAAGCATTAGTCACAAAAAAAAGCAACGACACATGTCATTGCTTTATGGTTTTAACAGGAAGCATTATGACTTCCTTGGTTGATTCATTATTAACTATAATGAATCACTGTAGCCGACTGAGGATTACCCTTCACTTACCATATTAATGGTGTACTTAGGGATATCAATCACCATATCACAGTCAACAACTTTAGCCTGGCAAGATAAACGGCTTTCTGGCTCTAACCCCCATGCTTTATCAAGCATATCGTCTTCTAGCTCATCACTTTCTTCAAGCTCATCAAAGCCTTCACGAACAATACAGTGACATGTAGTACATGCACATGACTTTTCGCAAGCATGTTCAATATGGATACCGTTTTTAAGTGCAACATCTAAAATAGTTTCACCTACTTCAGCTTCTAACACAGCACCGTCTGGGCACAGCTCTTCATGGGGTAAAAAAACTAACTGCGGCATTTTATCACCTATATATTATCGACAGACTGACCTTTCAGTGCTGCTCGAATAGAATTATCCATACGACGTGAAGCAAACTCTTGGGTTTGTTCATCTAGTGCTTCAATCGCTTTTTCAATAGCATCGGTATCATCACCTTGAGCGGTTATTTGTAACTGTTCAATGGCAGCATGAATTTGTGCTTGTTCTTCGGTATTAAGTAAATCTGCGTCTTTTGCTAATGCAGCAGATAACGTTTCAACCACTCTTGAAGCTTCAACTTGTTGTTCTGCCAGCATTCTGCGCGTGATGTCATCTTTAGCATGCTTCATTGAATCTTTCAGCATAGTCGCGATTTCAGTATCAGATAAACCAAATGAAGGTTTTACTTGAATCGTTGACTTAACTTCCGTCGACTTTTCCATCGCTGTGACACTCAGTAAACCATCAGCATCGACTTGGAATGTGACACGAATGTGCGCAGCACCTGCCGCTAGTGCAGGAATACCATTTAAAGTGAAACGTGCTAATGAACGACAGTCATCCACTAACTCACGTTCACCTTGGACCACATGGAAAGCCATGGCGGTTTGGCCATCTTTAAATGTGGTAAACTCTTGAGCTCGTGCAACAGGGATAGTGGTATTACGGGTCACGACTTTCTCAATCAGTCCCCCCATAGTCTCAATGCCTAACGACAGTGGAATAACATCAAGCAATAATAAATCTGATTCAGGTTTATTGCCCACTAAAATGTCAGCTTGAATCGCAGCACCAATAGCCACAACACGATCGGGATCAATTGATGTTAATGGCGTTTTACCAAAGAAACGTTCGACTTGCTCACGTACTAAAGGTACACGAGTAGAGCCACCAACCATAACCGTTTCAATGATTTCATCAGTGGTGACTTCAGCGTCACGTAATGTTCTACGGCAACTGGCAATCGTTTTCTTAACAAGTGAACCGATAAGCCCTTCAAATTCAGCTTTAGAAACGTCAGCAGTTAATACGTCACCGTTTTCTAACGTAATACTCGCCGTGCTGGTTTCATCATTAGTTAGCTGCTCTTTGACTCGTCTAGATTCAATCAATAACTGTCTATTTAATGAAGCAGTTAATTCAGTCAACCCCATTGCGTTTTGCAAGTGATTACGCAACAGATGATCAAAGTCATCACCGCCAAGCGCTGAGTCGCCGCCAGTAGCTAATACTTCAAATACACCTCTATTCAAACGAAGAATAGAAATATCGAAGGTTCCCCCACCTAAATCATAGATGGCAATAACGCCTTCTTGTTTAGTGTCTAAACCGTAAGCAATAGCAGCAGCCGTGGGTTCATTTAATAAACGTAAAACTTTAACTCCCAGAAGCTCTGCTGCATCTTTAGTGCCTTGACGCTGCGCGTCATCGAAATAAGCAGGTACTGTAATGACAACACCTTCTAAGTCACCGCCAAGCGTTTTTTCGGCTCTTGAGATTAACGGCTTTAAAATTTCAGCTGAAACTTGGACTGGATTCACTGCGCCTTGCGCCGTGTTAAATACAGGTAGCCCGTTTTCACTTGCGGTAAAATCATATGGCAAGTTTTGCTCTGCAGACTGAATGTCTTTTAAGCTGCGCCCCATAAAACGTTTGACTGAGACAATGGTATTTTTAGGATCTTGTGCAGACTTAACTTGTGCCGCGTAACCCGTTTCGACACTATCAGAGCCGTAATGAACCACAGAAGGAAGTGAGTGTTGATTGTCATTATCTGGCAAGGTTGACGCTTCACCACTTCTAACAGCTGCAACCAAAGAGTTAGTTGTACCTAAATCGATGCCAACTGCAAGTCTGTGCTGGTGAGGTGCGGCGCTTTGGCCGGGCTCTGCAATTTGAAAAAGGGCCATATTAATCCAGTTATTTTGAGGGAAAAAGAACCATTAATTGTAGATAGCAAAAAGCTCTGTAATTGACAGAGCTCAGCGTTAATCTAGCAATGAATCTTCAACTCTTGCTAATTCATCCTGCAATTTTGCCATAAATTTCAGCTTTCTGATCTGATCAGCTGCAGATAAATCATCATTTTCTGCATTAGTGGCTAATAATTGGGCAAGGGATTGCGATAGGGTTTTCTCGTAGTCAGCAAATGATTGATATAAATCTTCGATTAAGTCATCAGCTTGCTGGCTATCTTTAATATCTTCTAACGCTTCACGCCATTCCATTTGCTGCATTAAGAAAGCAGTATCTTTCACTGTTGTAGTTTCATGGCTAATATCAACACCACGAATGCTTAACATGTGTTCAGCGCGTTTTAATGGGTTTTTAAGCGTTTGGTATCCGTCGTTAACTTGCGCAGTGCGTTGCACTGATAACAGTTTTTGTTGTTCAGACTCGCTGGCAAATTTATCAGGATGAACCGCCCTTTGCAGCTCGCGATAGCGCTCTGCAAGGTTGGCGGTGTCGATATCAAAGGAAGGTGTTATTTGAAATAATTCAAAGTAATTCATTGGCAGATATCATGCTCTTTTTGGGTAAATGAGAGTAAAGCTTTATGTGTATTAGATTACACAGTAAAGCTTTCACCACAACCACATTCACCTTTGGCATTAGGGTTGTTAAATTGGAAACCTTCGTTCAGGCCTTCTTTAACAAAGTCTAATTCAATGCCTTGTAAATAAATAAAACTCTTGGCATCGATGATGATATTAACGCCTTCTATTTCGTAAATCTCATCATCGTCGTTTGCTTCATCAACAAACTCAAGCACATAAGCCATACCAGAACAGCCAGATGTTCTTAACCCTAGGCGTAAACCCAAGCCTTTTCCTCGATTAACTAGGAAAGATTTCACTCGTTCAGCCGCAGCTGGGGTCATTGTAATTGCCATCTTAACTCCGGTATTACTTGTCTTGCTTTGATTTGTACTCATCTAATGCTGCTTTAATAGCGTCTTCCGCTAAAATAGAGCAATGGATTTTAACAGGAGGTAAAGCAAGCTCTTCTGCGATATCAGCATTCTTAATTGTTGCTGCTTCATCAACACTTTTGCCTTTAACCCACTCAGTTACGAGCGAACTTGACGCGATTGCACTACCACAACCATAAGTTTTGAATTTAGCGTCTTCAATGATGCCGTTTTCGCCAATTTTAAGTTGAAGCTTCATCACGTCACCACATGCTGGTGCACCAACCATACCTGTTACCACTGAAGGGTCATTTTTATCAAATGAACCAACGTTACGTGGATTTTCATAATGTTCGATTACTTTTTCGCTGTAAGCCATAACAATTCTGCTCCGTTTATCGCTATCGATAATAATGTATTAGTGATGTGCCCACTGAACTTGGTCCAGATCGATACCATCTTTAAACATCTCCCAAAGTGGAGACATTTCACGTAACTTACCGATAGAATCATCAATTACTTTAATTGCATGCTCGATTTCTTCATCAGTCGTAAAGCGACCAATTGAGAAACGAATTGAGCTGTGCGCCATTTCATCATTTAAGCCTAATGCACGTAGTACATAGCTAGGCTCCAAACTTGCAGAAGTACAAGCTGAACCAGACGATACGGCTAAATCTTTAAGGGCCATCATTAATGATTCACCTTCAACAAAGTTGAAGCTCACATTAAAGATGCCGCTGTAGCGCTGTTCCATATCGCCATTAATATAAGTTTCTTCGATATGTTTAATGCCATTCCATAACTTGTCACGTAGACGCAGAATGCGCGCATTATCTTCAATCATATCTTGCTTAGCGATAGCAGCGGCTTCACCTAAACCAACAATTTGGTGAGTTGCTAATGTACCACTTCGCATACCACGTTCATGACCACCGCCATGCATTTGAGACTCTAAACGAATACGTGGTTTACGGCGTACGTAAAGTGCACCGATACCTTTAGGTCCATACATTTTATGGCCAGAAATAGAAATCAGATCAACTTTAACTGTTTTAACATCAATCGGTAATTTACCTGCACTTTGCGCAGCATCCATATGGAAGAAAATACCTTTAGAGCGACATAGTTCACCAATCGCATTGATGTCTTGAATGACACCAATTTCGTTGTTCACGTGCATGATGCTCACTAAAATAGTGTCGTCACGCATTGCACCTTCAAGCACAGACATTGGGATAATTCCATTGTCACTTGGCTCTAAATACGTAACTTCAAAACCTTCACGCTCAAGTTGACGACAAGCATCTAGTGTTGCTTTATGCTCTGTCTTACTGGTGATGATGTGCTTGCCTTTCTTATTATAGAAATGTGCAATACCTTTGATTGCTAGGTTGCTTGATTCAGTCGCACCAGAAGTGAAAACGATTTCACGGTGATCAGCATTGATTAAATCAGCTACTTGGTTACGAGCAATATCAACTGCTTCTTCGGCTTGCCAACCATAACGGTGAGAACGAGATGCTGGGTTACCAAACACACCGTCCATTGTCATAAATTGAACCATTTTGTCGGCAACACGTTTGTCGACAGGGGTTGTTGCGGCATAATCTAAATAGATAGGAAGCTTCATCATACACTCCGTACTGAGCAGTCATCTGTGCGACCACTTACAACGTACATATAATTGTTATCGATACATCAACACAAAATTACAAAGTAACTCTATGCTCATTCTGCATTTCGTCTTGCTTTAATGAGATAAATTGCACATCGCGTTTATCCATTAATCCAGCAAGGGTAATGCCATCTAAAAATTCTGAAATCTGTTTACTTAAATCTCCCCACAAAGAGTGAGTGAGACAGCGGGAGCCACTTTGGCAATTCCCTTTTCCCTGACAACGAGTTGCATCAACTGACTCGTCTACAGCATGCACGACCATGCCAACAGAGATATCATTCGCTTCTTGCCCTAGGCGATAACCGCCACCTGGACCACGAACACTAGATACGAGACCATGTTTACGAAGTTTAGCGAAGAGTTGCTCAAGGTAGGAAAGCGATATTCCCTGCCTTTCAGAAATATCCGCTAAGGGAACTGGCCCGGTGGCTGAGTGAATAGCAACGTCCAGCATAGCTGTCACTGCGTAGCGACCTTTTGATGTCAGTTTCATAACGTATTTTGCTCCCATAAACTATAGGGCAATTTCATCATACCTGAGTATTTTAGTCAAGTATTTAACCCACTAAATTACTCAAGTATTTCCTCTCGTTCGCGTCTAACAATTTTAGGTCTAAAAATTTGCACGGCTATTTAACCTTTTTATAGTGCAAGATTCAATGCCAGTTACTCATTTATTAGGCGATAATGTGATAAAACGGCGCTGTGTCATAAAAATTTACATTGATCTTATTTATCTGCTCAAATAATAAAGCCGATACCCAAAATATGGGGATCGGCTTTATCGTTTTCAAGCTTCAAAATGAATAAACAAACAAAAATAAATTGCAGATAATTCAAAAAATGACCTAGATAATTGGGTCAAATTTGTCTATCTCTTGTTTACGTTTTTCAGCCGCTTCTTGTTCTGCTTCTGTAAAGTCATCAACATTCAACTCCGGCAATTTTTCAGTGCAAACTTCACCGCCCATGGTTTGCACTGCTTGACAGATTTCTTGCACTTTTGAGTCCATCAAATGCATATGATCAAGCATTTGGCCAATTGCACTCGCAACAGGATCTGGGTTATCTGGTGATACCGCATAGGCATCAAACCCATACTTCTTCGCCATCGCACTGCGACGCTCTGTTTGCTCTTTTGACTGTGCCGACGGCGACGCAACAACCCGACCAGGGATCCCCACCACGGTGGTATCTTTGGCCACGTCTTTAACAACAACTGAGTTTGAACCAACCCTTGCGCCGTCGTGCATAGTAATTGGACCCAGTATTTGTGCCCCTGCACCAATAACCACATTGTTCTCTAATGTTGGGTGACGTTTACCTGCTTGCCAAGTTGTCCCACCTAAGGTGACACCATGATATAAAGTGCAATCATCGCCAATTTCTGCCGTTTCTCCAATCACAACACCCATGCCATGATCGATAAAAAAGCGTCTTCCTATGGTTGCACCAGGATGTATTTCAACGCCAGTTAACCAACGCGAAAAGGTCGATAAACATCGTGCCAATAAATGCCACTTTGCATTCCATAGCTTATTACTAATGCGATGGATCCATATCGCATGCATGCCAGGATAGTTTACTAAAATTTCAAAACTACTGTTCGCCGCAGGATCGCGGTGATAAATAGATTCGATATCTTCCTTTAATCGCGCTATCACGCCCATGTTACAGTCCTTCTTTTACCACTCAGTTGTACGTCAAATTTAAGTTAACAATGGCTTATGAAGCTTTATCGTCTTTGCTGTTTTCTTGTGGCATTTTTTTATCAATAGAAGTCAAAATGCCACGTAAAATATTCATCTCAGCGGTTTCAATTCGAGCACGACTGAATAAACGCTTTAATTTAGTCATGATTTGGCCTGGATGATTTTTGATAATAAAATTTGTTTTCGTCAGGGTAGACTCTAAATGAACATAAAAGCGCTGTAGATCCTCAGAAAGTGGATATTCTTCTTCAATCGTTTCTTGCTCATCTAATACTAAATGCGCCATACGGGTTTCGTAACAAATAATTTGTACGGCTTGAGCCAAGTTTAATGAACTGTACTCAGGATTAGCAGGAATAGACACATGATAAGTACACTCTTGCAGTTCTTCATTGCTCAGACCATGGTTCTCACGACCAAATACGATGGCTACCGGCCCTTTAGCGCTTTCCAATGCTAATTTTTCACCAGCTTCTTTTGGAACAAGCATTGGCCAATCAAGGGTGCGACTACGTGCACTGGTCGCAATAACCAAGCTACAGTCTTTAATCGCCTCAGTTAACGAGTCAACAATGGTGATATCTTTTATCAAGTCAGCTGCACCTGCAGCAAGTGCAATTGACTGACCATCAGGTTGAACTCGTGGCTCGGCTAAATATAAGTTAGATAAGCCCATGGTTTTCATAGCTCTTGCGGTAGAGCCGATATTTCCGGGATGAGAGGTCCCAACTAAAACAACGCGAATATTACTTAACATCAAACTACTTTTTCATTCAAAAAAACACTTTGCGGATAGTAACACAAGCTGCAAATAATTCCTTATATGAAAATCTGCATTTGATAAACCTGCTAAAATGCGTATAATTGCGCGGCTGATTTATTCGTTCTTTAACATCCAGGGGATTGCTATGCATCCGATGCTGACTATTGCCACGCGCGCTGCACGCGCTGCGGGCCAAACTATTATGCGCGCCTATACTGAACTCGACAAAGTTGAAGTTGATTCAAAAGGTCTAAATGACTTTGTAACAAGTGTAGACAAGGAAGCAGAAGCTACCATTACATACCAGATTCGTAAATCTTACCCAGATCATACGATTGTTGGTGAAGAGGCCGGTGAAAATCGCGGCACTAATAAAGATTATGTATGGATAGTCGATCCTTTGGATGGTACCAACAACTTCGTTCGTGGTATCCCACATTTCGCAGTATCTATCGCAGTTCAATATAAAGGTAAAATTGAAGTTGCCGTTATTTATGATCCTGTTCGTGAAGAATTATTCACTGCAGTTCGTGGCCAAGGCGCTAAATTAAACGAATTCCGTTTACGCGTAACTGGCGTTAATGAACTAACTAATACCGTTATTGGTACAGGTTTCCCGTTCAAGTCTCGTCAACACACCGAAACTTACATGAACATCCTAGGTGAAGTATTCCCTGTATGTGCGGATATCCGCCGTGCGGGTTCTGCAGCACTAGACCTTGCGTATGTTGCTGCTGGTCGTTTAGATGGCTTCTTTGAAATTGGTCTAAAGCCATGGGACATCGCAGCTGGTGACTTAATTTGTCGTGAGTCAGGCGGTACTGTTACTGACTTTACCGGTAACCATAATTACTTAGCTTCAGGCAACGTTGTTGCAGGTTCACCAAAAGTGACTTCTGAACTGGTTAAAATTATGCGTCCTTTATTAAATGAAGGTCTAAAACGCTAGTCGTTATCCCTTTTTTAAAAACCGCCTTACATCCGTAATTGGCGGTTTTTTTATGCCTGTAATTTGCCTCAATTGTATCGACAACTTCAGATAAATTTACCTTTTATGATCTGGATCACTGAGCAAAGTCTCGCCTAGCAGAATATACTGAATTATCAATTAGATTCTAATAAGAGATATCCATTATTATGCCGCTCCCTATCCTTCGCCAAATCGGCATCAAAAGTTTGAAAAGTGTCGAACATGTCGTTTTGTTCATTATTTCTGTCGCCACGGTATTTGCTATCGGCGAAGAAATCATGCACATGTTCGAGATAAGAACTGTAGAACTAGCTGACTTACTGCTGTTATTTATCTATCTTGAAGTATTAGCCATGGTCGTTAACTACCTCGAGTCAGGTAAGTTACCTATTCGAATGCCAATTTATATTGCGATTGTTGCTCTAGCTCGTTACTTGATTCTTGATATGAAAGGCATGGATGACTGGCGAATATTGGCAATCTCAGTATCAACCATTGTTCTTGCTTGTACCGTTATTGTCATACGTTGGGGACAGTTGAAGTTACCTTACCCCAAAAATAAAGATTTAGATCATTAGAATGACACGAGATAAAGCGTAACCTTAAAAGCGATAAGTGACTAACTTATCGCTTTTTTTGTCGATGTTGATTAGTATGAATTAGCTACAAACTGAATAACACAGAGCAAACATAAAACGGAGTTGCAATCTCATGTCTAACGAACACACTGGATTTGAAGAAAAACGTCAATCTTTACGCGTCGACATGGAAGCAGAGCGTATTTTACTGCATTGGATTGATGCAAATGGTCAGTCACATGAAGACTTTGGTGTATGTATCGATTTAGCCCGAAAAGGCATTCTCATCGACTATAAAACTTCATTTTCATTAGGCGATTTAATCGCAATTACCTTCAACCATCAAACTGACAAGCAAAACACCATTAAGGGGCAAGTTTGTCGATGCACTCAAGCGTCTGAACATAGTTCTCATATTGCGATGCAATTGCTTTAAATTGATGTTGATTAAAATTGCGCAATAAATATAAAACTGATGATTTAAAAAGTAATTATTGAACTATCCTTAGATAAAGAAGACGTTAACCATCATCTTAATAAAGGCAAGGTTATGATAATACTCGTTGGTGGAGAAAAAGGCGGTAGTGGAAAAAGTTGTTTAGCACAAAACCTAGCCGTCTATGTAACAGAGACATTTAACGCTAACGTGTTAATGGTGGATTGTGACCCTCAACGCACCACATCAGATTGGATACAAGCCCGTAATACCAAAGCCGAACTGAAACCCATTAATTGCATTCAGCTTTACGGTAAAATCCGCAATGATTTACTTAGTCTCGGCGAGCGCTTTGATTATGTCATTGTCGATTGTGGCGGCCAAGATAACCTAGCGATGCGAGCAGCAATGTCTGTTGCAACCTATGTTGTCATCCCATTAAGACCTAAACGCCGCGATTTAAAAACCTTACCGCATATGGAAGATATGCTAAGCACCTGTAAAATGGTCAACCCGAAAATGGTCGCCACTATTGTTATCAGTCAATGCCCTTCTTTACCCTCACAATTTAAGCGTATTTTAGAAGCTAAAGACGTGGTTAAATCATTTGGTTTAACAGCCCTTGATGCCATTACCTTTAACCGTAATATCTATGATGACAGCGAAGAAAGTGGTGCCTCAGTGCTTGAAGTTGACCCTGAAGGAAAAGCGGCTCAAGAAATTCGTGCAATCGCGAAAGAGTTATTTGCTATTCCACCTGATAATAATTTTGAGTTTTAAGCGGTTAATCTCATTGTGTTATGCATTTAATATTATTTATTTTATGCCTTAACGATAAGTGCAACAAAAGACAACCTAAATGAAATCAATGAAAACCTCCCTTTCGACTCTCATATACCTCACTTGTGCCTAAGTAAAGTTATCGAGTTAATGGTATCATTAGGCTAATTTTAAGATTTTAATCTGAGTGAACTCTGAGTCATGACACAAGCTAACAATCCACTTCATGGTATGAAACTTGAAACTATCGTCACTGAGCTTGTCGATAAGTATGGGTGGGAAGAACTAGGCAGCCGTATCAATATCCGCTGCTTTAACGATAACCCGAGTATCAAGTCTAGCCTAAAGTTTTTACGTAAAACGCAATGGGCTCGCGATAAAGTTGAATACCTGTGGCTTAAAACGAATAAGTTGCCTTTACCCGCACCTAAACCTTATGTCGAAAAAAGTGACAATAAACCCGCAACAAACGCGACACACACTAATAAGAGCACTGCTGGCGTGAATGCAGACATCTGGGGAAAGTAACAGCGAGCCTAACACGTACCGCACTGTTTTCAATATTTGGCGCTAAATTTACTTGGAGCGGCTATAAGGTACAAAGTGATTATAAGGTACGAAGTGATGTTCGTTGAAAGTGATTAATGCTATCGCATTCAGATAAGCCCGGTACGGTTCACGATGACTCATTTGCATTACATTCACAGCGGATACGCTGTGAATATCGCCACCAATAAAAGCGTAACCCAGAAAGCACCACAGCACTCACTATTACATCGGAAATTCGAATATTAAACGCCAGACTTGTAGCTCGCCATCCGTTTGGTAACTTACCCCAAATCTATCTGTACTAAACCATCCCCAACCTAGCGGCTTAGACAGAGCCAATGTCGCACCGATTTCGTAAGTGCTTGATGTTTGTAAATCATCATCTAATGGCGTTATAAATTTTAGCTTATTGAAGTACCAGCGGCCCGCAACAAATAACCGTGGTTCAACGGTATACTCGCCCCAATCCCAATGTTGCCCTACACCAAAATCTAGACCAGTTTGAAGCACTGAATAACTTTCTGAGCTATCGTTGATACTGCTTTTATAGCCGGCGTAGTAAACACGATTTACCCAAATAGGCGTGTACTTGGGTTCGGCGACTTCATATAAAGCCGATATACCTGTTGAGAATATGCCAACATTACTGGAATTAGAAAAATTGTGACCATAGCCTAAATCAAGGTATGACTCTAAGGTTAGTTGCTCATCATAAAACCATTTATACTCAATACCTGGCGTAATGGTCATGGTACCAACATTGTCAGGTAATTCACCCTCAGGAAGATCGCTGAAAGAATAATCAAAAAAGCCTAACGAAATAGGTAACCTTAACGTTAAAACATGGTCTTCTGATTCTTCAATATCAAATGCAAAGGGAATATTGACTACTGCAGCATTTTGCCCAGAGGCTCGGTAAATACCGCTACCTATGTAGTTAGCAAACGCATAATGATTCACATCTGGGTTATTCGTGTCAGCGGCATAACACGTTACACAAACCGACAAACCAATAAAAAGCGCTGCAAATGCTTTTGCAACGCTTCTTGATGTGTCTGAACAGGTAAATTTCAATTTTGTAACAACCATGGGTTAACGATGATGTCCAGAATGATTATCTACTCTCATTTCTCATCATCGATAAAATGGTGCTCAGTCATCATATGACCCAGCTCAGTAGATTTTGTTTTCAAGTAATCTTCATTGTAGCGGTTTTTACCCACTTGCAAAGGCACTCTTTCAACAACTTCGATGCCAACGGCTTGCATCGCTTTCACTTTGCGAGGGTTGTTAGTCATCAACTTAACCTTACTGACCCCAATTTGTTTCAGCATTGGCTCGATCATGTCGTATTTACGCATATCAGCTTCAAAACCTAAACGTTCATTAGCTTCGACGGTATTCGCGCCTTGATCTTGTAATTCATAGGCGCGAATTTTATTCAGCAAGCCTATACCACGCCCTTCTTGACGCAAATATAAAATAAAGCCTTGGCCTTTTTCAGCAATATTTTGCATTGCTGTTTGTAACTGGAACCCGCAATCACAACGTAAACTAAATAGCGCATCACCCGTCAGGCATTCAGAATGAATGCGGCCTAACATGGCTTCAGTTGAGGTAAGTTCGCCATAAGTTAACGCCACATGTTCTTTACCAGTTTCTGTATCTTCAAAACCATGCATAGCAAATACGCCCCAAGGCGTAGGTAACTTAGAAGTGGCGATATATTTAATCGACATGGATAAACCTTTAAGACAACGCTCAATCCTTGAGACTGATCATCCTTGAACTGACGTTATGTCATGAAAACTTCGAATACTGGATTAGAATTTTGCAGGAGCAAAACCAGTAACAACTTTGATATTCATTTCACGGCCTACAGCCGTCATAGGATGAACAACCACTAGACCTTTTACCGATTTTTTTAATTTACCCATGTCAGCTTGTTCAGCTTTGGTGAGCTCACGGCTAAATTTCAAACCTTTGATATCTTGGCCTTGCTTGTTCAATAAACGAGACTGCTGATTTTTCAAACTGGCAATACGTTTAGTCACTGTCGCAATTTCTTTCTTAAACTGCATGATAACGGCTTTGTCTTCACGAGCTTCAGCGGCAGCAAGCTTACGACGAAACTTCTCTGCTTTATCATTTAGTGTTTGCAGTTCTTGTTTTAAATTCATTTCTTTACCTTAAATTCTTTCATGCTATCGATAGCAAAAAGTTGTTTTGTTATCGAACAACACTTTTTCGAACGCAAATTATATACCTAAAGCGGCTGAATAAGCTAACTTCAAAACTTGTTACAGTGCATAATTTTGTGCATTACTGCAGCTAAATTGACCTTTAAGTTCAATAAGGTGTTAAATGCACTATCATTAATTGAGCCTGATGGATCTGTGGCCAAGTGATTAACGGACTCAATTTTCCTTTAGGGATATTCTTTAATATGCATAACAATAATAATTTACATCAAAATCTATCTAATCAAACCCAGCATCAAGCAGGTTTTACTTTAATAGAATTAGTTGTGGTCATCATTATATTGGGGATCATTGCTGTTATTGCTGCACCGAGGTTTTTATCCGTTGCTGATGAAGCTCACGCATCAGGAATACAAGGTGTATCTGGCGCTTTTGAAGGCTTTGATGAATTAGTTTTTGCCAAGTCTGCCATATTAGGAATCGAGAAAAATGATCGAAATAGTAATTCAAGCTCTACTGACAGCCAAGGTGGATTTTATTTAGAAACAGGTGAATTTGTCCAAACCATATTTGGCCACCCTTGGTTATATAATCAAGATGCATTGACGTATTTACTTGATGCGAGCTTACAAGATGAAGGCCAGAATCAACCTGATAAAGAATGTGTTACCAATAGTGATTTTTGCTTCATGCTATTTGAAGGCTCCAGTGGCCCCACTAGCATTGGAGTTGCCTATATCCCCGGTAACTCTGTCGCAGTTTATTACCCTTCTTACAGCGTAAGTGACCAATGCTTTGCTTACTATGTATTTGACAGAACAGACAATAATGTCATTATCGGTGAAACGATTACCGGTTGTTAAATATGCCGACTAACTTAGCACAATCAACTGACTCAAATCGTGAACCACTTGATTAGCGCTACCTTTCCATTTAAGGCTTGGGTCGGCAAGATCTTGCTCAAATTTGCCATCAATTAACACATCGACGTAAGCTAATACTTGTTGCTGCTTTAAAGACATTTCCGCTAATTGGTAGCCACTCCACAACCAGATATCTTTATCTGGGCACTCACGCTTCACTCTTTTTACTAGCGCTAACATGGCAGGCAAATTATCCGCAAATAAAGGATCACCACCAGATAAAGACAAACCACGACGTTTAATCCGTGTATCTTGTAAATCTGCAATCACTTGATCTTCCATCGCGTGAGTAAATTCATTACCTGAGCGTGGATCCCAAGTTGATTGGTTATAACAGCCACGACATTGGTGCTCACATCCAGCTACGAATAAGGTACAACGTGTACCAGGTCCATTTACCACATCGACTGGGTAATACTGATGAAAATTCATAACTTTAACCCTTTAAAAAGCTAATGCACTGTAGTCAACTGTCTTAAAATATGCTGTTTAATACCATATCTAGCACTTAGTGACTTATTCCTAGCCGTCCTATTTCAACTCGCCTTATTTGATCTCGCCCTTTTAAGACTTTAGCCACTCAAAAGATAAGGCGCTATTCAGCGCCTTATTGTTTTTGATATGACATAGAACGAGTACTAGATATGTTTAACGCGGCGTTTTACTTCTTCTTGCTTACCATGGTTAAACGGTCTGGCATCTGGGCTACCTAAGTAACCACATACTCGACGAGTTACTGACACTCTACTTGGCTCATGGTTGCCACATTTAGGACAGACAAAGCCTTTACTTGTACAGTTAAACTCACCAACAAAGCCGCAATCATAACATTCATCAATAGGTGTATTGGTACCGTAGTATGGCACTCGGCTATAGCTGTAATCCCAAACGTTTTCTAATGCTTCAACGTTATGTTGCATATTAGGGAACTCGCCATAACAAATAAATCCACCGTTTGTTAGCTCAGGATATGGCAATTCAAAGTCAATTTTATCGTATGGGTTTACTTTCTTTTCCACATCTAAATGGAAACTATTGGTGTAGTAGCCTTTATCAGTCACACCTTCAACCACACCAAACTGTTTAGCATCCAACTGGCAAAAACGGCTGCATAGGTTTTCGCTTGGCGTGCTATATAAACTAAAGCCATAACCTGTTTCAGCCTTCCACGACTCCGTGGCACGCTTCATGACATTAATAATTTCAACGGCTTTAGTACGTAGTAGCTCACTATCAAATACATGCTCTTCTGTGCCGTAAAGAGCATTAATTGTCTCATGAAGTCCGATATAACCTAATGAAATAGACGCACGACCATTTTTGAAGATTTCCGAAATATCATCATCAGCTTTTAAACGAACACCACATGCGCCTTCCATATATAAGATTGGCGCTACGCGGGCTTTAACACCGACAAGACGAGCAATACGAGTATCTAACGCTTTACGCGCTAAAGTCATTCTCTCATCAAGTAATGCAAAGAAGGCTTTTTCATCGCCTTTAGCTTCGATTGCGATTCTAGGTAAGTTAAGGCTAACCACACCTAAATTATTACGGCCTTCATGAATTAACTCGCCATTCTCTTCATATGTACCTAAGAAAGAGCGACAGCCCATTGGCGTTTTAAACGAACCAGTAACACGTTCAACTTGCTCGTAATTTAAAATATCAGGGTACATGCGCATCGTGGCACATTCTAAAGCCAACTTTTTAATATCGTAATTACTGTCAGCCGCTTTATGGTTAACGCCATCACGAATAGCAAATACAAGTTTTGGGAACACCGCGGTTTTACGGTTTTTACCAAGGCCTGCCATACGTACTGTTAGTATCGACTTTTGAATTAAGCGTGACTCCCAGCTGGTACCTAGACCAAAACCAAACGTCACAAACGGAGTCTGACCATTAGCAGTGTGCAGAGTGTTCACTTCATATTCTAAAGACTGGAATGCGTCATGACATTCTTTTTCAGTTTGCGCCATAGCAAATGCTTCCACATCGCTCACGCCCCACTCTTTACCAATCACCAGTTGTTTCTGGTAACTCTTTTGCACAAATTCCGCTAACACTTCATCGATACGGTTAATCGTTGTGCCGCCATAAATATGGCTAGCAACTTGGGCAATAATCTGCGCAGTGACCGCTGTGGCAGTTGAAATTGATTTTGGTGTATCAATTTCGGCATTACCCATTTTAAAGCCATGGGTCATCATGCCTGCTAAATCAATTAACATGCAGTTAAACATCGGGAAGAAAGGCGCATAATCTAAATCATGATAATGCAGTTGACCCGATTCATGAGCAGCTACAATGTCTTTTGGTAACAAGTGTGATTTAGCATAATGCTTGGCTACAATACCCGCGAGTAAGTCGCGTTGTGTAGGAATAACTTTAGCGTCTTTATTGGCATTTTCGTTCAAAATTGAGCTATCACTTTGCTCAACTAACCCACGAATTTCACAGTTAAGTTTACTTTTTGCTTCACGGCAAATATCACGATCGTGACGGTATTCAATATAATGACGTGCAACCTCTTTATGAGGCCCTTCCATTAATAGATTTTCCACTAAATCTTGTAAATGGTGAATTTGTACTTCTTCTTCATTCGCGACTTGATTTCGGATTACACCCGCAATGGTAGCAGCGTAATCAACATCAGCATGACCTGTAGCCGTCGCCATAGCAGCAACGATGGCATCCCTAATTCTAGACTCATCAAATACAGTCCGACAACCGTCCCTTTTAATTACTACAGGCATTACTTTTACTCCATTTATGCACAGGATATAAACACTATATATCCACAACAAAAAACCAATAAACACTAGATATGGTGTATTAAGCTATAACGAAGACTAGAAATCTATGATCTGGATCATAGTTTGATGAGGAGAAGTGAAATGAAAAATATTACTGCCAAGCTCTGCACTATTTGGCAAAACAGAGCTTGACCGAGTAATTGAAAAACGTTATCGCCCTAAAGCAGAGTTGATTAAATGAGCAGTTTGACGCACAGACTGCCTGCCAGCTTCAATGGCTTCTGCCGCACGATGAAACTCCATGGTGCCTATATCAGCAAGCTGAGGAACTAAGCAAACATCAGGTGGATCGCCCATCAGTCTGGCACGTTTATGGCGCTGCTCTAGAATATCCATTGACTGAGACATCACTGCAATCATGCCTGGATGGGATTTAGTCGACATCGAAAACTTCTCTGAAAAGCTAGCAATGTACTCTTTACCTTTACCCAGAATATCCATAAAAGCAGAGTCTGGCTCTTTGGCTTCTTGTTGTTGTTTTTCTAACGCTGTAGGAGCACGGCTTTTCATCTGTTGTGGCAACATATGCATACTGTTACGGCGATGGCCGTTTAAATCAACAGCAATGACCACATCAACTCCCATCGCACGACACATTGATACTGGAACAGGATTCACCACAGCGCCGTCGACTAGCCATCTGTCTTCTAGTTGAACAGGTGGTAAAAACCCTGGCATTGAACATGATGCTCTAACAGCGTGTCGTAAATCCCCTTCTTTAAACCAAATTTCTTGTCCGGAGTATAAATCAGTTGCCACCGCTGAGAATGGTTTTTTCAGTTGTTCAATTTTTAGCTCACCAATTCGGCCAGCCAGCACATCAAAAACTTTTTCACCGCTTATCAGCCCGCCTTTACGCCAGCTTAAATCCATCAGACCTAAAACATCCCAACTGGAAAAACCACGCACCCACGCTTCTAGCTCATCAAGATGATCATTGGCATACGCTGCACCTACCAATGCACCAACTGAACATCCTGCAATTTTATCTGGATGTATTCCCATTTCAGCCAGTTCTTTCAACACACCGATATGGGCCCAACCTTTAGCTGCGCCACTACCCAGTGCCACACCGACTCTTAATGGTTTATTCACCGCAGGCTCATTTTCATGCTCCGACATCTTTTACATCCCTTGTCGCTTAATTTGACTCAATTAATCTTATAAACTCAGCATAACTGAGCCTTTAGCTGTTGGCTATCGCCTAGCATACACGTTATAATATCTGGCTATCATTTTTTAGGGGATTTACCTTTGTTATTTACCGATTTTTCTTTAGACAAACGCTTACTTGAAAGTCTAAAGCATATGGGCATTTCTGAGCCAACCGAAATTCAACAGCAAGCCCTGCCAATTGCCTTAGCAGGTAAAGATTTAATGGCATCTTCAAAAACCGGTTCAGGTAAAACCTTGGCGTTTTTGTTACCCGCACTTCAGCGTGTTATTTCAACAAAAGCGCTTTCTAAAAAAGACCCTCGTGTGTTGATATTACTACCGACAAGGGAATTGGCTCAGCAAGTATACGGTCAATTACGTTTATTAGTGGCAAATACCCAGTATAAAGCGGTCAGTATTTTAGGAGGGGAAAACTTTAATGATCAAGCTAAATCCTTATCTCGTGACCCTCACTTTATTGTGGCTACACCCGGACGTATCGCTGATCACTTAGAGCAGCGTCATCTTTACTTAAATGGCTTAGAGCTCCTTATTCTTGATGAAGCCGACCGAATGCTTGATTTAGGTTTTGCGCCGCAATTAAAAGCCATTAACGAAGCTGCTGATCACAAACGTCGACAAACATTAATGTTTTCAGCCACGTTAGATCATGACCATATTAATGATATTGCTGCCACATTACTTAAAACGCCGAGCCATGTCGCCATTGGGGCATCTCATAACGAGCATAAAGACATTCAGCAACGTGTGTATTTAGTTGACCACTTAGATCACAAGCAAGCCCTATTGCAGCACATTCTCAAAACCGAGCAGCATAAACAGGTCATCATATTTACAGCGACGCGTGCTGATACCGACCGATTAGCTAAATTACTTGCTGAGCAAGGATTAGAAACTGCCGCATTAAGTGGTGACTTAAACCAATCAGCTCGTAATCAGATCATGGACAAATTTAGCCGTGGTCAGCAGAAAATATTAGTTACAACGGATGTCGCCTCTCGTGGCCTAGATTTATTAAACGTGTCATTAGTGATTAACTTTGACATGCCTAAATTTGCCGAAGAATACGTCCATCGCATTGGCCGTACAGGTCGAGCAGGCGCAAAAGGTGATGCGATTTCTTTAGTCGGTCCTAAAGACTGGGACAGCTTTAAGAAAATCCAAGTATTTTTACGCAAGAATTTCGACTTTTCGACCATAGAAGGTCTTGAAGGAAAATTTAAAGGGTTAAAAGATAAGCCCAAAACGGGTAACAAAAATACCAAGGCCAATGACCCTAAAGCTGCCAATAAAAAGCGTAACACGGCTAAAAAGCCTAAAATTGCACCTAAACGCGATAAACGCTTTATTACTGGCGTCGATATTGGTGATGCGCCAATGCGTCGTAAAGCCAAGCCAGCCAAAATTGTTGAAAACGACAACAGCATTGTTGAAGACAATGAACACGAGCTTGGCGAAGAGTAAACCTCATTAAAACATCATGCTGTTTTAACAGTAAATCGGCATGATAAAGATTTAAACCAGATTAACAGTAAGGTGAAACATGAAAATTTGTGGTGTGGAATTAAAAGGTGGCGAAGCCATCATTAGTTTATTAACTTACGAAGTGGAAACATTCAACGTACCTGAGTGTCGTCAAATTTCTTTCAGCATTTCAAAATCAGCTGAAACAGAATCAATCCGTGAGTTTCACTTTGCTTTCCACAAATTAATGGAAGATTACAAAGTAGATGAAATTGTCATCATTGAACGTGAGCAAAAAGGTAAGTTTGCCGGCTCTGCGACCAGTTTTAAACTCGAAACCGCTATTCAAATCACTGACTTGCCTGTTGGCATAATTAGCCCTGTTATTATCAAAGAAGAGCTTAAGCGTAACCCGCCTCAAGCAGATTTAGATACTTTAGGTCTAAAGCGTGTTCAGCTGCCAGCATTTGAAGCCGCTTACGCACAGCAAAATCGTCGTATGTACGGTAAAGTCTAAACTCTAGACAAATTTGCGAGCCTACCTGTTAACTTAACAAACACGTTAATTATCAATGGGTAGGCTTCATAATTAGAACACCCTATTCATCCCTATCAAGCGAGCTAACTCAATGAGCTCAAACAAATCAGCTAAATCGCCTCGAAAAGCACCTCCCCAAATGCCCGTTAAGGTAAGTTCTGCAAAAGTGGCAGCCGCAAGAGATACCCTGGCAAGCTTAGTTACCAGTAAAGATGTAAAAGCCAAACAGCAACAACAGGCGCAGCTTAAATACATCAAAGGCTATTCAGCCAACACAATTGAACAAGTTAAACAACATATTGCCAACGATACCCTCGGCAGGCTTTTAATAAAACGCTACCCCACGATCCATGATATTCGCACTGATAAAGCGTTATATGACTATGCGATGGGATATAAACAGGCTTATCTAAAACAATCAGATCCTTTGTCAAAGGTCATTTTTGATGAAAAAATCAGTTTAAGCCATCAAGCGTTAGGCCTTCATACTTATGCTAACCGTGTACAGGGCAGTAAAGTTAAAGCTAAAAATGAAATTCGAATTTCATCAAAACTTAAGTTTATCCCTGAGCCATTATTGAGAATGGTGGTCGTGCATGAACTTGCACACCTAAGAGAAAAAGAGCACAACAAAGCCTTTTACCAACTCTGTGAATATATGACAGCGGATTATCACCAACTTGAGTTAGATTTACGATTATTATTGACATGTATTGAGTTAGGCAAGTCACCGTATTAATCTAATTAAATAATAAAGTATTGGAGCGTTATCATGTATGTAGCAACCTATAGAGGTGAAGGGCGCAGAACCAAGCATTATAAATCAGAAAAGGCTGCACTAAAGTCTATCCGTTCCTGGTTAAAAATACATAGCCAACAGGGGTATTCTGTAGGGTTAATGGGGCCTGACATTTCCCCAACTGAATACCATGAGTGGGAACTGATACCATTTGATGAACCCAAAATACTTTCGTTTTATAACAGCAAAAAATGGAATGACTTAAAAGCTGAGGCTTTTGAGCGATACGGAAATAAATGTGCCTGTTGCGGCCGCTCTCCTGAGCATAATGTCATTATGCATGTAGACCACATCAAACCTCGATCAAAGCATCCAGAACTCGAATTAGACATAAACAACCTACAAATTCTTTGCGAGCACTGTAATACAGGTAAATCCGACAGGTTTGAAACAGACTGGAGAACATAAAAAAACCACTTTTAATATCGAATTAAAAGTGGTTTATATTGGATTAATACAGGAGTCTTAATCCTGTAAAGATTAACCTAGATCCATCATCATTTTTTTACTGCTGACCAATTGTTTAAATTGGTCCATTTGATTTTTTGGCAGTACCGATGCTTCAACAATGCTCACTCGCATTGGATCTGCTGGTCGACCGTTCACGTGAAACTCATAATGTAAATGAGGCCCTGTCACTCGACCTGTATTGCCTGTTAAACCAATAACTTGACCACGTTTAACCCGCTGGCCTTTGCGCACAAGAAACTTAGATAAATGTAAGTAGCGTGTTCTCACATTGTTATCATGCTCGATAACGATATATTTTCCAGCAAATCTATGATTGGTGACCATAGACACAACACCATCACCAGGAGCGACGACTCGAGTTCCAATTGGGGTCGCAAAGTCTGTACCGTTATGAGGCGAAACACGTCCAGTGACTGGATGTTTACGCGTCGGATTAAAGCGGGAAGATAAACGGTATTGACGCTCTAATGGAATACGTTGGAAAGCACTCGCTAACCCTTGTCCACGTTCATCATAATAATTTCCATCCACGTTCTGAAACGCATTCACATTATTACGACGAGTGTTAATTCTTACAGCTTGTAACTGTGTCGCACCTGTTGACTCACCTTCGATGTATTGATCATTCATTAGTACATTAAAGGTGTCTCCTGCACGCAGATCACGAGAGAAGTCTAATTTGCTCGACAATAGGTTTTCAATGGTTTGAATTTCACGAGCATTTAACCCCGCACGTTGAGCGGAGAGGTAAAATGAGCCATTGATTTCACCACTAATAATCCTATTTTGCCAAATACCTTCGATATTGATTTCTTCAACACTAAAACTACCATCGTCAAAACGAGTAAAAACAACTTGATAAGCAGGATTAAAATACAGTTCTAACTTAGTCAGTTGTTGCTGCTCATCTTGAAAAAATTGTATCCGATTACCTACTGCTAAGGTATCTAACGCAAGTACATTCAAATCAGCTTCAAGCACTTTATACATGGTTTGCTGACCAATGCCCGCAAGCTCGAATAAATGACCTAATGTGTCGCCATTTTCAATAATACGTTCGAAACTCGGTTTTTCGGGCTCAATAACATCTATTGGTGCAGAATCAGATAAATTCGGGATCAATGATTCAATGTCTAAAGCCACAGGAATGCGTTGAGAAGAGAACTCTTGCGGTGTTGGCCACAACAAAGCTGCTGCCACTACGAATACGCTGGCAAGTAATAATTTTCTGTGTATTGCAGGTAAGGCTTGCACCTTATTAAATCGAGCTTGGCCCCTGCTTTTATTTGCTGAAAGCAATCTTGCATCCGCCTTAATACTGAATAAAAAATAATACCTTTTAGCTAAACCGATAGAATATTAAAAATGGGTACTTAAGCACTAGAAGATATATTAGCGAACTGTTATATCAAAAATAGTGACGAATAAAAATATAAACTGTCGTTTGAACTGCATAAATTTGAACTCTGCACAGTTCAAATGAACACTTCTAAAGCGAAAGTAAATGGCATGGGAAGGGACTGTTACTAGAAGTTTGCAACCATATCAAGACTGCATAAGTCGTGCATATTTAATGACGATTAATGAAATCTAGGTAGAATTATTACCCTCAACTTACTGAAATCAGCACGAATATTTCAGTAAGTGAGAGATTTGCTTTCGCCGTAATAGCTAATCAATTGTCATAATAAATCGGGCTTGAGCTACAAATTATGTCTCAGCTGAATCGAACTTATAGTCAGCCTGTAATCGACTCACCCCAAGGCCATTCATCTTATTTACTTTAATTTGCACACTTATCCGCTCTTTCATCGCTTCAATATGACTGATAACCCCAATCATTTTGCCAGAAGCATTTAGGTTATCGAGCGCATCAAGGGCAGTATCTAGTGTTTGACTATCAAGCGTACCAAAACCTTCATCTAAAAATAACGAGTCAATGCTGGTTTTATGGCTGACTAAATCCGATAATGCCAACGCAAGTGCAAGACTTACAAGAAAGCTTTCACCGCCAGACAAAGTACGCGTATCACGCACAGCATCACCCTGCCAAGTATCCAGTACCTGTAGCTCGAGTGCTTCTGATTGTTTTCTTTCTAATAAATAACGACCTTGTAGCCTATCTAATTGTCGATTCGCCAACACCACAAGGTGATCAAGAGTGAGTCCCTGAGCAAACTTACGGAATTTGTCACCCTTTTGCGATCCAATCAATGAGTGTAAATAAGCTATATCATCAAAGTCCTGTTTAGCTTGAGTAAGCTCAGCCACCAAGGTTTGTTGAGTGGTGCGCTTTTTCTCATCTTCACTCAATAAGTGTTTTAACTGCCAAACCTGCTCTTTCATGGCTGAAAGACGGGCTTCTGTTTGCTCATGCATGATGGCAACATCAGCAATATCTGCCTGATGATATTCAGATTCATCACCCAGCTTAACTAACTCAGCCTGTTGAGCCCTTGTTTGCTCAACAACCGTACTAGCTTTCAAAATACGAGTATCTAGCCCTTGCTTAAGTTGCTGTAGTGCTTGTCTTTGCGCTACAGGCATCAATGCTTGTTCAAATTCAGTTTGATCAGCAAATGGACTGGTTGATAAAGCCAAGGTAAAAGTGTTTCTAGCTTCGGATACTTCATTGACTGTGCGTTCTAGCTGCTGTGTGACGGCCTGCTCTTGTGCAGCGAGTTTATCGAACTCTTGCTGTAGCTTACTTTGCACTTGAGCCTGTTGAGTGAATTGCAACTCTGATTGCTGCAACGCTTGCTGACTACGCTGCTTTTCTTGACTGATTTGTTTATCGCCAAAAACAGCGAATCGTTGCTGCTTTACACTCGTTAACTCAAGATCCGTTTTCTGCAATAACTCATCAAGTTGTGATATTTGCTGAATTAACTCATCCTGCTGCTGAGTGAGTGTTTGAACTTGTTGCATTAATAACTGTTGCTGCTGAGTTAATTGTCCTTGCTGCTCTACTGCCAAAGTCCATTGACCGACATCGGTTTGTAAATCAGCTAACCAGGTTTCCAGTTGTGAAAAGTCATCTAAAGCTAATCCAGCTTGATAAAATTGTTGCTGGCAGCTAGATTCGAGCTCAGTAATGTTTTGCTGTATTTGGCTAAGCTGCTGCTTTGACTCAGTTAATTGCTGTTGCTGATTTTGCTGCTGCTGAGTGAAAAGTTGTAATTGATGTTGCTCCTGCTCTAGTAAAGTCAGTGTTTGCTGATAGTGCTCAGCACAGGATTGTTTAACCTGAGTAAGTTCTCGAATATCAGTTAATTGCTGATGTAAATACTGTTGGCGACTAGCCGATTGTTCAACAAAATGAGTCAATAGTGCGCCATCAATATCAGCTTTTGTGGCGATCAGTTCTGGCTTAGATAATTGATCAGCTAATTGCTGGTACTCAATCAAACAATCTTGAATCTGCTGATGTAACATCGATTGTTTATCTGCGCACAGTTCAAGTTGATGCTGTAACTTACTTTGCTGCAGCTTTAATTGCTCACCTTGACGCTTAATTGATTCAAGTTCTGCGGACTTGGCTTCAAAGCGTACCTCGGTATCAGAAACATCAAGCGCTTGGTAATGCTCAACTAAAGGGTGCTCTTTGGAACCACACAAGGCACAAGGCTCACCTTGAATGAGTTTAGCTCGCTCTTGGGTTAAATTAACGATTTGCTGCTCTTGTTTAAGCAGCATTTGTAAATCTTTAACTTGCTGATTTTTTTCACTCCAAGCACTACGTACTTGCTGTAATTCTTGAGCAATCGCAGAGATCTGCGCAGCAAAATGCTGATTTTCATTAGTCGCGTTATGACTTTGCGTCACTAAGTCAGTATGTGCAACTTGTAACTGCTGTAATCTAGTACGGGAGACTTGCTGTTCAATCAAATTTTGGTACTGAGCTTGTAAATCCGCTTCTGAGCTTGTACCTAAACACTGAGTTAATTGTTGCTCACTATGTGTTAATGCTAACTGCTTTGTCTGTAATTCAGCGTTAAGTGACGCTAAAGCCTCATTTTGCTGCACCAACTGCTGTTGGTTAAACATGTCTTGCTGAGATAGCGTTGAAATTAACTGCGATAATTCATTTTTTTTCAGCCGTAATCCTGACAAATTAATTGCTTGCTGCTGCCAAGCTGCAATATTGCTTTGAATTAATGGTCCTTGAGGATACAGAGCAATCACTTTGTCATTATCTGAAAGTGACTGGTTTAACTGATTTAAGTTTTGAGTTAGCTCAAGCTGAGACGCTGTTATTTTTTGCTGTTGAATTGTTTGTTGGTGCTTATTTTTCGACTGTTGATCACATTGAAAATTCAGTTGCTCAATTTTATTATCAAGCGGTTGAACTTGCTCCTCAATCAAGGTGAGCAACTCAGTGTGTTGCAGCTTTACTGAATCAAAGTGCTCTTGTCGTTTTAGATGTTCTGTCTTAGCGGCTTCAAGGGATAATTGCGACTGTTGCTGCGCTTGGGATAGTGTCAGTTGCTCTGTTTGCAGTTGAGTTTGCTGCTGTTCGAGTTTGGTTAAGCTTTCAAATAATGGAGCAAGCATCTGAGCCGGCTCACTTGCTTCTAGTTTAGCGAGTGACTCTGCTTGGGCGGTCAATTCGCTTTGTGCAACGTCCAGTTCACGTTCACTTTCTGCCAGTTTAGCGGTGTTTTGTTCAAGCTGTTTTGCCCAATTAAGTTGCTGCTGTTGATGATTTAACAGGCTTTGTAACTTAGCAGATTGCAGCTCACCTTCGCTTAGCTGTTTGTTTTTTTCAGCAATATCCACATCAGATAACAGTTCTACATTATCAGTTTTGGCTTCAAGTAAGCTTAAGGCTTGTTTCGCTTGTGTAAAATTAACATGCACTTGCTCTGAAATCTGACCATAAATTTCAGTTCCCGTTAACTCTTCGAGTAACTCAGCCCTATCATTAGCATCCGCATTTAAAAATGCGGCAAACTGACCTTGCGATAACATCATCGACTTGGTGAAACGAGCAAAATCTAATCCGGTTATAGCTTCAGTTAGCTCGGTCTTTTGCTTTACCTGGCTAGCGATAATTTTACCAGAATCAAGTTCAGCTAATTCCACCTGTGCATCTTGTAAATTGCCATCAATTTGACCACGTGAGCGGCGTTGACTCCAAAAGGCACGATAACCTTTCCCTTTCACTTCAAACTCAACCTCCGCTAAACACTCACTGGTACCTCGGGTCATCAATTCATTCGTGGATTTTGAAATCACTTTTAATCTGGGGGTGCGATGATATAACGCTAAGCAAATGGCATCTAAAATCGTGGTTTTACCCGAACCTGTCGGCCCTGTAATCGCAAACAGTCCATTTTCTTTAAATGGCGATTGAGTAAAATCAATTTTCCATTCATTTTTTAATGAGTTTATATTTTTAAATCTCAGGCTGAGGATTTTCATTATTTATCCTCCAGCGTTGATTGCTCGGCAACTTGAGATACCACTAGGGCAAACTGTGACTTCACTCTTTCAAGCCGCAGTTGTTGCTCAGCCTCAGTAAAGTCCTCTTGTGCTAGACGTCGCTCAAATACATCATTCACAGACAACTCTGATAACGTTTCATTTTCAAGTTGTTCAATTTGTTGATGACGTTGCTGCCTTGCACGCTTTAATTGCAGAACTTCAACCGCTAAAGGCTCGGTAATATCCGCAATACGTGTTTGTAAATCACTCAAGAAGTCTTGTTGCGCCACCTCAATGCTAAGCCAAGTTAACTCAATATCCTGATGACAACCATCTGTTGGTGTTAGCGAAAACTCAGACAATTGCTGCTCAATTTCAGTCAAGCTACCTTTAATATTTGCCATAGGTTGAAAGCGAGGCACTTCAAGTGGTGTAACCTGAGCTAATTTATCCTTGTCAAAATCCACTAAAAACACACTCTTTTGACCTGCAAGTTCATCAAAACTTAAAGGAATCGGAGAACCGCTATAACGAATATGCTCCGTTTTGGCAATTTTTTGAGGTCGATGAATATGCCCAAGCGCAATATAATCGGCTGCAGGGAATAACGATGCATTAAACGCATCTAAACTGCCGATATAGATATCTCGTACTGATTCACTCGTACTTGCCCCAACTGTGGTGAGGTGGCCGGTCGCAATGATAGGTAAAGCTTGTGATTGTTCACTATTCAATGTTTGTGCGTATTCAAAGCAGGATTGATAAAGCGCAGCAATTTCGTTACCTAGTTTGCGCTGTTTATCTGAGCTAGATTCACCTGATTGACTTAATACCATATCTCTAGGGCGCAAATAAGGTAAGGCGCAAACAATGGCACAAGGTTGCTGGCTTTTATCCTTCACTAACAATACATGTTCGCGAACATCATCTAACGCGCCGGGGATAACACTTGCATTGAGACAAGCCAATAATTGTTTTGATTCGCCAAGTGTTGCCACTGAGTCGTGATTACCGCCTAATACAATAAGCTGGCAGCCAGTTTTTTGTATATCGACAATAAACTGATTATATAAACTGCGGGCATAACTTGGCGGTGTGCCAGTATCAAAAATATCACCCGCTACAATTAGCGCATCGACATCATGTTCACCAATCTGCTCAAGTAGCCACTGCATAAATAATTGATGTTCATGTGCACGACTTTTACCATAAAAATTTTGCCCAAGGTGCCAATCTGAAGTGTGAATAATGCGCATGAAGACCTATTTCAATAACTGTTGAATGTGTAGTAACAGGATATACCTGAAAGCGAATACCTTAGTGTTAGGATACGCCTAACCGTATTGAGACCACAGTAACTTAAAGCTCATCAAAAATGACATAGTAACCACTAAAGGTTTAATAATTTTTACCCCTTTCGTCATCACAAGTCGTGAGCCTAACGTTGCCCCTATGGCTTGGCCTACCAACATAATCAGACCAAGTACAATCGCAACTTGACCACCAATCAAGAAGAAAATCAATGATGAAATGTTGGTAGCAAAGTTTAGGATTTTGGCGTGAGCAGTTGCTTTAGCAAGGCCATAGCCCGCTAACGAAACAAATGCTAATGCAAAAAAACTGCCCGTTCCAGGCCCAAAGAAACCATCATAAAACCCTACCCCTAACGCTGCTGTAAAAGCGAATACAGTCGGTGTTAATACTTGCTGTTTATCGTTTTCGGATATTTTTTTAGAAAATAGAAAATAACAACCGATAGCCAGAATCAAAAATGGTAAGACTAACTCAAGCACGGACACATCAATCATTTGAACTATGATAGTTCCCACTGCTGCGCCAGCAAAAGCACAGACGATAGACAACTTAGCTTGCTTTAAATCAACCATGCCTTTGCGTATAAAATACAAACTGGCAAAAAAACTACCACCACAGGCTTGTAGTTTATTGGTACCAAGCGCCGCTGCAGGAGGTAAACCTGCCCACATTAATGCAGGAATAGTCAGTAAACCACCGCCACCAGCAATGGCATCAATAAAGCCTGCTAAAATGGCAACAAAGAATAAAATGACTGCGATCTGTAGGGTGAGTTCGAACATGAAATTGATCTTAAATTATTATTAATAGGCCATTAGACCTGCTTTAAATACAAAATTCAAAAGCTATCTGTTACAAACGTAAAATTGGTAAATTTACAAAACTAATTGCAAGAATTCATTTACATTTTTGGCGGTTAATTAAACTGCAAATAGCAAAAAAGCAGCCTAAGCTGCTTTTTGGTTAACGCTATTTTTGTCTATGGCTTAAAAACCCCAAAAGAAGTTAGTGATCATAAAGAGCACAAACATACTGATAAAGTTAATAATGACTCCTGCTCTCATCATTTCTGATTGTTTAATATAGCCCGAACCAAACACAATCGCGTTAGGCGGAGTTGCTACAGGCAACATAAACGCACAAGAAGCCGCTATACCAATCACCACCGAAATCATTACAGGTGACAAGCCTAATGGTTCTGCAATTGCGGCAAAAACTGGAACTAATAACGCGGCGCTTGCGGTATTACTGGCGAACTCTGTCAGCATGACCACAAAGGCAATCACTGCAATAATAAACAATGCCATGTGCGCGTTACCGAAAATATCAGTCACAAAATGTGCTAAGAATACACTGGTGCCTGTTGCTTTAAGCACCGCACTCAAGGTTAACCCACCTCCGAATAGAATCAGTACGCCCCAATCTGTCGTTGATTCAATTTTCTTCCAATCAACCAGTTTTAAGCTCGCAAGCACCACGACAGCACCTAAAGCGACAATCGTGTCGAATTTGCTAATTCCACCTAAGGCCTGAGAAATCGGCTTACTGAATATCCAACAACAAACCGTCGCAAGAAATATCACTAAGGTCAGCTTGCCACTTAATGAAAGTGACGTATCTTCAGCTTTCAGTTCACACCTTGCTGATAAATTAGGTTTCAGAAAGATATATAACGCCACCAGCATCGCAGGTAGCATTAACGCGACTGTAGGTAACCCAAACGCTAACCAGTCACTAAACGTTAAACCAACTTGCGCTGCCGCAATAGCATTTGGCGGGCTGCCGACTAATGTACCAATACCGCCAATGTTTGCTGAATAAGCAATGCCAAGTAAAACAAACAAATAAGTGGTTTTATGCTCTTTAAAATCTAATTGATGCAATATACCAAGCGCTAGAGGTAGCATCATGGCTGCGGTGGCAGTGTTACTGATCCACATCGACAATACTGCAGTAACCACAAACAACAATAGACACGCGATACCTAACTTACCTTTAGAGAACAACAACACTTTTTGGGCAATTAAACGATCAATACCCTGATGATTTAATGCTGCAGCTAATACAAAGCCACCAAAGAACAAATAAATAATAGGGTTAGCAAAGTTGCTCATTGCTGTTTGGGTATCAAATACGCCCAAGAACACGGCCAAAATAGGAATTAATATCGCCGTAATACTGATATGAATCGCTTCAGTCAGCCACAAAATCGCAGCAAAAATAAGCAGTGATAGCCCTGTATTAATGCCTTGTTCAAATGGCAGAAAGTTATACAACAACGCAAATAGTGCGATGTTGCTAAACAAAATAATAAAATGTCGTTTATTGGTCACTTCTGTCGGTGACTTATTGGGTATGTTTTCCATTAGAGCGCCCTCCCTTATTTTTTAATGTGGACAATGTAAATCACACTCATAAAGAAGATAAAGCTTTGTTTTATGGTTAATTAATTACACCCCAACAAGTTAACAATGTGACAAACAGCTCACCAAATAGCTTTTTTGTGATTACAACGAACAATAACCATGAGCGATGTGTGGTAATAAAGTTTCATTTATCGCATTTTATGTTCTAGACCGCTTAAAAAAGAATGTTTATGAGCAACCAAAAGTGTGATCAGTGTCTAACAAAAAAAATCACAGTCTGCTTAGTGCATGCTTATGGCGGATTCCGTGATCAAGATCGCCACAGCATCACCGGAAAACACCATAAAAAAACCTACCAATAGGTAGGTTTTATCTTTAAAAACGAAAAGCTGGTGATATCAACTGGCTAGCTAGCCAATAAACAAGCAGCTTATGTTGCTAACGCTTTGCCAGCAAATAATCTAAACCACTGCAAATCGCCGCCACTTGAGCCAAAATACAATTTTCGTCATCTGATAGCGGACTGTCCGGATAAACTTCGGTCGTGGTTTTGAATTGAGCTTGGGTTAACCCTGCACATAAGCCAAGTTCACTGCACGGATAGTTAATCACTCCAAACTGTGACAATTCAACACCAATCAATTTGCCATCATCATCTGCAGGCGCGATGTGCGTCACTGCAGCAACGCCTTTTATAATCGCTGTTTGAAATTCATCCTGTGGGTTTTCAGAATCACCAACTAAATAAAAACCATCTGGAATATTCCAGTTATGATTAACTGTGCCTTCTCTAGCGGCAAGTGCAGGTCTAAATTCTGAATTATCAGTATCTGTGGTTTCATGCAGATCAATATGAGCAAGAAAATCGACACCTAAATCTGACACAGCGTTAAGCAATGAAGCAGACTCTTCAGCTGGGCTATTAGGGTAAAATGAGCGATTAGGATCGACTGCGTTAGGGTTCCAACGGTTGATCGTCTCATAACCCCATGGGCTAACACATGGTGCTATGACTAAATTGAAATGTTCTGCGTAGGCTTTAGCTTTAGTTTCGACAAAACGAATCGCCCCTTGAACACCACTGGTTTCATAGCCATGAACGCCACCAGTCACAAGCACAACAGGCTTATTGGCATCCCACTCATCTTTGATAAGAAATAAAGGATATTTAGCTTCATCGTACGATAGCGCACCATATTGAGTAACAGTAAAAGACGTTGCTAATGCTTCTATTTTTCTCACAACCTCTTGCTGATAACTGCGTTTAATTTGTTGCAGCGAAAACCATTGCTGCTTATCTTCATCAGTCCACTTCTGACCCTCACGGCCAATGTGATACATTTCGCTTTGTTGCATATAGGACCTACTTTTATATTTATTATTTTTTGCTCAGTAAAAAGCGTAAACCTGCTGATTGAGATAATCCGTTAATGCCAACAGGTTTATTACCGAATGCAGCTTAACAAACAGCTTGATGGTCGTTAATAGATAAACTGTAAGAGAAAAATCGCGTGTCTTTAACAAAGCCTATTTTTTCATAAACCGATTGGGCTGGAAAGTTAACCTTTGCAGTCCCTAAATCCACTCTTACCGCATTCAGGCCTCTTGCTAACTCAATAGAGCACTGTATTAATCGATTGGCAACGCCTTGATTTCGAGCGTCAGGATCAACGAACAAGTCGTTAAGCACCAAAATCTTACCTAGCTCAACTGTTGAAAAGCTTTGATAATTTAATACGAAACCAACGGGATTACTTGCTTCGTCGTACGCTGCAAAAATGAAAGCTTCTTGCTCACGCAAACGCGCGGTTAAATACTCGATATATTGATTTTTTGGTAACTCAACACCATAAAAAAACATATATTGCGAAAAGAGCGGCAAGATATCGTCAATGTCTGACATTGTGACACGGTTTATTATCATTATTTCCCTCATTTATTATTGCTGGTAAAGCAAGTATTGGGTGCAAACATCCTTAATTGCGCCCTTGTAAAATACTGTTTATAAGCCTGAATTTTCAAGCTCTTGTTCATCAAGACCTAATTGCTTAGCGTAACTCACATTAGGCACTATGCGCATTTCAAATTTTAAAATTTTATAGCAAGCATCGTAAAATGCTTCACCAAGCCATTGCTTATCATATTGCTCTAGTGCTCGCAGCATCGCATCAGCAGAAGAGCCCTGTTTAATCGACTCAGGTGCCATCGCATCAATAAAACTTGCCACTAAACCGTACAAGTCTTTTTCTGCATCACCTTCAACCGACCAAAGTGTCGGATCGGCATATTGCGCGGCATAATGAGTTGCCGCAATATCAGAACCAATACCAAAGTTCACTAATGTGGCTTTTTCATCACGACAAATGATGTTTTTAGGGCAAATGGCTCCATGGTGTATATCTAGACTATGTAAATATTGCAGCGCAGTTAATAGTTGCACAAACCATAATCTAGGTTGGCCTACCTCGATAGTTTGCACTTCATCAAGTCCAACACCCTGAACCCAATCACGTGCGATAAACAAGTCATCAGATTGAGGTAACTGTCCAAACGCTAATACTCGTTCTACATGAGGATGATAAATCTTCGCTAAACTACGATACATATTACTTAACGTGTGCCATTGATTGTCAACATCTTGATAGACACTGACACAGCAAGGGTAGTTACCTTGGATATGCAATGCTCGCCACAACTGACTACGTGAAGTGGCCGAGATAAAATGATCTAACCGATAGTGATGGTCAATAACAGCACCTTTTTCTATTTCGACCTTCTGCGGCAGGGTATCACATACACCCAAGTCAATTAACGCCGATAAATCACAGCGAATGGCATCTAAATCTATCGTACTGCCATTGGCTGCAGCGCGGTACCATTGATAAATTCGAGGTTGCAGTGTTTTTTCAGCTAAAGATAAAAACGCTTGCGCATAGGCTTTAATATCTTCGCTGGTGTTAAGTGAATCTTTAATATCAATAAATTCAACATCAGCATCTTCTGAGATAAAGATACAATTGTCGGCCCAGCCACCGATGGTATAACCTCGACGATGGATCTGTTGAAGCCCTGTCACGCTGCGTCTTAGAATTTCAAGCAGTTGATAGGTGGTTTGTTTATCTACTTCAAAAATATTAAGCGGTACACCACGTGGCATTCTTATCGGTAGCACAACTTGCTCACCATCTTGAATTAACGGCGCGCAAAAAGGAACACAACTGCAGCCTGATAATGACTGAATACGCTTAAATTCATCTCTCAGTTTTTGCTCATGGTTAGTTGCATCAATGCTGTGCTCAAACTGGCTTGTCACGAGAATTTTTAACAGCCAAGGGGCTGTCCAACCACCTGGATTGTACTCAGATTGCCAAACCTCTAAACCTTGTTGTAAAAAGAGACATTTAAGCTTAATAAAATCTTGGATCTTATTATTACGCTGCTCAACTAACGCCACTTGGCCAATCGTATCCAACACCATTTCTTTTTGCGTTTCAGTTACAGGGTGGATATGAGGCGCCGTCAAGCCCCACTCTTTTGTCAATGCTTCAATGATTTTCGCTGGGGTATAAATACTTAGTTTCCCGGTGTCTTTCTCGACCAGAATTTCTTCCCCTTTTCGGCCAGTAACAAACACCATGCCTTGACACCAAGGAGCGTAAACTCCCACTGGAATTTTATTTTTAAGCTTACCCGCAAGGACTCGAGCAACATAGTTAGCTTTAGACAAGCTATTATCAACATGGCGTCCATCGAGTGACCAAGCATGGAGACCTGCATTCAATCGACCGATGTAGCCTTTTACATCGACAACATAAACGCCAAATTCACCCACAACTAAGGCATCAACTTCCATGGCTTGGCCGGTATGAGTTGGAATTTCAACGTTTGTGAGAAGTAAATAATCTTCAGGAAGTTCGTCTGATAATAAAGAGAATGCCCAACGTTCGGCGTCGTTAACTGGGGTACCAAAGCTAATATGTCTTGCCATTGAGAATGCGACTCCACTAATAATTATTATTTCTGCATGTGGCTACATCCTATAATAGAAAGGCACAAAAAAACCACCTTAAAGGTGGTTTTTGTTTTCATAATATTAACAGTCATTACATCATATTATTCTTGCTTACTACTCACTGACATAAGACATAGTTCATCTAGGTTTAGCAAGCCATAATTAGCAATGAATGCGAGCTCATCGAGCTAACAGCGTTAACGTGATGTCTGACTAGTGAGAATGCGAGCAGTTATCATCACATTCATGGTCATCGTCAGCAAATTCGTCATCACCCTCTTGGTGTTGCATCACGCCCCAACCATCTGTCATGCCATCAAACTCTTGAGCAAAATCATTTAGTTCAATTTCTTTTGCGACTAAAGTTTCATATGCTGGAACCATATTCAAACAAACAATCAGCTCCCACTTTTCAATCTCTTCACTAAAGTTAAGCTCAAGCTCACCTTTTAGATCTGTTTGCGTTAACGCTTCAAGCGCTGATTCAGCATCACGTTGATCATCAAAAATCAAAAAGAAATCAACATCTAGTGCAACGCTTAAATCAATACCTGATTCGGCCATCGCCGCAAGCATTTTACCATTATCATCATCAGGGAATTGCATGATTGTATCCTTATACGCTGGCAACGATTTTAATACGTTCACCATTAAACTCGATTACGTCTCCAACCACACACTTCTTGCGTTTGCGGGTATCAACGTCGTTGTTTACTTTTACAAGACCCTCAGAGATAACGTGCTTAGCTGCGCCACCACCATCTACTAAACCTTGTACTTTTAATACTTTATATAACTCTACAAACTCATCGCCACTCAATAGTGGAAACTCTGCAACGTCGCTGCTCATTCAATATTGGCCTTTAATCATAAATATACTGCGTATTATACCTGATCAGGGATTAATACCAATCTTAAAACGCATTGAATCATGCAAGCTTACTGCGTTGCTTGTCTTCATTAAAGCCTTAGCATGCATCTAGCATCAACATCGGGTCGCTGTGAATATAGTTAAATGCGAGTTGCTGGCAAATTAAATCACCAACAATCACTTTGCTGGGTTGTTTATCGTCATTAAAGCTTGGCTCGGCTAACCCCAAATGCTTAGCAGCATACCGATAAAATTCGCTGCGAGTCGGATGCTTAGGCGCGGCAAGGTTATAGGTCTCACTAACAGCTTGGTGAGCGCTTGTTGCCTTCACAATTGACGTCACCGCTTGAATACAATCATCAAGGTGAACTAGGTTTACCGCAACATTACCCCCTGCAATATTCTCTCTACCAGCAAAGAACTTACCAGGATGCCTTTTGGGACCAATTAAACCAGAGAAACGAAGAATACAGCTGTTGTTCATAGCGGTAAATTGCGATTCAGCCTTAAGTAATATGGCACTTTTATCATCATAAACCTGTGCATCATTTTCTGTCATATTTTTATCAATGGCAGGATAAACCCCAGTGGTACTAATAAAGATTACTCGCTGGTATTGACGATCACCAATCAATGACATTAATCGCTCAACATGCGTCAGGTACTCACTTTCTCCACGTCTGAGTCCCGGCGGAATATTCACAATTAACATGTCTGCATCGAAAAGCCCCGCATACGTCATTGCCTTTGACTCGAGTTCATTATCATTGATGGTACTTAAATCGAGTTCAAAAGGATTAATTTTATGCGATAACAGCGACGCACATCCTTCAGCAGTCCGCTTTGTTCCTGAAACATTAAAGCCTTGCTCGACAAGTAGTTTTGCCAGAGGTAATCCGAACCAGCCGCAACCAACAATCGCAATATCGTTCATACTTTCACTTCCGTATTCAATGATTCTTAGGTGGGAGATTAACTTATAGAATGAGCGAGTATAAAGCGTGTTTAGTAATATTGAACAGGGCTTTCAACAATTTATGCAATGTTAAAACAATTCTATTAGGGCTTACTCAGTTTCGGTTTTGACGATGAATTACCTGTAGAGTGATGGGGGTACTGCAGTTACTGAATAAATTTGTGACTTGTTTAATCTTCAATATGGCTCACATAAAAACAAACAGGACTTTTAGCTTGAAGCGTATCGATGACTTTTTCAGGTAATGTATCTATCTTAACAGTTTCAACGATGTTCACACCTTCATCTGTTAAACAGCGGATGGCAGATTGGCCTCCTCGTTCATTACAGCTATAAACTTGGGGCAATTTTGATTGGCGAGATGTCATAATAACTTTTGCAAAATGGCCATCAGATAACTTTACGACAGAGCCTGGTGGATAAATGCCTAACACTTTGACCAATATTTCAATGTATTCCTTTGCATGCTTACCGACTCGGGTTTTGAACAAGGTTCCTAATGCCACTTGAGGCGAACCAGTTTTCAGTAATAACCCCGCATAATCATTAGCTAGCGCAACAATTTGAGTTAATGCTGGAATTTTTTTCCCAGACAATTTGTCAGGGTAACCGCTGCCATCAATGAATTCGTGATGATGCAAAACAATATTCAGCATAGGCGCAGGAAATAACCCACTGCGATTGAGCATCTCATACCCCAAATTAGGGTGTGTTTTTTGGTAATTTATTTCTACAGAAGTTAGATCCGTGCGCTTACGTCGAATTGCATCAGGGATTTTTAATTTGCCTATATCATGAAACACACAACCCAATGCAATATCTCTAAGCTCAGTAGGTGTTAGCCCAAGGCTTTTTGCCATCATCATAGACAATACAGCAACAGATACGCTGTGCTGGGTCATACTAGGCTCTTTATCCACACTGGTTACAAGCACAAACTCAGGATGCTGAGTTTCAGTAAGGTGCGTCATTAACTGTTCAACCACAGACGCAGATTCACGATAAGACACTTCGGCGTCACTGACGACTTTACTGAAAGCGGGTCTCAAATCGCTGGCGGCTTTATTAAAGCGCTGTTGGCTTGAACGTATTGATTTTCTGATGGCGCCCTGAATATCAAACTCAACGACTTGCTCGACAGCCTCAACCACTTCTTCAGGCTTATCATCAGCTAATAAATGCATCCCGCTAATAACGGTAACGTAGCTAATATCCAAACTGTTAATTAATTCGATTTCAGCTTGCGAGGTAACAGGGACTTTATTGCGAAAAAATGGATTGTTAAACCACGACAAAGGCAGCTTTACCGTTAGCCCGACAACAATTTGCGACAAGGGAATATTGATAGGTTCCGTTTTTGACACTATTAGCTACCTTTGCAATCCATACAGTTCATATTAATGCGAAATTCAATAATCGTTAATTCACATTATGATAAATGTAACGTATTGCATCAAATATACTATAAATAACGTCAAAAATATTGCAGCTTATCTAACAAGTTGATAAAACCGCTAGTTTTTTTCGTGAGTTTGCTCAATTGCGGACGGATTTTTCGGTCGATTATATTGTTTTGCTTGATGCGCATCGAGCGTCTTTTCAATCAATTCGGTATTACTGTCTTTTTGATGATGTTGCTCAGCATTAAGATAGTCAGTTTCATTTTGCCAATCTTTAAAATAGTAATGTAACCGTTTTGATTTTAATAAATAAATTGCAGACCAGAAAATAAATAACGCATCAAGCGCAAAGCTCACACGAAACAAAAAGTCATCATGAACAAGTCGCTGATTCAATATGATGGCATCGACAATCAATAATAACCAAAGTCCATATTTAATCTTATTAAAAAAAGGCCTTGCGAGCTGAGGCGCCCGTTTTCTTTCCGCTATAATCAGCCCGTATATGATAACAGCGCCGACGCCAGCCATTAATGCCATTAGGAAGTCAGATTTCTCGGGATAAAATAATCGTACTAAGCCTGCACGATCATTAAACTGTGTGAGTGATGCGATAAAAACACACCAACCACGAGCCAGAAAGACCAGTATCAGATATAAAAAAATGGGGGGTTTTATGTGCCCTTTTTCATCGAGCCAAGTGATATTACTAAAATTCACAACTTACCTATCAACATGCTTATAGTTGAACCTATATCAACTTGGTTAACCTGCTTTACTGTTTAAACCGACAACATCAGTGTAAAGCASTGCTTGTTAAAGAGATAAGGGTTAAATCTCATAAAACAAGCACCCAAGTGATACATTCTTATCTACAAACTGATTTGTGTGTATGGATTATGCCTTTAATAAAGTTAATAGCTCGTCTTCATTAATCACTTTAACCCCTAAATCCTGCGCTTTAGCCAGTTTAGAACCAGCGGCCTCACCCGCCACTAAGCAGTCAGTATTTTTTGATACACTACCCGCTACTTTCGCTCCCAAGGCTTGTAATTGAGCTTTAGCATCATTTCGATTTAGCTGAGTTAAGGTGCCTGTTAACACCCACGTTTGGCCTTTAAGACTTAATTCAGCCTCATCAACCGCTTCAATCGCAGGCCAATTCACGCCTGCTTCAATTAACTTATCAATGACTTCAAGGTTATGAGGTTGAGCAAAAAAGTGCGCAATATGCTTTGCCACAATTGTCCCGACATCATCCACTTCAATTAAGGCATCAATATCTGCCGCTTTAATTGCATCCAGCGTTTTATAGTGACTTGCTAAGTTAGCGGCTGTTGCCTCGCCCACTTCACGGATCCCCAAAGCATAAATGAAACGAGCTAACGTCGTGGTCTTCGCATCATCTATCGCAGCAATTAACTTTGTCGCTGACTTCATTGCCATACGTTCAAGCATGGTCACCATTGATGCAGTTAAGGTAAACAGTTCAGCAGGGCTTTGTACAAGCTCCTTGTCAATCAGCTGCTCAACGACTTTATCGCCCATACCATCAATATTTAACGCTTTTCGTGAAGCAAAATGCTTAATCGCTTCTTTACGTTGAGCCTCACAAAACAAACCACCGCTGCATCGAGCAACCGCTTCGCCCTCAAGACGTTCCACTAAACTTTGACATACGGGACACTCTGACGGGAAAGTAATCTCAGTCGCATTATCAGGGCGTTTTTCAGGCACAATGGCCACGATTTGTGGAATAACATCACCCGCGCGGCGAATAATTACGGTATCACCAACTTTGACGCCTAAACGCGCTATTTCATCGGCATTGTGTAACGTGGCATTTGATACAGTAACACCGCCCACGAAGACAGGTTTTAAACGTGCAACTGGCGTTACCGCACCTGTACGACCGACTTGAAAATCCACATCTTCTAGTAAGGTCATTTCTTCTTGAGCTGGAAACTTATACGCGATAGCCCAGCGCGGCGCACGCGCAACAAAACCAAGCACTTGTTGTTTAGCAATATCGTTAACTTTTATGACGACGCCATCAATTTCATAAGATAACTCACTTCTGCGAGCCATAATATCGGCATAATAAGCGAACACTTCTGGTAAAGACTCGCAGACTTTCACTTCTTGGCTTAACGGTAGTCCCCATTCTTTAAGCTGGTTTAGTTGCCCAAAATGGGTATCAGCTAATGGAGTCACTTCACCTTCGACCACCCCTAATGCATAGGCATAGAAGCCTAGTGCACGTGTTGCAGTAATTTTACTATCTAGCTGTCTTAAACTACCTGCGGCCGCATTACGTGGATTAACAAAGACCTTTTCGCCTTTACTCAATTGACGTTCATTTAATGCATCAAAAGCCGCTTTTGGCATGATGACTTCACCACGCACCTCTAATAACTCAGGAAAGTGTTCTCCACGTAATTTGAGTGGCACTGACTTAATGGTTTTAACATTATCGGTAATATCTTCGCCCACCGCTCCGTCACCACGTGTTGCTGCCCGTTCTAATATACCGTTACGGTATAGAATACTGACAGCTAGACCATCTAATTTAGGCTCACAACAATAATGAACCGTATCGACTTTATCGCTAATACGTTTATTAAATGCCTCAAAATCAGCTTGTTCAAAAGCATTATCAAGGCTCAACATTGGCTTTAAATGGGTAATTTGATCAAATTTGGCCAGAGGAACGCCGCCTACACGTTGCGTCGGAGAGTCCGCACTCATTAGTTCAGGGTGAGCTGTTTCAAGTGCGATTAAACGTTGCATTAAACGGTCATACTCAGCATCTGGAATACTAGGAGCATCGTCAACGTAATAACGAATATTATGGCTATGCAGTTCACTGCTAATTTGCTGAATTTCTGTTTTAATGTCTTGCATAAAAATTACTCATCTAAAGACAAATAAGGCCGCAAGTGCGGCCTCATTCTATTATCATTTAATATTAAATTGTCGCCGCTTACGCTACAACTCTGATACGGCCTAAATACTCTTGTTTGGTGCTATCCGTCCAAGGTTGACGTTGGCCATCTAAGACTTCTGCACCTAAATCATCAGCCAACTGCTGAGCAGAATTAAGCATGATTGAGAAGTTCATTAATGGATCGCCGTGACAAGGCAGAGTCATAAACAACACCACACCTTGGGTGACAAATTGCTCCATGTTATCTGGGTCAAATACGCCCGGTTTAAGCATGTTTGCCATCGAGAATAGTACTTTGCCGTTGCCAGCATTATCTAAGTGACGGTGGAAAATATCCATGTCGCCAAATTTGAAGTTTAATGACAGCAAGCTTGGTAATAGCTCAGCACCATGCATTTGTTCACCTTCACGAGCAACCACATGAAGCACTAATACATCTTGAGGCTCACCTAACGGCTCTTCTGGTTCTGCTGTGTCTATCACAGCATCTTGTGAAGTCGTCTCTTGCAATGTTGGTTTAACTGTCTCATTTACTGCCGCTTGAGCGACACTCGCGTCTTGCTTACTCTCTGCAGGCTCAACGTCAGCGGTCGTCATGGTTTCCACTTGGCTCGATTGTGGTTGAGAATAAGAGTCTTCTGCAAACAACGCTTGCTGAGTTGGCACGTGCTCTTCAACTGCTGGTTGAATTTCTGCAATAGTTTCTTGAACTGGCTCGCTTACTTTCAGTACAGGCTCTTTACGCTCAGGATGATAACTTGGCGCTTGAGTATTAACCGCAGATTGATTTTGTAAACCAATGCCTTTTTTAGATCCCACTTCATTGATTTCAACATCATTATTGTCGGGTTGATGGCCTGAAGGTGTAGGGGTTGGGCTTGGTTCTACTTTAGCGCCTTCACTTGTATCACTGTCCACTTTAACTCGACGAACTTCGCCAATACCGTCAGCATCAAACCCTTGAGAATCTCGCTGCTGAGCTTGGTCTTTATAAAAACCCGTCATTGGGTTGTCTTTTAGGCTTTTTGGTTGTTGTTTACGAATAGACCAAAAACCATGAACCAGTACTGCAATTATCGCTATTGCACCCAGTACAAACAAAACCAGTTGAAAATCTTCCATTGGTAACCCTGTAATCCTGTTTAATCCGCGTCGGCTAGTGCCACCGCTTCATCGATATCTACTGCGACTATACGTGAAACTCCCGGTTCATGCATAGTGACACCTATTAATTGATCAGCCATTTCCATGGTTATTTTATTATGACTGATATAAACAAACTGCACACTCTGTGACATCTCTTTGAGTAAACGACAAAATCGCTCAACATTGGCGTCATCAAGTGGTGCATCGACTTCATCGAGCATACAAAATGGTGCAGGATTAAGTCTAAATATGGCAAATACTAATGATAAAGCGGTTAACGCTTTTTCTCCACCACTAAGAAGGTGAATCGTACTATTCTTCTTACCTGGAGGTTGCGCCATAATGGTCACTCCAGTTTCAAGTAAGTCATCGTCGGTCAATGCTAAATACGCTTTACCACCACCAAAAACTTTAGGAAACAACCTCGATAAATCCGCATTCACCGCATCAAATGTCACTTTAAAACGACTACGTGTTTCTTTATCAATTTTTCTTATTGCTTCTTCAAGACTGGCTAAGCCTTTGTTTAAATCATTATCTTGATTATCTAAGTAGGCTTTTCGCTCGCTTTGCTGCTCAAACTCTTCAATAGCGGCTAAGTTAATTGCCCCTAAGTGACTTATTCGCGCCCTGACTTTATCTAAACTCTTTTGCCAAGCGCCAACTTTAGCCCCTTCAGGTATCTCTTTGAGTACCGCCTGAATAGTAATTTGTTGCTCTTCGAGTAATTGGTATTGACCGTTAGCTTGACCTTTTAAACCTTCACGCCGTAACTTTAACCCGCTGAGCGATTGAGTCAAGTTTTGAAGTGCACCAAGCTGTTGTTTTTGAATCAATACCGCACTATCGACACGTGTTTGCAACTCAGCTTGTTGCGTCCTGTTGGAATTTAACAATTGTTGCTTTGTTTGTTGGCTATCTAATTGCTGCGATAGTTGATTTTGTAACTGGGCTAACTGCTGATCGCCCAAGGTTTCATTTGTTTGTTTTTGCAGCAATCGCAACTGTTCCGTTTTTTTAGCAAGTCCTTGGCAAACTTGCTGTTGCTTGCTTAATTGCGCAGAAGTCACCGCTGATTGAGTTTGTAACGCCTGTGACTTTTGTTGTAACTGATTAACTTCACGTTCCTGCTGGCTACGTTTCGATTTGCATTCACGCAATTGATGATTCGCTGTCTGCCAGTCTTGATTTGCTTGTTGCTGATGAGCCAACTGCTGCTGGTGCTGACCGGTTAACTGTTCAACTTCACTGGATAGCTGTGCGACAGTTAACTGCCCTTGCTCTATTTGTTGCTGACAATTGACGACTTGCTGATCTAAATTGCTTTTGCGTCGCTGTGTTTCTTTTTGCTGTTTTTGTAAGCTAAGACTCTGTGCCTCAAATTTACTGCAATGAAGCTGCAACTGATGGCACTTAGCTTGAGACGCTGCCATTTGTCCGTGAACATCCGCCACTTGCTGAGTAAGCTCGCTCACTGCAATTTGTTCAGCGAGCAGCGTTTGCTGCAGTTCAGTTATTTCTGTGTCGAGTTGCACAGCTTCATTTTTAAGTGCAAGCTCAGATTGCTGACCTTCTGATTTACTAATCACAAAACCTTGACCGACGAGATAGCCGTCTTTGGTAGCAATAATGGTGTTACGGGACATTCTATTCTCACGAGATACAGAATTGCCACGAGATAAAGAGTTGTCACCAAACTCAGTATTAGTATTTGGGTGTTCGAGTATTAACTTTGCCTCGGCAATGGAATCAACCCAAACCACCTGTTCAAGCCAAGGAGCAAGATTCACCGGCGCTTGAATTTGCGTCTGACTCCAACCTTTATCGCAGCTGACAAACCCTCGTTCATCCCAATTATCAAGCGTGTTGACTTCTGTCTGTAAAATGCCCTGCAAAAGCAAGTCTACTGCTTGCTCCCAACCTGGAGTGACATTAATCACCTGCCATAAGGCTTGTTGATGCTCAGGCTGATTGTTACTCAACCATTGATCAATCAACTCATGGCGAGCAGTCAGCGAGGTTAAATGTTGCTTATTTTGCTGATACTGTTCAGATACTTGCTGCAGTGATTGTTGCTTATCTTCTAGCTGTTCAGTTAACTGATGTTTTATGTCATCTTCTAGTGCTAACTCTTGGGTTAGTGATGTAATCTGTTCATCTAACGCCGCTAGCTCTGCATGATTATTTTCATCAGTGTTGTGTTGTTGCTCAGCTTTTAACGAAATCAGCTGTTGCTGCAACACAGATAAACTTTGCTGCTGATGCTGCAATTTGTTTTGAGTTAACGCCGCTTCCATTTTGGCATTTGACACCGTATCAGACAGAATACTCAGGTGCTGCTGCAGCCCTGCAGCTTTTTCATCAACTTCTTGCAGTTGTTCATCAATGATAGCTAATTCTTCATTTGCACTACTAAGCTGTGGCGTTAAAGACTCAATTTCTGATGTCAGTTGCTGTTCTTGTACTGATAATGTTCGCAACTCATTGCTGGCTTCTTGATGTTGTTTCGTCACATCAGCTAATTGCTGCTCAAGCTGGGAGTCTTGTTGCTGTTGATGCTTCAATTGCTGCTCAAGCTTGGCAATTTCTGTCCCCGCTTGATAATACTGCTCAACGAGCTTTTGTTCACTATCTGATAAGTCAGTGAGTTGGGCCTTTAGCTGAGTTAGCGTAAGTTCGGTGGTTTCACCTTGGGCTTTTTCTGCCGCAATAGATAACTCAAGCTGATTAATTTCAGTCGCAATATTATCACTTTGGCTTTGCAGTTCTTGATATCGCATCACCAGCAATTGAGCATGAAAGTCACGCTCCTGCTGCTTAAGTTCACGATATTGTTTGGCCGCTTGAGCCTGTTGGTCAAGTTTTTCTAACTGAGTGCCAAGCTCTAAGCGAATATCGCTCAGCCGCTCAAGATTTTCACGGGTATGGCGGATCCGATTTTCAGTTTCACGGCGACGCTCTTTGTAACGAGATATTCCCGCCGCTTCTTCAATAAATACTCTAAGCTCTTGGGGTTTTGATTCAATAAGCCGTGAAATGGTGCCTTGCTCAATAATGGCGTAACTGCGGGGACCAAGACCTGTACCCATAAATAAGTCAGTAATATCTTTACGGCGACACTTTTGACCATTAAGGAAATAATTAGAGTCGCCATCACGGCTCACCTGACGTTTAACAGTGATCTCTTGATAACTGGCATATTGACCTGCAAGTCGGCCATCTATATTTTCAAAACTCAGCTCAATACTGGCCACTGATACAGGTTTACGGGCGCTTGAACCGTTAAATATAACGTCCATCATCGAGTCGCCACGTAAATGCTTGGCGCTACTTTCACCCAGCACCCAACGTACAGCATCAATCACATTGGATTTACCACAGCCGTTTGGACCAATAATGGCAGTCAATGGTTGATTAAAAGGAATTTTGGTTGCGTCAACGAACGACTTAAAGCCAGCAAGTTTTATTTGTTTTAATCGCATGTTGCTTAAGTCGTCGTTCCGTTAGGATAAGTAAGTGATATAAAAGTATGAATCAGATATACAGCTAACTTTACCAATCGCGCTGCATTTTGTAACGATTTTTATGACTTAAACACACTTTAAGGCTTGTTTTCCGAGCAATGCGTCACCACAATCAGTAATAAGTAGTTTTTTCAAGGATGTAATGAATGGCAATCAAACCCGTTAAAAGTGGTGTAAATTATTTTATTGATGGCTTTAAGCTGATAAAACAGCCAGGGCTACGTACTTTTGTGTTTATTCCCTTAATGGTCAACTTAGTCTTATTTTCAACAGCAATTTATTTTGCTGTCGGCAAACTAGATGAATTATTTGGTTGGATGAACAGCCAAATACCTGAATACCTGACTTGGCTTAACTTTTTCTTGTGGCCGCTCGCAATCGTCAGCTTATTAGTGGTGATGTCATTTGTATTTAGCTCTGTGATGAACTGGATTGCAGCCCCTTTTAATGGACTGCTTGCCGAAAAAGTTGAAATGCATCTAACGGGTAAACCACTCAATTCTGGGACCACAGTTGATCTTATAAAAGACTTACCGCGGATCCTAGGGCGAGAATGGATTAAGCTTAAATACTATCTACCCAGAGCATTACTTTTTTTAGTGCTATTTATTGTACCTGTTGTTGGTCAAACTGCAGCGCCTATCCTTTGGTTCTTGTTTAGTGCTTGGATGATGGCGATTCAATATTGTGATTTTCCTTTTGATAATCACAAAGTCCCTTTTAATGATATGAAATTTGCTTTAGCTCAAACTAAAGGTACCAGCTACAGTTTTGGCGCAGCGGTGACTTTATTTTCAATGATACCTATCGTTAACTTTATCGTGATGCCTGTGGCGATTTGTGGTGCAACAGCCATGTGGGTCGATAAATACCGTGAAGCGTATAAACATCCAGAAATCGCTCCCGAATAACCTATTCGCCCCCTATCCTAATAAAAATGCCCAAGCTTGCTTAGGGCATTTTTATTTACAGGACTAATATATACAGGTCTAAAGTCTAAGCTTGATTAATCCCCCTTAATCAAACGAATCGATACAAAACAAACAACGCTAAAACTTACCTAATCTAGCAACACGACAACGACCCACACCCAACCAAAACATTTTAGTTACAATTTGAAACCATTTAAACACAAATAGTTAACGACCTTATCGATGGATTTTGCGACAATTGCTCAAACTCATCATAATTCTTACGTATATTGTGAATAAAACTGTTTATTTTCATACTCTTTTATCAGGCTTCTTTGCCACATCCCTCAGTTTAAGTGCCCCAGTAAATGCTGGCGATCCTCAGCAATTCAATGTCACGATTCCGACATTAACTCAACACGCTGAGATAGATGGTGAATTCAATGAGCCACAGTGGCAACAAGCCGCCAATATTCAACTTAAATACGAAACCTCTCCGGGTGAGAACATTGCCGCATTAGTAACAACAGATGCCAAAATATTCGCAACTGAAACCAGCCTATTTGTTGCCTTTACAGCCCATGACAATAACCCTTCTCAAATTCGCGCTAATTTACGTGATCGTGATAATTCATGGGGTGATGATCAAGTCGGGATTAAGCTAGATACATTCAATAATGCCCGTCTGGCTTATCAATTTTTCGTCAACCCCTATGGCGTTCAAAATGACTCTATTGAAAATGAGCTCACTGGCCAAGAAAGTGATGCATGGGATGGGATTTGGTATAGCGCGGGTAAATTAACCGAGCAAGGCTACCAAGTAGAAATCGAACTGCCTCTTAGATTATTTAACTTTGATGATAAAAAAGACATTCAAACTTGGGGAATAGAATTAGTCAGATTTTACCCTCGCAATGAAACTCACCGTTTATCAACCAACAAAATTGATAGAAACGTATCATGTCAACTATGTCAATTAGGCACTGCAACAGGATTAGCTGGCGCGCAGCAAGGCCAAGATATTCAAATTACCCCATCTATTGTTGCAGCGAGAAATAGCCAACGAGAATTGAATCCAAATCAGCCATGGCAAGATGAAGATGATATTGAGGTTGGATTAGATTTACGTTGGGGTATTACCCCGACAACCTTGCTTAATGCCACAATTAATCCTGATTTTTCTCAAGTCGAGGCAGATTCAGGTCAACTCGATGTGAATAATAATTTCGCATTGTTTTACCCTGAAAAACGGGCATTTTTTTTAGATAACAAAGACTATTTCGATACTCAATTAAGCTTATTACACACTCGAAATATTAGTTCGCCAGATTATGGACTTAAATTAACGAGTAAAACTGACGACCATACCATTGCTGTATTAGCGGCAAACGATGAACAAACCCAGTTTCTAGTACCTGGAAACTTAAGCTCAGACGTCGCCACCATAGATGAAGAAAGCTATAACCTTGCAGCACGATATCGCTTTGATCCAAGCAGTGAGCTTTCTTTTGGTGGCTTAGTTACCGCAAAACAATCAGATAACTACCATAACTATGTCGCCAGTGTTGACACCAAATGGCAACCGACAAAACAAGATACATTTACTGCACAATATGTCTTTTCTGATACCGAATATCCTGAAGATTTCTTTCAGCAGTTTTGTAACGGCGATGACTGCTCAACTCCCCCACAAGGCTGTGAAATTGGCAATTGTGATTATAACGAACGCGTACTGCGAACCAAAAAGCAAGGTAACTTTTCTGACAGCATGTATCGCATCAGTTATGACCATGAACGCCGAAATTGGCGTGCATTTTCACGCTATGAATCCACTGGCGAAGACTTTCGAGCTGACTTAGGTTTTATTGAACGCATTGACGCCAGTAAGTTTGTTGCAGGTGGCAATTACTATTGGTACCCAACGGACAACTTCTTTAGCAAGATCCAGTTTGGTGGTGATTGGGATATTACTCATAATCAAAATAATGAAAAAATTGAACAAGAAGCCGAACTATCAGTGAGCTTTGAAGGTGGTTGGCAAAGTTATATTGCTACAGGTATTGTCCACAAAGATCGTGTTGGTCGTCGTCTTGATAGTTCTTCACTTGCTATTGATGGCAATACAAGCATGTATACCATCGACCTAATGTGGTTTTACACTAACTTTGTGCCATTCGACTCGTTAAAAATTGAGTTCGATAGCAACTATGGTGACGATATTGATTACGCCAATGATCGCCCTGCAACAGTGACGATGTTCAACCCTGCGTTTGAATGGAAAATTACCGATTCAATTATTTTAGATATAGACCATAAATACCAAGCGCTTGATGTGGATGAAGGTCGATTATTTACCGCTAACCTAACTGATTTACGCTTAAATTGGCAAATAACCTTAAACAGTTTCTTACGTTTATCGAGTGTTTATACTGATATTGAGCGCGACCCAGACTTATATCAATATCAATCACCCAATGAACAATATCAAAATTTAGGCAACGAGATTTTATACGGCTATAAACTCAATCCTCAGTCGGTATTCTATTTAGGTTACTCTGATGGATTAATTTCTACCGATGACATTGACTCATTAACTCAAAAAGATAAAACCTACTTTATGAAAGTCAGTTACGCTTGGTTGCTCTAGTCAAACCTTAGGTTAATGAATCAAAAAGGACTGCCGAAGCAGTCCTTTTTTATAACCATATAAACAATAAAGCGAGCTTATAACACCACTTTATTTCGTCCAGCTTCTTTTGCTTCATACAAACACAAATCAGCACGATGTAATAAAGTATCTAAGTTAGTATCGGTCGACTCCGCTTTGGCAATACCGCAACTAAAGCTAATCGTTAGCTCACCCGCGTCAGTGATAAAAGGCTGAGAATTAACTTGTTGTCTAAATTTATCCATCACTGTGAATGCACGGTCACCATCAAGTCCTTTAAAAGCCACGACAAACTCTTCACCGCCAAACCTTGCAACAGTAAAGTGTTGTCCGAAAGCATTTTTAAGTCGTTTAGCAAACTCAAACAACACTTGATCGCCCACATCATGTCCGTGAGTGTCATTGACCTTTTTAAAAAAGTCGATATCAATTAAGCCCAATGCAAATTGACCAGAATCAGAGACATCTTTTTCATGTTGGGTAAAAAAGTAACGTCGAGTATAGGCCTTAGTTAAATAATCACGGTTAGCTTGTTCCCATAAGCTACGGATCATGTCTAACGAGTCAAGCGTATTTAACACACGGCAATGAAACTCTTCGTGGACAAACGGCTTTTGCAAAAAGTCATTAGCGCCATTCTTGATGAAACGTGCAGACAGACTTTCATCCGTATCATTTGAAAGACCAATAATGGCTAAATCTTCACGGCTAAACTTTTCGCGTACTTTTAGAATTAACTCGAAGCCATCAACATTAGGCATGTTGTAATCAGTGATCAGCAATTGAATATCAGGAGTTTCATTTAATACCGTGATTGCCTCTGCGCCATCACAGGCTTCTAGCACAGTAAAAAGTTGCTGCTCAAGTAAAACCTTAACGAACTTACGACTCACTACTGAGTCGTCTGCCACCAACACTTTGACATGTTGATTTTGATCCAACCTCGCCACAAGCTTAACCACGTACTCATAACTGAATCGATTTTCTTTTAACACGTAGTCAGCAATACCCAATTTAAGCAATTTTTTACGCTGACGAGCATCAAGGTTTGAAGATAAAACAATACAAGGAGTTTGATAAGACATCAGCACCAGCTGGGCAATTTCGCCATCTGGTGCATCTGGTAGGTTCAATTCGGCAACCACAACAAAATAGGAATGTTGTTCTAGTAAGGCATTCGCTGATGAAACATCTGCCGCAATATCAACTTCACAATGCAGCTCTTGCATTAACAAATGCCGAAGTACTTTAGATACAGCTTCGTTATCTTCAACAATCAATATACGCAATTAATTCACCTATTTATTATTAGGTCTTTTCTAAAATGATGCTCCCAATAGAATAGCCAGCACCAAATGAACAAAGCAGCCCTAAATCACCAGTCGTAAAATCTTGATTATATTTATGAAATGCAATAATCGACCCGGCTGAAGCAGTATTAGCATATTCATCCAACACCACTGGGGCTTTCAATTTTGTAACATTATCACCGAGAAGTTTACGAACTACAAACATATTCATATTAATATTTGCTTGGTGGAGCCATAACCTCTTAAATTCATTGGCTTGGATCTGCTCTTCTGCCAGCTGTTTATCTAAATGTTGGTAGATCATTGGCAATAATTCTTTGAATACTTTTCGACCTTGCTGATGGAATAATTTATCTGGTTTTTCAGCATTGTTCGGATCGCAGCGGTTAATATGGCCAAAATTACTGCGGATATTATTAGAAAAGTCGGTAAAACATTGGCTAGAAAGTACATTAAATGCATGTTCAGATTGAGCAAGCGATGCACGTTCAACCACAACAGCTGTTGCCACGTCGCCAAAAATGAAGTGGCTGTCCCTATCCCGATAATTCACTTGCGGTGAGCAAATCTCAGGATTAATGACTAATACTCTTGATGCAGTACCTGATTGGACTGCATTTACAGCATTAACAATCGCAAAGGTCGCCGATGAACACGCCACCAGCATGTCATAGGCAAAACCTTTAGTGCCCATAGCTTGTTGAATTTCAATCGCAATAGCAGGATAAGAACGTTGCGTGTAAGCGCATGCCACAATCACCAAATCAATATCTTCTGCATTAAGCTGAGCTTGCTCTAATGCTTGTTGAGCAGCTTTAATGCCAATTTCAGCCTGCATTGAAAGCGCATCTGATGGTTTATCGGCAATTAATGGCATCATCACTTTAGGATCTAAAATCCCATCTTTGACCATCACATAGCGGCTTTTAATCCCTGATGCTTTTTCAATAAACTCAGCTGAAGAATGTGATAAAGCGGCAAGCTCACCAGATTCAATTTCGGTACTGTGCTGCGCATTAAATTCGTCTACATAGGTATTAAAACTTAACACTAACTCTTCGTTACTTACGCTAAATGGCGGTGTGTAAAGGCCGCTACCTGAAATAACCACTTTGTTCATATTAGATCTGCCGTATCAATTTGGTGAAAACAACAATTCATCTCGGTGTTGAACCTTGAGCTGAAGCTTACGTGTTGAACAAGTAATGACTTTGTTCATTACGCCCAATAAGAAAGGATGAATTGCGCTTTTGTAATGTCAGTCTATTACTATCTTTAGTAATCGCTAAGCACAAAATGCTGATTTAGCGATGGTCAGACCATCGAGCTCATTGAAGCGTGCTTAACTAAGACATTGTTATATAAGCAGATGCTTTATTATTATAATTGAGTTAACTTTAATAACTAAAAGGAATAACGAATAACAAAGTATCACTGTTAAAGCCTCTTAAACCGATTATCATTAGACAATGCCAACATAGGAGCAAACCATGAGCAACATTTACGAAGACAATTCATATACGCTAGGTAATACCCCACTAGTGCGCCTTAATCGAGTAAGCAATGGTAAAGTGTTAGCCAAAGTTGAAGCACGTAATCCAAGTTTCAGTGTTAAGTGCCGTATTGGTGCGAACATGATTTGGGATGCTGAGAAAAAAGGCACCCTAACAAAAGAAGTAGAATTAGTAGAGCCAACTTCTGGTAACACAGGTATTGCACTTGCATATGTTGCAGCTGCTCGTGGTTACAAACTTACCCTTACTATGCCAAACACAATGAGTCTTGAGCGTCGTAAGTTGCTTAAAGCACTTGGTGCTAACCTTGTGTTAACTGAAGGCGCTAAAGGTATGAAAGGTGCGATTGATAAAGCCGAAGAAATTCGTCAATCAGATCCTGCTAAGTACTTAATTCTTGGTCAATTCAGTAACCCAGCTAACCCAGAGATCCACGAGAAAACAACGGGTCCAGAGATCTGGAACGATACTGACGGTGACGTTGCAGCATTTGTAGCAGGTGTTGGTACTGGTGGTACTATTACAGGTGTAAGTCGTTACCTTAAAGCACAGAACAAAGATATTGTTTCTGTTGCAGTAGAGCCTGTTGACTCTCCTGTTATCGCACAAGCAAAAGCAGGCCAACCACTTCAACCTGGACCACATAAAATCCAAGGTATTGGCGCAGGTTTTATCCCTGGTAACCTAGATTTAGAGATGGTTGATTTAGTAGAAGCCGTCAGCAACGAAGATGCTATTGCTATGGCTCGTCGCCTAATGGAAGAAGAAGGTATCTTAGTGGGTATTTCTTCAGGTGCTGCCGTTGTAGCTGCAAACCGCATTGCTGAAAAGCCAGAATTTGCAGGTAAGAACATTGTTGTAATCCTGCCATCAGCAGCAGAACGTTACCTGTCATCTGCACTATTTGCTGGCGCATTTGGTGACAGCGAAAACGTACAGTAATACACAGTCAAAGATTGTTTTAATAAAAGCCCAGCAATTGCTGGGCTTTTTTATACTCAAAATAAGATTTAACAAATAGAATCAACCAAAACTTGGTTTATTATCGGCTACTCGGAAACAGTTTTAATTACTGCAATTCTGTCTACAAAAATGGATTGTTGCCCCACTCAACCCAACATTAAAATATACTAATTGACACTGAATCATTGAGATTTGTAATTCTTATAATTGGCACTAAAAATGACTAAGCTAATTCATTAGCGTTTTCGCTAAATCTAATACATAGTCTTTAGCCACATGTTGAGATAACAATGAAATAAAGCCTCTAAAAGCCAATCGCATTATGTGAATGATTAAACAATCTCTATTTGTTGTTTCTAACAGAAATCATATGAACAAACTTCAAAGATAGAACAGTCTAAATTAATACAAATCAATTTAGTCATTAAAATACAAAGTGAATCTCAACTATATCCAGTTATATGGCAAGGGATGTTGTTCCACTCAAAGCTTCATGATTCAAACCATTCATCGTTAATGAACATGACCATGATCTAAGCCTCCTTGAAGAAACTCATCACCGACTAAATAATCATTTTTCCAGTTTTCGATCGATAATGGCTCAAATCGTCCTTTATCTTCTATTGGGAACCGAATAGGTTGACCAGGGTTAACTCCTTTCAACACCTTTGAATCTTTAACCACGATGGTGCCATTTACAATAACGAAAGGAATGCCTGTGGTTGGCAAAGTACCTTTTGCATAAGTCGCATTGTCTTTGACTGTTTTTGGATCAAGGATGGTGATATCTGCAATCATTCCTTGCTGCATACGCCCTCTAACCTTCATTGCTTCAAGACCTGTTTTACCTAGGTATTTAGCTTGGTTATAACTCGACGCAGCTAAAATTTGCATTAATGGTATGCCCTCTTCACGTGCAATACGTAAACAAGTCCCATGCGTACCAGCTAATCTGGGATGAGTATTCGGAATGTCTTCATAAGGGGTTTCCCATACAGGTTCTTCATCCCACCCACCAGGTAACATCATTGCATCACTGGCGAATGTTACGCCAGGAAGGCGGCACCAATCAGGTATCGCTTTAGGATCCATTTTATAAAGTACTACTTGTGTAGCTGGCGCCTTTGCTAATACTTCTTGGTATGTTTCCATAGTATAAAAATCACCAGTTAATGGGTCTTGCATGGTGTTTTCATATTTATTACCAAGTTTTTCAACCCAGGTTTCGGGTTTGATAAATGCTGCATTTATGGTGGTTTGCCCTGCAGCGTATGGATAAATCTCACCCCACACGTTATGTCCTTGCGCTCTTAATTTTACCAACAGTTCTTGTACTAACTCCCAACCTGGATTGTTATAGTGATTGATAATAGCTGGCGAGTTTAATGCAATCGCATTGGTTAGAATTTCTTGAGCACCATTTGCTTCAGTAGTGACTGTTCCGGGTGTATACCTTAGATGCACAGCTGTTGGGCGGCCGTAATTAGCACCAACTCGCTGAATCTCAAACATTTCTCTTGCTGTGGCGCCAGGCATGTAACCAACTGTTGATGCTACACCAAGGGCACCCTGTCTCAGCCCTTCATCAATGATGGTCAACATATGATTACCTTCATCAAGGTTAGCTACCTTTTCAAACCAAGCAGTACCTGAGGACCTTCCTTTGACCACTGACCATGATGCATCTAATAAATCCTCATCGGGTAAATTTTGCATCACTTTAGTACGGGCAAATTCATGGCCTGATCCCGTGCCATAATTGACTTGACTATTATTTTCGTGCATCTGATACCAATCACTTACTCTAGGGCCATAAACGCCAGCTTCTAAATCCATTGCAGTAGTGACACCATCTCGCAAAGCCAATTTATAACCAATAGGACGTGTCCAATGAAAATGAGTATCGATAAAACCTGGAGCAACAACTAAACCTTTAGCATCGATTTCCTCATGACCTTTTATGGCTTTATCTGTAATGATTATAATTTTATTGCCTTTAATACCTACATTCGCAACAGCGTCAAACTGAGTTTCAGGATCCATCACTCGTCCATTTGTGATCACTAAATCATAATCTTGTGCTGTAGAAAAGCTACTCGCCAACATGCTTAGCATAAGAACAGTTAGAAACCTCAATGTTAGATTCATAAAAATCTCTCCTTTTAATTCTTTAAAGCCATTTAAATAACACTTACTGGGCAATAACTAACAATCACCAAACAATCGAATATCAATTATCTATGCAACACTTAATCATTGAAAAATACACTATTATTTAGTGCTAACTAAAGTAAATATAGTTGAAGGAATAGAGCTGGATCAAATTCTTATCTAATATCGTTTGTTAACATTGGCGCACTTTAACATTCACTCCAGATTGTCTCCTTATATGTCTTTTTACCAATCCCCTAAATCTATATCCGCTTATGACGCTAAGTTTGAAGCCCAAAAAATTGCCTTCGCTCCTGTTAGTTTCCAAGTGGCCCGTTGTTTAAGCCAGTTTGGCTTACTTGCACAAATCGATAATGCTGGAGAAACGGGTATCAGCCTTACGGAATTAACTAACAACAATGACCTTTCTGAATATGCCATTCACGTGTTACTGGATATGGGATTAAGCATGGGGATATTTTGGTGTAAAGATGAGTTATATCGATTAGATAAAACAGGATATTTCTTACTGCATGACGATATGGCATCCAAGAACCTGAATTTTATCCATGATGTTTGTTATCAAGGTTTATTTGAGCTAGAAGCATCGCTTAAACAAGGCAACGCAGCGGGATTAAAACACTTAGGAGAATGGGACACCATTTACCCAGGATTAAGCCAACTGCCAGAACAGACAAAACGTAGTTGGTTTGAATTTGACCATTATTATTCAGACCACGCATTTGACAGTTTACTGCCGATGATTTTCAAATCTCAGCCACAACATATAGTCGATGTCGGTGGCAATACTGGTAAATGGGCATTCGCTTGTACTGGCTATGATGCAAACGTCAACGTCACCATCATGGATCTACCAGGGCAACTAGCCGTAGCGATGGAAAACGCACGCAACAATATGGTCGATGATAGAGTGTTTCCATTTGAAACAGACCTATTAGACCCAAACAAACCATTTTTTGAAGGCGGTGATTTATACTGGATGAGTCAGTTCTTGGACTGTTTTTCAAAGCAGCAAATTATCACCATTTTAAAACGCACAGTTGCCGCAATGAAACCTAACAGTGAACTGTGTATTTTAGAAACCTACTGGGACAGGCAACCTTACGAGGCGGGAGCATATTGCGTAAACGCCACATCACTTTATTTTACCGCAATAGCGAATGGCTATAGCCGCATGTATCACAGTAAAGATATGTTAAAGATGATCAGTGAAGCAGGTCTTTACGTTGATGAAGACATCGACAATATTGGCTTAGGGCACACCTTATTACGCTGTAAGGTAAAACCATAGGCTAAAACTCCTCATTGTTTACACTTATCAAACTGTAACACCATTGAGTAATTACGTTAAAATCTCTCCATATTGGCAAGCGCTTGAATTAAATTTAACATTTACATTCAAGCGGTATTGCCTACAAATCCAGTAAACATCTGCCATACAGCACTTGTTAAATCGTGATTAACCTCACAAAATCAATTTAGCAACATTAAAATTAACGCCTTTTTGCTAATACATTTTGCAACATCTTCAAACGTCACCACTTTAGTTGAAGCTAATCATGCACGACATTTCTTTACCGTAGTTACACAAAAAATCCACATTTGCGCTCAAAAAACAACCCATCCAAGCTTTATCTATTCAGTTACACCCTCTTAGCGTTCGTAACAATATGTGACACCAAAAGTCTATGTTAATTTTAAAAACAAAAACAAGACATAATTATAACAAAAATAACAACTTACCCCTGTAACAGTCATGTTGCCAATGTTATTTAAGTATGATTTTATCCATCTTCCGCAAAGACCTGTTAACCCCATTTACAAGTCAACAAAGAGATTTACTAATTAAAAACGCGGCTTTGATAAAATCAATATAGGAAGAGATGAGATGCAGCTTAATTCAAAAGTAGCCAATGCAATTCGCATAGCATTGGTTGGCGGAGCATTCACCGCAGCGATAAGTTCTCCAGTAGTGCTAGCTGCTGAAGAAGGTGCAGATGTAGAACGCATTCAAATTACTGGTTCACGTATTAAACGTACCGACTTAGAAACAGCGACGCCTGTCACTGTTCTTAGTGCAGACGATATGGCAAAGCAAGGCTTTACCACTATCCAAGATGCACTGCAAAACTTAACGTCGACCACAGGAGCCATGACAACTCAAGAAGTCCATGGTTTCACGCCTGCTGCATCTTCAATCAGTTTACGTAACGCAGGTGCAAGCCGTACATTAACGCTTATTGATGGTAAGCGCTTAAATCAGTACCCAAAACCAGCAGGCGGAACGGATAACTTCGTAGATACAGCTAATTTACCAATGGAAGCAGTTGAAAGAATTGAGGTTCTTCAATCTGGTGGTTCTGCAGTTTACGGCGCAGATGCTGTTGGCGGTGTAATTAACATTATCTTGAAAAAAGATTTTGACGGTGCAGCCCTTAAATATCGTCATGGCGATACTATGGAAGGCGGCGGAATGAATGATCGTATCGCGCTTTCATTAGGTTCTTCAAACGAGAAAGGCAACGTATCAACCTTCATTGAATTCAGTAGCAATGAAGCATTACAAGCCACAGATCGTGAAAACTTCGGTCTACACACAGATAAAGTGCCACACAGTGACTACTCACAATACAGCTCTTATGGTGCGCGTATTGCTGGTACAGGCACAGGGGCTCGTTCACTGTCGCCTCAAGAATGTACTGATGGCGGCTTCTTCTGGGATGATGCACGCAGCATTTGTGGTTTTGACCGCTCAGAATGGCGTGACTTAGAGCCAGAAAGCTATCGCTTTATCAGTACAACTAACTTTAACTATGAACTATCTGACGATATCACTTTCTTAGGTCGTCTTGATTTTGCTAACGCTAAATCAACCACCAACTTTGAACCAATGGCAATTGATGATTACGATATCAATGTTTCAGGTGATGACTTAACCGTGAGCTACGGCGATTTGATGAGCAAGACATTCAGCAAATCAACCGGGCTTGGTGGTGACTTCGCTAATGCTACTGATGGCGATTACTACTATGTTCGACGTCTACACGAATTTGATAACCGTAGTGGCGAAACGAACACCAATAACTACTTTTTCTCAGCAGGTCTTCAAGGCGTTTTAGCTGATGAGTACGACTGGGATATGTCTGTAAACTACGGCCGTACCAACGTCGATGTTTACCGCAGCGGTTTTGCAACTGTTGGTGGCATGTTCGATTACATCACTGCAGGTGAAAACGGTAATTCATTACTTGAAAATATGTCTGACGAAGATGTTGAAGCAGCGTCTTACTCTCCATTTGAGCGTGCTCAGTCAACTCAAAAGAACGTTCAAGCAAACATCACTGGTATGGCGTTTGAAATGCCTGATGGCGATGCCATGTTTGCATTTGGTGCTGAATACACAGAACAAGACTATGAAACAGAATCTGATTCTGAAACCCAAAATGGTTCAGTGCTAACAACAGGTGGTTCATCTGGTGCTGGCGAACGTGATTTCTGGGCAACTTATGCAGAATTAAGTGTCCCATTAATGGACGAATTAACAATCGCTGCGGCGCTTCGTTACGATCACTACAGCGACTTTGGTGGTAATTTATCACCACAAGTAACCGTAGAATACCGTCCTGTTGACGAGTTATTGGTTCGTGGTTCTTGGAGTAGCGTATTCCGAGCCCCTGATATGCACCGTGTATATGGTGATGCGACAAACGGCTTCACTACAGTTATCGACTTTAAACAGTGTCAAGCAATGGGCGGACAACCTGGCGTTACTAACCCAGATCCAACCATCAATGAAATCTGTAATGAGCTTCACATTGACACCACAACGGGTGCAAACAAAGATCTAGAAGCAGAAACAGGCTACACAGCTAACATCGGTGCAGTTTGGGGTGGCGATAGCTTAGAAGCATCGATTGACTTATGGGAATGGAAACTTGACGACATGGTAAGCGATATTAGCGCTTCGACTGCCGCTCAAGAATACGACACCTATGAAGATATGATCACTCGTGATGCAAGTGGCACAATCACTCACATCAACACTGTGGCTCAAAACTTAGCGTATCAAAAAGTGCGTGGTATTGATTTAACAGCTGGTTACAGCTGGGACTTCAATGATATGGGTGAATTACGAGTTAACTTTAATGGTACTTACATTTTGTTATCTGAAGGTCAGTTAAACCCAACTTCAGATGTTGATGACGACATTGAAGACGGCGGATTACCTCAGTACCGTGCCAACATGATCTTCACCTACTTCATTAATGACTTTGAAACCACGCTAGGTGCTTACCATACAGCACGTATGCACGGTGTGTCTTACAGCTCATTCATTGATGATGACGAGTTCAGCGAAGAAGATTTAGAAGTCGCATCACAGACTAAGTGGAATCTAACATCGGCTTATAACTTCACAGATAACATGAAGTTAACGGCTGGTATCGTCAACCTATTTGACGTAGGTCCTAACTTTGACCCAACCAACACATCATGGCCTCACTACCCTCGTAGCGTCTACAACGCTCGCGGACGTGAATGGTTTGTTGAAGGTGAAGTTAAGTTCTAGCGTTAATGTAATACAACTTTAAGTGTCTCCCGACTCTAACGGCATCAAAAGTATCTGATGCCGTTTTTTTATGTTTAAGATTAGATAAAAAGATTAGCTAAAAGATTAGCTAAAAGATTAACTAAACCCAAAGTAATGAGCAGCAACAACCGTCATACTAGATAATACAAATAAGCCCACCATAAAGCGCCAAATAAACTTAAACCAATTGCCCCAATCCACACGACATACCCCTAACGTCGCCATTAAAGAAGCAGACGTTGGCACCAATACATTGGTAAAGCCATCACCTAATTGAAACGCTAACACCGCAACTTGACGGGTCACTCCGACAAGATCAGCAAGAGGCGCCATTAAGGGCATAGTTAACGCAGCTTGACCAGAGCCTGAAGTCACAAAGAAATTAAACACCGACTGAAACAACAACATAAACCAAGCTGAAAGTGCTGTAGGTAATTGGCCAATGACATTCCCTGCACTGTGCAAAATAGTGTTCAGCACACTCGGTTCAGCTGCGCCAGCACCGCCGAGTAATAACAAGATACCAGAAGCACAACCTACCAATACTGCAGGCTCAAGCATCGTGCCTGCACCTTGCTTAAAACTCACTGCAACCTTATTCATATTTAAACCATTTAGGTTAAATACAACCCCAATCACCCCCACGATAATTCCCATCGTAAAGAACTGGCTAGCAATTTCTGGAATAAACCAAGCATGTGCAATCACGCCCCATATCACCCAGGCAATTGTGCCAACTATAGTCAGTAGCACTAAAATATCACCAAGATTAAAACGACTGTCTTTGACATGACCTTGCTGGTTATCACGGAAAAATTGATCCGACTCGTAACTAAAAGATGCTGTTGGCGTTTGTTGAATTTTACTGGCATAACGCATGGTAAAAGCAATACCAATTAGCGTGAAACCAAACCACATTATGGCACGAACACCTGCACCAGAAAGTACAGGCACCCCAGCAATGCCTTGTGCAATTGCCACACTAAATGGGTTCATCCAAGAGCTGGCAAAACCAATTTGAGTTGCAACATAAGTCACCATCACAGTACAGGTGGAGTCGTAACCTAATCGAATCATTAACGGGCAAATAATAATCGCAAATGCAATGGCCTCCTCGCCCATTCCAAATACTGCGCCGCCCAATGAAAACAAACTGAATATCACCGGAATAAAGAGTTTTTCATTGCCTTGAGTTTTATCAATTAACCGCAAAATACCGTTATCTATGGTGCCCGTTGCCATCACGACACCAAAGGAGCCTCCAATGACGAGCATGAACATAATCACCCCGATGGCGCTGCCCCATTTAGAGCCAGACACCATACCTTCAAAGGCAAAATTAAAAAAGCCAACCTCGCCATGGCCTTTAAACAACGAGATAGGCTCAACTTTAGGCTCGCCAGCGTCATCTAAAGCATATTGAAACGAATTAGGGTCGATTACCGTGCGTGTTTTTTCTGCTCCGTCGATAACATAATGAGCATCTAGAGTTGAAAAAGAACCGATAGGGATAATATAGGTCAGCAACGCAGCAGCAAGAGCAACAAAAAAGATAATCACCAAGGTATCTGGCATCTGCCTTGTGGTGTTACCTGTCAAGTTGGTGGAATGTGCTTGAGGCGAATTGCCTTGGGATGAGTCGGAAGTTACTGGTTCTTGATGTGGCGAATTCATTTACAGTCCATTTTTAAGTTATTGTTATATGGATTAATGCCAACGCATTAGGCATTTTTATGACACTGGCATACTACAATAGCTAATAAAAAATTCCCATATGCTTTGAAATCGCACCGAAAATAAACCGTAATTGAGTTATTGAACCACAGCATTAGCTGTCGAGTGACAGTCTGTTTTTCAGTGAGATTTAAGCAGCGATTCATATTCACTTTGTATTTAAATTAACCACCATTTTTTGCGCCACTGTTTGAAAAAGAGTTAATTCATCATCAGCTAGCCCTTGCGTCATTTGTTGATATATCTGTTTATCAATCTGATTAATCTTACCCATGATAAGCTGACTTTCTTCGGTTAAACGCAAACATTGACTGCGCTTATCTTCTGGGTTCGGCTCTTTCACAATCAAGCCCTGAGTGATTAACGTGTTCAGTAACCTTGTTACCTGGGCTTTATCTCGATTTAAAAAGTTAGCAATGTCTATCGCTGTACACGGTGATTTTTTATTAATTATTTTAAGCACTCTGACATGCATTGGCGCCACATCTATATCAAGTTGTTCAATATTATCATGTAGTTGCCTTTTCAATACATGTACTAATTGAAACAAACCTTCTAAGGATTTTCGATCTTGCATAATTCACCCTCACCAAAAACTAGTTGACATTGTCAACCAAAAAGGAATATAGTTGACATTATCAACCAAGTTAAACCAAATCACAAGACAAGAGGATAACAATGAATCCACAAGCCGTAATGACCTCTTCGCAAATTGAACAAATTAATGAGCCTAAAGTGGGTCAACAAAAAGCCTCGATTATCGTAAAAATACTTACGGTTATGGGAATGATGTCACTTATGGGCGGCACATTAACAGGCTTCATGACTTATATGAATCTTGGCTTGAGTGACACCTTTTTTGCAGACTAGTTTTCTGCTTTTGCTTTAGCTGCGGTCACTATCATGCCAATCGGTTTTACATTAATGGTGGTACTGACCAAACTCACCGAGAAATACCTGCCTCATGCAAGTGAAAAAGTACGCAATGTATTAATCGGTCTCACGATGGCCTGTCTTATGGAATCGGGCATTGCCTTATCAACTGTCATTAACAGTATCGGAATCAATGATATGTCTATCCTGCTTTCTGCATGGTCGCAAACCGTGCTGGCAGCCTTACCCGTTGCTCTTGTCATGATGATAACCGTCTCATTAACGATAAAGCCTAAAGTCGAAGCCATTCTTAAAAGCTAACCTTGATTTTAGCCAGGTTATTCAAAACATCATCAGTCATTTTTTATCGTGATAAATCCAGTATCACACTACATATAAAGGTATTAATTATGAATACGATTTTACACAAAGGTCATCAGTACCGTATTACGATTGAAGAAATCAATCTCGCTGATAACCAAACCGGTCAAACGTTAGATTTTGAATTTCAAGATAGAGAAGATGTACTGAATGTCGTTGAAAAACTGCAAAAAGGTAGCGGCCTTGAGCCTCAAGAAGCCACTAAAGTGGCATTGGGATTAAGATTATTGGGCCCGATAATGATGCAAAACCGCAAGCATCCACTATTCGCCGAGTTTATGCCACATTTTAAAAACTTTATGCATCATCTAAAAAGCACTGTTAAACAGGCAGTAAAGCAGCAAGCGATTAATTAATGTGCCATAAGTTTGTAAGAGGATTAATGGTAGATCGCCTAATTATAAATTGTCTAAATGTAAATCACTTAGCTGTAAATAGCGTTGTAACTGGCGATGCTAACATCGATCACTCTTAGCTGATTTAAATTGGTTTTGAATGAATCAATACAAAAAGCCCAGCATTTGCTGAGCTTTTTAAAAGAGGGTTATTTGATAACGTTTATCTTAGCGAATCTTTTTGTTCCGCTTTAGTCACTAAGGACCCATGACTCGCGCCCTGCGAACCAATAGTTAACTGCCCTTGTTGTACTAACCAAAAACCAAGTCCAATAAAGACCCCACCACCAACAATATTACCTAGTGTCACAGGGATAAGGTTATTAAACACAAAGCTTAATAAAGTTAAGTCAGCATATTGTTCTGGGCTGATATTAAGCGCAACATAAAAACTTTCAGGAGCAAAAGCATGAATCGCAACCCCTAATGGCACCATAAACATATTCGCAATGCTATGTTCAAAACCACTACTGACAAACATTGCAACAGGCAGCATCATTAATAATGATTTGGTCAGTAAATCTTTTGTCGCAAAAGTCATCCAAACCGCTAGACATACAAGCATGTTACATAAAATGCCTAAAGTGAAAGCTTGTACCCAAGTATGGTGTATTTTATGTTGGGCAATATTAAGTGCATTTAGCCCCCATTGCCCGCCATTTAACTCGAACATGCGTGACATCATAATCAGAAGCACCATCAATAAGGCGCCAACTAAGTTGCCTGCATAAACTCTCGCCCAGCATTGCAATTGGGTTGATGTTTTCACTTGTTTTTGTGCCCAAGGAATTGAGGTTAATACCGTACTGGTGAACAACTCAGCTCCACACACTACTACTAAAATTAGCCCTAAGCTGAAAGCCAGACCGCCAATAAAACGAGTCATTCCCCAATCACTGGTGCTTCCTGTCGTCACCGTGACATAAAATACAAAGGCAATGGCAATAAAAGCACCAGCAAAAATCGATAAAGTAAAAGATTGCCAAGGGCTTTTGGCTATTTTGGCTAAGCCAAATGATTCAGCTTGCTGATAGGTCGAATTTGACGGCGCTGGGGAGGTATTCACTGTTTTCGGCGGGCAATTAACCTGCTCATGCGATGTTGGGGTTATCTCATCGGCAATTTCAGCGTCTTGCTGTTGATCTTGCCCAGTTAATTTTTGCATAAAAACCTCAAATCGCTTTTTAAAAATAAACAACACTTACCATGCACACTTTAAGCGTATCAATATCAAGCAACGAGTGTTGTGATAACCATTATTGAAACCAAAAACAAACACGCATCACTCTTAACAAGATACACAAAAGTAAATTGGTAAGACCAAGATTACCAGTATCAAAACTCAATCACTTTTGACAAATTTACAATTAAACATCGCTAATAAACTATCAGCTTATCTAAAAAATGCTATATATCAGTATAGCAAATCATCATCACAACAAGAAAGCATGACAAAGTGTGCATTTGGAGTGTCGCAAGGGTAGTCACTCTTGGCTAAATAGAAAACTGTTTGCTCAAAAAGTGTTACCCAGCTAACATTTTTGTCGATATCTTACTCAATTTTGATTTAATTAAGTGATGTTGCATAGAAGCTATGATAATATTCATTAGGTAAATTGGTCTTACCAATTTATAGTTTAACAAATTTTCGCTGACATTGTAAAAATATTATGGTGCTAGCACACAGATTAGATGCCCTTGCAATTATCCATTAATAGGGGTCTCAATTTTTTGAACTGCCAGCTTGGTTGTAACAGTTACCCATTACCATTAAATGGCAGATCAACAGTTAATTGACGAGAAGGTAAAATACCATGACCGATAAAACAGAATTATTTGCAAACGCTTGGCAAGGTTTTGAAGCTGGTGATTGGAAAACTGAAGTTAACGTTCGCGATTTTATTCAGAAAAACTACACTCCTTATGAAGGCGACGAGTCTTTTCTAGCTGGTGCTACTCAAGCAACTACCACACTTTGGGACAAAGTGATGGAAGGGATCAAGCAAGAGAACAGCACACATGCCCCTGTTGATTTCGATACTGAAATGGTATCAACCATTACCTCTCATGACGCTGGTTACATTAACAAAGAGTTAGAAACCATTGTTGGTTTGCAAACTGATGCTCCTTTAAAGCGTGCCATGCTACCTAACGGTGGTATTCGTATGGTTGAAGGTTCTTGCAAAGCTTATGACCGCGTACTAAACGAAGACATCAAGTACACCTATTCAGAACTACGTAAAACACATAACCAAGGTGTTTTCGATATTTACACGCCAGAAATCATGGCATGTCGTAAATCAGGTGTATTGACTGGCTTGCCAGATGCATACGGCCGTGGTCGTATCATTGGTGATTACCGTCGTATCGCGCTTTACGGTATCGACTACCTAATGCAAGATAAGTTTGCTCAATTCTCTTCACTTCAAGCTGGTTTTGAAGCGGGTGAGGATTTATCAAACACGATGCAATTACGTGAAGAAATTGCAGAGCAACACCGCGCCTTAGGCCAAATGAAAAAAATGGCTGCAAAATACGGCTGTGATATTTCATTACCTGCGACCAATGCTAAAGAGGCCATCCAATGGACTTACTTTGGTTACCTTGCCGCAGTGAAAAGCCAAAATGGCGCAGCAATGTCTTTAGGCCGTACTTCTTCATTCCTTGATATCTTCATTGAGCGCGATATTGCTAACGGCGTATTAACTGAAGAACAAGCGCAAGAAATGGTTGACCATTTTGTGATGAAATTGCGTATGGTGCGTTTCTTACGTACTCCAGAATATGATGAATTATTCTCAGGCGACCCAATTTGGGCAACTGAATCAGTTGCAGGTATGGGTCTAGACGGCCGCACTTTAGTCACTAAGAACAGCTTCCGTTTCTTACATACCCTATACAACATGGGCCCAAGCCCTGAACCAAACATTACTGTTTTATGGTCGAATGCGTTACCACAAGGGTTTAAAAACTACTGTGCAAAAGTATCTATCGATACTAGCTCTATCCAGTACGAAAATGACGACCTAATGCGTCCAGATTTTGAATCTGACGATTATGCTATTGCATGTTGTGTTAGCCCGATGATTGTGGGTAAACACATGCAGTTCTTTGGTGCTCGCGCTAACTTAGCAAAAACCATGCTTTACGCCATCAATGGCGGCGTGGATGAAAAGTTAAAAATCCAAGTTGCACCTAAAGCAGATGCCATCACTTCAGATGTACTTGACTTTGATGATGTAATGAACCGTTTAGACGGCTTAATGGATTGGTTAGCAACACAATACGTGACAGCGCTTAATTCTATACATTACATGCACGACAAATACTCTTACGAGTCTGCATTAATGGCGCTTCATGACCGTGATGTACGTCGTACTATGGCATGTGGTATTGCAGGTCTTTCTATTGCAGCGGATTCTTTATCTGCAATTAAGTTTGGCACTGTTAAGCCTATTCGTGATGAAGATGGAATTGCTATCGACTTTGATATTTCTGGTGAATATCCGAAGTTTGGTAACAACGACCCACGCGTAGATGACATAGCTTGTGATTTAGTTGAACGTTTCATGGCGAAAATCCGTACTAAGAAAATGTACCGTAACGCTATTCCAACGCAATCAATCTTAACCATTACCTCTAACGTGGTTTATGGTAAGAAAACAGGTACGACACCTGATGGACGTCCTGCTGGCGCGCCATTTGCTCCAGGTGCAAACCCTATGCATGGCCGTGATGAAAACGGTGCGATTGCATCACTTACATCAGTAGCGAAACTGCCTTTTGCTCATGCACAAGACGGTATTTCTTATACTTTCTCTATCGTACCAAATGCGTTAGGTAAAGATGAATTAGGTCGCCGCGCCAACTTAGCATCATTAATGGACGGCTACTTTATGAGTAACGCCAATAGCGAAGGTGGTCAGCATTTAAACGTTAACGTGATGAACCGTGAAATGTTAGAAGATGCCATCGTTAACCCTGAGAAATACCCTCAATTAACTATTCGAGTTTCAGGCTACGCTGTTCGCTTTAACGCTCTAACACCTGAACAACAGCAAGATGTAATTACACGTACTTTCACTAAAGGCTTGTAATAATTCTTAAAATTGGTTGTACTTAACTTTATTAGTGTTTCATTAATAAAAACGAGTACAACCTCTTTTTTTGCTTGTTTGGAGACATCATGACCACAGGTCGTATCCACTCTATAGAATCATTTGGTACCGTTGATGGTCCAGGCATTCGTTATGTCGCCTTTATGCAAGGCTGCCTAATGAAATGCCAATACTGTCACAATCGCGATACGTGGGATTTAGACGGCGGCAAAGAAGTCACTGTTGATGAACTAATGAGCCAAATCATTAGTTACAAACCTTTCCTACAATCTGGTGGAGTAACTGCCACTGGTGGTGAAGCTATCCTTCAAGCTGAATTCGTTAACGAACTTTTCAAAGCATGCAAAGCTAATGATCTGCATACCTGTCTTGATACCAATGGTTTTGTGCGTAAATACACGCCCGTCATTGATGAATTACTCGACAATACCGACTTAGTGTTACTTGATATAAAACAAATGGATGATGCTAAGCACATCGATTTAACCAAGGTGAGTAATCAACGAACATTACAGTTTGCAAAACATTTAGCGAAGCGCAATCAAAAAACCTGGGTGAGATATGTGGTAGTTGATGGTTTTACTGAGGATATTGACTCAGCTAAAGCTTTGGCAGACTTCATACAGCCTATGGAAAATGTTGAAAAGGTAGAATTATTGCCTTATCACCAACTTGGCACGCACAAGTGGGAAGCATTTGGTGAAAGCTATTCGTTAACAGACATTAAGCCACCCAGCAAAGAGACTATGGAAGCCATAAAAGCCGTCTTTACTGAGCGTGGAATTAAAGCAGATTATTAATCGTTGGCGAGCAAAGACTTACAGTTGCTCCCAATAACTTTTATCTAAACGTTCAAATGCCATTTTGAGTATCAACGCCATATCTAAATAACACGCTTTAGCCCCAAGGGGTTGGCAAGATATGCCCATTGAACTCATTTTGGCGGTTAACTGATTTGTCCAATCAAATAAGGTTATCGGCAAAGGGTGTCGGGCACGCCAGCCCAGCCAGAGTAAACCTTGGATAGGCAAACTGATAAAAAATAGCATTAAGGCAATAGCTTGGGGTAAAAACGCCCAGCCATTAACATACACTTGGCTACAAGCAGCCAAGATAGCAAATAACGGCATCAATAAAATGCCAAGATGGGTTGCTCTGACAACACGATATTCAGGGAAATAAAACCCAAGTTGCCGAACCATAGGCCACGTCTTCATGTAACGTCGACCGTCACCTATGATTTTGAACACGTTTACGTTCAACGGTATGCCCTACAAGTTAGAAATATATATGCACCATAGCACACAGCGATATTGAGCCCCAAATTTACGGTAAATTTATCGGCTGTTTAGTAAATCATTAACTATGATTGATAGTTGAAATAACACATTTCACATCAATTTTAATTTTGCTCGATCAGACTAATAAGGTCTCAACATGTCAGAAAAACTCGTACTGGTACTCAACTGCGGTAGCTCTTCTTTAAAATTTGCTGTTATTGATGCTGTTTCAGGTGATGATCACATATCAGGACTTGCTGAATGCTTCGGTTTAGAAGATTCACGCATAAAGTGGAAAGTTAACGGCGCTAAAAATGAAGCTAAATTAGGCGCATTTACTGCTCACCGTGAAGCAGTTGAATTTATCGTTAATAATATCCTTGCTGATCAGCCAGAGCTTGCCGCTCAAATTCAAGCTATCGGTCATCGTATCGTTCATGGTGGCGAAAAATATTCTCGCTCAGTGATCATTAATGAAGATGTGATCAGTGGTATTGAAGATTGTGCTTCACTAGCGCCACTTCATAACCCAGCACATTTAATTGGTATCCGAGCTGCTATGGCTTCATTCCCTGCTCTGCCACAAGTTGCTGTTTTTGATACCGCATTCCACCAAACCATGCCTGAGCAAGCTTATATCTATGCCCTTCCTTATAAGTTGTATCGTGAACATGGTATCCGCCGCTACGGCATGCATGGCACCAGCCACTTATTTGTAAGCCGTGAAGCGGCAAAAGTGTTAAATAAAGACACCACTGATACGAATGTGATTGTTGCACATTTAGGTAACGGCGCTTCAGTTACGGCCATAAAAGGCGGCAAAAGTGTCGACACTTCAATGGGATTAACACCACTAGAAGGTTTAGTTATGGGCACACGTTGCGGAGATATGGACCCATCAATCATTTACCATTTAGTTAACCAACTTGGTTATACCATTGATGAAGTCAATAACTTATTGAATAAGCAAAGCGGCTTATTAGGTATTTCTGAGTTAACCAACGATTGTCGTGGCATTGAAGACGGTTACAAAGATGGCCATAAAGGCGCAACCTTAGCACTGGAAATTTTCTGCTACCGTTTAGCGAAATACATTGCCTCTTACACTGTGCCATTAGGCCGTTTAGATGCCGTTGTATTTACTGGTGGTATCGGTGAAAACTCAGATATTATCCGAGCAAAAGTGCTTGAAATGCTGGCTATCTTTAATTTCAAAGTAAACGAAGAGAAAAACCTAGCCGCGCGTTTTGGTAAAGATGGCATCATTACCGAAGAAAACAGCACTGTGGCAATGGTTATCCCGACTAACGAAGAGTGGGTCATCGCAGAAGACGCTATCAAACTCATTAGCGCTTAATCCCCTTGCCCGATATGAAGCCTGTTAACTCAGGCTTTATTCACGCTCAGTTTAGAGGTAAATATGTCTCGTAATATTATGTTAATCCCGATTGGTACAGGTGTAGGTCTAACGTCACTAAGCCTTGGGATGGTTCGTGCGCTAGAGCGCAAAGGTGTTAAAGTTCAATTCTTCAAGCCAATTGCACAAATCCGTAATGGCGACAATGGTCCAGAACGTTCAACCACCATTTTAAGTCATTCGCCGACTGTTAACCCGCTTGAACCATTCACTATGGAACATGCTGAAAACTTAATTCGTTCAGAACAAATCGATGTGCTTATGGAGCAAATTATTGCTCGAGCCAGCGAATGTGCCGACAATACCGAAACGATCGTGATTGAAGGTCTAGTACCAACTCGTAATCACCCATTTTCTGATGACATTAACTTTGAAATTGCTAAAGCATTAGATGCTGATGTGATTTTCATTGCAACACCAGGAAATGACACACCCAATGGCTTAATGAATCGCCTAGAGATTGCTTATAATTCTTGGGGCGGCGTTAAAAACAAACGTCTTATCGGCTCAATCATCAATAAAATTGGCGCTCCAGTGGACGATGAAGGTCGTGCACGCCCTGATTTATCTGAAGTCTTTGACCATGCAGAAGTATCAACAACGGATACCTCAGCAATGTTCCAGCTACCGGGTAAAAGCCCGCTGCGCATCTTAGGTAGTGTGCCATATAACTTAGACCTTGTTTCACCTCGAGCTTCTGATTTAGCAAAACACCTCAATGCTAAAATCATCAATGCTGGTGAAATGAATACGCGACGCTTACGTAAAGTTACTTTCTGTGCCCGCAGTATTCCTAACATGGTTACTCATATCCGAACCAACTCATTGCTAGTGACATCGGGCGATCGCTCTGATGTGATTGTGTCTGCTTGTTTAGCGGCAATGAATGGGGTCAAGATTGGTGCCCTATTGCTGACGGGTGGATACGAGCCAGAACCTGAAATCATGGCACTGTGTGAACGTGCTTTTGAAACAGGCTTGCCAGTATTTTTGATTAATACAAATACATGGCAAACCTCGTTAAATATTCAACGTTTTGACCATGAAGTCCCTGTTGATGATGCTGTACGAATTGACCGAGTACAAGAGTATGTCGCCAGTCATATCGATCAAAGCTGGATTGAAAGCGTAACGCAAAACTCACCTCGTGAGCATCGTTTATCGCCACCAGCATTCAGATACAAATTAACTGAACTTGCTCGTGCGGCTAAGAAAACCATCGTACTGCCTGAAGGTGAAGAGCCAAGAACCATTAAGGCAGCCGCCATTTGTGCTGAACGTGGTATTGCTCGCTGCGTACTCTTAGGCAACGAAGAAGAAATTCTGCGTATTGCTTCATCACAAGATGTGGTACTAGGCGAAGGTGTTCAAATTATTGATCCTCTACAAGCTCGTGAGCGCTATGTTGAAGGCATGCTAGATTTACGTCGTCACAAAGGGCTGACTGAAGTCGTGGCTAAAGAGCAACTTGAAGACAATATGGTATTAGGTACCATGATGCTTGCTCAAGATGAAGTCGATGGTATTGTATCTGGGGCAGTCAATACTACAGCTAACACCATTCGTCCTCCACTGCAGTTAATTAAGACTGCGCCAGGGTCAAGCTTAGTATCTTCTATCTTCTTTATGTTGATGCCAGATCAGGTTTTAGTCTACGGTGATTGTGCGATTAACCCAGATCCAAATCCTGAACAATTAGCAGATATTGCCATTCAATCAGCTGAATCTGCCGCTGCTTTTGGTATTGAGCCTCGTGTGGCTATGATCAGTTACTCAACAGGTACATCTGGTACAGGTTCCGATGTTGATAAAGTGCGTGAAGCGACCAAAATCGCCAAAGAAAAACGCCCAGATCTGGTGATTGATGGACCACTGCAATACGATGCTGCAGTCATGGAAAATGTAGCACGCTCTAAAGCACCAGATAGCCCTGTTGCCGGTAAAGCGACAGTATTCGTATTCCCAGACTTGAACACGGGTAACACGACATATAAAGCAGTTCAACGTAGTGCAGACTTAATCAGTATTGGCCCAATGCTTCAAGGTATGCGCAAGCCAGTCAACGATTTATCTCGTGGCGCACTCGTTGATGACATTGTCTACACCATTGCTTTAACAGCTATTCAAGCGGCACAGAATGAGCAGTAAACACAGATTGTGTTAATGCTTAAACAAAAAAAGCACTGCTTAGGCAGTGCTTTTTTGTAGATTAACTCTTGAGGTTTTAATCATTTAGCAGGTTTACTATCTGCTATACCTTTTTTAAGCTGCTCAAATGAAGCCTGTACTTGCTCTAATGGTGAGGCAAAATTCATTCGATAAAAGTTTTCATCCTTTTCACCAAACCAAGTGCCAGGGGTTAGTGCCATTTTAGCTTGTTTAGTCAATAACGCTTTTAATTGCTCAGCGGTTAGATTTAACCCGGTAAAATCAAACCAAATCTGGTTAGTGCCTTCTGGCACAAAGGTGATAACTTGCGGCAGCTCTGTGGCCATAAAATCAACAATCCAATTACGGGTCGTTTGTGTATAAGTAAGAAAAGCATCAAACCAATCTTTGCCATGCTGATAAGCTGCAATCGTCGCATGGGTGGTAAACGCATTGCCATGATCAAGAGACATTGAAGCTGATGTTGCTTTAATTATTTCACGTAACGACGGATTATCACTATAAATATATCCGTTAGAAATACTATTTAAGCCAAAGTTTTTAGCGGGTGAACCAATAATTGTTAAGCTATTTTCATAGGCTAATGAGGCCATACTCGTAAATTGTGAACCTTCAAATACAATATCTGCATGGACTTCATCACTCACAATCAGCACATGATATTTTTTGGCAATAGTCGTTAACTGCTGTAATTCTGACTTGCTCCATACTCGTCCCACTGGGTTATGTGGATTGCATAACAGCACCATCCCCACATTACCGCGACTTAACTTCTGTTCAAAATCATTAAAATCAAAAACATATCGCCCGTTCTCAATCTTAAGCGTGTTATCTACAACTGTGCGTCCGGCCGACTCAATCAACCTACGAAATTGATGATAAACAGGAGTTTGTATTAACACCCCTTCACCTTCTTGAGTAAAGTCTCGAATTAACATAGCAATCGCACTCAGCACACCTGGTACTTGAACAAAGTGTTCAGGAGTTAGTTCAAGGTTATGACGGTCTTTATTCCAAGCGGAAATGGATTCGAACACGGTTGTAGAGTCAAACTCATAAGAATAAGTCTCACGACTAACTAATTGCTGCATTGCTTGAGTGATTGGCGAAGCTATCGGGAAGTCCATATCTGCAATCCAATATGGTTTTACATCAGTAGTACCATAAATTTGATTGAGCATATTGCTGTCGTGCTTAATAAATTTGTCACTAATATCTTGGCGCTCAGGACTTGGGGTAAACACTTGGCTATTGACGATATTCTTACTGTTTTTAAAAGGCTTGATCATTTCTGAATCTCTTTGGAATATTAAGTTGTTTTTACTTCATTGTCTTTAAGACGTAAAAAACTCAATAAGGATGCAAAATAATTCTAAATATTGAGATTAAATAAACTCAATCCACTAAAACCAATGAGTCTAATATCCCTTGACCACTGTGTATCCCACCTTCATTTTCACTAGCTGGTTTACTGCGAATAAGGTATCCCGCATAACCATTTAACGCTGTCACGGGTTGTCCGTCAAAATATGCCGTAAATAAGCCTATTTCACTGACAAGATCGTTCACCCACGTTTGTTCACTATCTCGCACGGCAATGGTAGCGGCTTCTCGTTCATGAGGAAACAAACGCTGCATTAACGCCCAAGCATCGTACTCTTTCGGTGTCAGAGAATTTAATTTAGCACTAATATCTTTACCGAATACACAATGTCCCCCACCTTCTCCTTGATTTTTTAGCACCCACTCTTGTTTATTGGGATGACGATTAAACCAATTAATGGTGTCTGTATTAATCGGTTTCATCTCTGCTAAAACACTTTTTACTAAGTGAGCTTCCTCTAATGTCAGGCCCCAGCGTGAATAAGCTTCAGCAGGCATTATGGTCAACAGCATTTGCACCGTTTTACTGGTAGCTAGCTGTTGACTGAAAGTCGCATTCACTGCGACATGATGCTGCTCAATGAACAATCTTGTTTGACTTAATGCTTCACAACAAATGGCTTCATCTCGTTGTGGCGAGTAATAGTCGGCATATTGGTAACCCGCCCTAAGATAAACAACATCAATCCCGCCAATGCCCTCTAGAATTAAGCGCTGATGATCTCCTGTAGAAAGTTGCGAACTTAACTGCTCAAACGTCCTTCTTACAGTGCGAATACCACGTTGCTGTAATGCCACTTCCAATAAATGTTGATCATAAACGTTATCTTCATTTTCTTGCACAACCATTAAAAAAGTCGGCACTGTTTGAGTTTGTGCACTTCCTCCGCTGAACTTAACGGCAAAATCAGCAGCAACTTTTTGAGCTGCTTGGGCAATACCAGAGGCAAGTTGTGTCAGGCCTTTATTGTCAGCGCTAACTGATTGCTTATGCTCTAAAAAGCCCTCAAACTCTTGTGGCCATTGCAGACGTAAGAAATCATGTAACTCTGTAGCACGTTGCCCAAATGGTGCCATACCTGCAGCAATGCCATTAAACTCTATCACTTTGGCGCCATGCTCACGATCATCCATATAGTCCGTTCGCATAAGCAGTAGAGGTTTACGTGCTGGCGTTAAACGTTGATTTTTACTGCCATGCACTTGATGATGCAAAGACAGTAACCGCTTAAAAAAAGGATCGGCTTTAGCCACATCCGCAAGTTGTGTTTGCAAGAAATCATGATCTTCAGACACCCTATCGATTAACTTAGTCAATAGTGGAGTGACTTTGATTAAGTGCTCAAACACGGGCCGCTGCATTGTCATCGGCGCAATACTAAACGGACAGTGCCTTGCAGTATTATCATCTCGGCGAAAAGCCACCCCATGCATAATCGCCCACTCACTGGCTTCATTTAGCATTTGCTGAGAAATTGTTGGCTTTGATTGCGTTAATGCTCTTGGCTGGAACAGTGACTTCATAGTTTCTCCTAAAAAAGCAATAAAGCTCCTACACGAGTATTAGCCACGTGATGTTAAAAAGGAGCATGTTGGAATACGGGAGTAACGTTTCCGAACACTAGATGAGGCAGTTAGGGCTCTCTAAGTCAGTTAAGACGAAGTCCTAATAAATGAGTCAACAGGATTCAAGGTTTTATCAGTAACCCCATTATGGTGATTTACATTTTTTTCTGTGGTTTGCGTCTTTCGGGGTGTAGCCCGTAATCCCGCCTTGGCCGACTTCGAAGTCACAACATGCCATCATTTGTTGCCTAAATTTAACTCGGCCTCTTTGGATTCGACTCTTCGCTCCAGATAAAGATAAACCAAGTTGTTCTGCAATCCTTTGTTGAGAAACCCCCTCAAGCTCAGCGAGGCGCAATGGCTTAGCATATTTTTCTGGCAACTCGTCAATTAAAGGCCCTAAACATTGAGCGAGCTCCTCTCTTGCTTCTTTACCTGTATCGAGCTCTTCAGCCATTAAATCATCTGGCAAAGATTCAAATTGTTGCCGCTCTCGATAAAAGTCCATAATCGTATTATGTGCAATACGATATAACCAGCTTTTGAGGCTGCCTCTGGATTTTAACTGATGTAAATTACCACTGGCTTTGATATAAACCTCTTGCAAAATATCATCAACCGCACTGTCGTCATCAATGCGTTGACTTACATAACCGCGTAGCTGTGTTTTATGGTTTTGCCATTCAGATATCATATAAAGTTAATCTCAACTCGATAAAAAACGTTACTCAATACCCTAGACGCAATAAAGAATAAAAAGACGCAAATATCATTCATTTTTTTGGTAAGTGTTAAATCTCGCTTATATGTTTATCTTAGCGATAATCAATGGCCGAGAAATCGGTTTTCTGACGGTTCGGCGATCTATTTTGTTAATTTCATCAAGCCAAAAACAGTGCTATTTGAAATTGATTAATTTTGCTTAATCTAACGTTTCTTGCGCGAAATATTTTTAAATAGCAAGCAATAAATTGCATAAAGAAACATAATTTAGGGGATAAAATGAATAGTTTAGCACAGGAAAAATTGAGGTGTTATTTTTTAACCAGCGTTAAAAAATGTTGAATTTCATAACCTTGCAATTAAGGCTAATAGTATTCAACATAGTTGTCCACAGATTCTGTGGATAACATTAAGTTATACACCGAGTTGTTACCGCAGGTGTATATTGAAGTTACTTAAGGTATGACATGTGTTGATTGATGAGTCAAGAATTTATTCAATTTTAATGCTTTGATCATAGGTAACTTGTATCGTCGCATTGAAATAGCGATACTAATACTACATAACAATAATTCCTGATTAATATGCATAAAATTTTTGTTCTTATTAGCCTATTTTTCTTCGCTGCGTGTACCCCCTCAGAAGAAAGACAACAAGGTCGCCTTGAAAAAGCATTGTCACCTGAAGAAGTTTCTTTAGGTTTTTTCCGTGCTATATATGTTGATAAAGATGTCAATAAAGCGAAAGTGTTTGTCAATCAAGAACTCAAAGACATCATGTCTCATTACCATATTGCATCGGCAGTCCAGCGTCATGTACTTGGGCTTTCAATGACAGATGTGAACATGTCAATTGATGATATTGATATCGACTTTTTCCGTAAATTTACTGATGAAGTTGATGTTAAAGTGAAAATGGAAGGTTTACGTGGTGGTAGCCCATGGGTCGATGACCGCACAATCAAGTTAGTCAAAAATGGTAAGAGTTGGATTATTGTGGAAGTGCTAACAGAAAAAGGCCGAATTGAAGGATAATTTCATATCTTCAGATTCACAAGCATAAAAAAAACAGCCTAGGCTGTTTTTTTTATGCTTGTGAAAGAGCTAATAATATTAGTTCAATCAGCTTATTCTTCTTCAGTAGGTAGTGACTCTAGAACGTCATCTTTTACTTGATAATAAGCGTTTTCGTATTCATGAACTTCCATAGTAACTCCTATCAATCTTAGGCCGTTTTATAGGGGGTAAGGCATGTCTATTATATAGGGGGTGACATTTACCTTTACAGAGAAGCTGTAGCCATCTTTACTTCTTGAAACGGATTATAGCAATCTAACACCACCAATCCCACAAAAATTACGAAAAACTTTCAGAAATGTATGTTCGTTTTGTAAAATACTCATTTAAAGTGGCTTTTTTGATAGGTAAAACTGAAAGTGTTACATATTAGATCACACTTTCAGAGTTTTTCGCTAATTTAAAGTAACAATCGACACAATATGCTTTAACACTTGCTGCTTTTCAACCAATACCAGATAAACACGAAGAAAGAATAAAGCTATATACAAAAACGCCCAATACGAATTGTACTGGGCGTTTAACAGGTTAATCACGCATGACAAGTATTACACTTGACTGATTTGTACCACAATGCGTTTTTCAGAAATGGGATACGCTGTACCTAGGACTTGCGCAAAACATGAAACACGGAATTCTTCGATCATCCAACGTGCTTCAACTAATACTTCAGGTACAGGCTGAGTTTTAGGCACTTTGGCTAATTGCGCATTTAACAAGTCTTGTACTTTACTAATACTCTGCATATGAAGTCGATCACGAGTTGGATCAACCGGTAATTTATCCAAACGATTTTCAATCGCTTTTAAATACCTCGCCACATCAGTAAGACGACTCCAGCCACAGTGCTCAACAAAACCTTTAAACACCAATTTATCTAACTGGGTATTAATATCACTCATCGCAAAAGCAATATCTAAACTGATTTTACCTTTTAAACGCTTTTTAATACGTTGATAAATCGTCAACACTTGCTCTACTTGCAGTGAGATTTGCTCAGCATAAGTATTAAGCTCTTGTCTTACCCAATCTTTAGCTTGTTCAAACTGTGCTTCGTTACGCACATCAAGCTTTTTCTCATCTAGCAATTGCTGAACCGAAGCCGAAATAATGTCATCAATTAACAGCTGTACTTGCCCAAATGGATTGAAGTACATCGCAAGTTTAGCTTTATTTGGCAGCGCTTTTTGTAAGTGCTTCACCGGAGACGGAATATTAATCAGTAATAATCGACGTAAACCAATACGATGTTGACGCTCAGCTTCAAACTCATCATCAAACAATTTAATAGAGACTTGATCTTTCTCATCAATTAACGCTGGATAAGCTTTAACTTCGTAATTACCTTTACGTTTTTGATATTGCTTTGGTAAATCCCCAAATGACCATGTTGTGATGTCTTTCTTTTCAATTCCCTCTTCCGCCACATTACGAATGGCTTTTGCCACCACACCTTGCAACTTATCTTTTAAAGAATCTAAATCACGCCCCTGATCCACTAGGCGGTGCTTATCATCTTCAATTTTAAAGTTAATTGTTAAATGAGCACTTAACTGAGTTAAGTCAAAATCATCACCACTTATACGTGTACCTGTCATGCGAAGTAACTGCTTACACATTGCATCAAGCAGCGGCATTGAAAAAGGCTCCATAGCTTGTACACAGGCGCGAGCATAATCTGGCGCAGGCACAAAATTACGGCGAAGATTTTTAGGCAATGACTTAATCAGCGCCACGACTTTTTCTTCACGAAGCCCTGGTACTAACCAATCAAAATCTTCAGTATCAACTTGGTTTATCAACGCCACAGGAATGTGCACCGACACCCCATCATCAACAGCGGCAGGCTCGAAGTGATAACTCACTTGTAAACCCAAGTTAGCTTTTTGCCATACTTCAGGGAAATCTAACGCTGAAATATGATCTGCACTGCGCTGCATCAATAAGTCTTGATTAAAGTCCAGTAGCTTTGGCGTTTCTTTACGTGCCTGTTTCCACCATTTAAAGAATAGTGGCGCATTATAAATACCTTGTGGAATAAGCGGATCATAAAAGTCCACCAGCACCTGCTCATCCACTAAAATATCACGGCGTCGAGATTTATGTTCTAACGATTCAATATCATTCAGCAGTTGCTGATTTTTAATAAAGAAAGGCTCTTTTGTATGTAACTGCCCTTCAGCTAACGCGCTGCGAATAAAGATTTCACGAGCTTCAACAGGATCAATAGGCCCATATTGCACTCTACGGCGATTAACCACTGTTAGGCCATATAGCACCTGATTTTCAAATGCGATGACACTGGCAGGCTTCGCTTCAAAATGTGGCTCTAGATGATTTTTCTTAATCAAATGTGCAGCTAAAGGCTCTAACCACTCTGGTTGAATTTTGGCGCAGCATCTGGCAAATAAGCGAGAAGTTTCAGTGAGCTCAGCCGCCATTATCCATTTCGGGCCTTTTTTCGCTAAAGGCGAGCCAGGAAATACAAAAAACTTACGGTTGCGTGCACCAAGATATTCATTATTCGCATCTTTAAAACCAATGTGGCTTAACAAGCCTGATAACAACGCTTTATGTAAATTATCGTAACTGGCTGGTGTGTCATTTAAACGCCATTTTAAATCGTGTACCGCTTGTTTAATCTGGGTATATAAATCTTGCCACTCACGTACACGCAAATACGCTAAGTATTCTTCACGACATTGCTTTCTGAACTGGCTTGCTGACAATTCGCTTTTTTGATCTTTTAAGTAATTCCATAAATTAACCCAGCTAACAAAATCAGAGTCTTTATCGGCATAGCGACGATGGCACTCATCTGCAGCTTGTTTCTTTTCAATCGGTCTTTCTCGAGGATCTTGAATAGATAAACCTGAAGCAATAACCATGACTTCATGCAAACAACTCATGTCTTTCGCTTCAAGTACCATACGAGCAAGACGAGGATCGAGTGGGATTTTTGCTAAGTTACGCCCAAGGTTGGTCAGCACTAACTCTTTGCGTTTTTGTTTAACGGCTTGCAGCTCTTCTAGCAGTAAGAAGCCATCACGGATATGCTTTTGCTCAGGAGGCTGTATAAATGGGAAACCCGCAATATCGCCTAGCCCAATGGCTAACATCTGCAAAATAACCGAGGCAAGATTGGTACGTAAGATTTCAGGATCGGTAAACTCAGGACGCTGAATAAAATCAGTTTCATCATATAAACGAATACAAATACCAGGACCAACACGTCCACAGCGACCTTGACGCTGATTTGCGCTGGCTTGAGAAATAGGTTCAATCGGCAAACGTTGTACTTTAGTACGGTAACTATAACGGCTAATTCGAGCGGTACCTGGGTCAATCACATAGCGGATCCCAGGTACAGTTAATGACGTCTCAGCCACATTGGTTGCCAACACTATACGGCGGCCGATATGACTTTTAAAGACTTTAGATTGTTCGCCATATGATAGACGCGCGTACAAAGGCAGCACTTCTGTATCACGGTACTTTTGCTTACGCAGCATTTCTGCGGTATCTCGAATTTCACGTTCGCCATTCATGAAAATCAAAATATCGCCAGGGCCTTCAGCCATTAGCTCATCAACAGCGGAGAAAATACCATCACTCACATCTAAGTCAGCATCGGTATCACGGACTAATGGTCGATAACGCGTTTCAACAGGGAAGGTTCGACCCGATACTTCAATGACTGGCGCATTATTAAAGTGCTTAGAGAATCGCTCAACATCAATGGTTGCCGAAGTAATGATCACTTTTAAATCAGGTCGCTTTTTCAGCACCTGCTTGAGGTAACCTAAGATGAAATCAATGTTTAAACTACGCTCATGCGCCTCATCAATAATGATGGCATCGTATTGATTTAAAAATTTATCAGAGGTTAATTCTGCCAGTAAAATACCATCAGTCATTAATTTAACGTAACTGTCTGGACTTATGGCATCTGCAAAACGCACTTTAAAACCAACAACCTCGCCTAGCGGGCTGTTAATTTCTTCAGCAACGCGATTAGCAACGCTTCTTGCTGCAAGACGCCTTGGTTGAGTGTGGCCAATTAAACCACGTGTACCAAGGCCTAGCTCTAAACATATTTTGGGTAGCTGGGTTGTTTTACCAGATCCTGTTTCACCCGCAACAATGACGACCTGGTTATTCGCAATCGCTGAGGCTATGTCATCGCGTTTTTGAGAGACAGGTAAAGCATCTGGATAAGTGACTTTAGGGCTATTTTTTAGCCTTAGTTGAGCCTTTTCATAGGCTTGAGTGGCTTGTTCAGCTAACTTGGCTAAGACTTGAACTTTCTTTTCAGACTGCGGCTCTTTGTTTAATTGATACAAACGACGACGAATTCTTGCCGCATCGGTTTGATAACAAGAGTTTAGGTATGCTTTAGAGAGCGGGTGTTGGTCCGAATTCAAATCTAATTCCTAGCAAGTATTTCAAAAACTGCGATCCTAGCAAGGAACTAGACTGAATGGTATTAGTTTAAAGGAATCAAAACAAAAAGCCCTCGTTGACTCAGGCCAAAATTCTGTTTGTTAAACAGCTTTGCTGGCAACTTAGGCTGGCGTTAAATAACATTGCTGCATATAGATGTTCATTGCCTTTAACACATCAGTTCGATTAATCGTACCAACGACTTTACTGCCTTCTACTACTGGATAAATTTTAGGTTTTGCCCCTAACATCTGTTCAGCCAACTGTAAGATACTGCCATCAGGTGTTGCTGTCAGTACATCCGTTTTCATGCAGTCTTTAACGGTTTCTGTCATATCGCAATGATAACTGCTTTTTAGCATCACTGATAAGCAATCCTGTTGAGATAAAAAGCCCACCAGCTGACCGTCATTATCAATCACAGCGGCACCAGCTTTGTTCTTCGTTAGTAAATGCTCTACAGCCGTTGCTAACGACATATTGGCTTTTAACAACACAGGTTGGCGGTCCATATATTCTGAAATTTGAATTGAATCCATATATTACCCCTTTAATTTTAACGTCAGCGCTCGTGTTCAATCGACTATTAATGTTTAGTCATTAAAAATCAATACTCTACATTTTCAGTATCGACGACATCTCATCTTTGGTTTAGTTATCGTGCTAATAATCGTACTAATAATCGTACTAATAATTGTACTAATATTAGTGTAGTCAAATTTAGCAAAATACGTTGATTGAATAACTCGATTGTCGTAACAGGAATTTAAGGGGATGAAAAAAGATTGATGAGTAACAGACTTGCCTTAAAAGACGAGTCATAACAGCTTACATATTTGTAGCCGTCATTCATCTGCATCAAATAAAGGCCAATAACATATCAGCAGCCGTTAATAATGGTACTGTTAGTGCTCAAGCTCGACATGCGTGAAACCAGTATGCTAGCTGAATTCAGAACATTAGCATCAAGACACAAGCAACTGGGGCTGATTGGAAAGCCAACAGTTAAACTCTTCATAATAATTAATTGAAAATTATAAAACTAAAACCTATTTAAAAACGTACTAATGCAAAAGCCTATTTAAAAGTGATTGGTATGTTTTCGATATTCAAGCAAGACCCCATCAAAAAACTCAATAAAGCTTATGAAGCTAAACTTGAACAAGCCATGTATGCACAAAGAAATGGCGATATAAAATCTTATTCAATGATTACCGCAGAAGCAGAAGACATTGTAAAACAAATTCAAGAGCTAGAGCGGCTAACAAAGGGATAACTTGATAGCGCTTTCGGTGGCAAAAATGCTCCTAAAATAAATGAGTTAATGTCCTATCGCCAATGAACAGGGATGAGTTTGTAACGCCCATATTGCGGCTGGTTTGGAGCGTAGCGGAAAACCAGTCCGACAACATGCGCTTGATAGCTTTCACACGCCAGCTCCCATTGTTTAAATTTATTACCTATAAACTCTTTTACGCCACCAGCTACATGAATGTCCTGATACTTTACTTTGTAGTCGAAATAGAGATCTTTGTAGTATAGGTCTTGGGTACAATGATAGTTTTCCGGCTTTTTACCAGAACAGTAACCAAAGTACCAACCACTAGGGCGCTCTTTATTTTTTCCTTCTGGCACGGTACGAGCCAAGTGCCACCATGTATCAATAAAGCGCTTATCACCTAGTTCATACAGATCTAAGCTTGCATTGTAAATATGATGGGGTTGCTTTTCGGTACTAGCAAGATTCCATGCTTTCTCGGCCAAACCATCAGGACTTCCTATTTGGCTTTGAGCCCAAATAATACCTGTGATGTCATGTGCCAGGTCTACGTTGTGTTGGTTTATATGGCTTTTCGTATACCCTTCAACAGACTCCGACATTTCGCTCGCTGAAATAATGTAAAGGCCGCCAGCAGCATCTTCATCAAGCCCGCTTACGAACCAGAGATACGGTATATTTACACTTAACTCGTATTCTTTAGGAATACATAGCTTTGTCTCACCAACCTCTACAACACTGTGCGTTCGTAGACTCTCCGAAGTGCACTTTACGAGCAATAGAAAAACGGGGATAGCGATGATGGTTAGTAATATTTTCTTGATCATTTTAAGAAGCTAACGCCCCGCTCAGCGGAAGCAATTAAGTTGGCTAAACTCAGCGAGGCACTCGCAACAGCCAACTTGATTGCGATCCGCCTGCAGCGCCTTGTTAGTATGCCGGCAGTTCATCGGCACACTTATAGGACTCACTAGTTGCAGCAAGATTAAGCATTCTCTTGTTGAATGCCTCTGCATAGGAAAACGCCTTGGTTATTAAATCACTTGAGGCCCCACAAACTGAACTATCAGCACCAACCCACAAAGTTTCCCACTCAGTTTCCAATACTACGCAAACAGTCATCTCAATATCGTCAAATGCAGGACGCGCAGGAGCAATGCCGTTAGCTACAGATATAAATGAAACTCCTGACTTATCAAAGGTTAATTCAGCATCTTTGGAAGCATTGCTTACATCATATCTAGCTTGCTCAGACTCAAAACGACAGTCATCAGCAGAAGCAATATTTGACCATACAATAAGCACTAGTATGAACTTCCTCATACACCCTCCTGGCATACTAACGAATGATATGGACTCCCCTTACCAAATGGCCGCGATGTGCCATATTGAAAGTGCAAACATTCAATCAAGGAGAGTCCATATGTCCTTAATTAAAGCAATTGGCATCACTCTTTTTTATATCAAAAGCAGCCAAATTAGTTTTTAGTATTCATGGTGTTGATGAATACGGTAAAACTAAACTAAAGCAAACAGTTAAAAGAAACAAGCTGTTAGAGAAAACCGCTAACATTCCACCTTGTATTATCGGTATGGAAGCGTGCTCTGGTGCACACTACTGGGCAAGAGAATTTACAAAATACGGCCACGACGTACGTACTCCTTACTAGCTTAGAGTGGCATCTAAATTTGTTATCCCTTACCGCCAAAGTGAAAAGAACGATGCCAATGATGCTGAAGCAATATGTGAAGCAGTAACAAGACCTAAAACACGCTTTGTCAGTATTAAAAGCGAAGAACAACAAGCTGTTTTATGCTTACATCGCATTAGGCAAGGTCAAATCAAAGACCGTACTGCCATAATTAATCGTTTACGCGGCTTGCTATCAGAATTCGGCATCATCATGCCTAAAGGTCGCTATCCAGCACAAAAGCACATTGTTGAAATCTTAGAAGATACCGACAACGCATTACCCGCTTTAGCAAGAGAGCTACTCAATGACTTATGGCAAAGCATCAAGCTACAAAACCAAGACATATTAAAGTCTGATAGGAAGCTTTATGCCCTTGTTAATCAAATGAAAAACGCCAAGCGTTTAATGACTATTCCAGGCATTGGTGAAGTCACCGCTACAGCCGTTGTAACCACAGTTAGTGATGCGAAACACTTTTCAACTAGCCGCCAATTCGCAGCTTGGATAGGCTTAGTACCCAAACAATATTCAACAGGTGGCAAGCCGACGTTAGGCAGAATAAGTAAACGCGGTGAGAAGCATATCCGCACCTCATTAATACACGGTGCTCGCGCTGTCATCGCAAACTGTACTAACAAAATGGATGGAACCAGTTTGTGGATTAAAGCGCTTATCGAGCGTAGAGGCTTTAAACGGGCTGTCATCGCCCTAGCAGCAAAGAATGCACGATTAATTTGGTCATTACTTCAATCGGGTAATGAATACCAAGTTAACTATGTAAAAACGTAAAAAGGTTTAACCCACACGGTTAACCCCACCGAGTCGACGCATTAGCAATTGACGATAACACGGTCAGACCGAGAGCAATTGAATCTGGTTAGTTGGGAAGTACATCTTGCTCGAAAGAGTCAGTAATACTGTTTAACGAATGAGATCTTTGCTCAAGCGCAAATCA
>NZ_LZFV01000050.1:0-113948 GCF_001675935.1 Shewanella sp. UCD-FRSSP16_17
AAAACGTAAAAAGGTTTAACCCACACGGTTAACCCCACCGAGTCGACGCATTAGCAATTGACGATAACACGGTCAGACCGAGAGCAATTGAATCTGGTTAGTTGGGAAGTACATCTTGCTCGAAAGAGTCAGTAATACTGTTTAACGAATGAGATCTTTGCTCAAGCGCAAATCATCAGGGCGATAGCCAAAAGCTGTTTAGGCAGCAAGCTAGTCAAACGCCGAATGTAGAGCAGCTGTCAGATCCACTGTTGTTGTCGGATTACTATTGCTTGACAAAGGGGAGTCCATGTAGCCCAACTAAGGGGCTGATAATTGTTGGCTAGAATGTGGAGCGAAGCGGAACTGAAGCCAACGGTTAGCAGTCCCTCTTAAGTTACTTGTTAGGTTGCACGCTACTAAACATTAAACCGCTATAAACGACGCCACTAATGCACGACAACACAAAACAAAATAATGAAACCAATTTAATTTTTAACTGAGGTGGGAATTACGAAGGAAATATAACTTATCGGCGCTCCCTGCCCAACAACTGCTCTTACGTTACACCAAAACATGTAAAACGTACAACCGCCCTACTTAGCCGATTCTGAAACATTGAGATGCAGCGGAAAACTTAGCGAACCTGATTAAACAACCAAACCTAAACGACCAGCTGATGCTTATTGATTTAGCGCAATGTGAGAATATCTATAACTGCCGATAAGTGACAACCTAACGCCCTGTTAAGGTGTGAGCAACGCAATACCGAAGCTAGCGCATACCGCCTTAAACACAAAAAGCAACGCATAGTAAAAATGCCACGCGTTGCGAATCACTCTTAAACAGATTGTTAGGCTTATTACCTATTCTCTGGGTGAATTTTTTCAACTAGTAATTGAACAATCTGGTCTTTATTCAGAGGAAAAAAGTTTATATTTTTCTGTATTTCTTTGAAAACAGGGAGCATTCGATAATATGTATCTAAAGTCGGACAATGTGCATTTAAGTAACGACCTTTAAACTCTTCAAAGCGATCTAGATCGTTTATAAGAAATGAAGCAACGCCCATGTACTCGGATTCATTGTTACCATCAAATCCATTAAACTTGGGATCCTTACCAAATGGATGCGCATCAGTTTCCACTTGCGCTTTTTGTTCATCGGTTAACTGACTATAGCTATACTCAATAACACTCCACATTTCTAAGATATCTAATACTTCTTTAACGATTTCTGGCGTTTCTTGCTGCTCAAAAGGTATACCCGAGTATTTCCATGGAATACTCCATGTATTTTCACTGAATATAGAGGAACGAATGAACTCTGGATCAATCTCACCTTCTACACCGGCACTGTCATACAACTCACTTAGCATTAGTAAAATAAGTTTCTCGCCATCTGTAATTTTCATATTTAGTCCCTAGTAACCGATTCTTTTTTATCATCTGAGAGGTTTTTAACAACAGGCATAAAACCATTAATCTTGTAGTAAATCCTTTTCCCTGCCTCTTTCTTTTCTGCAAAACTTTTTGCTTCCGATAAGTTTTCAATATCGTCTTTCAAGTCTTCGTATAACTTTTGTGCTTCATTGTCCATGAAGAACGCGAAGTGAGCACTTTGCTCATTAATGTAGCGACAATACTCTTCCACTTCACTTGCTATATCGGCACAGTTAATACCCTTAATTGAAGACGAATTGCAAGCAGGACCTACTTTTGATACCCGTTTCAAAATTCGCGAAGTTTCACTATAGACTTGTGAAACTTCAACGAGTTTCCTCTTATCAACAATTTCATCTTTGACTTGCTCCGCTTTAGAAGCCGCTTTGTCTGATTTGACTGCTTCTTTCCATGCCCATACAGCCCCTCCAATAGAAGCAATACTTCCTGCAACGGACAGCCATGTTTCGATGCTTCCCAAAAATAATCCTCCATAGCCAACTGATAAGCCTAACGCCTCATTCAGAGGCAAATAATTGTTGGCTAAAATAGCGACGCAGGAGCAAAGCCAACTGTTATTTGTCCTGCTGTAATGACTTGTTATATTTTTTATACAACAATGCTGCACTTTCGGGCTTGATAGCCTCATCTAGACTTAAGTAGCCCCATAGAAAAGCTGATAATACGAAAATAAGATAAACAGGGAAGCTTGAAGTATCATCGAATGGAACTTGAGGAATTATAACAATAAGACCTATAGCAATAAAAAACGATACAAAATACGCACAATATAATGACCATTTTTTAACTGTTAACCTTCTGGTGGTTATCTTGTTTTTATAACGTATTTCTTTATAGTCATCACAAAACTCGATATAACGCCTCCCCTGTATATAAGACAAAATATCAGATGTTGGAGTCTTAGATTTTAAAAAGAAGTTAATTACCGGATAATCAATTAGTACACCAAACCTATTTTGAAAAATTTGTTCAACGGTAAAATGATATTTAGGCGAACCATTTTTTTCTATTTCCGCAATCATTTCCGAAATTCTGGTAGTTTTTTCTTCTCTACTGCGATCTATTCGACTCTTGATTACTTTAAACAAAAACACAAATAGCAATACGATTAGAGCTCCCATTTTGGGAGTGCCTAATTCACCATAGCCGAATCTTATTAATGCTTCCATCGCTCACCGTTTCCTGAGAAAAATATAACAGCTTATTATATAGCTGCTCGATAATGTTCCTGTTCAAATTAAACTTAGTAGCAAGGATACTAAGCCAACCGACTGTTTATTATGAATAATAATATATAGTTCCTATTAATTTATTCTATATCAATAGGGCAAAATTGAGCGTCTTAATGTAGAGGTCTCTACAATCTTTTGCTAAGTATCATTATTTCAATAACTTAACAATATCTTAGAATTTTATCGAGCAAAGAACTATCATTTTTTGCTCACTTTACTCGCAATTTTTCAAAAAAGAATTATAACTGTATATACATACAGCTATAATTAAGCGATTCCTATGAAGAAGCCAACTTTTATTGAAGCTATCAGAGAACAAATTAGAGTTCGCCATTATAGTTTGCAAACCGAGAAATCTTATCTCTACTGGGCGCGCTATTTCATCCGATATACCCAAATCAAAAATGCACGCGAATTAGCGCCTTCTCATATTGAGTCCTTCCTGTACTATTTAAGTAACCAACGTGGGGTTAGTGCTAGTACACAAAAACAAGCATTGTGTGCACTTGTGTTCGTATTTAAGCATGTTCTTGAAGTTAATACTGATAACCTCAATTTTCCTTATGCGAAAGCCCCTAGCCGTATCCCTCAAGTATTAGATGCTCAACAAGCCAAGCTCATCATTAACCTAATGAATGGTCAGTACAAAATGATAGCAAGCATCCTATACGGGAGTGGACTTAGGCTTAATGAAGCACTCAGTTTAAGAGTGAAAGATATTGATTTCACTCACCGTACAATTTTTGTTTTTAGAGGCAAGGGGCAAAAGGATCGTGTCTGCTTGTTACCAGACTGCGCTGTTGATAGTCTTAAGGAGCAAATTGAAAAAGTTAAAGAAATACATCATAACGATATTAAAGCTGGTTTAGGCTTCACTTCATTGCCACCCTCATTGTTTAGAAAGTATCAGCAAAGCATTAAACAGTTTCACTGGCAGTATATATTCCCAGCTTCCCGCCTCTGTGTTCACCCTATTGATGGCTATATTTGCCGTCATCATATTCATCCGTCTGCATTTGGCCGTGCATTAAGAATTGCAACAATACAGGCACAAGTAACTAAACGAGTCACAGCACATACTTTCAGGCATTCGTTCGCAACTCAATTACTGCAACACGGAACAGATATAAGAACCGTACAAGAGCAGCTTGGACATAAGGATCTTAAAACAACTCAGCTTTATACCCATGCGGCGGGTATCAACCAAACAGGTATAGTCAGCCCAATGGACAGATAAATGACTTAAAACCTGGAATAATGTCATAGTAAAATACGGCGGCATCTAGCTTCAGTGTTACTTTATCCCCGAATTAAAATGAGATGGGCTATTTTAATTGGCGTTGCTCTTTCAATCATATTTTAATTAATTTTTGCTAAGTCGATAGGTTATGAGCCAAAAGTTAACGAAATCAGACTTTTACTCACAATGTGGCATAAACGAGTTATATCCCCTACATTGACGAGCTACAAACCTGTTAACTCTATAGTCAAACTCACTCAAATTCTAGAAAGCAAAAAGCCCGCTACAAAATAGCGGGCTTTTCTAAATATGGCGGAGAGATAGGGATTTAAACCCTACACTCATGCGCAACAAACCTTTTAACTCTCTAAGCAAACTCACTCAAATTCTAGAAAGCAAAAAGCTCGCTACAAAATAGCGGGCTTTTCTAAATATGGCGGAGAGATAGGGATTTGACCCTTACATTGATGCGCTACAAACCTGTTAAGTATATTCCGAAATAACTTAAAACCCAGAAAGCAAAAAGCCCGTCACTTTGCAGTAACGGGCTTTTCTAAATATGGCGGAGAGATAGGGATTTAAACCCTACACTCATGCGCAACAAACCTTTTAACTCTCTAAGCAAACTCACTCAAATTCTAGAAAGAAAAAAGCCCGCTACAAAATAGCGGGTTTCTCTAAATATGGCGGAGAGATAGGGATTTAAACCCTACATTGATGCGCTACAAACCTGTTAAGTATATTCCGAAATAACTTAAAACCCAGAAAGCAAAAAGCCCGCTACAAAATAGCGGGCTTTTCTAAATATGGCGGAGAGATAGGGATTTGAACCCTACATTGATGCGCTACAAACCTGTTAACTCTCTAATCAAACTCACTCAAATTCTAGAAAGCAAAAAGCCCGCTACAAAATAGCGGGCTTCTCTAAATATGGCGGAGAGATAGGGATTTAAACCCTACATTGATGCGCTACAAACCTTTTAATCTCTAATCAAACTCACTCAAATTCTAGAAAGCAAAAAGCCCGCTACAAAATAGCGGGCTTCTCTAAATATGGCGGAGAGATAGGGATTTGAACCCTAGATGGGCTACAAACCCATGCCGGTTTTCAAGACCGGTGCATTCGACCACTCTGCCATCTCTCCGAACGAGCGAGATAATAGCTATCTCCCTCACGTGTGTAAAGTAGAAATTGAAATAAATCGTTCATTTGGCTATTTGAGCAGCAATTTGCGCTTAAACGTCGAAAAATAGCGCTACTTCTCCATTTTAACGGGCGTTAATCCTTTAGCACGATCATCAATTGCATCATCCAGTTTAAAGCCTGCTTGCTTCCATGTTTGTGCTTCTTCAGGATTAAACTTCTCTTTTGACCACTCTGATGCAGACTCAACATCAAAACTTGCTTTGCTCCACTGCTGAGATTGTTCAGCATTAAAACCACTCTTACTCCAAGTTTGAGCTTTAGCAGCATCAAAGCCAATCGCTTTCCAATCAGCAATTTCTCGCTCGGACATACCTTTCCATGACGGTGCAGATGCGCAGCTAAACAATAAACCAGCAAGTGCTACAACAAGTAACTTTTTCATTTAATACTCCTTCAACAGTAAACTTATGTAACTGATTAAAAAAACATCAAATAAACTATAGTTAGCGATATGCTCAGTTTCAAGAAAGCGGCAAGTAAATCTGAGTAACCCTATTTAGTATTCACAATGACATGCAATGAAGTAATAAAAAAGGCCACCTTAGGTGACCTTTCTGATTCGTGAGTTTAGTTGACTTGTATCACGTTGAATAATAATGCTTAACTACGTTGACGAGTCGATTTAGGACGCGCGGCAGTTGTTTTGTGCTTTCGTACTGCTCGGCGAATTTTCGCGCCTTTAACTTTAGCACGTGCAACACTGTGCTTATCAGTGCCTAATAAAGTACGTGTTTCTGGCTCTAATCCCGCAAGCTGACGTAAGTAGTTAACCTGTTCCATATCCAGCTCTGTCCAACCACCACGTGGTAAGGCTTTTGGTAACTCAACCATGCCATAACGCACACGAATAAGTCGGCTTACCTGAACCTCTTGAGATTCCCATAAACGACGGACTTCACGGTTGCGCCCCTCTTTAAGAGTCACATGCCACCATTTATTGAGTCCTTCACCACCAGCAGGTTTGATACTGTCAAAGTTTGCTGGCCCATCTTCAAGAGTCACCCCTTTACGAAGACGCTGCACAGCGGCTTCTGGCACATCGCCAAAGGTACGCACTGCATATTCACGGTCGACTTCATTTGAAGGGTGCATTAGACGGTTAGCTAATTCACCATCAGATGTGAATAATAATAGACCTGAGGTATTGATATCCAAACGCCCTACCGCAACCCAACGTGAATCACGTATTTTAGGTAAACGATCAAAGACGGTTGGTCTACCTTCTGGATCTTTTCGACTACAAATCTCGCCTTCTGGCTTATGGTAAGCCAACACGCGACAAATAATATCATCTTCAGTTTTGATAACGATGGCACGGCCATCAATGCGTATTTTAGCATCTGCTTCAACGCGATCACCTAAACTGGCAATTTCTCCGTCTACACTAATACGGCCTGCAGCAATCCATGCCTCCATCTCACGACGGGAGCCATGGCCTGCACGGGCCAAGACTTTCTGCAATTTTTCGCTCATCTAGTTCGACTCTTCTGTTTGTTGTGGCGCTAATGAAACCTTTTCAAACAACGCCTGCAATGACTCATCATCCGTTAGCGACGGTAAGTCTGCTAAGGTTTTTAAGCCAAAATAAGATAAAAACTCTGTCGTGGTTGCATATAATGCAGGTCGCCCTGGCACTTCTTTATGACCAACGGTTTTTACCCAATGTCTATCAGCTAAACTCTTTATTATGTGGCTGCTGACGGCCACACCTCTTACATGTTCAATATCACCGCGCGTTACTGGCTGCTTATAAGCAATCACCGCTAGGGTTTCTAACGTCGCACGTGAGTATTTAGGGGATTTTTCTTGCCACAAAGGTTGTAAGAATTCACTCAACAACTCTTGGGTTTGAAAGCGATAACCACTGGCAACTTCAACCAGTTGTACCCCACGCTCTTGATAATCTTGCTGTAACTCATCAAGACAGCTTTTAATTCTGACTCGTGATACATCAAATTTGACTAAAACGGTTTCTTTAATCGCTTTAATACTTAACGGTTTACCCATCACAAACAAACTGGCTTCGATTAATTGCTTTAATTGAATGTCATTTATTTGCATGATGTCCTTTCTCATATCAACACTTGGTTGTTAAAACGCTTTAACGTAAATCGGTGCTAACGGTTCGTTTTGCACTAAATCAACCAACAACTCTTTGACTAATTCCATTAACGCTAAAAAACTCACTACCACACCAGCCTTTCCTTCACTGACATCAAATAAATCAGTAAATGGCACAAAATGTTCTGTTGAAAGTTTAGCTAATATTTGGCTCATTCTCTCGCGTGTCGATAACGCTTCACGCTTAACATGATGATGTTCGTTCGCATCAATGCGTTTTAACACTTCCGAAAACGCTTGAGCAATGTCAACTAGCGATACTTCTGGCGGCATGATGACTGGCTTGATATTCGGTGCTGTTTTAGCTTGTGCTAAAAACACATCTCGTTCCAATCGCGGCAAACCGTCTAAGTCAGCAGCTGCCTGCTTTATCACTTCATAAGCTTTAAGTTGGCGGATAAGTACCACGCGAGGATCTTCTTCATCTTCCTCTGCGGTCGCGACTTTAGGTAACAGGAGTCGAGACTTAATTTCTGCCAAGGTTGCTGCCATAACTAAATAATCAGCAGCGAGCTCTATACGTGCTTCAGTCAAAATATCAATATAAACTAAATATTGAGTCGTAATTTTTTCAATTGGCAGGTCAACAACATCCAGTTTTTGCTTGCGAATTAAGTACAATAATAAATCGAGAGGACCTTCAAAGGTCTCCAAAAACACTTCCAGTGCTTCTGGCGGAATAAACAAATCGGTCGGCATTGCATCTATTGCTTCGCCGCGTACAATCGCAAGAGGTAAACTTTTTTGTATCCCCTGCATTGAACAATTCCTTTATTAATATTCTCAATGTAATAAGTTTCAGCAAGTTACATAAAAACAGCTAAGCGATTTAAAAGTAAACTTGCCGCTGCGACTCTTACTACTAGCGCATATTGTTGAAGCTAGAAATTACCAAACGCGCGATTATACGCACTATTGGCAAGGGTTGAAACAACTATCCATTAATCTTGTGGCTAAAATCTAACACTTGTCGGTGGCATTACACCAAGCGTCAAGCGCAGGCATCTATCAACACCTGCAACAAAGACTTACTCAAATAAACTCGTATCACCTGCACCTTCACGGATAATATCAATGTCACCTTCTGACATATCAATCACGGTGGTTTGGTTTTCAGCTAAATAACCACCATGAATAATTGCGTCTACGCTGTGTTCTAATATATCTCGGATATGTTCAGGATCTGACTCTGCAAACTCTTCATCAGGCATCACCAAACTGGTCGACATAATTGGTGCTTCAAGCGCCTCTAATAAAGCCAAGGCAATTAAGTTATTTGGCACACGAATACCAATGGTTTTCTTTTTATCGCACTGTAAACGGCGCGGCACTTCCTTACTCGCTTTGAAGATAAAGGTATATGGCCCTGGAGTGCAGCTTTTCAGTAATCGGTAAGCTTGATTGTCCACACGAGCAAAATTAGCCAATTCAGATAAATCTCGGCACATTAGTGAGAAGTTATTATCATTTTCAATTTTACGAATACGCACCATACGGGTCATGGCATCTTTTTCGCCAATCATACAACCCAGTGCATAACCTGAATCTGTCGGGTAAACAATTACCCCACCTTGCTTTAAAATGTTCACCGCTTGGCTAATTAATCTTGCTTGCGGGTTTTCGTCATGTATATAAAAAAATTGGCTCATGTTCGCTCCGTCCAAGATTCTGTTTGCCACACCCACTGCACACCAGCAGGTTGGAATAAATTTTTGCCTAACTCAATCCAATTGCTTGGGAAATGAAAATCACTGCCAATTGAACCCGCTAGGTTGTTCAAATGACTTAAAGCGACTAAGTTAGCGCGATCATCAATGCTCTGTTGGCCTAATACCACTTCCATCGCATCGCCACCAGCCTCTTTATACTCTCGTACTAAGCGCTTTAACCACTTAGCTGAAAGCTTGTAACCACTGGGGTGTGCCAATACCGCTACGCCACCAGTTTGATGAATAATGTCAATCGCATTGGCCATGTCAGCCCAGTTATTGGGGACATAACCTGTTTTACCTCGCGCTAAATAGCGCTTAAAAACACTCGGCATATCTTTAGCATAGCCGTTTTCTGCTAACCAACGAGCATAATGGCCGCGACTAATAGCTGCGCCTGCGGCAAACTTTTTAGCACCTTCATAAGCACCTTCAATTCCGGCTTTGGCTAAACGGTTACCAATTTCTTGGGCTCGTTCTTCACGTAATTCACGTTGACGAGTTAAAAAATCCAGCAAAATTGAGTTTTCTTTATCCATATTTAAGCCAACAATATGAATATCGAAGTTGTTCCATCGAGTAGAAATTTCAACACCATCAATTAATTGTAGTGGTGTTTCATGTTGTTGGTTGAATTGATGCGCTTCAGCAAGTCCTGCCACAGTATCGTGATCTGTGATGGCGAGCATTTGAACGCCCTTTTCGATGGCACGTTCAACGAGTTCAGAAGGAGTAAGTACGCCGTCAGATGCGGTCGTATGGCTATGAAGATCGGCCAAGAGTGTGTCTGTTATCATAACGTTATTGTACTTTAATCTTTGTTGAAAAGCTTAACCCTATCGTGATTATTTGCTACATATTCAGCAAATTGATGGCCCTTTGACCTCAATGAATAAAAAAAAGCTAAATTTGAGAAATATTCAATTGACATTAAACGCCAGCTAAGGTCTTCTATAAGGCATACGTTAGCCAAACGCATTTTGCTAACTTTTTTAGATAACGACTACATTCAAGAGAATTAATTTACATGACCAACTTTAACGCACGTAACATCAATTGGTGGTGGCACTTCCCAAATTAACGGGTGGTGTGAAGCGTTGTGGTTATTTAAATAACACAAGATTTTACTAGAAAGCCCGCAGAGATGTGGGCTTTCTTGCTATTTACGGCTTGCACTCTGAAATAAAACTAACGCAAACCAAGCACGAAATTGCTTTAAAAAGAGTATCGAGTATGAAGAATCAATATCAGAGAGAGGCGCAATAAGCATTATGGAACATCAGTTTGCCCATGTCGTCACACAAAAACAATCGTTAGCATATCATGCTGATCCGCTTAGTCTTTATCAACATGTTACTGCCAATGCGCCGCACACCATGTTGCTTGAGTCGGCTGAAATCGACAGTAAAGATCACTTAAAAAGTATCGTGCTCACTCACGCCGCGATGATGGTGAGATGTGACGGCTATAAGCTTACATTCAGCGCGTTAACCGATAATGGTGCTAGCTTACTTTCTCCTATCAGTGCCTTTTTCAAATCAAGTGAGCAGCAACAGCGAGACAAAGTACTCACCGTACATCTTGCCAAGGCTCAAGAGCGACAGGATGAAGACGCACGATTAAAGTCTACCTCGCCGCTTGATGGGTTAAGAATGTTTATTCAGCACATTCAGACCGACAAAAAAGATGCTTTTGAAGATTTATTTTTAGGCGGAGTCTTAGCTTACGATTTAATCGATACCGTTGAACCTTTGCCTGAAGTCCCCAATGCTGATAACGATTGTCCTGATTACTTATTTTATCTCGCAGAAACCTTGATATTGGTTGATCATCAGCAACAAGATGCAGAAATCATTACTCACCAATTTTCAACTGATACTCAATTCGCTAAAACTCTTTCTCAGCGGGCAATTGACGTTAAACAGCAGTGCCAAACGCTTGCCCCCGTTCAACCATTAGTTGCCATCGACGCTGAAACTCGCGTCAATATCAGTGACGATACTTTCAAGCAAACGGTTGTGGATTTAAAAGAGCACATTGTTGCAGGCGATATATTTCAAGTTGTTCCCTCAAGAAGCTTTAGTTTACCTTGCCCGAATACTTTAGGGGCATACCGAGCGCTGCGTTTAACCAACCCTAGTCCATATATGTTTTATTTCCGTGGACCTGATTTCACTTTATTTGGCGCTTCGCCTGAAAGCGCACTTAAATATGATGCCGCCAGTAATCAAGTTGAAGTTTATCCTATTGCAGGTACCCGTAAGCGCGGTAAAACTGTCGATGGGCAAATTGACTATGATCTAGACAGTCGTATTGAGCTTGAATTGCGTCTTGATAAAAAAGAGCTCTCAGAGCATTTAATGTTGGTTGATTTAGCCCGAAACGACATTGCACGGATCAGCCAAAGTGGCAGTCGCAAAGTGGCAGAGTTGCTTAAAGTCGACCGATACTCACATGTTATGCACTTAGTTAGCCGTGTGACTGGGCAATTACGAGAAGATTTAGATGCTCTGCATGCTTATCAAGCTTGTATGAACATGGGCACCTTAGTGGGCGCCCCTAAAGTGCGTGCATCCCAACTAGTGCGAGAAGCAGAGCAAGCTCGCCGCGGCAGTTATGGTGGCGCGGTAGGATACATTAACGGCCTAGGTGATATGGATACCTGTATCGTCATTCGCTCTGCTTTCGTTAAAAATGATGTGGCCTTTATTCAAGCTGGTGCTGGTGTGGTATTTGATTCTGACCCACAAGCCGAAGCTGACGAAACCCGCCAAAAAGCACAAGCCGTGATTTCAGCGATAAAAATGGGCGGTGGGCTATGAGCACTCAACAAGCAAACGCTAATAAGATGAACACGAATAATATGAGCATTAGCAATATGAAACTGTATCTATTAGATAACTTTGACTCATTCACCTACAACTTAGTGGATCAATTTCGTAGCTTAGGATTTGAAGTACTTATTTACCGTAATGATGTCAGTGCCGATTATTTAGCTGAAAAACTGATAGCAGAGCAAGGACAAGCAGCATTAGTATTATCACCTGGCCCTGGCGCACCACATGAAGCTGGCTGCATGATGGAGTTAATTGCAAAAGTTGCTGGCAAAGTGCCTATGTTAGGCATTTGTTTAGGGCATCAAGCAATGGTCGAATATTACGGCGGTAAAGTTGAACGTGCGCCATTTGTCGTTCACGGTAAAGCCAGCCCTACAATTCATAATGGCGAAGGTGTATTTGCAAACTTGCCTTCTCCACTGCCAGTGGCTCGTTACCACAGCCTAGTCGCTACCCAAGTCCCCGATTGTTTGTCTGTCATTGCGACCACTGAAGACATGCCAATGGCTGTGATTCACCCACAAGATAAAGCGGTTGGTTTTCAGTTTCATCCTGAATCAATTTTAACCACGCTTGGCAGTACGCTACTGACGCAAACCCTGACTTACCTCACCCATACAATTGAAAGCAACAATAGCCCTAAAGGAGCCTTATAATGTCTCAGCTTCAACCACTATTAGACTCTCTTTATCAAGGTAACGCCCTTACCCGTGAACAAAGTGCACAATTATTCAGTGCTATTGTCGAAGGTGAAATGGATCCTGTTGCCATGGCTGGTATGCTTGTTGCCCTTAAAATGCGCGGCGAAACGATTGAAGAAATTACAGGCGCTGCAGATGCCCTTCGTCAAGCTGCTAAACCATTTCCTCGTAGCGCGAAGTCGCTCGCTACTGGGGTGGTTGATATTGTTGGTACGGGTGGTGACGGTCATAACACCATTAATATCTCAACAACGGCCTCTTTCGTCGCAGCTGCAGCTGGCGCCAAAGTCGCTAAGCATGGTAATCGTGGCGTATCCAGTAAATCTGGCGCATCGGATGTGTTGTCACATTGCGGCATCGGCTTAACCATGACACCTGAAGCCGCCAGTCAGTGTATCGAAGACTTCGGCTTATGTTTTTTATTCGCCCCACACTACCATGCAGGCGTACGTCATGCTGTACCAGTAAGACAAGCTCTGAAAACCCGTACTATCTTTAATATTCTTGGCCCGTTAATCAATCCAGCCAAGCCAGAGTCAATGCTGCTGGGCGTATACTCACCTAAATTAATCGCGCCAATTGTGAACGTGCTTAATGCACTCGGTGTTAAACGTGCCATGGTGGTTTATGGCAGCGGACTGGATGAGGTCGCCTTACATGGCGAAACCCAAGTTGCAGAGCTTAATGATGGGCAAATTCGTTTTTACAAACTTAACCCACACGATTTAGGCGTAGAACCTGCACCGATATCGGCACTAGAAGGCGGAGAGCCAAGTGATAATGCGCTGATTACACAAGCGATATTAAAAGGTGAAGGTCAACCAGCCCACCGAGATGCCGTTGCCATCAATGCAGGTTGTGCCTTGTATGTCAGTGGTGTGTGCGACTCTGTGCAGCAAGGGACTCAACTTGCCCTTGAAACCATCAATAGCGGCAAAGCTTACGCCGTATTAACGCAACTTGCTGAAGCAAGCCAGCAAGAGGAATCTTAATCATGCCTGAAGTTGTTAATCGCACAGCGAAAGAATCCAATGTATTAACCAAAATTGTTGATACTAAAGTCGCACATATTGCTTCATTAAAGCAGCGTTACCCAGAAGCGACTCTGCAACCTAAAATATCAGACCGTAGTCTATTTGACGCTCTTAAAGCCCCTAATGCGGGATACATTTTTGAATGCAAAAAAGCCAGTCCTTCAAAAGGGCTTATTCGCCCAGATTTTGATGTCGAAGCCATCGCTGATATTTATGGTAATTACGCCGCTGGGATTTCAGTGTTAACTGACGAGCAGTTCTTCCAAGGCGATATTGATTACATTCCACTTGTGCGGGCTCGAGTCTCTCAACCTATCTTGTGTAAAGACTTCTTTGTCGACCCATATCAAATCAAACTGGCAGCCCATCAAGGCGCCGATGCTGTCTTGTTGATGCTGTCTGTCCTTGATGATGAGCAATACAAATTACTGTCTGCAGAAGCGGATAAATACAATTTAGATGCCTTAACCGAAGTCAGTAACCAAGCAGAACTTGAACGTGCCATTGATCTTAATGCGCGTATTGTAGGTATTAACAACCGTAACTTACGTGATTTAAGTACCGATTTAGCCACCACTGAAGCTTTAGCACCACAAATACCTAACGATAGAGTCATTATTAGCGAGTCTGGTATCTATACCAACCAACAAGTGAAACGACTCAATCCATTGGTAGACGGTTACCTTGTTGGCAGCTCTATCATGGCGCAAGACAATATTGACCTTGCCTGTCGACAGCTCATTTTTGGCCATAACAAAGTTTGCGGCTTAACGCGTATCGAAGACATCAAAGCGGTAGCAAATTCAGGTGCTGTATTCGGTGGCTTAATTTTCCACCCAGCATCGCCACGCAGTGTCAATGTTGAGCAAGCTGCAGAGTTAGTTAAACAAAGTCAGCAAGCACAAGTCGGATTACATTTTGTCGGTGTCTTTGTTAACGCAGCTAATTCAGACATTGTGGCTACAGTAAAGGCGGTAGGATTATCAGTGGTGCAGTTACACGGTAACGAGTCGACCACTGAAATCAACGAGCTGAAACAGTTACTGAACAATGCGCAACTGGACTGCCAAATTTGGAAAGCAGTGAGTGTAGACAGTGAAACCAATACCCTTGGCGACAAACCACAAGGGGGCGATCGTTACTTATTCGATAGCAAAAATATCACTGGATTTGGCGGCACTGGCGAAACCTTTAACTGGCAATCGTTACTCGACACTTCTGCTATGACTTCTTCAGAACGAGAAAACAGCATGCTTGCAGGTGGGCTAACACCTGAAAACGCATTTGATGCTAACCAGCAAGGTTTTTACGGATTAGATCTCAACTCTGGTGTTGAGTCAGCACCAGGCATTAAAGATGCGCAAAAAATTGCAATGGCATTTGCCGCTATCAGAAAAAATTAATCACCATGGCTCAGAAGTAGCCCTGGCATCAAACAGTTAACAATATTACGAAATAGCCAATATGGATATTTCACCTAAATTTGATAAGGAAGACCCAATGACAAAGCTTAAGCTTGACCCTTATTTTGGCGAATATGGCGGCATGTATGTCCCGCAAATATTAGTTCCAGCGTTAAAGCAGCTAGAAACCGCATTTGTTGACGCCCAAGAAGATCCTGAGTTTCAAAAAGAATTTACTGAGTTACTGAAAAACTATGCCGGTCGCCCTACCGCATTAACCTTAACCCGTAACTTAAGCCCTAACCCTATGGTTAAAATCTATCTAAAACGTGAAGATTTACTCCATGGTGGCGCGCACAAAACTAACCAAGTGTTAGGTCAAGCATTGCTGGCTAAGCGTATGGGCAAAAAAGAAATCATTGCTGAAACAGGCGCTGGACAGCACGGCGTTGCAACGGCACTTGCCTGTGCACTGCTAGATCTTAAATGTAAGGTTTACATGGGCGCTAAAGATGTAGAGCGTCAATCACCAAACGTATTCAGAATGAAATTGATGGGCGCTGAAGTGATCCCTGTTACATCTGGTTCTGCAACCCTTAAAGATGCGTGTAATGAAGCTATGCGTGACTGGTCTGCAAGTTATGACAAAGCGCATTACTTACTTGGCACTGCAGCTGGGCCGCATCCATTTCCGACAATCGTGCGTGAATTTCAACGCATGATTGGCGAAGAAACCAAAAAGCAAATTATTGAAAAAGAAGGCCGTTTACCTGATGCCGTTATTGCATGTGTTGGTGGGGGCTCAAATGCTATTGGTATGTTTGCAGACTTTATTGAAGAAACCGACGTTGAGTTAATCGGTGTCGAACCCGCAGGTAAAGGCATTGATACCCCACAACATGGTGCACCATTAAAACACGGTAAAACCGGTATTTTCTTTGGTATGAAAGCGCCGCTGATGCAAGATACTGACGGTCAAATTGAAGAATCATACTCAGTTTCTGCAGGTTTGGACTTTCCATCAGTGGGGCCGCAGCACGCTTATTTGAATGCCACTGGTCGCGCACGATATGAATCAGCAACCGATGATGAAGCCTTAGAGTGCTTCCAACTGCTTGCTCGCTCAGAAGGGATTATTCCTGCGCTTGAATCTGCCCATGCCATTGCTTATGCAGTAAAAATGGCAAAAGAAGCCACTAAAGAAACAATTCTGGTGGTTAACTTATCAGGGCGTGGCGATAAAGATATCTTTACCGTCTCTGACATCTTAGAACAAAAAGCCTCAGCTGAAGCGGCGAAATAAGGACTTATTATGACTACTCGTTATCAAGCCGCTTTTGACCAATTAGCGCAAAAACAACAAGGTGCATTTGTACCGTTTGTCACCTTAGGCGACCCAAGTGTTGGCCTATCTTTAAAGATCATTAAAACCCTAGTGGATAATGGCGCAGATGCCCTTGAACTTGGCTTCCCATTTTCAGATCCACTAGCAGATGGCCCTGTTATTCAAGGTGCTAACTTACGTGCGCTAGAGTCAGGCACAACGGTTGCCGATTGTTTCTCACTTCTGTCGCAAGTACGTGAATTATACCCAGAGATGCCAATTGGTTTGCTGTTATATGCCAACTTAGTGTTTGCCAATGGCATCGACGAATTCTACGCAAAAGCAAAACAAGCTGGCGTCGATTCAGTATTGATTGCCGACGTGCCAGTTGAAGAATCTGCGCCATTTAGCGAAGCAGCACACAAACATGGGGTTGCCCCAATCTTCATTGCGCCGCCGAATGCGGACAGCGACACCTTAAAAATGGTGAGTGAGCATGGCCAAGGTTATACCTACTTGTTGTCACGTGCAGGTGTAACAGGTACGGAGTCAAAAGCAGGTCAGCCAATTAATGAAATCCTTGCCAAGCTTGCCGAGTTTGATGCGCCGCCTCCGTTATTAGGTTTTGGTATCGCCGAACCACAACAAGTAAGCGAAGCCATTAATGCAGGCGCTGCTGGTGCGATATCTGGCTCAGCGGTTGTCAAAATCATTGAGCGAAATAAAGATGATGAAAAAGCTTTATTAAGTGAACTCGGCGAATTTACTCGCAATATGAAAGCGGCAACACACAAGTCATAAATAATGGTTTTACTGCGGAAAAGTTAAGCTTAAATTAAGACTAAAGATGCCACTCAACCGAGTGGCATTTTGTTTTGATGTTTATGAACTTTTATTAACCCACAATCAAGGTAAAACCGCCAAACACAGACCTGAAGCCCTTCATATCAACCTAGCAGCCATGCTAGACTCTGAGCTTACTATTTTCACTATGATTAATATAAAACCCTGTTCTATCAGTGGGGAGCAATATTAGTCTGTAAATTGACTTATTTAGGCCTTAGCATCATATGAAACAATTGCTTGATTTTCTTCCGTTGGTCATCTTTTTTGCCATCTATAAATTTTATGACATTTATACAGCAACAGGCGCACTTATCGCTGCGACAGCTGTGCAACTTATTGTCAGCTATATCCTATACAAGCAAGTTGAAAAAATGCATCTAATCACCTTTGCAATGGTGACCTTTTTTGGCACCTTGACGTTAATTTTCCATGATGACGCCTTCATCAAATGGAAAGTCACCATTGTTTATGCCTTCTTTGCTATAGCGTTATTAGTTAGCCAGCTCATCGGCAAACCTATTTTAAAAAGTATGCTCGGCAAAGAAATGAAATGCCCCGACAAAATTTGGGCAAATGTAACCTGGTACTGGGTAGCATTTTTCGTCGCTTGTGGTCTAGGTAACATCTACATTGCCTTTAGCTTGCCCCTAGAAACCTGGGTAAACTTTAAAGTATTTGGCTTAACGGCCCTGACATTAGTCAATACCGTGGTTACTGTGATGTATTTATACAAGCACATGGAACACGATGAATCGGAACAAATAAAATAATTCAAGGAACCTATCTATGTGGTACATGATTTCGTCACAAGATGTAGAAAACAGTCTAGAAAAACGCATGAGTGCACGCCCAGCTCACCTTGCAAGGTTAGAAGCATTAGCCGCCGAAGGCCGCCTATTAGTTGCTGGGCCACATCCTGCAATTGACAGTGAAGAGCCAGCCGAAGCGGGATTTACAGGGTCGCTCGTGGTAGCAGAATTTGACTCATTAGCAACAGCAAAAGCATGGGCAGACCAAGACCCATACATCGAAGCGGGTGTGTATGCGAACGTTATTGTTAAACCTTTTAAGCGAGTACTTGTGTAATGAAAATTGTCTCATTTAACATCAATGGTATTCGTGCGCGCTTACATCAACTGCAAGCATTAATTGATAGCCACCAGCCAGACGTTATCGGTTTGCAAGAAACCAAAGTACATGATGAAGCTTTCCCCGTCGCTGACGTTGAAGCCATGGGTTATCACGTACATTACCATGGCGGTAAAGCCCATTACGGTGTTGCTATGCTATCAAAGGCCGAGCCAATCGAAGTCATTAAAGGCTTTAAAGATGACGGTGAAGATGCCCAGCGCCGAATGATAATGGGTAAATTCAAACAGGCTAATGGCCGCATTATTACCGTAATGAATGGTTATTTCCCACAAGGTGAAAACATCAGTCACGAAACCAAATACCCAGCTAAGCGTAAGTTCTACCAAGACTTAATGCAGCACCTTGCTGACAACCACACCCCAGATGAAGACATTGCCATTATTGGTGATATCAACATCTCACCAGTGGATTTAGATATCGGTATTGGTGACGTTAACGCTAAACGCTGGCTTAAAACCGGTAAATGTAGTTTCCAACCAGAAGAACGTGAATGGCTGCAACGTTTAAAAGACTGGGGCTTAGTCGATAGCTTCCGAGAGTTACACCCTGAGCGCACTGAACGTTACTCGTGGTTTGATTATCGCAGTAAAGGCTTTGACGATAACCGCGGTCTACGTATTGATGTAGTCATGGTCACCAAGTCATTGTTACCACGCTTAACCGAATCTGATGTGGATTACGATTTACGTGGCATCGAAAAGCCATCAGATCACGCGCCTATTTGGAGCACCTTTTCAGACTAGTGACTTTCTAAGCACTGAAAAAGCTGAATACTAAAAAGCCTAACTTTATTAAGTTAGGCTTTTTTATGGGGATAAACTTGAGCGACTAAATACTAATAGAACGAATACACCGTACCAGTATATAGCTAACGCCGCCATAAGCGATTTAAATTGGTTAGCTAAAACTGTAAGGGACGAACATAACCAACTGATTTATAAGCATTCCCTATAACCTTATTATACATGCTTTACACCGCCCTATTATTTTACTTTTCTAGGCTCTGGTGGCGGAGGTATTACCTCAGAAGGACTTTTAACGTCCAACAATTTAGGTATATTAAGTTTAATACTTTTACCTCCACACATAACAAGGCCACCACCTTCGGTGGTGGAATAATTTAAGTAAATATCATAATTATTTACCGAGTCAGGATGTACAACTATATCAGCCTCTTTATACCCAGGATACACAAAAGCATCGGTGAACTTTACGCTAATATGTTGCTCATTCTTTTTGTACATATAGATAGATGTTAAGAAATACTCTCCATTTTTTTCAGGCGCAAAAATTTGATAAAGCCTAAGTGCTTCTAGTTGATATTTTTCATCAAATTTAGCAAAAGGTACATCTTCGCTTTGCTTGCCATCGCCACAGGCATGAGATGGTAAAGAGAAAAATATAAAAAGAAATAAAGATAAGAATTTTTGCACGGACTTCCTTGTATGTATAACGCCATGCTAATAAGTGAACCATGTGCTGGCGGGCGATTTGCGCAGCAAATGACATGACAACTATGGTGAATCTAGATTTAGCAGCTTGTTAAGAGGCAATTTATACCTCAAATTCTCAGGTTTTTTGGCATCTTTCCATAATATAGTATCGAGATAATCAGGTTCGAACCAATCATCCCAAAACTCAAGAGCATAGTACGCATTAAGAAACTGCTTCATAATTCCTGAACCGTGTATTTCTGCACCAATCCACCCATTATCTCTGCAATCTTCATGTGGAAATAAAATACTGGATATAACTGGTTTCCTATTTCCTAGCACTTTCCAAATACGTTTAGTAAGAAGGTCCTTAGTTGTAAATTGGCAAGCTATTAACTTCGTTTCATTTAGCTCAAAAATTTCATCCATTGAAGGATAATGCTGAAACCTAATCTTAAAAAAAGCACATGTAATTGAGTTAAGGACTTCCGCCTCACGCCCAACAACTTGGCCAATAGAAAATGTCCCATCACTTAACTCAACAATAAAGATATTTCCTATATCCCAAGTTTTCTTAGCCACTTCCCTTTGCCTCTTAACGACTTGTTATGTTTTGAACAACAATGAATTAAATAAACTCACTGCAATGATTGAAAAAAATAGGCCTGTAAAACCCAGAAATACTAAGTAGAAAATCAATATAAACAAGCTTGGCTCACCAAAGGCGCTTACTAATAAAGAGTTTTGTTGTTCTACAGTGACCCCTTTTAATAGCTCATAAATAGAAAAGGCCAAAAATGACATGATTCCACATAATACGAATCTTGTTTGATATGATACCTTCACTTCCCAATCAGAAGATTGAAGTTTCAATAAGCCACTTACAAATGCTAAGAATTTAAAAATAACCACACCCTCAGTAGAAGCATAACAGCGTATTAGCGATAATTCAGATAAGCACCCTTGGGAGTTTTACCAAAACTCAATCACACATAGATTTATCAATAACTTTAATAACTTAACAGTCAACGTTAACTAAATCAATCAGCTTAACTATGAATAAAAACGAGAATTGAGTTAACCAAGAGTTATTTTGGGTCGTTATGTGAATATTCATGATTAAAATTTTAAAATGAGATTTCGGTTACTGACATAAAATAATCATTCACTCAACGCGAAAAGGCGCTCCCAACGCTGCTTATAAATGATGAAGCCAATCACCTCTCAATGAGTTAGGAAAGACTGACTTATCTCGTCAATTATGTATGCTAGTGGGCTAACGTCCCTATCTCTAGTATCACAAGCATTAACAGGTTCACATAATGTTTAATGCGCTTTCGTAAACGTGAGAAATGATTCTGCGGTTGCTGATGGCACTTCAACCATAGGCAAGTGCCCCACATCCGTCATAACGGCTAATCTGGCATGTGGAATAACCTGCTTGAGAACCGATGCCCCTGATACATGCAATACTCTATCTTTGTCTCCCCACATTACGAGTACAGGTCCTTTATAATTATTCAAGACCTTATCAAGAGGTAAATCTGGGTGCGGTTCACCATTTTTCATTCTATGAATTTGTTCAAATATTTTGCTATTTATTGCTATATTCTCACTTACTTGACTTGCTAAATAACGAATAATTGGCGATGGGATGAATGGCGGTTCGACAAATAAAAAATCAAATAACGCTGAGAATTCCGCTTCTGTTTTCGGTAAAACAATGGGGGCTAGTCCCTTCTTAGTCGCAGCAAACATGTCACTGATTTGGGCAGTTTCAACTCCAAATGGGCTTATAAGCCACAATTTATCAACTGAATTAGGATATTGAGCAGCAAAATTTCCTGCAATGTATCCCCCCATAGAACTACCCGCTAAACTAAACTTTTCTAAGCCAATTGCCGCTGTTATGCGATGTAATCTATCGACCTGAGAAGCAACATCGTAGTCTAATGCTATATTCTTTGTGCTATTGCCAAATCCTGGTAAATCAATTGCGATAACATCAAATTTATCGACTAAATAGCCCGATAAACGATTCCAGTTATCTTTATCTGCGCCAAAACCATGCAGTAAAACTAATTGTGGTCCGCTACCTCCTCGCAGATATTCAATTTCAAGTTCCCCAACATTAACTCGATTAACGTCTAGGCTAGCCATATTGCGTTCAGTTTTGATTAGGTAATGAAATAATGTCGAAACTGGCGTGACGGTATACAAAAAAACTAAGCTGACACTGAGCCCCAACAATAAAAAAGTGAAACGTTTTTTCATGTAGTCAATTCCTTTTAACATTACAACAAGCCTTCCTTCACGACATTTTATAAAAACTTAAACCATAAAAAGCCCAAGCTAGTTAATAGCTTGGGCGTAAATACGACGATAAATACTTCGTCTACATTTTTAACACTTTACTCAATGGCAAATCGCGATAACGTTTACCAGAGGCTGCAAATATCGCATTGGTTAAACTCGGGGCCACTGGCGGCACGCCGGGTTCACCAACGCCTGCAGGTTTGGCATCTGACTCAACAATTATGGTTTCAATTTCTGGTGACTGACCGATGCGTAGCAGCGGATAGTTATGGAAATTAGATTGCTCGACTTTACCGTCTTTGTAACTAATTTCGCCCATCATTGCGAGGCTTAACCCAAATATGATCGCGCCTTCCGTTTGCGAGTGCACTCTATCTGGGTTCACCACTGTGCCTGCATCAATGGCGGCGATACTCTTCAGAACCTTTAGCTTATCGCCATCCATTTCAACTAATGTGGCGACAGCAACATAACTGACGAAGCTGCGATGCACGGCAAAACCCCAGCCTTGATTGGTTTTGATTTTAGGCTGTTTAGCCATAGCCTTTTCAACGGCATCAATCACACCTAAATAGCGGCCAATATCAATGGGGAAATCTTCTAGCGTCTCACCATAGTTACCGTATTTCACCACTTGGTTTTCAAGCTTTTCTTGTCGCGGTTTGCCCAATAGCTCACGCCACATGCTAATACAGGGTTTGCCTGCATTAACAGCAAGTTCATCGACAAAGCTGCCGACACCAAAACCATGCTGAATATTACACACTGAGCGCATCCAACCGATACGGGAATGCGCAGTAGCTTTGACTGATTCCAATTGAATTTGGCTTAAGTTAAACGGCATATCCGAAAAACCAAGATCTAACTCCCCTGCTGATGGCATATCGACGCCTTCAGCAAAGGTCGAGCTAATTGATGGAAAACCTGTACGGGCAAGTAACGCCGTTGGGGCTTTATTGCCATCTAACTTAGCTTGGTAATGCTGCGCACTAATCGCATGGTAATACCCGTTTTGAATTTCATCTTCACGGCTCCATAACAGCTTTACAGGTTTGGCGATTTTTTGTGATAACCACGCGGCCTCGGCGCTAAAGTCAGGTTTTGATTTACGGCCAAAACCACCACCTAGTAAAGTGACATTCACTTTAACTTGTTCATCTTTTAAACCTAAAACGCCAGCGACATTCTTTTGAGTACTTTGCGGCGTTTGGGTCGATGCCCACAACTCACAGCCGTCTTTGGTGACAGATGCTGCAGCCGCTGGCGGCTCCATCATGGCATGGGTTAAATAAGGCACGGTATAAACCGCTGACAAGCTATTATCATCGCTCCAACCGGTCACTGAGTCACCTAACTGTCGAATCACAGTCCCTGGCTCACCGACCCGTTTAACAAGCTCTGCTAAATCGGCATCCGAGTCATATTGGCTGTTTGCTGATTCTGTCCATGTGATGTTTAAGGCTTTTCGCCCTTGCAGCGCACTCCAGCTATTGGTTGCGATAACGGCAACGCCCCCTAATGGCTGAAATAACGGCGCACCTTTTGATATCGGGATTTGAATCACATCCAACACCCCTGCGACTTGACGGGCGGCGCTATCATCTAAAGTAGCCACATCACTACCTAATACTGGCGGGCGAGTAATTGAGGCGTGCACCATTCCTGCTACTTTGACATCAAAACCATACTCAGCTTGGCCGTTAACCATATCGTCCATATCAACAATCGTGGGCGATTTTCCGATATGGGTAAATTTTGACGCAGGCTTTAATGTGACACTATCAAGTGCGGGTGTTGGTAGAGCGGACGCTGCAATCGCGAGCTCACCAAATGATAAGCTTTTACCATTGGTTTTGTGATGCACTTTACCCGCTTTTGCATACACATCTGATGGAGAGACTTGCCACTGGTTAGCGGCGGCTTGCTCTAACATGCTTCTTGCTGTTGCGCCCATTTGACGCATTTTTTGATAATGCTTACGAATACTGCGGCTGCCATCGGTGTTTTGACTGCCAAACTCTTCATCTGCTAGGCCTTGTACGACAACAATTTGATCCCAATCGGCTTCTAATTCATCGGCTAAAACTTGTGGCACACCTGTTCTGATCCCCTGACCCATTTCTGAGCGGTGACAGGTTAAATACACCTTATTATCTTCGCCAATGGCGATAAAGATATTCAGCTGTGCTTGCTTACCTTGGGCTATTGCCTCTTGAGCTATAGCCATAGGGCTCCAAGCTAAACCTGATGCCCCTAGTGCTAAACCGCCTCCTACTGCACCAAACAGCTTTAGCACATTACGGCGACTAATATTCTCTACTGCGGTAAATGTGGTCATGGTTATGCCTCCACTTTACTATTGTCTGCAGCGGTATTGATCGCAGCTTTAATACGGGGATAAGTGCCGCAGCGACAAATATTGCCTGACATCGCATCATCGATTTGCGCGTCAGAAGGTTTGGCTGTGGTACTAAGTAATGCTGCAGCAGACATGAGTTGCCCTGCTTGGCAATAACCACATTGCGGCACATTGTGTTTCTCCCATGCCGCTTTTAACTTGTCAGCTTCAAGTCCTTCAATGGTCGTAACAGACTTACCTGCGGCCTGCTTAATGCTGGTTAAACAACCGCGAACAGGTTTACCATCAACATGCACAGTACAAGCCCCACATAGACCGGCACCGCAACCATATTTAGTACCAGTTAATCCTAAGATATCTCGTAGTGCCCACAATATCGGCATATTCGGATCTGCATCTAAGGTGAAGCTCTTTCCATTAATTTCAAGTGTTTGCATCTCTTGTGACATCACTTACTCCTTGTTAGCCAACCACCAATTAAGATCGGCTTTAGTATCAATATCAATGGCGGCTTGCTCTAACGGTAGTACTGCCAAGCTTTGATTTGATAAATGTTGTAATAATAATTTTTTAGCACCAGCATCACCTGGTAATTGTTGTAGTTGTTGAAAATCTTCAGACAAAAATATCGCAGGTACTCCAGGATTTTGTTGGTAATACGCTGCTGTGGTTTGACCAAAAAGGCAAAACACACGAAAAAGGCTCATATAGTGTTGTTGAGTGATAGCAACTTGATCAGCCAGAGATAGCAATAAAGCATCGGCATGTTGTGCTTGGGCATATTCCGCCGCCATCGCAACTGAACTGCCAATACCTGTCTGCCAATCTGGGTTGACTAGGTACTCAGTGTTACTTGGTAATAAAGGAAGCAAAGTATTTTTATGACCACCGAGCATCACAGCTGGTTTATCCATGCCCATCTGCTCAGTTGCTTGCGTCAGTTCATCTAAGCTGTGAGCTAGCAAACTTTGGTTTTTAGCCTGAACATCAGGATCGTTCACTTCTGGACCTGACACCAAAGCAGCAAGCTTAGCGCCATCAAATCGGCTGCTTTGTCCTGCCGCTAACATCACTGTGGTAATTTTGGGAATAGAAGACAAAAAAGTCATCAGTCCATCACCCTATCAAGTCTACTGACATCATCTTGTTGCGCAAAATGATGATGAAGTACTCCATGACACTGAGATAAAATACTCAAAGCGACTGAGCTCGGTAGCTCCCCACCAATCGCTAATCCGGCTGGAGCTGAGATAAATCCACTAAAATCTTGTGGGCGTAAACCTGCCATGGCAAACACTTTGTCACGTCGATGACCAGGTCCAAGTAATGCAATATATCTGATTGCTGTCGGCTGTAACGCCGTTAATGCGTCGCTATCTAGCTCAAGGTTATGGTTCATCACAACGGCAGCATCTAAGTGAGAAAAATCACTCTGCTGACATTGTGTTAATGGGGTTTTATTAATTTTGGCGGTTGGAAAGTCATAACTTCTTGCATAGGCCGTGCGGCTATCAAAAACGGTAACTTTCCAGTCTAACTGATTTGCCATGGCTGCTAATGGTTGCGCATCTAATCCACCACCAAAAATGCCAAGATGAAAAGGTGCTCTAACTGGCACTTGTAGAAGTTCACCTTGCTCGTTTGTTATTTGGGTTGTTTTAGTTAACGAAGAGGATTGTAACTGCACTGCAGGAATAAACTTCCCTCGAGTATTTGCGGCATGGGAACCGTCGTCATTCAGTGATAATTGATAATAGCCCTGTTGGCCGACAGTGAGTTGCTGATGTAGCTCATGCAAACCTAGGTATTGGTTATCAGCCAGTAAAGGAACCATCATAATGTGCACAATGCCGCCACAGCCTAACTGATAGCTGGTGTCATTTTCATCGGTAGCATCATAGGTAAGTTGCAATACTTGTTGTGATTGAATCGCATGTTGGGCATGACGACGTAAATCAGCTTCTAAACATCCACCGCTGAGCATTCCTAATGTTTTACCCAAAGGATCGAATAACATCATTGCCCCAGGCTTACGGTAAGATGAACCTTCAACAGAGGTAATAATGGCTAATGCCCAATCTAATTGCGGCTTTTCAGCCCAAGTATCTAACAATGATAATAAGTGATGTGCCATAAATCCTTGCCTATCATTTTAATTCCTTTTCGCACTTATTGCGCTAACCCCACAAGGGAGCTGACAACATAACGCTGCCAAAGCGAACTGACCTTTGCACCTCAAGTCATTGGATATAGACAAACGAAAATGAGCATACTGCAAAGCTAGTCTGTATAAGCTAACAAAGGATTGGCATAAAGCAAAGATTAGTAACGCCTAATTAAAATACCGTTTACGATTTAGTCGGCGTATTACCAGCAAGACGGGGCTCTTGCTGGCTTATGAAGTAGAAGTAAAAGCGTAATAAAATGTAACAATAACTGAATCAATGACCCATTAATTATTGATAACGGTTTAACCAAGCAGCTGATCTGCTACAAACGGGTTATGCTGACGTTCTTCTTCAAATGTTGACATCGGCCCATGGCCCGGAATAAAGCTGACTTTATCGCCTAATAGCCAAAGCTTTTGAGTAATTGAATGAATTAATTGCTTATGGTCAGATTGCGGAAAATCAGTGCGACCAATAGAGCTTCTAAATAACACATCGCCAACCCAAGCTAAATGCGACTCAGCAGAGTGAAATACAATATGGCCAGGTGTATGGCCGGGACAATGCAATACCGATAAGGTTTGTTCGCCGATTGTCACCTTATCACCTTCATTGAGGTATTGTGTCGGCTCAAAGGGGTCGATATGCGGAAAACCAAAGTTTTGACTCTGTTTAGCTAGATTATCAAACCAAAACTTGTCGGCACTATGTGGGCCAACAATATCAATATTTAATTGATTAGATAACATTTTGGCGCCGCCAACATGGTCAATATGCCCATGTGTTAATAATATTTTCTCTAAAGTAAGCCCAAGTTTTTCGACTTCAGTGACGATGCGGTCAATGTCACCACCAGGATCAACGACTGCAGCGAGTTTGGTTTTTTCACACCAAATCACACTACAATTTTGCTGGAACGGGGTCACTGGAATGATTTGGTATTTCATGTCTTACATCCTCACTTTAGCAGGCGTTTGCTTTGTCGCTATTATGCGTTAAGTGGCGCAAAAAAGTTTGATCTATCTTTGCAATCAACAAAATAAATTGACGAAAAATGATATTCAAAAGCCACTTGAATTAAATCACTCGGTTATTAACACGTGAAAAGCGATTAAAAGGTCAAATAATCAACAAGTTAAAAACGCTGTAAATGATAACAAACATAAATCAGTAAAAGCGAAAGGTAAATTACTAATATACCCTCAGTTTTTGATTGTGATTGATAGTTAAGCTTTCTACAATACTACCTTTCTCTAGCCTTTATTCACAGGTACAGCATGCAAATGGATAGCATACTTTCAGGTATTGTTTCAAAGAAACATTTTTTCTCGGTTCCCTTAAATTATCAACAACCTGAAGGCGAGAAAATTACTGTATTCGCCCGTGAAATTGTTAGCACTGAAAACCAGCATAAAGACTTACCTTATTTGGTTTATTTTCAAGGTGGGCCTGGCTTTGGCGCTGTAAGACCTGTTGAAAACAGCGGCTGGATTAAACGTGCATTGCAAGAGTTTCGTGTTATTTTACTCGATCAGCGTGGCACTGGCTTATCAACCTTATTAAATCATGTCACCCTGAGCCATTTATCCCCTGAAGCACAAGTTGAATATGTCAGCCAGTTTCGCGCCGACAATATTATACGGGATGCTGAAACGATTCGATTGCAGCTAACTAACAATACCCAATGGAGTATTTTAGGCCAAAGTTTTGGTGGCTTTTGTGTGCTGCAATATTTATCAGCGGCGCCAGATTCAATTAAAGAAGCCTATATTACGGGCGGCATTCCTTCATTAACGCGCCAAGCTGACGATGTCTACCAAGCCACTTATAAGCGAGTGATTAAAAAGAACAATGATTTTTATCGCCGCTTCAGTGACGCTGCCAAACTGACTGCCGAATTAGCTGAATTTATTGAAAACAACAACGTTATATTAGCCACGGGTGAGCAGTTAACGGTTGAGATGTTGCAGTTATTAGGCGTTAACCTCGGTATGGAACAAGGGCCTGAAGCAGTTTATTACTTGTTGGAACAAGCCTTAATCGACACCGCAAACGGTAAGAAAATTAACCCGTTATTCTTGCATCAATTTTGCCAATTGTTAGATTTTAACACCAATCCAATTTTTGCTTTAATGCATGAATCAATCTATTGCCAGCAGTTCCATCAACGTGGCGCAAATTGGTCAGCACATCGTGTGCGAGAACAATTTCAGCAATTTAACTATCAAAAAGGTCAACGATTGCTCTTTACTGGTGAAATGATTTATCCATGGATGTTTGAACAATTTAATCAGCTTAAGCCTCTTAAAGACTTAGCTGATGCTGTTGCAGCCAAATCTGATTGGACTAATTTATATGACGTCGATATTTTGATGCAAAATACGGTGCCGGTAGCTGCGGCTATTTATAGCGAAGATATGTACGTTGATATGAACTACAGCCTTGAAACAGCGGCATTAGTCGATAACTTACAGTATTGGGTGACTTCGGAATATGAGCATAATGGGATCCGCGTCGATGGCGAGCACATTCTAGATAAATTGATTTCATTAAATCGCTCTAAAAGCCTGAGATAAATACTTTTAAGCTGAAAGCAGCGTCAGATCACACTATTGAACGCTAAATTAATCTTCAGTTAAGTAAGTGCATCCATACTCAAACCTGTTCCGCCCTTTATGTTGTGAACTAGTGAATTTTATGAGTAGGTTCTTAATGAGCTTACTCATTTTTTTTTGCCTTTAATTTATTGAATTTAAAAATAAAGATTATAAAGCAATAGGTTGGATTAACCTTGCACTGTAAACACAAATAAAAAAGCCAAAGCAAACTCAGCTTGCTTTGGCTAATCAGAAAATCCCTTATCTAGCTGTCATCAGTTATCAAATCAACTGAGTTGATTTTACCTAGGCAATATCGGTCTTTATGCAGTGGTCTCTGATTCGTTGTCACTTGGCTTATCACGCAATGAAAAGTATATTTTTGACACAATAAATTCAGCAATCAAAATACCAAAGACCAGAACAAAGAACGCAACCAAGCCATCAACAGGCCCCGTAAAGGTAATGGCATCACCAAATGCTAAGTTAATTGCTTCAAGCATGATTATTTTTGAAAAGAACAAAATCGCCCAAGTGCTTAGCGCTCGATAGATTTTAGGTGCAGTTCCTGGCTTACTTTTAAAGTAATCAGCTAGCTTATGTTCAAAAGCAATAGTGAGCTTAAGTAATAATTGCAGCAAAATAGCCACAAGTAATGAAATCGAAAATGATGACACGTTAATGTGTTGCCAAAACTCATCAAGTAAGTTCAATACCGTTAAATCGACTAAAACGGCGAGAGTGTAACCCACGAAGTACCGTTGAGGACTATTAAAACCATGTAAGGGTCTTGCTAAAGTTGTTTGCTCTTCAGACATCATAAACCTCTAATATTTAATCAAATAACACCACTTACATCATCCTAACAAGTTGACAACAATCTTCAATCTAAAATTCCGTTTATATTGGGCTATATTGGTTTCTTTTTACTGCAAACTCGAAGCTGATTAATCATTTTGCTATATGTAAACTAAATGAACCTGCTAACAAATTCGACTCTGTTAGCAGGTTCATAGGACGTCTTTCAGTCTTAATGATGACTAGAATGCGCCAAAATAACTCTTCATAGCTTTTAGTCTTAATGATGACTAAAATGCGCCAAAATAACTCTTCATGGCTTTTAGTCTTAATGATGACTAAAATGCGCCAAAATAACTCTTCATGGCTTTCAGTCTTAATGATGATTAGAATGCGCCAAAATAACTCTTCATGGCTTTTAGTCTTAATGATGACTAAAATGCGCCAAAGTAACTCTTCATAGTTTTCAGTTTTAATGATGACTAGAATGCGCCAAAATAACTCTTCATGGCTTTTAGTCTTAAGGTTGCTGCGCCTAACATGTCAATCGGTCCAAGTAACGAAAAAGGTTTCTCAGTTGATATCCAAGCTGACCCTCGGGCGCCTATTGGAATTTCAATGCCCTCTGGATCAGTAAACTCAATTAGCACTGTGCGGCCAATATTTTTAGCGTTACTCACTAACTGCTGTGCTACGCCTTGCTCTTGGCTACTATGACTGCCTCGTGCTTCACCTGTTGCCAATGACACAGAATGGACTCGTCCTCTAAAAATATGGCCTGGATACGCATCGACATAAAACTCAGTAAACTGACCTTGTTTGACTCTGCTCCATAGCTGATCTGGAATACGCATTTCTAAAATTTTTGTTTCAGTATTCCACAGTTGGATGTTACCAACCCTTGACCCTGCAGCGGTATCAAGGCGGGTGACGGCACCATCAAATGGAGCTCTAATTTCAAGTTGGCTTGCTTCGAATTCCACTTGTTGTTTTTGAGCAACTAAAGACTCTCGATCAAATTTCAATGCATTCAGTCTTGACTGATACTGGTCAATATCGCGCTTAGCAACCACGTTTTCAACTTGCGTTAATCTAGCTAAATCTTGCTCAGTTTGGCTGATTTCAGTATTTAAACTGTTAATTTCAGCCTCTATTTTGCGCAAGTTATTCGTTTCTTCATTGTTGACCAATGTATAAAGCAACTGACCTTTTTTAACCTTCTGATTATGCTGCACATAATATTGGTCAATCGACTCTGTAATTGGGCTTAACACTGCCGTTTGCGCCCGAACAACCGATGAGTCAGTTAAGTCTACTGGTGAATAAAAGCGATGCGCAAAAAACACAGCAAGGTTAATAAGCACACCTACCACCACCATTGAAATGTAGTTAGCTGTGGTTTTTTTCACTAAACCGGTTTTTAATAAAATCCAGCAAATTAAAATGTATGGGTAAAGTAATTCTTTCATTATGCTTATCTCGCTTTTATTACTGCAGAAATTTTCTTCCAATCTGTCACCACGATAAGGATGGCCGCTATCCATAACTCGTTATAAAAAAAGCCGATCGTACATAGCCAGAACACTAACTTGGCTTGCCCTGTATGCGCCGCATATTTTTTAGGCAGTGAGTGCAATTTCCAATACCCCCAAATCGCTAAGCAAATTGTCACTATTAACATCATTGTTAATGCGCCAATAAAGACTTCAGTGTCTAAGAACTTGTCTTTAAGTGCTGATGTTGTTGTCCAGTAGTCAGCTGGAATATCTTGATGATGGACAGTAAAGCCACTGGCCAAAAATACCGAACCAAGCGCCACTGTGATTAATGCCAATAAGATAAAAAACTTAGCTTTATGACGAGCAAAAAAGCCGTTAGCTGACTGAGTGCTAGGATGCGTTGTAGTAACTGTATCTGTCATAACCTGCCTTAACGTAATGAGAATGAATCATCGGGTATGGCAGAAATTATAGGGAGTGCACGCGCGCTAAACTTACCATTGTGCGCCACGTTTTTTTACTTGATAAAATCGGTCGCAATACATTGGAGCAAAAAAAGCGCAATAGTAAGACTATTGCGCTTATCGATTGTAGCTATTGGCTACTGGCTACTGGCTATTCAGGGCTGAACTGGATTTAATGACTTTTAGTCTCACGAATATCCATAATAGGCATAACCCCCTCACCCATCATGGTGCTAGGCAACTTACCATCCCACGCTTGGGCTTCTGTTAACTTCACAATTAGTGGATTGTTTTTAAGAGCTTTCGCCTTTGCTTCAATGGCTTGTGCTTCTGCCTTACCTCTTAACAGAATTGATTGCGCCTCAGCTTCGGCTATTTTTAAAATACCTTTTGCTTTAGCATCTGCGGTATTCACCGCACGTAATGCTTCTAGACGCTGTCTTTCAAGCTTGTGCTCTTCAGCTGCTGCTAAGTTCTTCTCAGTTTGTTTAATCTCAATCGAGTTAATGTATTTTTGCGGAAGAATAATATTCTCGATTTGAATGTTATCTACAACCACTGGGAAGTTTGCCATTTCTTCTGATAAACGACGCTCAATCCCTTGTATTGCACTGGCCCTATCTTGAATTAACTGCTCAGCTTCAAACTGTGGGATCGTATCTTTGGTCGCAGAACGAAAACGAGGATCTAAAATACGCTGTTCAAATTGACTTAAGCCGCCATAACTTTTAAACAAATCTAAAGCGGCTTCTTTGTTGACAGTCCAGTTAACCGATACTTCGATGGTTACAGGCATTTGCTCTTTAGTGCTTGAAGCCATTTTTTCAGCATTTTTACGGGTTCTAACTTCAATGACTTCGACAGTTTCAATAAATGGGATTTTAAAATGTAATCCAGGGTTTTGTTGATCCATTGCTTCGCCAAAGCGTTTAACAACCCCTACATGCCCCTCGATAACGATGTAGTAAGAGTTAAAAACTGCAATGATTAATAATAATAAAGGCAAGGCTTTAAATAACGAACCTGTGCTAAAAACATCCTTGATATTCATAAACTTCCTTTTGATTTAATGATGTAGTTAAATTAAAGGCGCTAGATTACCTAAAACAAACAAAATCGCAACATCAAATCAAAAAGAACCTTGTAAAGCTTGTATTCGCACGCGCGTTACTCAGTAACAGTAACGCTATTCGAGCAACACTAAGCTAATCAATAGCCATACCTTTATATTGCTTGGCTTACTCCATAAAACCAATTAACTCGTTGCCTTCTTTGATGGCCTTTTCTTAGAGGCCGATTTTGCACCCGTTGTGGACTTGCGTTTATAACCCGTTTTTGCGCCGCTTCGGCGTTTTTTGTAACCTGGACCTGTCACACCCGCTAAGGCATTAGGTAACTGATTAGCAGCTTGAGTAACCAACTCATTGAGCTGGGTAATTAAAGGAGACATAAACGCATCGTAACGTAATTGCTTTTGGCTAATGGCATCTAAACTACTTTCCCACAATGCGGTCATATCAGGTGTGGTCGCACTTTCTGGTAGTGAATGAACGAGTCCGACTCCGACTTGGGTTGCCACAATTGACTTCCCTTGACGCTGTAAATAACCTCGTTTAAATAATAATTCAATAATGCCTGCACGAGTCGCTTCAGTGCCTAGTCCATCGGTATCTTTAAGGATTTTTTTTACTTCGCTATTGCTCACAAAACGATTAATCCCTGTCATGGCGCCAAGTAATGTCGCATCAGTAAAATGCTTCGGTGGCTGGGTGGTTTTCTCAAGCAGTTCACCACGAGCGCAATGTAATTGCTGACCATTTACGAGCGGAGGTAAGGTGCTGAGTTCCTCTTCATCTTTATGCCCACTTGGGCCATTTGTATCACTCATGCTTGTTTTGCTCGATTGGCTTGAAGCAAATAGTTGTTTCCACCCCATTGCAGTTTCTTGTTTCGCTTTAGTGGTAAAGAGTCCTCCAGCAATGGTCACTTCCACTTGGGTTTCATCATAAAGATAAGCTGGATAAAACTGGGCTAAATATTGCCTCGCAATGTGCGAGTACAATTTCGCTTCTTTGCTCGATAAAGAGGTTAAATTAGCCATTTTTTCAGTGGGAATGATGGCATGGTGAGCGTCGACTTTTTTATCATCCCAAGCTTTAGATTTAAGCTTAGCGTTTGGCGAATCAATTTTTGCAGTTAACGTCGCGTCATTACTGACAATTGCTTTTATCACCTGCGGTGCGAGGCCGTGTTGTTCAGCAGGTAAATAACGACTATCTGAGCGCGGATAAGTAATCAGTTTATGGCGCTCGTATAAGCTTTGACAAGTATCTAAGACGTCTTTTGCGCTCATACCGAAACGTTTAGCTGCATCAATTTGCAGTGACGATAAGCTATAGGGCAAAGGTGGATTTTGGCGTTTACTTTTTGCTTCAAGCTTAGTTACTTGTGCAGGCTGATCAGTAATTCGACCAACAACATTTTCAGCTAAGCCCTTTGCTAACACGCGACCTTCTTCATCCATATATGGCTGGCACGCTTCACTTGGCTTCCATTTAGCGGAGAATGATTCATTTTTGTCAGTTAATAAATGCGCAAGTACTTCATAAAAAGGTTTAGGGACAAAATTGGCTATTTCCTCATCACGCCTCACGACCAAACCTAAAACCGGTGTTTGTACTCGGCCAACCGACAATACCCCCTGATAACCCACTTTTTTGCCTTGAATGGTATAGGCTCGGGTCATATTCATGCCATATAGCCAATCAGCACGGCTGCGAGCTAATGCTGATGTTGAAAGCGGAACGAACTCTTTATTGCTGCGCATTTGTCCTAGTGCTCTTTTGACAGCACTTGGGTTTAAATCACTAATAAGTAGACGCTGGGTTTGGGCAAGTTTGTCGGCTTTTACACCCGCATGTGCTATCACTTCATCAACCAGCAATTGCCCTTCTCTATCTGGATCGCCCGCATTAACAAGACTTGAGGCTTGTTTTATCAATTTTTTAAGGGTGGATAACTGCGAACGCGTTTTAGATTTAGGCTTAAGCTTCCAACTGTCAGGCACAATTGGTAAATRTGCCAATTGCCAGGACTTGTAGGCTGGATCGTAAGCGTCTGGCTCAGCTTGCTCTAGCAAGTGCCCGACACACCAAGAAACATAGTTGCCATTAGCATCCATGATATAACCGTCGCCTTTTTTATGGGGCTTTGGCAATACATCGGCAATAGCGCGACCTAAGCTGGGTTTCTCGGCAATATACAGGATCATTCAATTCAAACCGTTTAAATCAGTTAAGCCTTTTAATGCAGGCTTTTTAATATCATGCTGATACTGTATATAATTACAGTGGGCAATTACAGTAATTATTTAAAGTTTTTTTATTTTATCCATAAAAAATTTAGTTTGGTAATCGATGGCAATAAATGACGCCTGCACGACAAAATATTACCTTCAAGCATGTTAACGAACTAGAATTGGCGAGCTTTACTGCTTTTTTTGTAGTTTATTTTCATAACCGAAACATAAAGAATATAAAATCGCTCCAACAGCCATATAATTGACTTTTCATACCGCTAAAAACAAACGTTTCATCTAAATTAAGATAATTAAAGCTGAAATAAAGTTGATCTGGATCATCATTGTTAATGAATTCTTGGGATAGGTTTAGTTATCGCAAATTCTGAGCTCAGGAGCCCGTTATGGAATTGAAACAATGTGAGAAGTGTTACACAGACGTCTGTGTTAACGGGAAATGGTTTCATCATGATCATTTGACTACAAGTGCTTACATGTTAAATGGTGGCTCACCAGAAATGGTTGAACTTGCAAAAATGCCAACTACTGAAACTGAGTTAATCGATATGCTGACCAGCACTTTCTAAGTAAAGCTTGCTGATTTTATACAGCTAAAAGTGGCAACAAAGCCCTATGAATTTTGATAAAAGAGCAGTGCTAACACTGCTTTTTTTATGGCTGCTATTTAAGCTCATAACCAGAGTGTATTTTGGCTTTAGTGCTATTTTAAATGATAAATTAAGTGCTATGTCGTAAAGAACGATGTGCAGACGATTTATCCCCTAATCTGCATTGTCTGCTAGTTGCTTCGCTTTCATAGTACGTAGCACTAAAATAACGATAGCAGTGACTGCTGGACTCAATATTGTCAGTGCAGTTTTGGTTGACCATACCGTTATCAGAGCATCGAGATCGTTATGGGATGTGTAATAATCAACAGGGTAATAGAAAATCAACAACCACAATGGTATTGAGCTTAAGACAGTATGAAGCATGTACTTGCTGTCAACCTCTCGCTGCTTAGCTTTTTTATTGCACAGATGAATAACACCAATGGTGATAACAGAGAAAACCACTGCCACACCCCATAAAAGAAAAGCAATCACCATTCCCATTCATTACCTCAATAAACGATTAATTAAACTTCATTACTGCATTTAACGCAGCTTAAAATACGACTGTTATCGCTTTATTAAACAGGCTTATTCAACTTACGAATTCAACTCAAGTAAGTCCCATTTATTGCCGTATAAATCTTGAAACACCACGACTGTGCCATAGTCTTCTACCCTAGGTTCTTCATTGAATACCACTTCATTGGCCTGCATTAACTTATAGTCACGCCAAAAGTCGTTAGTTTGAAGAAACAAGAATACCCGACCTCCAGTTTGATTACCCACCGACTGTTTTTGAGTTTCATTGCTAGCTTGGGCTAATAGCAACTTGGTGCCATTGCCATTTGGCGGTGACACTAACACCCAACGTTTTCCGCCACCTAAATCGGTATCTTCGACTAAGGTAAATTGTAGTTTTTGGGTGTAAAAGGCAATAGCGTCATCATAATCGTCAACGACTAAAGCAATCATTCCGATTTGCTGTTGAGTAACAGTCGACATGCAATATCCTTTTAATTGAATACGAAATTAGCACTAAGATTGTAAGGGTTTAATTAGAAAAAAATCAGATTTATTTTATTGATATAAAACAAGTTAAACTTTTAAAGGTAGGATTAAATTCAGCGAGAAGTAAAAATAAGCCACTCATTAAGGTGTGGCTTATTTCGAATTAATTGGTCAGCAAAGAGTAAAGTGCTTTAGTGACAATTTAGCCTCTTTTAGCCACTGACAAGGGAATGGAAAAATCTATCATGCCTAGGTAAATAATAATTATCATAATTAAAAGACATCACAACACGCTTTGTGCGTCCGATGATTTCATTGCGAGGCACAAACCCAATCACACGTGAATCAGCACTGTTATCCCGATTATCACCCAATACAAGATAATACCCGGTTGGCACAGTAACCTCGTTAAACTTTGAGCGTATTGAGCCCATTTTATTCACTCTTATTGAATGCGCCACGCCGAGTAAATCTTCAATCTTATCCTGCGTATCATCTTGATAACTTTTACCTTGATTACGATTACTCTTATAACTAAGATCATGATAATTAATGTTTTGATGGTTAATCACTAGTTTATTGTTGTATAACGCTACGGTGTCGCCAGGTACGCCAACGACACGCTTTACCAGTCTATTTCCAGCAGCTTCGGAGTCAAAAATAATGATATCTCCGCGAGCTGGATCGCCTGTTTTATATAAAGAAACATGAGTAAAAGGAATGCGAACATCGTACGCCATTTTGTTTGCAAGAATTCTGTCACCAATTAATATGCTTGGCTTCATTGAGCTTGTAGGCACGGTATACCAATCAGCAACTGCGCTTCTGAATACACTCATTAACGCAATAAAAATCAGCAGTGATTTATACTCTTTTAGCAACTTTGTGAGTTTATTTATCATCATAATCCCTTATGTTTAGCCATGAACCTAGTGCTAACGCTAAGCTTGCGGCTTTACGCTTACCGTTTTATGTAATGCACTTTCTGTAATGAACCTTACGTAATAATTTGAGCACTTGATTAAAGCAATTATAAGGCCACTATTATTTACAATAAAATCAGTATCTTAATATTTTTAGGCTTAACTGAAATGAGTAATATCACCACCTTTTAGTCTTTTAACCTAAACAAGTGATACGTCGTCATATGAAAATGAGTTAAACAAACCACTCGTTCAAAATTTTCGCATTAAAAAAGGAAGCCGAAGCTTCCTGTTATTGTGGCACCATCAATGACGAGTCGTTAACTTAATTTCTCTGTAAAAAAGCTAATGGTACGATCCCATGCCAGTTTAGCGTTGGCTTCATCATAGCGACCTGTCGAATCGTTATGAAAACCATGCTTGGCGCCTTTATACATATGCATTTGATAAGGCACTTTATAACGCTTTAAATCAGCTTCGTAGTCAGGCCATGATTTATTAACCCGTTCATCTTCTTCACCAAGTTGTACCATTAATGACGCTTTAATATTTTCTCGAAGCTCTTTCTTAGCGGGTGTCCCGTAAAAAGGCACCCCTGCGGTAAGCAAGTCAGATTCGACTGCTGCAAGATAATTGACGATATAGCCGCCGAAACAAAAACCTACCGCGCCTAGTTTTCCATTACTGTTTTCATGGGATTTTAAGAACTTGGCTGCGGCAATAAAGTCCTGCTGAATTTTATCGCGATCCATTGATCGTTGCATCGCACGGCCTTCGTCATCATTACCAGGATAGCCACCAAGTGGATACAGCGCATCAGGTGCGAATGCAATAAAACCTGCCTTAGCTAGGCGGCGAGCGACATCTTTAACATAAGGATTTAAGCCACGATTTTCGTGAATCACTAATACAACAGGTAATGGACCTGTTTTATTCGCAGGTACCACAAAATACCCTTGACCTTTACCGTGCCCCTGTGGCGAGTCAAACGTCTCATAAGTCGCTTTAATATCTGCATCATTAAATGATACTTGCTCAGCAAGAGCATAATTAGGTAAAAGCGCAGATGTCAAAACACTCATGGAGTATCCCACAGCGACTAAAGTACCCAGCTTCTTCATGAAGGTTCGACGGTCCATACCGCCGTGGGCATATTCATCATACCAATCAAACGCTTCTTGCGGGATATCATCTCTTTTGGGTTGAGACATTGTTTTTCCTCCATCAAAATAATGATACACAGATCACGATTTATCTAACCTAGTGGAGCGAAGGAAAAAAGTAAATAGCGATTCCCATTTCAGTTAGTTGACGTCTTTTTCAATACCATAAATGTCTTCATCAATTGTTTCTATACGAGCCTCAAAAATAGCTCTTGCATCGTGCAATCCTTGGTTGTAAAAATGCGCGCCAATATTTTTGCCTAAAAAATCTAACAAGAACTCTGCTTCAAATTGACCTAAGTCTTGGTCTAGCTCATCTTCAAAATAACGTTGAAGCTTATTCACCATCACTTCTCTTTGTTCTGCTGTCAGTTCAATTTTAGACATTAAGCCCTTCTCCTAAACCACAATATTGTGGGGGTAACGATGTAAAAACAGGTTGTATTTAATCTTATATCATAAATGTTTGATTGAGTTTCAGATACAAAAAAGCCAGCTTTCGCTGGCTTTTCAAATGCAATGACGTCACGTCAAATTAAGGATGACAAACGTTGTGCATCTCTAAGTTAGTACCAATGTCTTTGCTATTTGCTTTAGCATCGTCATTACGTAACTGTGTTAGGTGATCTAAGTAAGCTTGGTCAACATCGTTCGTGATGTATTGACCATCAAATACTGAGGTTTCAAAACGTTTAATTTCTGGGTTTTCCATGCCGACTGCATCAACTAAGTCAGTTAAGTCTTGGAAGATAATACCGTCAGCACCAATGATTTTAGCAATTTCATCAGCATCACGGCCATGAGCAATAAGCTCATTAGTGGTTGGCATATCAATACCATAAACGTTAGGAAAACGGATTTCAGGAGCAGCAGAAGCAAAGTAAACTTTCTTTGCGCCAGCTTCACGAGCCATTTCAATAATTTGCTCAGAAGTGGTACCACGTACAATAGAGTCATCCACTAACAATACGTTTTTGCCTTTAAACTCAGTGTTAATAGCATTGAGTTTACGACGAACAGACTTCTTACGCTCTTGCTGACCTGGCATGATGAACGTACGGCCAATATAACGGTTTTTAACGAAACCTTGACGGTAAGGAAGATCCATACAACGTGCTATTTCTAACGCGATATCACATGAGGTTTCAGGAATTGGAATAACAACATCAATGTCGTGATCTTCCCATTCTTTTTGAATTTTAGCGCCCAACTTTGCGCCCATATTTACACGGCTGCCGTAAACAGAGATTTTATCCATTGACGAATCAGGACGTGCAAAATAAACAAATTCGAAAATACATGGTGCATAGCTTGGTTCAACTGCACATTGGCGAGTAAATAGCTGGCCATCTAATGAGATATAAATCGCTTCACCTGGCGCAACATCACGCATCACTTCAAAGCCTACGGCATCTAATGCAACGCTTTCAGAAGCGACCATATACTCAGTACCCGTTGGGGTTTCGTGCTTACCAAGCACTAACGGACGGATACCAAACGGGTCACGAAATGCAACTAGGCCCTGACCAATAATCATCGCTGCAACAGCGTAAGCACCACGAGTTTGTGCATGAACTTTAGCCACGGCATCAAACACTTCATCAGCGCTTAACGTTAAGCTTCTTGTTTCTTGTAGTTCGTCAGCTAACAGGTTTAACAACACTTCAGAATCTGATGTGGTGTTAACGTGGCGACGTTTTTTCACTAGGCCTTCAGCCAACTCAACTGTATTGGTTAAGTTACCATTGTGAGCCAATGAAATACCAAACGGTGAGTTAACATAAAACGGCTGTGCTTCTGAAGCACTTGAGCTACCTGCGGTTGGGTAACGCACGTGTCCAATACCGGCTTTACCTTGCAGGCGTTGCATATGTTTTACTTCGAAAACGTCTTTAACTAGTCCATTTGCCTTACGTAAACGAAACGCGTTCTTGTCAACAGTCACAATACCTGCTGCGTCTTGACCACGGTGCTGAAGCACGGTCAATGCATCATAAATGGTTTGATTAACCGATGACTGACCAACTATTCCGACGATACCACACATGGGTAAGCTTCCTCATTGTAAGATGTTTTATATTTATATTTTGGGTACAAAGCTGGAGGTATTTTCCAGATAGTCAAAAAACCACTGAATAACCACACCAAATTGGGGTACAAGTTCTGATTCTTTCCACCAGTCCTGATTTGGCGAACCGGTAAAAGCATCAAGAAAAAATAATATCGCGCTGACAATTAATGCCCCGCGCAGCGCACCAAAACACAAGCCTAAGACTCGGTCGGTGCCTGATAAACCGGTTTTAGAAACCAGTTGACCAAGTAAATAGTTAACTAACGCGCCAATGATCAGTGTGGCGATAAATAAGATGGCAATGGCTACGCCATTTCGCATAGTTTCGTCGCTCATTTGAGTCAAATGAACGGCTAAATCTTGATAAAATTGGCTAGCAATAAAGAAGGCAGCAAACCATACCACTAAAGACATGGCTTCTTTGGCAAATCCGCGAACCAAACTGATGACAGTTGATATGCCGATGACGATGAGAATAGCGTAATCAATCCAAACCATTGAGATGGGGATCCGGTATAGATGTTAGGACGGCGCGATTCTAACAGAGACAGAAAACTTTCTCACCCACTGCTAGATAAATTGACTTTGCGCTGTACCAAACAATAGTGAATAGTTAGTTTTCTAGGGGATTGTATTTAACAATTTTACCTTGAAGACCCGTTATTTTTTTAATTTTCTGTTGCTGAGTTTTTAGCTTGTCGGCCGATAAATCTGGGCCAACAAACACCTTTGTGAGCGAGCCATCAATTGGTTTTGCAGGTAAGGTATAAGCGGTAAACCCATTTTGACGCAGTTGTTTTACTAACCCTTCAACATTTTTGGCATTATTAAAACCACCGAGTTGTAGCGTATAACCCGCTTTAATTGGGGTCGCTTTTTTCTCTACAGGCTCAGATTTAGCCACTTGCTGCGTTTGAGTATTCGTTGGTTTTTTAGCTGGTTCAGTTTGAGCTTGCTCCACAGTCTCTTCAGAAGAGCTAACCAAATCTTGAGTCTGCGCTATTTCTTCGACTTCAAAAGTCTCAGGTTTATACCCTTCACCGATATCATCTTTAGCTTGTTCAGTGATAACAGGGCGAAGTGGGATCTCGGTAAATTGTTCGACTTCTCGTTGTTTTTTCCCATCGAGCAAATCAGGTAAAAAAATCACCCCGAGCGCCACAATTACGACAGTTCCAACTAAACGATTTTGAAATTGAGCAGACAATGTGTATTCCCTTTTATAATAATTCGCTAAAGCCAGCCACAGTGTAAAATGAGCCAAAAACAATTACCACATCATCAGTGGTAATATTTGCATTAAGACTTTGCCATGCTTGATTTATCGAAGAAAAATGTGACGATTTTAGCGGTGGTTCATGTTGTGCAAGCATACCAGCTAATGCAGTGGCCTCTAGCCCTCGTTCCACTGGTAAATCAGTAAAGTACCATTCATCAATAACGCCTTTCAGTTCAGACAAGACTGCGGCTGCATCTTTGTCTTTTAACATGCCACATAAAGCAATAATACGTGCAGGTTTATATTGCTGTAACTGGGAAGCCAAATATTTTGCTGCATGTGGGTTATGCGCCACATCGACTAACACCTTTGGGCTGTCTTGTACTTGCTCTAAACGCCCGGCTAATGATGCTCTAGCAATACCCGTCATAATATCTTTAGGGCTAATGCTTGGCCAAGTTTGCTCTATTACTGCAACAGCTGTGGCGGCATTGGCAAGCGGCAGTTTTGGTAAAAGCAACTTATGAAAGACACAATTAGCACCAATGTACTGCCAAGTGTCGCCATTAAGGTGGTAATTAAAGTCATGGTTAACGCGATAAACATTCGCATTAATTTCTGCTGCGTAATCTAACACCGTGTGAGGCAGGTCAGGCTCGCCGATAATGGCTAGGCATTCAGGACGAAACACGCCTGCTTTTTCACGCCCGACTAGCTCGCGGGTATCACCTAAGTATTCTTGATGGTCAATATCAATCGAGGTGATCACACTGACATCAGCATCAATAATATTGGTGGCATCTAAGCGCCCACCTAGCCCAACTTCCAATAGCACGACATCAGGCTTTTCAATATTAAATAAGTACAGGCCAGCTAAGGTTGCATATTCAAAAAAACTCAAGGATATAGTGGCGCTATCTGGCAAAGTTCTCGCTGTTTCGATTGCATTAAATGCTGCTATTAATGCGCTGTCAGAAACATCTTGCTGATTAATCCGCACTCGCTCATTAAAATTTAATAAATGCGGTGAGCTATAAACGCCAACAGTAAAGCCGGCTTGAATTAATACTGACTCAATCATGGCGCAGGTTGTCCCTTTACCATTTGTGCCAGCGACAGTAATCACTTTTGATTGAGGGGATAGTACATTTAATCGCTTAGCGACCTCTGTTACACGCGTTAACCCCATTTCAATTTCGGTTGGATGAATAGATAAAAGATAATCCAACCACTGAGACAAGCTTGCCGAATCTGTCGGTGCTGAACAAGGTTGATTGTCACTAACTGAACTCATGTTATTCCTTAACTCAATGTCATTGATTACCGGATGGATTAATCAATCCAACATAAATAATGGCCCCATAGGTGGCTTAGGTAACTCAAAATGCTCAGGGTAAGTTACATCCACTAAATATAGACCATTAGGTTTGGATGTTGGTGCGGCAAACTTGCGATCTTTTAGCGCCAAAAGCTCATTGACCCACTCGACTTTTTGATTAGATTGTCCAATCTCGATGAGTGTACCAACAATATTTCGCACCATATGATGTAAAAAAGCATTCGCTTTAATATCCACAATAATGAATGCGCCTTGGCGAGTGACATTCACAAATTCTATCGTTCTTACTGGACTATGAGCTTGGCACTGTAACGCGCGAAAACTAGTAAAGTCATGTTCGCCAACAAAAAGTTGAGCCGCTTGATGCATTAATTGATGGTCAAGTGCGTAATGATAGTGACTTAATCCGTGACGTAATATACCAGGCCTAAATTCACTATTATCAATAATATAACGATATCGACGCGCCGTGGCAGAAAAGCGAGCATGAAATGTATCATCGACTTCTTTTGCCCATCGAATGGCAATATCATCTGGTAATTTGGCATTGACCCCTAAGGTCCACGCCGACATTTGACGTGTAGACTGGGTATCAAAATGGACCACTTGTCCAGTACCGTGCACACCTGAGTCTGTTCGACCTGCACAAATAATTTCAATGGATTCATTGGCTATTGATGATAAAGCGGCTTCGATTTTTTCTTGCACAGACACAACTTCTTTTTGTCTTTGCCAACCGAAATATTGACTACCATCGTATTCGACACCTAACGCCACACGCATTAAAATTACCCTCAGATTTAAAGAGCGCGCATTTTAGCACAAAAAAAACGGCGCATGCATTTAGCGCCGTTTGTTCGTGATGAAATAGGAAATTAATCGAATGAATGATGATTAATTAATTTCCAGCTTAACTCATCTCGTCAAGTAGTTTGCCAGCTTCGGTTTGCTGGCGTTCATTACCGTCAATTTGAACTTCTTTTAAGATTGCTTTTGCTGCATCTTCATCTTCAATTTCAATGTAGGCTCTGGCTAAGTCTAACTTGGCGTTCACTGAGTTTTCTTCATCGTCAACATCAATCATTTCAGCATTACCAATGAGTGAGTTCACTTCACCCATTTCAACAGCAACATCTTTATATTGATCGCTAATTTCGACATCTTCATCAGCATCATTTAACAATTTATCGATGTCGATAAAACCATTTTCTTGCTCGAAGGTATTTAGCGCAGTATCTGAAACCATGTCAGATGACTCATCAGAATCTAACCTAGCATCCTGTTTATTACTTTCTTCTGCATCAAGGGCCGCTAGCGCTTCATCAACCGTTAAATTGTCATCGGTTAATTGGAAAGTCTCATCATCGATATCATCAACTTGCGCTTCCGATGCTGGATGATTTGACGCTTGTTGGAATAAATCAGCTTCCCAATCAAGACTCGCTGCATCCGCTTTTTTAGATTTTAAATCGTCGAAAAAGCCTGACTCTTTCGATAATGCCTCTGTATCAGGTTGTTGTTCGATGATGGTATCTGGCTCATCGGCAGATAATCCCGCTAACATGGCATCAAAATCTTGTTCTGAGATGCTGTCCTGCTCATTTATTTCTTCATCAGATACAAATAATGGAACGTCATCTTGTTCATTAAGTTCAAGCTCATGAAGATCGGTCTCAAGTGTGTCGGCCACCTTTGGCGCAGTAACTTCACTGTTGCTACTATCTAACTCACTCTTGTCTGAATCACTCTTGTCAATATCAAAGTCTTCAACATTGAAATCAGCCAATAATGCGTCCAATTCATCAATATCAGAGTCTTGCTCATCATGACTTTGCTGCACTTGTTGATCGGCTTGCTCAGCTGCTAATAACTCAGCAACTAAAGGATCCTCTTGCTGCTCACCGGTCGGTATATCATCTTGAATATTCAGTGTTGATTCATCGCCCGGTGCAAATTTCAACTCGTCTGAAGGTTCGGTATTATTTACCGAAACTGGCTCTATTGCTTCAACATCGGCTAGCAACTCATCTAAATCTGATTCAGAAACCGCGGTGCTTTCTTCTAACGTTTCAGCAAACTGATTTTGAGCTTCATTTGTAGAGTCCGTTTCTAAATCAGAAATAAGCGAGTCAATATCATCATTATCAGTGTCAATGGCTAACTCAGATTCAATTTGCTCAAGCTCTGCTGTCAAAACTTGTTCAACATCCAATCCGTCGTTGCTTAATGGAGCAAACTCTTTCTCTGTATCAACATCAGCAAGGAGGTCATCAATATCGGACGATTCATCCAAACTGACAGCAACATCCTCTTCGAGCTCTGCGGCAATCTCTGCAGTGAAATCTTGCTCTTGTTCCGCAGGTACATCTATTGAAGCAAGTAAGCTGTCGATATCATCTTCTGCACCACTTTGAGTATCTGTCTCAGTTGACTCTTCTGCGGCAGGCTCATTAACCGCTGGTTCATCAAAGCCTGCTAGTAAATTGTCGATGTCATCTTGCGCATCACTTTGACTATCTGTTTGAGCAGGCTCTTCTGCGACAGACTCATTAACCGCTGGTTCTTCAATTGCTGGTTCATCAATTGCTGGGTCATCAAAGCCTGCTAGTAAGCTGTCAATGTCATCTTGCGCATCACTTTGACTCTCTATTTGAGCAGGCTCTTCTGCGACAGACTCATTAACCGCAGGTTCATCATTTGCTGGGTCATCAAAGCCTGCTAGTAAGCTGTCAATGTCATCTTGCGCATCACTTTGACTCTCTATTTGAGCAGGCTCTTCTGCGACAGACTCATTAACCGCAGGTTCATCATTTGCTGGTTCATCAAAGCCTGCTAGTAAACTGTCGATATCATCTTGCGCATCACTTTGACTATCTGTTTGAGCTGGTTCTTCTGCAGCAGACTCATTAACCGCTGGTTCATCAATTGCTGGTTCATCAAAGCCTGCTAGTAAACTGTCGATGTCATCTTGCGCATCACTTTGACTATCTGTTTGAGCTGGTTCTTCTGCAGCAGACTCATTAACCGCTGGCTCATCAAAGCCTGTGAGTAAATTATCTATGTCGTCTTCAGCAGCACTTTCATCTGAGTCACTATCGGCAGGAACACTGTCAACAGGTAATGGTTCTTCCAATGAAGCCTCAATGACATCATCATTGGTATCGAGCCCTTCAAGAAGGCTGTCTAAGTCATCCTCATCCGCTTCAAGCGGCTGCATGTCCTCTTCTTGCTCTTCCATCGCCTCAGCCCAAAGATCATCTAAAGAGGTGCCTTCATCAGATTCTTCCGCTGGTTCTTCTTCGGTGATATACATATCAGCATCAGATTCACCATCGAGAGTGAGCTCTCCTGTGTCTTGGTTATCTAGATCTAATAAGTCTTCAATGTTTTCTGGCGATTTCTCATTTTCATCTAAGTGAACCGCTAAATTATCAATATCATCGACTTCTGATACGGCCTCTTCACTAGCTTGATCAATCACAGGCTCTGTTTGAGCTGCAGAATCAGGTTCAGTTTTATTTTTACGACGCATGAGCCAGAAGATAGCGAGGAAAATAATAATCAGTGGTAATGCTGCAACAATCGCTAGCAAAATCATATTTTCTGACAATGAACGCCAAAAATCTGTTGGCTCTTCAATAACCTGAGGCTGATTATTTTTTTCAACTAATGCCTGATGTTCTGTATCTAATGCTTGATACTTCTCGGTAAGTAATTGCAAATCCTCTTGCATTGCAGATAACTGCAAAGTGAGCTCTTGGATTTTTGCTTTCAATGCATTGTTATCTGCATCTTTGACTAATAATGTATCCTCAGCGCGAGCCAGTTCATCAGTCAGTGACAATGCTTTGGTTTGCGCGTCTTCTAATTTCGCTGTTAGCTCGTCAATTTCAGGCTGCGCTAATAAAGCCGCTTGCTGAGCCAATTCTTCAGCTGTCGGTTGCTTGGCAACAATTTGTAATGGTTTTTTACCCGTAGCAGGCACTGATGTTTCAACGGCAGTAGTATTGTTCGCTGCAGGTTTAGCCGGATTAGCGTTGGGTAATCTCTTGTCATTATTTTCGGCACGTAACTTAGCATCTGCAGCACTGTTCTGTGCCATCACATCAGCCGATGGCACGAGTAGGGTCATGCCACGTTCAAGTGAGTTATAATTATTACTACTGAACGCATGAGGGTTAGCATCAAATAATGCCGCCATCACTTGATAAACAGAAACGTTCTGGTTTGGCCTAACTTTTTGGGCAATACTCCAAAACGTATCCGAAGAAGTCGTTGGCCCATATTGACGGGTTGGAGCGTTGACAACTTCTCCATTGGGGCCGGTAATTTTGAGCGTTTCTGCGTGGGCAGGCTCGATAATTTGAGATGCAGAAACAGCGGCCAATGCACAGGCCATCATGCCAACAAAATAAGAGGTTCGAAAAATCATCAATCTTTCCCTTTGAGCGCGATCGGGTTGTCTTCATGACAACTGGCTTTAGGTAATTGTTTTTATTAATTACGACTATAAACCAGAATTAGTCACCCTGCTACTGCTGACAGCGGTAAAACGAAAAAAGCCTGCAGGCTGCAGGCTTTTTAGTCTAAATAACTCTATTCATAGTAGATTAATAATAATCTCTGATCAGAACTTCAGCTATTTGAACACTGTTTAAAGCAGCACCTTTACGGATGTTATCGGCCGTAACCCATAAATTTATACCGTAATCGTGAGAAATATCTTTTCTTACTCGGCCAACAAATACAGGGTCGGTACCTGCTGAGTCAGTTACTACAGTTGGATAGTCTTCATCATTCTCGAAAAGCACCACACCTTCAGCGTCACTTAAAACCGCTTTAATTTGTTCAGCTTCAACAGGTTGACGAGTTTCTAAGTGGACTGCTTCTGAGTGACCATAGAACACAGGAACACGTACAGCTGTTGGATTAACAACGATATCGTGGTCACCAAAAATCTTTTGAGTTTCCCACACCATTTTCATTTCTTCTTTGGTGTAACCGTTTTCCATAAACACATCGATTTGTGGTAACACATTGAAAGCGATTTGCTTTGGATAAACTTTATTTTCAGCAGGTAAGCCTTGTAACAATTTAGCGCATTGCCCTGCTAATTCATCAATAGCTTGTTTACCTGATCCAGACACTGATTGGTAAGTTGCCACGTTAATACGTGAGATACCAAATGCATCATAAATAGGTTTTAATGCCACTAACATTTGAATGGTTGAGCAATTAGGGTTTGCGATAATGTTTCGATTACGGAAGTCAGCAATCGCTTGTGGATTAACTTCTGGCACAACTAACGGCACGTCAATGTCGTAGCGGAAATGTGAAGTATTGTCGATGACCACACAACCATGCTCCGCTGCTATTGGCGCCCATTTAGCTGAAACGTCACCACCAGCTGAGAAGAAACCAATTTGTGCTTGGCTCCAATCAAACGTGTCCACATCAAGAATTTCTACTTGTTTACCATTAAAGCTTACGGTTTCGCCAGCACTGCGGCTACTCGCTAATGGGTATAAGTTTGCGACTGGGAATTTTCGCTCTTCAAGGATCTCAATCATAGTTTGACCCACTGCGCCCGACGCACCTAAAACAACAACATTAAATTCCTGTGACATAATTAACGCTCGACTCCTGAAAAACCTAATTTAAACATCCAATCTACCTCACAATGACCCGTGTTGACTAGCGACAATGCACTAAATTCACGTCGATGAGTGTGATTTTTTCTCATATGGTCAAACCCATGGTTATTAAGGAAGCTATTTCTAAACAAATAGTCGTCATCAGCGAGGTTGTAGACCAATCTTGCTAGCGTGAGTAATTGAGTTTCAGATACCTTGTCAGTGATGTGTAACTGACTAATGTTAAATTTAGGCAGCAAGTTCAACAGCGATTTTTGGTGTTCAAGACCAAAGATTTCACACAGTTTTTCGAACAACATATAAGTGCCGCGAGCTTTACCTTCTAAGCTGTATCCTGCGATATGTGGCGTCGCAAACTCTACAAAAGGCACTAATTCTGGCATAGGGTTAGGCTCGCCTTCCCACACATCGAGTACCAGTTTGAGATCATCCCGTTGTTGTTTCACCTTAATCAAAGCGCGATTGTCAATAACCTCACCACGGCAACAATTCAGTAACCAAGCATGCGGTTTTAATTGATTCAATTTAGCTTCGTCAAACAAGTACCAGGTTTTGTGCGGTCCAGTTTTAGTGATAGGAACATGTAAGCTAATTATGTCAGCTTGCTCGATAATGGTGTCTAACGACACAAACTGACGGGAATTTTTGTCGCTAAGATCAGTCGTGTTGTGGTTCGCTAACTGCTGTTCCTCAAGTAATGGATCGCACAACAAGACCTTCATACCATAAGCATTAAGACAATGCTCAAGTGCGCTACCTGTGTTACCTGCGCCAACAATTCCTACCACTTTGTCTTTTAAAGGCTGTTTGAATCGTTTAGCTAATTCCAGCATAGCAATAAAGGCAAACTCCCCCACTGCTGCTGCGTTACAGCCAGGTGCATTAGTAAAAGGGATATGACGTTGTTCTAGTAAGGCTAAATCAATATGATCAGTACCAATGGTGGCACTACCAACAAATTTAAGTTTATTGGCTTGTGATAACAACTCTGCATTCACTTTAGTGACAGAACGGACTAGAAGAACATCAACATCAATAAGCTGCTCTGGCGTTAACTGGCGACCATTTACACGGGTAATCTTTCCGATTTCACCAAATAACGCTTCGACGTACGGCATATTCTCGTCTGCAACTATGTTCATTCTAATGTTTGACCTTATTTATGTGAGTTATTCGATCATTCTATCAACTAATTACACTCAGCAGTTATCTACAAAAAGAAATAAAGTGTTCTTAATTGGTAATTTGACTGACTGTCAAAGTGGGTTAATCGCAATAAAAAAGCCTTTAGCATTCAGCTAAAGGCTTTATCGATATCAAAACACTAGCCTACGCCAGCGATGAGATAATATATTACTTCATTTTACGCATAACTAACGTGGCATTAGTTCCGCCAAAGCCAAAACTGTTACTCATTACAGTCGTCAGTTCAGCATCACGATATTCTGTAACCAATGGGATGCCAGCCGCTTTTTCATCTGGAGTATCAATATTGATGCTAGGTGCAATAAAGCTGTTTTCCATCATTAATAAGCTGTAGATGGCTTCATGAACACCTGCAGCACCCAAGGCATGACCAGTCATTGACTTAGTCGACGCTACTGGTGGAATATTGTCTTGGAAAACTTCATGAATCGCTTCAAGTTCACGAACATCACCAACAGGAGTCGATGTGCCATGAGTGTTGACGTAATCAATCGGAGTATCGACATCAGCAAGTGCCATTTGCATACAACGCACAGCGCCTTCACCAGAAGGTGCCACCATATCGTAGCCATCTGACGATGCACCATAACCAATAATTTCAGCATAAATTTTAGCGCCACGAGCTAATGCATGCTCAAGCTCTTCAACAACAACGATTCCGCCGCCACCAGAGATAACAAAACCATCTCGGTCAGCATCATAAGTACGCGATGCTTTTTCTGGGGTTTCGTTATATTTAGTTGATAATGCACCCATTGCATCGAAGCCCATTGTTAAGGTCCAATCCAATTCTTCTGCACCACCAGCAAACACCATATCTTGCTTACCCATTTGGATAAGCTCAGCTGCATGACCAATACAATGCGCAGAAGTTGCACAAGCAGAACTGATTGAATAGTTCATGCCTTTAATTTTAAATGGTGTGGCTAAACATGCACTTGCCGTACTCGCCATAATACGAGGAACAATGTAAGGACCAACACGTTTTACGCTCTTTTCACGTAACGTATCTGCCGCTTGAACTTGGTTTTTAGACGAAGCACCACCTGTACCAACAACTAAGCCAACACGATGATGAGAATATTGTTCTTCTGTTAAGTTGGCATCACTGATCGCTTCTTGCATTGCAATGTATGCATATGCGGCAGCATCACCCATAAAGCGTAACGCTTTACGATCAATGTGGTCCGCTGGGTTTAATTTAATATCCCCCCACACATGACTGCGTAATTTCATTTCTTCGAATTGGTCAGAATGGGTAATACCACTGCGTCCAGCTTTTAGTGAATCTGTCACTTCTTGCTTGTTATTACCGATGCTAGAAACAACACCTAAACCTGTTATTACGACTCTTTTCATTATTTGCTATCCATTTTGTACATGTCAGTACCTAATTTTGCTGCCGCAATGATATCCGCTTTAGACGAATAAAGTGGTCAGCTTTCAATAAACATAGGTAAAATAATCTCAATTGAACCACATTGAGTAATGAGCTTTGACCCAAATAACCACTGACTTCCCTATAGTTACCCGAGATTGTGCAACAATATCGACTAATTTTCCAAGTAGTTACTGTCAAAACCCTAATTATGCAGCAAGCATAAGGCATTATTATGAAACTGTCTTGTCCAACAAGGCAAACTCAACTAAAAGCTGCTCGATTGGGCAAATTGGCTTCGGTAACGCCATGGAAATCATGTTGTTGTGGCAATTATCTCAACAATTCAAACGTCCTGTAAGGCTGAGTGTTTTTGACCCCTATTCAATTAATAGCATTGAGTTGGGTCAATTTTTAGCAATGCCGCAAAATCAAGCAACGATTAATTCACAGCACTTAGCGGAGTTTTCAAAGCAGTTACACACTGCTTGCATTGCCAATATTCAAGGTTGTCAGCGGCTCATATTTGATCATGGTCAATTCATTGTTGATATTTATTTTGGTGATATTGAGCATAACCTTAAAGGTATTCAAAGTGTCGAAGCTGATGCCATTGAGTATTGGCATTGCCTTCCTCATACGACCTCAACTGAGTATATAGATCACCATATTTCAGAAAAATTGTTTTGGCAGATGGGAAGGTTAAGTAAAGATAATGCATGCTTTTATGCTTATCCGCAGGAAATTGACCGTGTTGAATGTTCAGCGATAACAGTATTAGCGAGTCAATCAGGCTTTATCATCAATGCGCAAAGTAGCAATAGAGACGACATTAGCAATACCAGTGAACGCTCAAGTACGCCAGATTGCGACATTCCTGCTGCTGAAAGAAAAGCATTAAGGTATTCCCATCAGCGCCAGTACGCTTATTGCATACCCAGTGCAAGCGCTCAACCTACGAATACATCGACTTCAAAAGAGAGTGTGGCCATTATCGGCGGTGGTATTGCAGCGGCTCACCTTGCACTATCGCTCGTCGAAAAAGGCAAAAGCGTCACGATTTATTGCAAAGACAGTATGCTTGCTGATGGAGCTTCAGGTAATAAACAAGGCGCTATTTATCCGCTTTTAACGCCTGATAACAACTTAATGAGCCAATACTTTCAGCAGGCTTTTTTATTCAGTCGTCGTAGGCTTAAGCAACTTGAAAATGCAGGTTACGCTGTTGAGCACCAGTTTTGTGGCGTGTTACAAACTGGGTTTGATGAGCGTAGCGATGCAAGATTAACTAAAATCATCCAAGGACAAGCTTGGCCAAGTGAAGTTGCAGCCCAAGTGTCACCAAGTGAAGCTAATATGCTCGCTGGTATCACCATAGATAAGCCTGCCTTTTACTACCCTTGGGCTGGTTGGATTTGTCCGCATCAATTCGCTCAATCGGCCGTAGACTATGCGCAAGCTATTGCGAAAAACAAAGGGCTTACAGTCGAGATCAGACTTGATACCCCAATTAGTGAACTAACTCGTCAAGGAACCCTTTGGCAGTTAAACACGACTGAGCAAACCTCAGACTTACACCCTAAATCCCCCCCTAACTCGAACAAAAATTCTGCGGTACAATCATTTCTTCATTCTGAGGTCGTTGTTGCATCAGGGGCGCAACTCACTGAGTATCAACAAACAAAACAACTGCAAGTCACAGGCTTTAGAGGGCAAGTAAGCCATATTCCGTCAAAAGGACAATTAACTAAACTTAATAGCGTTATTTGTGCTCATGGTTATTTAACCCCTGAAAATAATCAGCACCATTGTGTTGGCGCTAGTTATGTAAAATCGCCTGATGACTTACGTTTTTGCCCTACCGAGCAACAAGAAAATGCGCAAAAAATGCATCATAGTTTTCCACAAAGAGACTGGGTGAGTGATATTGATGTATCAGACAACAACGCCAGAGTGGGTGTCAGAATGGTCACTAGAGACCACTGTCCTATGATGGGGCTTGCACCAGATATTGACGCCATATTAGATCAATATAATACCGAGCCTTTGGAGCAACATCAGCTCACCGTAGCCAGTCGTGACTTTTGGCGCCATCACTCCGCACCAGTATATAGCGGACTTTATGTTTTAGGAGGGCTCGGCTCAAGAGGACTAAGTTCAGGACCTTTGGCTGCAGAAGCTTTAGCTGCAATGATTTGTCATCAAACCCCACCGATCAGCTATGACATGTTTGCAATGTTAAACCCAAATAGAATGTGGTTAAGAAAGCTATTGAAAGGTAAATCTTTGCTTAGCTAAAACCCCGACACAGGAATAACAATGAATCAGCAAATACATCAAGCGTATCTAGGCGAACTTTATGGCATTGCCTTTTTTACGTTATTTAAAAATATTGAAGAAGACGCCACGCGTATTGCGTTGTGGGATAAATTAATTGAAGTTGAAAGCATCACTGCGGAGATACTGTTGTCTCACTTATTAAAACAACCTGAGACATATCCCTTTGACGTGGTAACCATGACTGAAAAAGGTCAGCAAGATGCACGCAAGTGGCTACACCTTCCCTGGGAAGAGTTATTAAAAACACTTTATGATTGGGCTAAACCCTACGAGCAAGAATACCGTGACTGGCAAGCCTCTGCGACAGAGCATCAATCAATCATGACTATCATCGCACAACATGAAACAGCCATTTTGAACTGTTTTTCAGCTGAATTACAACAAAAAAATGGCCAAGAATATCTTGACCATTATTTAGAAAACACCCAATTATTATCTAGCATCAAAAGAGGCTGAAGTTACTTCAACCATTTTTTGACTTTAGTTCGATTATTGTTATCTCGGCTTTCTTTAATCAGTTCATCATCTGCTGTCACTTGAGCACTTTTCGATAAACGATCATAAAGCAACACATTGACTGAGGCCGCAAGGTTCATACAACCAACAGTTGGCACATAAACCACCTCATCCGCAGCATCAATAATTTGCTGCGGTATGGTGCCATCCTCAGGACCAAAAATATAAAAGGCATTTTGAGGATGTTCAAATAAAGGCAATGGCGTTGCGCCAACAACAAGATCAACACAGACCAACTTACTGTCTTCAGGTACTTGTTCCAGCAATGATTCAACGCGAGTTAATGGAATGGTTTTAGCTGCATTTTTAGTATCAACGTCATACTGAGCCTCACCTGAACGGGCCGCTAATTCATATCTATTTCCGGTATAGAAAACTGAATTAGCTTGATAACAACCAGCCGCGCGCATGATGCCACCTACATTTACTGGCGTTTTAGGGTTAACAAGGCCAATCATGGCACTGTGCTTTTGAATAGATTCAGTCATGCCTTTTGCTTATTTAATTTCACTGATAATTTGACGCAATTGTTGCCAAGCCGATTTTACCAGTTCAAAGTCAGCGGTTTCTAATTCATCATCAGCCAATCCCAAGCAATCTACCATTTTTTCGTCAAGCGACTCTAAACTTGTAGATTGTTCCTGTTCCAGTTGAGACAAGACGACAGCGATGTGACCTTGTAGGTATCCACAGGCAAATAAGGCATCATCATCGCCATTAGCAACCGTATTTTCAATCCACCCTTCTAATGCTGCATCATACTTCTCTAACATGGTCTAACTCTCCAATAAATCTGGGTTGGCAACTTGGTACATCACGTAATCATGATATCCAGTGGTAATTTTATAATAACCACTTAATGCACTATCTAATTCTGGGTCGCCACTATCCACAATTAATGGCCTTCCTTCAAGTGCTTTTAACTTAGTTTTTGTCGCAAGAATAATTATATTGTCTTTTCCTATCCGTTTTATCAGTTCAGGAGACAATTGCTGATTACCCCGTCCTAGAATATGTCCTTGCCCACCAATCAAGGTGATCACTAATTTCGTCGGCTTATTTTGGGTCAGTTCGAGTAATTGGTTTGCAGTAACATCACTGGCAACGATCTGCTGCTCATGAATAACATCAACACCCAATAAGGTGTTATCTAAATTAAGCTCTTCCATAACTGCTGCCACAGTGGAGCCACTGCCGATGATATATAACTCATCTTCCATTTGATTTATAACATCTGCTGCGATATCAGCTAATACAAGCTCATCGACTTCTTTGCCGCCCATTTTTACCGCTTGGATATATCGTGGCTCTGCAGGAACGAGCATTTCACCAAATCGTTTGGCTTTTACCGTTCCTTTTCTGAATGCTTCTTCGTCAATATCCATCACATCAGCGCTCATCAAACTCACTAACTCACCTTGAAGTAGCATGCTCACGACAACCCCTGCAGCGTTAGGGGTAATTGCGTACACTCCGGAATGGATTTTTACTCCAGCAGGCACGCCTAAAACAGGTAATGAGTCATCAACGACTGAATAAATATCTCTAGCAGTGCCATCGCCACCAGCAAACAGTAACAAGTCGAGTGATTCATCTTGCAACGCTTTTACAGTTTGCTTGGTATCCGCTGCAGAGGTGTTGTTATTACTACTCCCTGGTGATATCTGATAAACACACTTGACCGAAAAGCCTAATTCAAGCGCTAAAGTTTCGCCCATATCACCACTGGCGGTCACAATATCAATTTGTTCGCTAAAGGGCTTTATGACAGTTAATGCTTGCTTCATTCTCAATCCGGCTTTAGCTTCAGCCCCTCTTGAGATCGCCAGCTCTGCCACATTATCAGACCCCTTTAACCCAACACTGCCGCCTAAACCTGCTAATGGGTTAATAATTAAACCTAACCGAAAATGCTTCACTGCATACAATCCTTTCATTTATATCTAAGCTGGGCGATAAAGCCCTTTCTTTATCACCCTTTGCTCATCACTTTCTATGGGTTAATACTGTCACTTTTTATAATGGGTTTAGGCTCAGTAATCGCTAACGCTGCAATGAGTGATAACCCTGCACACGCTGCGGCAAAAAACCAAGTATGGGTTGAGCCTGAGCCATCCCCCCAAATAACGCCACTTATCCAAGTGCCAATTGCGCCACCTAAACCAAAACTCAAACTGGCATATAGCGCTTGGCCTTTACTGCGGTGGGCAATGTCAAAATTGCGATGAATAAACTGGATTGAGGCCGCATGGGTTAACCCAAATGTAAAGGCATGCAACGCCTGACTCAATGAGAGTAAAGCAATATTATCCACACCATATGCTAACAAAACCCATCTTAATACCGTTAACAAGATACTGACGAGTAGAAGTAATTTAACCCCAAATCGACCTAATAACCTCGGCGCCAACATGAACATTAAAATTTCAACGACAACACCTAAAGCAACAAATAAACCGGCAACGCCCTCTGAATAACCAGCCTGTTTTAAATACAATACAAAAAAGCCATAAAATGGCCCGACACTCATTTGAAGTAAAATGGCTGAAATAAGAAACCATACAACTGCAGAAGATAATTTAAGTGGTGGTCTTGGTGCTGAACTTGACAGTTTGACGCGATTACTCGGCAGAGCCATGGCACAAATAAACATGCCGATAAATAATACCATTCCAAGCGCTGGCACAATCTCAGCGCCAAATTCACCAATAGCAAATCCTGCTGCAATCACCAAGCATATATAACCGACACTTCCCCAACTTCTAATTGCACCGTAACGATGAGATTCATCGCCTAACGACTCTAATGTAATCACCTCTAGCTGAGCTAAAATTGCATTCCAAAAAAAAGTATAAATCATCAAACTGATGGCAAGGTAAGTCAAATTGCCATCAAAGAAAAAACTGACATAAGTGATAGCCGCTGCCGCTGAACCAAACTTGACTAGCTCTGAACGCATTCCAGTTCTGTCAGCAACCATTGCCCAAACATTAGGTGCAACAATCCGTGTTCCCATCAATATCGCCATAAGAAAGCCGATTTCTTGCGCGTTAAAGCCACGGTTATCAAAAAAGACACCGAGATATGGAACCATTAAACCGAGAATTGAAAAAAAGAAAAAGTAACAAGCGCTGAGCCAACGGGCGTTGGGCTCAGCAGATACAGCGTTGGGCATTTATTTCATACCAATAACAGGAGTTTGTGAAACAACATCTTGGTTTTGAGCGCGATGACGAAGTAAATGATCCATTAACACAATTGCTAACATGGCTTCAGCGATAGGCACAGCGCGAATGCCTACGCATGGGTCATGACGGCCTTTGGTAACAACATCAGCAGTTGTGCCTTGTGCAGTCATGCTTTGTCCCGGTACTGAAATACTTGAAGTCGGTTTAAGAGCAATGTGCGCCACTATCGGCTGACCTGAAGAAATACCGCCTAATACTCCACCAGCATGATTTGATTCAAACCCTGCAGGTGACATTAAATCACGTCCTTCAGACCCTTTTTGGGTTACCACACCAAAACCATCACCAATCTCAACGCCTTTAACTGCATTAATCCCCATTAGAGCATGAGCTATATCGGCATCCAGTCTATCGAATACTGGCTCACCTAAACCTACTGGTACACCTGTCGCTGCAACAGTGATTTTAGCGCCAACAGAGTCACCTGACTTTTTCAAATCACGCATATATTCATCAAGTTGCTCTAATTTTGATGCATCAGGGAAAAAGAATGCGTTTTGTTCTACTTCGTTAAGATCAACCGATTCTGCACTGATTGGGCCCAGTTGCGACATATAACCATTAATCTCAATGCCATGGACCTGCTTGAGGTATTTTTTCGCAACCGCACCAGCAGCAACCCGCATGGCTGTTTCACGGGCTGAAGAGCGCCCACCACCACGGTAATCACGTAAACCATACTTTTGTTGGTAGGTATAATCTGCGTGACCTGGGCGGAACAGATCTTTAATGTTTGAATAATCTTGACTACGTTGATCGGTATTTTCAATCAATAAACCAATGGATGTCCCCGTGGTTTTGTCTTCAAATACCCCAGACAAAATACGCACTTCATCAGGTTCACGTCTTGCGGTTGTATAACGAGAGGTACCAGGGCGACGACGGTCTAGATCGCGTTGCATGTCTTCAACAGTTAATTCAAGACCTGGTGGGCAACCATCAATAATACAACCTAATGCAACACCATGACTTTCACCGAAAGTCGTTACGACAAAATTCTGACCTATGCTATTTCCTGACATGCTATCTGCTTACCTCAACGTAATTCATTTAATCGTTATTATTCACTATCTTTATAGATGGCGAAAAGTGATTCATTTTCAACTAGCTGGTCGTAGGTGAGAACAAATACGCCATCGCCGCCAAATTCAAATTCAACCCAAGTGAAAGGAACATCAGGGAATTGCTCAATTAAATGGACCATTGAGTTACCCACTTCGACTACTAATAACCCATCTGGAGTCAAATAGTCAGCCGCGTTCGCTAAAATACGCTTAGTTAAATCTAAACCATCACGGCCAGATGCTAAACCAATAGCAGGCTCATGATGGTACTCATCAGGCATATCACCAATGTCTTTTTCATCTACGTATGGTGGATTAGATACGATCAAATCGTATTGTGGCCCTTTAGGAATCGCTGAGAAAATATCTGATTGAATCGGGAATACGCGGTCAAGTACATTTAACGATTCAATATTAATTTGCGCAACTTCTAAGGCATCTTCACTAATATCAAGTGCATCGACCTCAGCATCTTCAAATGCATAAGCACAAGCTATCGCAATACAGCCGCTTCCGGTACATAAATCCATCACACGATTAACAGGTTTATTGTATAACCAAGGACTAAAGCCATTGTTGATCATTTCAGCAATGGGTGAACGAGGCACTAATACTCGTTCATCAACATAGAACTCTAAATCAGCAAAACGCGCTTTATTCGTTAGGTATGGCACAGGTAAGCGCTCACGAACACGACGAATAATTAATTCAACGATTTTGTGTTTTTCGCTACTGGTTAAATTTGAATTTACCACCTGTTGGCCAATCTCTTCAGGAAGGTGTAATGCATGAAAAACCAAAGAAATCGCTTCATCCCACGCGTTATCAGTTCCGTGCCCATAATAAATGTTCGCATCATTAAAACGGCTAACAGCCCAACGCAACATATCGCCAACGGTTCTTAATTCGGTGACAGCTTCATCTACAAAGATTTTATCCAAAACATAACTCCTGAAAAATTGTTCCTGACCATTGTAACTGAAGTCTATTAAGATGACCTAGAATTCAATACAATAGCGCCATGAATAAAGAAAATAATCCCGACTTTGCACTGTTTTCAGAGCAATTTGGCGGTATTAAGCCGTTAAATCAAGACAAACATCATTTTAAACAGTCGGTCAAATCCAAACAACAAGTCGAAGTAAAAGAACAGCAGGTTTATGCTGACAGTTACTTTTCGGATAATTATCAACCTATTTTGCCTGTTGAAGGTCCAATGCGTTGGCTAAACGACAACGTGGATAAAATTGAGCTCAAGCGTTTAAGACGTGGAGATTATCAACCGGACCTGCTACTAGACTTACATGGTATGCGCCAAGCAGAAGCCAAACTTGAACTAGCTGCATTATTGCAAGCTTGTGTCAAACAGCGCGTACTTTGCTGTTGTGTTATGCATGGTTATGGCTCGGGTATTTTAAAACAACAACTGCCGATGTGGTTGGCTCAACATCCTAAAGTCAGCGCCTTTCATCAAGCACCTAAAGAATGGGGAGCAGACGCAGCATTATTGGTCTTAGTGGATATTGATGACAATACTAAAGGGTAATCAAACGAATCTGAAAGATTGGCTGTGCAAACATTAGTGACGGCATGTAACAAAAATGGCAGCGGTCGCTGCCATTATTTATGATAACTCAGTTTAAGCACTCATTTGCGCAGGTGTTTGCATTAAATCAAAGTGACCACCATGCTCATTACGCTCAATAGATGCTATCGCTGAAGTCGCAAAAATGGGCGGTTCCATACCAGCAACTAGCTCGCTAACCATATAACCTAAAATAGGCATGTGAGCGATAACTAACACTTTTTTTGCTTGGTAATGTTCGGCATAAGCCAAAATCGCATCAACGGCAATTTGTGGGCTACCCGAAGGGGTAATGTCGTCCAGTACTAACCATTTGTTTGGCTCAGGCAAATGTTTTGCCACCTCTTGCCACGTTTGTTGTGCTCGTAGATAAGGGCTAACAATAACTAAGTCCACACTGCTGACTTTTTCCGTTAACCAATTCGCCATTGCGTTAGATTGAGTTCGACCAAGTTGTGATAGCATTCTTTCTCTATCGGACGGTGCATCGAAACCCGCTTCACCATGTCGCATTAAAAATAGCTGCATACTTCTCTCGCTACTCATTATTATTGTGTTTATAGGTTAATTGTAGCCTTAAATAACTCATCCACAAAGAAACAATGAAGGATATTTAATTAGTCTTTAGTCGATATTTTCATTAGTTATTTGCTAAAAAGCCGCAACGAGATCAATATATAGCTAGCCTTCTTATCTGGAGCATCATCTTGACCATAAAACCAGACATCGAATTAAAAACTGTAGACAACATAATAACAAGTCCAAATGACCACCGACATTATCGTCATGTCGTATTATCAAATGGATTAAAAGTCTTACTTGTAGAAGATAAAACAGCAACCCAAGCTGCTGCTTCGATGACCGTGTCTGTCGGCCACTTTGACGATCCTGTTTCACGCCCTGGTATGGCACATTTTCTTGAGCACATGTTATTTTTAGGCACTGAAAAGTTTCCTGATTCAGGTGAATACCATCAATTCATCAATCAGCATGGTGGTTCAAACAACGCATGGACTGGCACAGAACAAACAAACTTTTTTTACAGTATCGACGCAGAGTATTTCGAAGAATCTCTTGATAGATTCAGCCAGTTTTTTATCGCACCCAAGTTTGATTTAGAACTAGTCGACAGAGAAAGGCATGCCATAGATTCAGAATACAGTCTTAAATTAAAAGATGACATTAGACGGGTTTATCAAGTTCAAAAAGAGTCTATTAATCCTCAGCATCCATTCAGTAAATTCTCCGTGGGGAATTTACAAACCTTAGCAGGCGATGAAGCAGAAGTGCGTCAAGAGTTACTCGACTTTTACCGTTCTAAATACAGCGCCAACATCATGACCTTATGCTTGGTATCTCCACACTCTCTTGATCAACAAGCACAATATGCGCAACATTTTTTTGCCAGCATTGTAAACCGTAACCTTACATCCAGTTATCCAGATACCGCATATTTGACTGACAATCAGCGACTTACCCATATCAACATTTCCCCGGTAAAAGACCAGAAAAGGCTGAACATCAGTTTTGCGCTACCCTCAATTGAGCAATTTTATAAGCGTAAACCACTCACTTTTATAAGTCATTTACTGGGTAATGAAAGCCCAGGAAGTTTGTTGTCATATTTAAAAGAGCAAGGTTTTGCTAATAACTTGTCTGCTGGAGGTGGCGTCAATGGCTATAACTTCAAAGATTACAGCATTAGTATCCAACTCACTGATAAAGGTTTAGAACAACTTGATACCATTATCGAGTGCACGTTTGAATATATAAAACTAATCACTACTGATGGAATTGAATCATGGCGTTATCAAGAGCGAGCCAGCTTGTTAGCCACAGCATTTAAATATCAAGAACAAATCAAGGCGCTCGATCTGGCCAGTCATTTAAGCATCAATATGCAGCACTATGATATCGAAGACGTCGTATACGGCGATTATCGTATGGATGCAATGCATGCAGACGAGACTCTCGCGCTATTGGCATTGTTATCTCCTGACAACATGAGAACACAATTAGTTTCCAAAGAAGTGAGCACTAACCAGCAAGCACAATGGTACTTTACCCCCTACTCTGTTGAAAAAATTCCAGCAGAAAAAATTGCACAATGGGGAAAAGTAACCCCAAGGAAAGCGCTAACGCTTCCCACTAAAAACCCATTCATAGTCGATAACCCAACATCAAGAGTAGAGCACAGTGAAAGTGATGTACCACTAGTGGTTGCAGAAGATGCAGGATACAGAATTTGGCACCGAAAGGACGATGAATTTAATGTCCCCAAAGGCCATATCTTTTTGTCATTAGATTCTGAAAATGCAAGCCCAACACCTAAACACGCAGCATTAACCAGACTTTATGTTGAAATGGTATTGGACTACATGACTGAGGCCACTTATCAAGCTGAGGTCGCAGGACTAAATTACAATATTTACCCTCACCAAGGAGGGATCACTCTGCACTTAACAGGTTTCACCGGTAACCAAGAAACACTACTAGCATTGGTTATTGAAAAGGCTAGAGAAAGAAACTTCACACAAGATCGGTTTAAGCTAATTAAAAAACAACTACTCAGAAGCTGGACTAACGCCTCACAAGCTAAGCCGATAGCGCAATTATTTACCAGCTTAACGGTCACCTTACAAAAACGTTCCTATGAGCCTGCTCGCATGGCAGAGATGCTTGAGGACGTCACTCTCGATGAGCTTCACAACCACGTCAGCGCGTTTTACGAGAAAATATACGTAGAAGGTCTTGTTTACGGTGACTGGTTAGTTAACGAAGCCCAACAACTCGCTAAACGGTTAAAACAAGTATTGTCACTTGTCACTAAACCCAGTTCAGAATCGAGTAGAGAACTAATAAATATTGCAGGGCAAGGGACGTTATTACGTGAACTATCGGTTGAACATCAAGACAGTGCCATTATTGTTTATTACCAATCTAGTGACACTTCTGCTCATAAAGTAGGCTTATTTAGTTTGCTTAACCACACAATGTCGTCTACTTTTTTCCATGAGCTTCGTACAGAAAAGCAACTCGGTTATATGGTCGGAACGGGATATCTGCCACTCAATCGCCATCCAGGGATGATATTCTACATACAATCACCAACCACAGGTCCAAGAAACCTGCTTGAAGCCATTGATGAGTTTATTGCAGACTTTAATTATGCAGTGATGCAGATAACGAAAGAACAATGGGAAGCGACAAAGCTTGGCTTAATCAATCAAATACTTGAAAAAGATGCCAACCTAAAAAGCCGGAGCCAACGTTATTGGGTCTGCTTGGGCAATCGAGATTACGACTTTAAGCAAAGGGAAAGAGTCGTTGAAGAGATTAAAAAGTTCACCCGAGCAGATCTCATCAAGTTTATTGTTACCAATATGCGCAGCAAGCATAGCGATAGATTAGTGATGTTCAATGCTGGAGAACAACATGATCATCTTGACCCCTTGCCTACAGCGACGAAAATTACTGACTTAAAAGGTTTTAAAGCGCAAGCAAATAAATTTGAGTTTTAGAGGGGCGACTGTCGAGCATAAATTTTATTACAACTTTTACAAAGTCTTTAAATCGACAGATAAAACAGCGAAATAAACCGATTTTTAGCAGTAAAACAGTGATAATTGCGTAAAAGTTAAACGAGCAAGCACTTGCGTAGTATAAAAAAAGTACAACCGTAAAAAATATTTATTTTATTTACACTTACGATTTTTTGACAAAGTATTAACTTTCTGAAAAAGTGGAGTATTACCTTGAATAATTCTCGAATACAAAAGACAAAAGTATACTTTATATGCAATTACTAAGACAGTTGTTAATTTGTACAACTCTTTTAATCCAAAGCTTTTTGGGTTTAGCTTTGGCTGATTCAGGGACAAATTATGACCTTACACTCAGTACTGAAGTATACAATACTGATGATGGCCTCTCTCAAGTAACAGTTACAAGTATTGCAGAAGATGCAGAAGGTTTTGTCTGGCTAGGGACTGTTAATGGTTTAAACAGGTTTGACGGCACAAATTTCAAACACTTTTTCGCTGAAGATTTGAATTCCAAATTGCCTAGCTCATTCATAAAAAGTCTCTTTATTGATAAAAATAACCGCTTAATAGTAGGTACTGACTCAGGCTTGGCATTGTACCGTGGAGATAAAGAAACATTCGAACCTGTTATTATTGATAACCAACCCATTACCCAATCAATATGGTCAATATCTGCCTTATCAAAAGGATTAGTCGTTGGTCTCGATAATAAGATAGTTATACTTAATGAAGATTTAACTCGAGCCATGTGGGACTTCCAAAGTGAAGTTTTACAAGAAGTCAAAAAAGTAATAGAAGTTAATGGATCACTATATATTAGAAACTACAATGGTATCGTTTTTAAACTTGAAGAAGACCAACTTACAACAGTTGCCTTCGAATCTAATGATATTGGTATAATTTCTGATAAATTAATTATTTCCACTCAGGAAGGCCTATTTAGTATCATTAATAACAAGAAGGAAAAAATTTCTGATGAAATTATGACCTACCTTGAGCCTTCAATATCAGGAAATGAACTAACATCAATTATTGACTCGGATATTGTTAGAATAAACTCTGAAAACGTGATCAAAAAAATTGGATTTATAGAGCAAGATGCAGCTAGAAAACGTCCATATATTAAAGAGACTAAATCTTCAATTTTCATTACTGATGTGAATTTAGGTGTTATTAAAATTGATCGTAATAGAAACTTAATTAAAAGCTCTAAATTCATAACAGACAATATTTGGGCAATAACACAAACTGAAGAAAATATATATTTAGCAACTGATTCTTTTGAAATCAGAGTTTTGGATAAATCACTTCAATATTCCCACTCTATTTCAATTAAAAATGCTTCAGGCCCAAAATCAATCAAGGTTCTCAACAAACATTTATATACTGGTAATATAACTGGTTTAACAATTACTGACCTCGAAACCTTAGAAACTAGCAAGATACTTGAGCGTCATATAAGTAATGTACAACTAAGTGAAGATAAAACTAAACTCTATGCTTCTACAATCAATGGGAAAATATTCGTCATTGAAGGTGATGAGGTTATTGAAACACTTACTACGGGTGAACGTTATCCAATTTTTGATCTTGTTGAGAGAAATAGTGCCCTGTGGGTCGCAACTCAAGGTGGCCTATTTAAAATAACTAATGGGAATTCTGAAAAAATTTACTCAGAAAGCATGGTGACAACATTAAAATTTGACGAGAATTACCTTTATTTTGGTACAAGAAACTCATTATTACAGTTAGAAATAATATCAAACCAACTCAAAGAAATTTTCAAACATAATAAATTAATTTACTCAATAGAGTTATTTAATAACTTTTTAGTTTCATCATCAGCAATGGAACTCAACATTACAAATAAAACAAACTTTAAAAATTTGAAATTGTCATCTAGGAATGGAGCTCAAGGTGACTACAACTCCCTAGCTTCAATTCGTTTGAATGATTACTCTTTATTTGGTGGTGCGAAGGGACTAAGTATTGTTAACCCAAATGAAATCTATAATGAAATACTTATTTCTGGAAGTACAGATGTTGCTTTAATAGATTTTTCATTATTTAACGTTTCTGAAAAAGTTGGCGGGGATATCCTGCAGCAACCGATTAACAAACAAGAAAATATTACTTTAAAATATTCTGACTACCCTTTCACATTTACTTTTGTAACTCCTGGTCAAGACTTAGATGAGTTTGAGTTTTTCTATCAAATGCAAGGCCTAAACGATAGTTGGCTTCCATCTCAATATATTAACTCAGCAACTTATACCAACTTATCAGCTGGTGTTTATCAATTTAATGTTTATGCAATTAATAAACTTTCAGGTAAGCAAGGTAAAACGAAGTCTATAACAGTGACTGTTACACCACCGTGGTATTACTCTTTTGAAGCTAAACTAACCTATACACTTCTGTTTTTACTATTTTTGTTAGTCGTATCTAAAATTCTTTTACGTCGCCGAGAAATTCAAAAGCAGATAGCGCTCAGTGAAGAACGCCTAAAACTGTCTCTGTGGGGAAGCGGCGATGAAATGTGGGATTGGGATATTGAAACGGGCGAAATCTACCGTTCTAACATTTGGGGAACGCTTGAGTTTCCGCAAGATGGCCGACGTTCAGGCAAACCCGGTGAAGAAAGTAATATCCACCCTCTTGATCAACATCGCGTCAAAACTGCGTTAAATGATCACTTCAAAGGGCTTACTGATCACTTCGAAGTCACTTACCGAGTTAAAAGTCGTGAAGATTTATGGATGTGGATCCTTGATAGAGCCAAGATTGTTGAAAGAGACCACAAAGAAAACCCTGTTCGAATGACAGGTACGATTAAAAACATCAATAATTTAAAACAAACCGAAGAACAATTACGTTTATTTGAGCGAGCCATTGAAAACATCTCCGAAGGCATGTTTATTCTTGATGAAAAGTACCGTTTTGTCGAAGTTAACGATGCCTGTTGTGTATTAACAGCACAGCCTCGAGAAGAGTTTATAGGCCAGCTATTTACCTTCGGTCGTTACCCAGAGTCATACTCCAATCAAGTGCATGCTTCATTGTCCCAGCAAGGTTGCTGGAGCAATGAATTAGAAGCAGATAGAGGAGATGGTAGTCACTTCTTAATGGAACTTACCGTAGACGCGATTTATAACGAGCAAGGTGAAACAACTCATTATGTTGGAGTGTTCTCTGATATTACTCGTCGTAAACAACAAGAAGAAGAGCTACGTAAATTAACCAATAGTGATTTGCTAACTGGATTACCAAATCGTTCGAGCCTGCAAGTTACACTGAATAATTTGGTTAAGAAAGATATCCATCACACGTTAATGGTTTTAGATTTGGATAACTTTAAGCGAATAAACGACTCGTTAGGGCATCAGATCGGTGATGAGTTGTTAATTGATGTCGCCAAGCGTATTCAAAACAATGTTCCTAAGCACGTTAGTCTTTATCGACTTGGTGGTGATGAATTTGCAATATTAGTTGATCAAAACCCTGATATCGGCTCTTGTGCTGCTATAGCATCTAGAATAATAGATTCATTAAAAGAAGAATTTAAAATTGATAGAGAGTCCTTAGTGGTTGGCCTCAGTATTGGTATTGTGCTGTATCCAGAAGATGAGCAAAATGAGCAAGCACTATTAAGAAAAGCCGATATTGCGATGTACCACGCGAAATCTGGCGGCGGCAATCGTTATCAGTTTTACTCAGAGTCTTTAAACCAAAATGCACTTCGTCAGTTAGAAGTTGAAAATCTCATTCGCGAAGGCTTAAAAGAAGACCTATTTGAGGTTTACTATCAACCCAAGGTCGATTTGAAAAAAGACAACCTTGTTGGAATGGAAGCACTGGTTCGCTTAGTTCACCCAGACTTTGGCGTTATCTCTCCCAACGAATTTATTCCGTTAGCAGAAGAAAATGGGTTGATTGTTGAGATTGGAGACTTAGTGCTCAGAAAAGCCTGCTTTGCAGCTCAAAAATGGCGTGAACAAGGCATCTTCACAGGCCGTGTCGCAATTAATCTATCTTCTAGGCAGTTTGCCCTACCAGATCTGCAACAACGCATTTCAACGGTATTACAGCTAACTAAATTACCCGCTTGTCATTTAGAGCTAGAGATCACTGAAAGCACCATTATCAAAAACCCTGAAAATGCTATCAAAGTCATGAATCAACTTTCTAAAATGGGCGTGACCTTGGCACTTGATGATTTTGGTACAGGTTATTCCTCTTTGTCTTATTTAAAACGATTCCCGATCCACTGTCTAAAAATTGACAAGTCATTTGTCGATGATATTAGTAAATCAGATCGCGATCTTAAAATGGTCGACAGTATTATTACCATTGCTCATAACATGGGGCTATCAGTCGTTGGTGAAGGTGTCGAGGACGATGCCCAACTCAATATACTCAAAGCACTCAAGTGTGAAGAGATACAAGGCTACATATTCAGTAAACCTGTTCCAGAAAAAGATTTTACTGAATTACTCAATATCAATTTCGATAAACAGGAATTAAAAGCACAACAAAGTTAACATTGGCACAACAAGTGCAACTAGCAGTTCAGACGTCAAATAAAAGACTTTTTTATTAACCCTGAACTGAGAGATTAATACAATGATTAACGGAATTATCATAGCTGCACTTTTAACTTCTACTTCTACTGCCGCTAATATGACAATGGAAGTTTCACAGTCAATTGAGTCAAATAACAATTACATTGTTGGTCTACCAAATATCAAGTTTATTGACACGCAAGTCGCTGGCCTACCGAATATTAAGTTTGTAGACACACAAGTTGCTGGTTTACCAAACATCAAGTTTGTTGATACCCAAGTCGCTGGTCTGCCAAACATCAAGTTTGTAGACACACAAGTCGCTGGCCTACCAAACATCAAGTTTGTTGATACCCAAGTTGCTGGTCTACCAAACATCAAGTTTGTAGATACCCAAGTTGCTGGTTTACCAAACATYAAGTTTGTTGATACMCAAGTTGCTGGTTTACCAAACATCAAGTTTRYWGAKACYCAAGTCGCTGGTCTGCCAAACATYAAGTTTGTWGATACACAAGTTGCWGGTCTRCCAAACATCAAGTTTAYACAGACTCAAGTTGCTGGTCTGCCAAACATCAAGTTTGTAGACACACAAGTCGCTGGCCTACCAAACATCAAGTTTACTGAAACACAAGTCGCTGGTCTGCCAAACATCAAGTTTACAGAGACTCAAGTCGCTGGTCTGCCAAACATCAAGTTTGTAGACACACAAGTCGCAGGCCTGCCAAACATCAAGTTTGTAGACACACAAGTCGCAGGCCTACCAAACATCAAGTTTGTAGACACACAAGTCGCTGGCCTACCGAACATCAAGTTTGTAGACACACAAGTCGCTGGTCTGCCAAACATCAAGTTTACCGAAACACAAGTTGCTGGTCTGCCAAACATCAAGTTTGTTGATACCCAAGTTGCTGGTCTGCCAAACATCAAGTTTGTAGACACACAAGTTGCTGGCCTACCGAACATCAAGTTTACTGAAACACTAGTCGCTGGCCTGCCAAATATTAAGTTCAGCAACTCAAGCATCGCTTAGGAGATTCATTATGTTTAATTCTTTAAAGAAAGTACTTGGCATTGCGAAACCACAACGTAAAAGAGTTAAGTTGCCAGAAGGGCTAGAGCACTTAGAAGTGATTCCAGCAAAAGCTTGGTGGAGCTAATACTGCATTTAGCCACTTCATACAGACAATAAAAAAGGGAGCTTACGCTCCCTTTTTTTAGATCTACATCTATTTAAAATGAACGTTTATGTTCATTTGGGTTAGATATCTTCTTGGTTAATAAATACTTATGACTATTGAATAATGGATAAGCAAGCGGCCCCATAAGCATTCCAGCTACAGACCATCTTTTAACAGCCATCCCATTGACAAAAGCTTGATTACCCAGAAAATATCCTGATAAACACGAAATCAACAAGAGTAGAAATATCACTGAAACCTCAATAATTTATTCAGTTAACAACATTCCATTTTTTTAATTCTTTATCAGCTATCTCACCCTGCCAATAACGGCGATATTATAACCAAGAACTAAACTGTTAGCTATAAGAGTAGCAAATAAGACTATTATACTGGAAAGCAAAAATAGACATATAGACTATTTATTAGGCTAAAATATGCCACTTTAGAATGAAAAAGCGGCAATATGTTGCCGCTTTGTTAATTTTAATCAACCATAAAGTATGACTTACGGCTAATAGAAAGTGCTGCCTGACTCAGCCATGTTGACCAACCTTTCACAAGGTTCAAATCTATCGCCATGTTGTTGTTGATACTGACGTAATTTTGACACTAAGTTAGCGATTCCCATACTGTCCATGTATTTAAATGGACCGCCTAAGAAAGGTGGGAATCCAATCCCGAAGATTGCGCCAATATCACCATCACGAGCACTGGCAATAATACCCTCATCTAAACAGCGAACGGCCTCATTGAGCATTTGGATCACGCAGCGCATGGCAATATCACTACCCGAACCTGTAGATTGATTATTGACACCAAGTACCTGATAAACGGACTCATCAACCAATTTAGCTTTAGACTTCTTATTACCATATTGATAAAAGCCCTTGCCATTTTTACGACCTTTTCGATCGTCTGCTAACAACTTGTCAAACGCATCTGGGGCTTTGAACCTTTCACCTAACTCTTGGGTTAAGATCGGCGCAATTTTAGCTCCAACATCTATTCCGACTTCATCTAATAATGTAATGGGTCCCACAGGGAAACCAAATTTTACGAGGGCTTTATCTAAACTTTCTACTTTTTCGCCAGACAATAAAACTTGAGCGGCTTCATTCATGTATAAAGCAAGAATACGGTTCACATAAAAACCCGCACCGTCTTGAACAACAATCGGGGTTTTGCCTTGCTTACGCGCAAATGCAACCGTAGTTGCAATCGTCTCTGGTGATGTCGTTTTATGGGCAATCACCTCGACCAGCGGCATTTTTTCAACAGGTGAAAAATAATGAAGACCAATCACGTTTTCAGGACGGGAAGCTGCCTCTGCAATCTGCCCAATCGGTAACGAAGACGTATTTGAAGCGAAAATAGTATTTTCATGACATTCACGCTCAACATCTTTTACCATTTGATGCTTGAGAGCTAAATCTTCAAAGACGGCTTCAACGACAATATCGGCATCCTTAACACCTTTATATTCAGTCGTTGTCGTCATCAATGCCATTAAATTATCTCTAACAGCTGGAGTCATATGACGACGCTTAACGCCTTTAGCCAATAATTTATAAGCATAAGCTAACGCGTTACTTAACCCTTTTTCATTAATATCTTTCACACGTGCGGGGATTTTAGCTTTAGTCGTTGTCACAGAAGCAATACCGCCTCCCATCAAACCACCACCGATAACTAAGGCTTTATTAACCTTACGCGGCTCAGCGCCATCGGCACCTGTTTCTTTTTTCATTTCTGTCGTAGCAAAGAAAATGCTGCGAAGTGCTTCAGACTCTGATGACATGACTAATTCGGCAAAATGACTGGCTTCAACTTCAAGCCCTTTAATCATGCCTTTGTTCATGCCTTGTTTAACACAGTCAATAATTTTGGCTGGCGCTGGGTAATTACCTTGGGTCTTTTTAAGGACTTGTTTTGCAGCTTGATCAAAAATGATATCGCGAGTTGCACTTGTTGATTCAAGCACCTTATTTAATGCACTTTTCTTAGCGACTTTTGCTGCTGACTTACCTTTTTTAGCCATTGCAATGGCAGTTTCTAATAAAATAGACTCAGGTACTACGTCATCAACCAGTGCCATTTTAAGCGCTTGCTTAGGGCGAATTTGTTTGCCTGTTAGCATCATATCAAGTGCAGTGGTAATACCGACTTTTCTCGGTAAACGTTGTGTTCCCCCACCACCAGGCAGTAAACCAAGTTGCACTTCCGGCACACCCATGATGGTTTTTTTGTCATCAGTACAAACACGTAAATGACACGCTAACGCCAACTCTAAGCCGCCACCTAGACATGCACCATTGATAGCTGCTACGACAGGAATCGATAAATTTTCAAGCTCATTGAATACAACATGCCCTTGCTGAGACAGCTCTTTAGCAGCTGCAACGCTGGTGCATGCATCTAACATGCTGATATCTGCGCCAGCAACAAATGAGTCAGCTTTACCCGAGATAACCACAAGCCCTTTCACACTGGCATCATGTTTGATTTCAGCTAGTGTTTCGCTGATTTCTGGACCAAACTCTGCTTTTAAGGTGTTCATGGTTTCACCAGGAACATCCATTGTTAACACAGCAATTCCGTCTTCGCGGCGAGATAAATTAAATGTCTTTTCCATCAGAATTACTCCACTTCTACAATCATTGCTGCGCCAAGACCACCAGCAGCACATGCTGTAGCCAAACCAGTACCACCGCCACGACGTTTAAGTTCACGACATACTTGGGTAATTAAACGTGTTCCTGTTGCTGCAAATGGATGTCCATAAGCAAGAGAACCACCTAATACATTAAACTTGCTCATATCAATCTCACCAATGGCGCGATTTCTACCTAGCTTTTCTTCTGCAAATTTCTTAGAACCAAACATTTGCATATTGGCTAATGTTTGTGCTGCAAATGCTTCATGCATTTCAATTAATGTTAAATCTTCTAACTCCATGCCAGCACGCTTTAGCGCTAATGGTGTGGCGTATGAAGGCCCCATCAACATGTCTTGCCACACATCAATTGCAGTAAATGCATAACTTTTAATATAACCGATAGGCTCGTAACCCAATGCTTTAGCACGGCCTTCGCTCATTAGAATAACGGCAGAAGCGCCGTCGGTTAATGGTGTACTGTTTGCTGCTGTTACAGAGCCGTGTTTACGGTCAAAGGCTGGACGTAATTTGGCATAAGACTCTAATACTGAGTTTTCACGAATATTATTATCACGATCAATAAACTGCTTGTAAGGAGGAACATGGGCTGTCATTACCTCATCAGCAAGATTACCTGAATTCCATGTTTCAGTTGCAAGCGTATGAGAACGGTGTGCTAGCGCATCTTGATCAGCTCGGCTAATACCATATGTTTTTGCCATTTGTTCAGCTGTTTGGCCCATTGATAACCCAGTTGAATACTCAGCAACCGCCGGAGGCACTGGCATTAAGTCTTTTAAACCGAGTCGACGTGCAATGGCAAACTTTTGTTTAAAGGTACGTGCTTTATTTAAATCAACTAACGCATGTGCCAGTTTTTTTGAAACGCCAATAGGTAAAACAGACGAAGAGTCTGCACCGCCAGCAATACCGATTTCGACATTACCAGTCATAATCGATTCAGCAACATTGACCGCTGATTGAAAACTTGTGGCACAAGCTCTAGTCACACTGTATGCATCTGTTGAGACATCCATACCCGTTCCCAGTACAATCTCACGTGCTATATTTGGCGCTGCAGGCATTTGAACAACCTGACCATATACCAGTTGCTCAATTGTTTTAGGGTCAAGTTCTGAGCGAGACAGCAATTCATTAACCACCATTTTGCCCATATCCAGTGCTGATACACCGTGAAAAGCAGTTGCTTGCTTTGCAAACGGGGTTCGAAGACCCGCCACAATAGCGATACGCTCCCCACGAGCGTTGGTTACTTGTTGTCTATCACTCATTGTTCACCCTCTTTTAATTGTTTAGCCTTATCTGGCTTGTCAGTGAATACTTAAATTATGTCAGACAGATCTGGTCTGACCATAAAAGTGTGATCTGATTCTAACTTTTAATTGCGAAGTTTTAAACATCCGTATGAAAAATAGCAGTAATTATCATCAAAAGCACTGACTCAACCAATAAATAATCATTAATAATCATACAATTAAAATATAGAGCATTAACTTTAAAATATTCCTAATTTCGCTATATTTGCTCTTTCCCAATGAATAAATTCACAAAATATCACTCAGAATTAATTAAAAATGAAAATCTGTTAATGCTACTAGCCAAAGGCTAATGAAATTCATTAACATAGGTTTAATTAGATAAATTTCTGAAATTAATTGAGTATCATCATGCCTTTGAGTCGATTTCATTCTTTACGTGCCTATTTAGACAACGTCATTTTGGGACAACCTGTATTAACTGAAAACCTACTGATTGCATTGATTGCAGATGGACACTTATTAGTTGAGGGCCCGCCAGGTCTTGCAAAAACACGAGCTGTGAAAGCGTTATGTGATGGCGTTGAAGGTGATTTCCACCGTATTCAGTTTACTCCGGACTTATTACCTGCAGATTTAACCGGTACCGATATTTACCGTGCGCAAACGGCCACATTTGAATTTGAAGCAGGGCCTATATTCCATAACCTCATTTTGGCTGACGAAATTAACCGTGCGCCAGCAAAAGTGCAATCGGCGTTACTTGAGGCAATGGCAGAAGGCCAAGTTACAGTGGGTAAAAACAGTTACCCCTTACCAAATTTGTTTTTAGTCATGGCAACGCAAAACCCACTTGAAAACGAAGGGACTTACCCACTTCCTGAAGCACAGCTTGATCGCTTCTTGATGCATTTAAATCTGGATTATCCAAGTGCCGATACTGAGCGTGAAATTTTAAGACAATCGCGCAAAGAAGCGATTACTCAAACATTACCGACTATTGAGCCTGTTGCCCAGTCAGATGTATTTGCCGCACGCGATCAAGCCATGGAGCTTTATCTAGCAGAGCCGCTAGAAAGTTACATTGTTGAGATAATTATGGCGACACGCCAACCTGAGCGCTACAGTCCAGAGCTAGCTAAATGGTTAGAATATGGCGTCAGCCCTCGTGCTTCAATATCATTAGAGCGATGTGCTCGAGCTAGAGCGTGGCTACAAGAACGTGATTATGTCTCACCAGAGGATATCCAAGCAGTTGCTCCGAATGTGCTAAGACACCGTTTATTATTAAGTTATCAAGCACAAGCTGAAGGAATTAATGCAGATCATGTCATTAGCCATATTTTAAGCCAAGTGGCTGTACCTTAAATCCGGACTGCAAAGATGCCATTTGAACAAGCACAAGTTTCCCCGTTACCGTTATTCAGTAATGGGGTCAATTTGACCGAGCAAGAGCTATTCAGCTGTCAAAGCACAGCTCGTGCAATGCCCGATAAACGCAGCCGTGCTAAAGCAAGTCAAGCAGGACACAGAAGTAGCTTGATAAAAGGTCGCGGAATGGAGTTTGCTGAAGTTCGTCATTATCAAAATGGCGATGACGTCAGAACCATTGACTGGCGAGTAACGGCAAGGACAGGAAAAGCGCACACAAAACTTTTTGTAGAAGAACGTGAACGCCCTATTATTCTCTTCATTGACCTTAGTCATAGCTTGTTTTTTGGTTCGCGCCTATTAATGCAATCAGTACAAGCTGCACATGTCGCAGCAACACTAGGTTGGAATGCGATTAATCATGGCGATCGACTCGGTGCATTCATAGCCAGTGAAACTGAACATCTCGAGCTCAAGCCTCGAAGCCGTCGACAAGGTATATTGCAGTTAACATCAGCCTTAATGAAGGTACATGGTAATCAGTTAAATCATTTTGATGAGCTACCCCATGATCCTCAACACATACTCCGTGCTTGCCAACGCTTGCAACGTATCGCTAAACCAGGCTCATTAGTATGGATTATTACCGATGGCCAACATTTTACTCAAGAATGTTTAGCCGCATTAACTGAACTCAAACGCCATTGCGATGTCGGAGCATTTGTCATTAGTGATCCATTAAGGCAAGGCACGTTAGCACTTCCAAAGCGCTTTTCATTGCCAGTACGTGATGGAAAGCAGCAACTAACATTAACTCGTCATAGTTATGAGACTTGGCTTGAAAACCAACTTAAAAATCAACAACAATTTATTGATTTAATGAAGATGATTAAAGTACCCACACGATTTATTGACGCAGGGAAACGATTAAGTGACCAATTGGAAGTACTACGCTAAATGAATTCAGCTCAAGCAAATCCAGCTTTAATGCAATTAGAAGATATCGTGCTGCCTCAGCAAATTTCTCAATGGCCAATGGCGCCAGGTTATTGGATACTTGCCGCACTCGTCATCGGTATCACCATAGCAATGGTGGTTAAGCTTAAACGAGATAAACAGTACCATGCTCCAAGAAAAGCGGCTTTAGATGTATTAAACCAATTAGATATTGCCAGCCCACAGTATGCAACTGAAGTGAATAGCCTACTTAAACGAACAGCGATGAGTTATTTCCCGCGACAAGATTTTGCCAAACTTGACGGCAACCACTGGTTTGCTTGGCTAGAGCTACGCTTACCAAAACAGCATCACGGTCAAATTGGTTTATTGCTCAATAAACGATACCAATCGCAAGGTTTATCCCAAGCAGAAACGAAGCAATTGCAACAGCTTGCTCATGTGTTTCTTGCCAAATCAGCCCGCTTAACAGCCTTTAACCCTAACGAATTAACGTCATCTATGATAGCAAAGCAAAATGACAAGGAGGACTCATGTTCTCAATAACATGGCCTTGGTTGTTATTGCTTTTACCATTACCATTTTTTATTAAATCTAAACAAGTTAGTAAGAATACTGGTGGTCATTTACAACTTCCAGGCATCAGTGAAGCTCAAATATCGGTATCTAGCACGCCTAAAAAACCTAATAGAAAAGCCTATTGGTTCATGTGGTTATGTTTAATTTGCGCATTAATTAGACCACAATGGCTCGGTGAACCAATCGAGCTGCCCTCTGAAGGGCGGGATGTCATGCTGGCAGTGGATTTATCTGGCAGTATGCAAATTGAAGATATGGTGATTAATGGTAAAACAGTCGATCGACTCACCTTAATAAAACATGTTATTGGTGACTTTATTGAACGCCGTAATGGCGATCGACTCGGCCTCATTTTGTTTGCCGATCATGCATACTTACAAGCGCCGCTGACTCAAGATAGACGCTCTGTTGCACAATTCCTCGCTGACAGCGAAATTGGCCTCGTGGGCAAACAAACTGCCATTGGCGAATCAATTGCTTTAGCTGTAAGACGTTTTGATATGGTCAACGATAGTAACCGTGTGTTAATTCTCCTCACCGATGGTTCAAATAATGCTGGCAACATCGAACCTGAAGTCGCAGCAAGAATAGCGGCAAAACGAAACGTTACCATCTATACCGTCGGTGTCGGTGCTGAAGTATTAGAGCGTCGCAGCATTTTTGGCACCGAACGAGTTAATCCTTCACTTGATTTAGATGAAGAACAACTACAAAACTTAGCTGACATGACCAACGGCCACTACTTCCGCGCAAGAAATAGTGAAGAGCTTGCTCAGATTTATCAAAAAATTGATGAACTAGAACCCGTAAGCCGCGATCAACTCACCTATCGCCCTAAAAGTGAATTATTTTATTGGCCACTACTATTCGCTATTTTAATGAGTGTCGTAATAAGTATTCGCAGCCAATTCTCATTTAGCAAAATATCATCACGAGGGGGCAAATAATGGAATTACACTTCATTCGTCCTGAGTGGTTACTATTACTTATCCCATTATTAGTGCTTGGGCTGCTCCTATGGCGTAGCCAAAAACAAAATCTAGCTTGGCAGCAATATATTGCGCCGCATTTGGCCAAAACACTGATTACAGAGGGTACTCAGGTTAAAAAGCAGCCTAAGTGGGGATTAATTATCTGCTGGATAATTGCAGTCGTGGCACTTTCGGGGCCAGCTGTGAACAAACAGAGTTTACCTGTTTATAGTAATGAACAAGGCCGAGTATTAATCATGGATATGTCTTTATCCATGTATGCCACAGATCAAAAACCTAACCGCTTATCTCAAGCCAAATACCGTGCAACGGACTTTATTGGTAGTTTAACTGAAGGTGAAACAGGCTTAATCGCATTTGCTGGCGACGCATTTAMCATTAGCCCGTTGACCCGTGATAATGCAACTTTACTCAACCTGCTTCCAACACTTTCTCCAGATATCATGCCAGTAAGAGGCTCAGATTTATCTTCTGCACTCGCGCTAGCACAGCAATTGCTAGCCCAGGGTGGGCATATCAGTGGCGATATTATTGTAATGACAGATGGGGTGAATCCTAGGCAATATGCCGATGCAGCTAATGCACTAGAAGGCAGTCGATATCGAGTTTCTGTGATGGCATTTGGTACTACACAAGGTGCGGCTATTCAATTACCTGATGGTCAACTTTTACGAAATAATAGCGGTGACGTGGTTATCGACAAAACTGACTTTTCATTACTGGAAAAACTCGCAAAACCCACTGGTGGGATTATGGTCCCTGCAACTGCAGATGGACGTTCGTTAACTCAGTTGCAAGATTGGTTAGCTAATGACGGCGATGCCAAAGCCACTGAGTTAGAAGGTGAAGCTTGGCAAGATTTAGGGCCTTATATTGCATTATTGTTGCTTATCCCTGTGTTATTAAGCTTTAGGTTTACCCTATTACCCATTATGTCGTTTTTCACATTAGGTATGATGCTGCAACCGGCGCCAGCACAAGCTAATACTTGGGATGATTTATGGAAAACCTCTGATCAGCAAGCTAGCGAGCAATTTATGCAAGCGCAATCTGCAGAAGATTTTGCCCAAGCCGCTGAAAAGTTTAATCAGCCTCAATGGCAAGCCAGTGCCCAATATAAAGCTGGGGATTATGAAAACGCCCTTGCAGGGTTTGAGCGAGATAGCACAGCACAGGGGCTATATAATCAAGGCAATAGCCTGATGCAACTCAATCAACTAGATGAAGCTATTGCGCGCTATCAAAAAGCATTGACTCAACAACCGGACTTCCCACAAGCGCAGAAAAACCTGCAAATTGCTGAGCAAATGAAACAGCAGCAAGAGCAGCAAGAGCAGCAAGAGCAGCAAAATAGTAATAATGAAAATAATGATGACAGCCAGTCTGACAATAAATCAGATGGTTCTGATGCTAATAATCAACAGAATCAATCCAACGATTCTGAACAAAATCAGAGCGATAATAGTCAATCAAATGACCAATCACAGCAGAACTCAGACGACAGCGCATCAAAAGACCAGTCTTCACAAGAGCAGTCCCAAAATGAGCAAGATGGCCAAGATGCCGATTCATCTGAATCAGATCAGGCTCAATCAGACAACGCCCAAGAACAAGAAGATGCACAAAGCAATGCTACTGAGGATCCCAAGCAGTCTGCGAATAATGATGCAAAAATGGAGGCTAAATCGCCATCAGAGCCAGAACCGACTTCAGAAGATGCGTCAAATGAATCGACAAATAACGCTTCACAGCAAACGTCAACCACAACAGAACCTGAGCCTACTGATGATTCACCTAGTCAAGCTCAATCTGTTGCAGCCAGTGAGCTTACAGAAGAACCGTTACCAGCAGATTTAGAGAGAGCATTGCGTGCCGTTAGTGAAGATCCGCAAGTGCTTATCAGAAATAAAATGCTATTAGAATATCAAAAGCGTCGCCAAAGCGGCCAATTGCCTAAGGATACACAACAGTGGTAAACAGAATCGTTTTCGCCCTTCTTACTATTCTTTTTACGGGGCAAGTTTTTGCAGTCAGTCAAATTCAAGCAACAGTTGATAGAAACCCTGTCATGCAGGGCGAATATTTTGTTTTAAATGTCACTGCTGATGCTGATTTAAACGCAGGCTCATTAGATACGTCTGTGTTACTAAAAGACTTTGTTGTCGGCCGAACAAGCGTTGGCCGTAGTACAAAAATGGTTAATTTTGACACAACAAAAGAAACCCGCTGGCAAGTGTTATTGTCGGCTAAAAATGCAGGCACTGTGACCATTCCGCCATTTACAATGGAAGGTGTAACATCTAACCCCATTACGTTAACCGTCGCCAAAGCGGGCAGCCAACCGCAACAAATGCGTAATTTGTTTATTGAAGGCGAATTAAGTACACAAGAAGCCTATGTTGGTCAACTTGTGACATACCAAGTAAAACTATTTTTAGCCGCTGAACTTCAACGAGGCGTCATCAGTTCACCTGAAATATCTGGCGCTGAAATAAAACAAATCGGTGAAGATAAAGATTCAGTTGAAATTGTTGATGGACGTCGATTTCGAGTTATCGAACGTACTTACTCAATCATTGCTGACACACCTGGTACTTTGGCTATAAAAGGAGCTGGGTTTTCAGGAGATATTTTAGTTGAAGCTCCAAGGCGTGGCGGGATGTTTGGTTTTAATGAAAGCCGCCCAATGCAAGCGAGTGCAGAAAACACTCAAATTGTCATTAACCCTATTCCTCAGCAATATCAAGGTGACTGGTTAGTCAGTGATTTATTAATTGCTAAAGAAGTATGGCCAGAAGAAAATGATAATAATGCGTTTGAAATTGGAACTCCAATCACCAGAACCATTAATATTGTCGCCTCTAATGCTGACAGTAACAGCTTACCAGATATAAAAATTACGATGCCTGAAGGCTTGAAAGCCTACCCAGAAAAACCAGTCAGACAAACCGTTGTACGTGAGAATCAAGTCATAGCTCAATACAGTTTAACCACTGCAATAGTGCCAACCCAACCTGGTACTTTTACCTTGCCTGAAATTTCAGTGCCGTGGTGGAATCCACACTTACGTCAGCAGCAGTATGCCACTATCCCCGCAAGAACTGTCACCATAACAGGTTCAGCCCCTATCACCCCTGTTCAACCTACGGTGGCAGAACAGCCACAAGCGACCTCCTCAACGGCAGGATTATGGCCTTGGTTAACCTTGTTATTTGCGACACTATGGCTAATAACCTTGGCACTTTGGTTAACAGCCAGACGTCAAAAGCCGTCCCAAATAGCCGATACCACCTCAGTACAAAGCGCTGTAAAAGCGGCAATTAGTTTACAAGATATAGAAGATGCTTGTGATAATAATGATGTATCGAAAGTGATTGCTTTACTACAGAAATGGTATGGAGCTCAGTTCAATAAACCGATAAATTTATCTGCTATAGCAAAATTATCGCCTGAGCTATCAGCGGCAATTGAACAATTGCAACAAGCAAAATATAGCCAAAACAGTGTCGTGATAGATAAACAGAAACTGATTAATGCGATAAAGCAAACTCAGTTAAATCAAACACAAAGCGATGTTTCACCTTTAAGTAGCTTGAACCCATAGCAGTAAATAAGCTTGCTATTCACAGCCAACCTTTTAAGCTATCGAACATAATATTTAACAATAAGTCATAAAATGTTCGATAGCTTGCGAAATAAAAAGTCCGAACCCACGGTCTTATCTGACATGCTAACTAAACAGCGACGATACGACAGCCTCGTCAGGGCACTTCATACTGATATCTACCGATATGCCTATTGGTTAATCGGCGATAAACATGTAGCTGAAGACGTCACTCAAGAAACGTTTCTACGCGCTTGGCGTGCTTTAGACTCTTTAAAGGATGATAAGGCGGCTAAAGCTTGGCTCATTACGATTTTACGCCGTGAAAATGCTCGCCGCTTTGAACGCAAGCAGTTTGATTACAGTGACGTAGAACAAGAGTTGCTAGAAGATGAAAAGTCTTCCACAACCGAAGAGCAGACCGAACAATATTGGTTACGCAAGCAAATAGGTCAATTAGAGGTTGAGTATCGAGAGCCACTATTACTGCAACTTATCGGTGGATTTAGTGGTGAAGAGATTGCTGATTTATTAGAGCTCAATAGAAACACAGTTATGACGCGATTATTTCGCGCCCGGAATCAATTAAAAGACGCCTTAGAGTCTCCTGAAGTTAGAGGTCAATCAAATGGATGATCTAAAATTTCGTCGCCATGCCTATGGTGACCCAAATAGCCAAGATGAAGAATTTTTGGCCCAGATTGAAGCGTCTGAGTCTGATGCCAAACTCGTCAACGACTTGAAAGCATTAGACAGTAAGCTTACCAGCGCACTGAATATCGATGTGCCTGATGATCTGGCAGAGAAACTGATTTTACGCCAACAATTAGGTAAACATCAGCAACAGAAAAAGCAAACACGTTATTTAATGGCGATGGCAGCATCCGTTGCGCTCGTCATAGGCTTAAGTGTTAGCATGCTTAGATTTACGCCTGTTGCCTTAGCGGAACATGCGTTAGAGCATGTATATCATGAGCCTAAAGCATTATCAGTAGATCAAAATGTCGGCTTTGAAGACGTTAATTTTAAACTGGCAGGTATTAGCGGTTTAGAGAATGCGAAATTTATCCAACAACCAGGTAAAGTGTATTACACCTCTTACTGTGACTTCCAAGGCGTTAAAAGCTTACATTTAGTCATGGAAGGCGAACAAGGTAAGGTGACGCTCTTCATCGTCCCCGCTGAAAATCGTATGGTTACGGAAGAATCGTTCGCTGACAAAAACTATCAAGGTTTAGGTTTTCAAACTGCCGGCACCTTCATGTTACTCGTTGGTGAACAGGATGCTGATTTGCAATTTGTGAAAAATGAAATCGAGCAAACTTTCATTTAATATTCACCCTTTTAAGTAACAAAACGGCTAGTGAATTTTCACTAGCCGGTCAATAACTCTTCACACTTCCTTTCAAAATTGTGCACTAGGTCAAACATCTGTTAGCATGTCGCACAATAATCAGAACAATACGGAAGTAGCATGGCAATTGAAGCTCCAATCCTCATTACCTTTATTGGTTATCTCGCCCTTATGATGGGCATAGGCTATTGGGCCTACCGCAAAACAGACACCGTTGACGATTATATTCTGGGCGGCCGAAAAATGGGGCCAGCAGTGACAGCATTAAGTGTCGGTGCATCAGATATGTCAGGCTGGTTGTTATTAGGTTTACCTGGGGCTGTTTATTTAGGTGGCTTAGGTGAAGCCTGGATTGGCATTGGTTTAGTTTTCGGTGCTTGGTTAAATTGGCTATTTGTCGCTCGACGTCTTCGTATCTATACTCAAGCAGCTGATAATGCACTTACCCTACCCGACTTTTTTGAAAAACGCTTTGAAGATAAAAAAGGCATTTTAAAATTAGTCTCTGCGTTTACTATCTTAATATTTTTCACCTTCTATACTTCTTCAGGCATGGTCGGTGGTGCCATTTTATTTGAACAAATATTTGGCCTTGATTACACCATCGCCTTAATGATTGGTTCGATTATTATCGTGGCCTACACGTTTGTTGGTGGTTTTTTTGCTGTAAGTTGGACTGATTTTTTCCAGGGTTGTTTAATGTTACTTGCATTATTAATTGTCCCTGTCGCCATTTTCAGCAAACCAGATACCCAAGTCGCATTAGAAACCTTAGACCCTAAAATGCTGTCGCTGCTTCATAGCAACATGACCACTATAGGTTTAGTGTCATTGCTTGCGTGGGGCTTAGGTTACTTTGGTCAGCCACATATTCTGTCACGCTTTATGGCCATTGGTAGCCCTGATGACATTCCTTTGTCACGTCGAATCGCCATGAGTTGGATGCTAGTAGCATTAGTTGGTGCGTTAGCGACTGGTATTGCTGGCACTATCTATTTTGCCGACGCTGCTTTAGCTAATTCAGAAACCGTATTTATCCATTTAGCACAAGTGGCATTCAACCCTTGGATTGGTGGTATTTTAATTGCGGCAATTCTGTCAGCCATTATGAGTACTATCGATTCTCAATTACTTGTATGCTCAAGTGTTATTACAGAAGACTTCTATCGCAAATGGTTACGCCCCGAAGCATCGGATAAGGAGCTCATGTTAGTTGGTCGTTTTGGTGTTCTTGCCATTGCAATAATTGCTATCGTCATCGCCTTAAATCCTGACAGTAAAGTTCTCGATTTAGTCAGTTATGCTTGGGCTGGTTTCGGTGCGGCATTTGGACCGGTCGTATTGCTAGCATTATTCTGGAAAGGCTATAGCCGAAATGGCGCAATTGCGACAATCGTAGTCGGTGCGTTAACTGTTGTGATATGGAAGCAACTGTCAGGCGGATTGTTCGATTTATATGAAATTCTACCTGGATTCTTATTTGCTAGCATCGCTGGCTTTGTATTCAGTAAGTTGTCGCCTCCAACCGACAACATTAAGACTCAATTCGATAATTTCAAAGCTTCTCTTTAATCTTCAATAGACCCAATTATTGTGAGTTTTCAATAATTGGGTCTTTCAGCGTACATCTGTACCATTTTTTTAAAAATAATCTTGCTGCCCATTTGTTGCAAAACTTACCAGTTAGCAACATTTTAATTTATCAATAAAATCATAAAACCCATACAGTTCAGGCGTTATAGAGTATTTACTCAAATTCTATAAAATACTCGACCATGCACAATTAACCTAAAGTTAACAATAACTAGCAACTGGTCGGAGTTGCAGGGATGACAACTGTTACCTAATATGCCCGCATTATTAAAGTTGGTGTTAATTGGGGACTTAAACGACAGCGTTTAGGAAATTAATAAACTGACGTACAACGATGAGAAAAAATGATGACTAAATTCAACAAGACCTTGCTTGCGATGGCAGTGACATTAGCTAGCACACAAACCATGGCAGCTGGATTCCAACTTAATAGCCAATCAGCTACAGGTATTGGCCGTGCAATGGCTGGTGATGCAATCATTGCAGATAATGCATCAGTTTTAGCACGTAACCCGGCAGCAATGGCATTGTTTGATGAGAAGACACTTTCAATTGGAGCTTCGTACGCAGACGTTCAAGTTGAAGTGAGTGATGTTCAATATGGCGATAACCATATTGGAAGTATGGACAATGCTGCTGAGGCTAAGTTCATTCCTAACTTCTACTACATTAGCCCTATCAACGATAAATGGGCATACGGTGTTGCAGCCTTCTCAAACTACGGCACAGGTACTGATCTTTCATCACTAAATAGTGGTCACGACTTCAATACACCAATTGATTTATTGGGTAATACTGAAGTGACCACAATTAACTTTAACGCTAGCGTGTCATACCGTATTAATGATTCTTTAAGCTTAGGTTTAGGTCTTGATGCTGTATATGGTTCTGGAACATTAACGCGTAACGGTAATATTGATATCGGTCTTGGTGACATGCCGTTAAACCTTGTTGACGTTGAAGCTGACGGCTGGGCTGTTGGTGGTATTGTTGGATTAGCATATGAGTTTAACGAAAATAACAGAATTGGTTTGAGTTACCGCTATAGCCCACAAATGGATGCTAGTGGTGACATCATGTATAACCCTTCTGTTTTGTTCCCTCAAAACTTTGACAGTATTGAAATTCCAATTGCTGATATCGCACAGCTTGCTGGTTTTCATCAGCTAACTGAAAAGTTTGCTATTCACTACACTGCCCAGTGGACCCAGTGGAGTGCATTTGACAACATCAGTGTTGTAGACGGTGATCTTGGCACTGCGAATGATGTTATCAAGCATTATAACTGGAAAGACTCTTGGTTTTTAAGCCTTGGTGCCACTTACGATATCAATGAAACTTGGACTGTTCGTGCAGGTATTGCAAGTGACCAAGGTGTGGTAGGTGAAGTTTCTTCTTTATCAATACCTGACTCAGACCGCATGTGGTATTCAGCAGGTTTCACTTATAATTTGAGTAATAAATCTAGTATTGATTTCGGCTACACTTTAGTTGCAGGTGAAAAGGTTCATGTTTTAGAGGAGAGTGCACTAGTCGGACAAGTGAGTGCTTATACCGAATCAGGCGCAAACTACTTCTCACTGCAATATAACCACACTTTCTAAATTTAACGATTCAATCGTTAACATGAATGCGATGAAAACGCCTAAGTTTACTTAGGCGTTTTTTTTACGTTTAATTTGTACCATTGACACCTTCCATTAGATTTTTCTCATAAAGTGATTGCCACAGCATAAAAAGTCCATTAGAATTTTCTTATGGATAATTATTAATGGTGTCATCATGCTTTTAAAATGGGTTTTCTTTATTGGGCTATTTATAGGTAACGCTTCACTGTCCCCTGCACAAGCGAGCGACGATATCAGTTCAGAACGCCATCCTAATCAATCTAGCATGCAGACATTAACAATAAGAACTGTTGAACAGGCTCAGCAGCTCTATTTTGATGGTCAAATTGAAGCGGTAAAAGCCGCAACAGTATCAGCTCAAACGGCAGGACGAATACTTGCGCTTCATTACGATATTAACGATTTAGTGCCTGCGGGTTCACCATTATTAGAAATCACCAGTAAAGAGCAAGGCGCGAGTTTTGCAGCTGCTGAAGCTGAATTAGCAAGAGCGGAAGCTAAAAACATTGAAGCACAAGCCCAATTCACTCGTTATCAGGCCCTTTTCCCCAAAGGAGCTATATCTAAAGGCGCAATGGATGAAGCAACCGCCWATGCTACTGCCAGCTTTCAAGCTGTTTCCGCAGCAAAAGCTCAATTAATTACCGCCAAAGAAACCTTAAATTACACCACTGTGAGCGCGCCATTTAGTGGACGAGTAACACAACGCTTTGTCGAGCAAGGGGAAACCGTTACTGTTGGTCAGCCACTTTATGCAGGCTACGCTATCGACGATATGCGAGCAGTATTTCAGCTTCCGCAGCAATATAAATCATATGTCACAACTGATACTAAGGTTACTATCGAGCTAGCTTCAGGCGTTATCATTCAAGCAAGTGATATTATTCCATTCTCATTTTTGCAGTCGCCAAGTCAAACCTACCAGATCAGAGTAAATTTACCTGTTAGAGAAACAGAATACACAGCGGGTGAATGGGTAAAAATCGCGATTTCAGGCAAAAAGCAACCACACATTATCGTTCCAGAATCGGCCATCTTTAGACGCGGTGACTACACTGCAGTCTTTATGAAACAAGCTGACAACTTTGTGCAGACTCAAGTCAGGGTCAGAACGATGGCTAATAGTAGCGATAACCCAAGCGTAATTATTGATGCTGGATTGATGGATGGCGATATTATTCTTGCTCAAGCAAGCCAGTTCATACTCCAGTCTACCAACAACGATAAATAAGCCAGGATTTAGTTATGACCAAATCACAGACTCTTGGTATTTCTGGAAAAATCGCTCAGGCTTTTCAGTCAAGCGCGATGACCCCATTAATTGCATTACTGGCAATATTACTGGGCTTATTCGCTATTGTTGTCACACCAAAAGAAGAAGAACCGCAGATTGATGTGACCTTTGCTGATGTCTACATTCCTTACCAAGGTGCCACTCCAGATGAAGTAGCAAGGCAAGTCACCTTACCGGCTGAAAAAATCATCTCTGAATTAAAAGGCATCGATACCCTTTACTCTTTTTCAATGAATGATGGCGCATTAATTATCGCTGTATTTGATGTCGGAGTACCTAGAGATCACGCTATTGTCAATTTATACAACCAGCTCCAATCAAACCAAGATAAGTTCAATCAAGCGGCTGGAATTGGTTCACCATTGATTAAACCGCGTGGAATCGATGATGTGCCGATTGTCGGATTAACGTTATGGTCGAAAGATGAAAATGTAACACCAGAATCACTTACCATTGTGGCAACTGAGCTTGAAAATGAATTTAAGCGCATTAAAGGTACACGCGAAATTTACTCAATGGGTCGCCAAGAGCTAGCAGTCAATGTCAGGCTTGATCCCATTAAAATGAATCATTATGGCATTAGCTTTTCTCAGTTAAGGCAAGTTATTACCAGCAATAATTATATTTCATCGCCAAGCGACTTAACCCAAAATAATCAACTTATTAAAGTACAAACGGGGCAGTTTTTACAAAGTGCTGACGATGTAAGAAATTTGGTCATTAAGGTGGCTAATCAAGAAGAGCATCAAAGCCCAGTGTATTTATCTGACATTGCCGAGGTTAACTTAGCAACTGATATTGCAACTCAACATGTCCTGCATCTAGATAAGTCAGGTGTTTACCCAGCAGTAACTATCGCTATCGGTAAACAAGGTGGCGAGAATGCCGTCGATATAACCGCTCAAGTTCTTGAACGTTTGAATAAAGTCGACAACCTGCTGATACCAAATAATGTCGAAGTCACGGTTTCAAGAAATTACGGAGAAACTGCAGGTAATAAAGCCAATACTCTGATATTGAAGTTAGTCTTTGCTACCTTGGCGGTTGTCATATTGGTGCTGATAACAATGGGAAGGCGTGAAGCAATGGTCGTCGGCATTGCTATTATTATCACCTTAGCCATGACCTTATTTGCTTCTTGGGCATGGGGGTTCACCCTCAATCGAATCTCGCTTTTTGCTTTAATTTTTTCTATCGGAATATTGGTCGATGACGCCATTGTCGTTGTTGAAAATATTCACCGTCATATGGCGTTAGGCAATAAAGACTTCAAAAACCTTATCCCTTTAGCTGTCGATGAGGTTGGCGGTCCGACGATTCTAGCAACGTTTACCGTAATAGCGGCACTTATGCCAATGGCGTTTGTTTCTGGCCTTATGGGGCCTTATATGAGCCCTATTCCGATAAATTCCAGTATGGGGATGCTTATTTCGCTAGTCGTTGCATTTGTTGTAACCCCTTGGCTGAGTTTAAAGCTATTAAGGCATGGAGCAAATCATCGCCAAAATCTGAGTGAAAACCTTAGCCCAAATAACAGTCATTCAGAGCCGAATAACCTTACTTCAGAACAGCCTGTGGCGAACAAGTTTGCAGACCAACAGCCGTTATCCACTAAAGGTAGTCAATTACAGCGTCTATTTACCTGGCTGATGACACCGTTTTTAATCGGCGAAAAAGCAAGGTTAGCCCGCTTAGGACTCACTGGTGCCATCATCTTTTTAATTGCCATAGCGGTTGCATTACCTGTTGGACAAGCAGTTATTTTGAAAATGCTGCCATTTGATAATAAATCAGAGTTTCAAGTCTTAGTCGATATGCCTGAAGGGACGCCTGTGGAACAAACACAGCGAGTACTAAAAGCATTAGGTGATCACTTGCTCACCGTTGATGAAGTTGACCACCTTCAGCTTTACGCTGGTACGCATGCACCAATTAACTTTAACGGTCTTGTAAGGCATTACTTTATGCGCCAAAGCCAAGAGTTAGGTGATATTCAAGTCAACTTGGTCGATAAAGCTCATCGAACCCGCGATAGCCACCAAATTGCCACAGCTGTTCGCAGCCAATTACAACACATCGGAGCCCCTTACCAAGCCAATATCAAAATTGTTGAAGTCCCTCCAGGTCCACCAGTTTGGTCACCAATACTGGCTGAGGTTTACGCCCCCACAACCGCACTGCGTGAACAAACAGCCAACAAGCTTAAACAGCGATTTGAACAAACTGAGCATGTGGTCGATGTGGATATTTACCTTCCTGCTCAAGCATCTCAATGGCGAGTGTATATTGACAGAAGTAAGGCGCAATTAATGGGATTACAGTATCAAGATATTGTAACCACACTTGCGAGTGCAATAGAAGGTGAGCATGTTAGTTACATTCGAAACCAAGACTTTCAGGTGCCCGTTCCCATTAAGCTGCAAGCTTCTGAGCAAGCTAAAATTAATTTACAACAGCTTCTTCAATTAACACTTAACAATAGTCACGGAGAACCTGTTCGCCTTAATGACGTAGTTAAGGTCGAGCACGGTAATATCAATACCCCTATTATCCATAAAAACATGCTGCCAATGATCATGGTCGTGGCTGATATGGCAGGCCCAACAGACAGCCCGCTATATGGCATGTTTTCTATGTATGCCGATATTGAAAAAGACAATCTAAGCGGCGTGAACCCTATCCCTGTACAGCAACATTTGATCAATCAACCAGATGGATTAGACACCGTAGCCATTTTGTGGGATGGCGAGTGGAAGATTACCTATGAAACCTTCAGAGACATGGGAATTGCCTATGCCATTGGCATGATTGCAATCTATTTGCTTGTTGTAGGACATTTTAAATCTTACTTAGTGCCTTTGGTCATCATGGCACCTATTCCACTAACCATCATAGGTGTTATGCCAGGGCATGCGCTGCTTGGCGCTCACTTCACAGCCCCATCGATGATAGGCATGATTGCACTTGCAGGCATTATTGTCCGTAACTCAATCCTATTGGTGGACTTTATCAAACTAGAAACGGCTAAAGGTGTACCACTTGAGCAAGCGGTTATTCAATCTGGTGCGGTCAGAGCAAAACCGATTATGCTCACCGCTTTTGCTGCGATGATTGGGGCTTTATTCATTATTGATGACCCCATTTTTAATGGATTAGCTATTAGCTTAATTTTTGGCATTTTTATATCCAGTTTGCTCACGCTGATTGTTATTCCGATTTTGTATTACAGCGTAATGAAAAATCGACCATCAAACTAAGGAGATAAGCATGTCTTTGGAACGCATAATTATGGCTTTTGCAGGCTTTATGGTATTGCTATCAATGGCGTTAACGACTTGGATAAATCATAATTTTATCTGGCTAACGGTATTTGTTGGCGCTAATCTATTACAAAGTGCTTTTACTGGTTTTTGCCCTGCAGCAATATTATTTAAAAAACTCGGCGCTAAGCCTGCTGCAGAGTTGGCAATGACCGACAAACCATAGAGGATTCATTGTGCAACAACACCCTACACGCTTTTTAAATCAAGTCGCTTTACTCCTATTCGCTGGCTTAGCACTGGTGCTGTCGACAGTATCTACTGCTGATGAAATGCCTCCAGCGGTCGCTTGGGATAAAATTAATAATGGCGCCATGATCATTGACGTGCGTACAGAGCAAGAGTTTGCAGCTGGTCATTTAGATGGAGCGATTAACATTCCTTTTGAATTGGTACTAAAGCAATTAACCAAACAAAAGCTTGATAAAGATACGGCGATTGTATTGTATTGCAGAAGTGGAAGAAGAAGCGGTATTGCCAATAACGACCTTGTGGAAGCGGGTTTTACCCAAACCTATAATGGCGGGGGCTTTGAACAGCTTATCGCACATCAGTAAAATAATAATATGGCCAAAACAAAAAAGCCTCACTAAGAGGCTTTTTTGTTTTGGGTTAATGATGAGTATACAGGCTGCTTCATAAGACTGTTTCATCACAGCGCTTCATCACAAGAGCGCTTTCGTCATAGGTAAGCAAGTTAATTCAATGCCTCTAGGCGAGTAAAAAATAGCCTCTCGCTGTCCTTCAAAACCGCAAGCACGATAAAAGTCGACAGCGTTGAGTGACGCATCCAAGGTTAATTTTTCGCATTGTGCTTTACGTGCTTGTAATTCAAGGTACTGAATCATCTGTTTTCCAAACCCTTGACCAATATACTCTGGCCGCACAAACATAGCATCGACCATACCTGTGGTCAGGTTTATCATCCCAACACCCACAATATTGTCATTCATAATGGATACATAGCCATTAGCGGCAAAGTCTGTCACAAAGTGTGCGGGAAGACTGCCTTCGGTCCACTTTTGCAAAGTCTCATCCTCATAGTGGCCTTTACATTGAGCTAAAATCGCAAGATTACGAATTTCAAATGCAACGGCAGCATCATCCTTGGTCGCTTTTCTAATGTGCATAAATCATTTATTTAGAGGGCTTTATAATACGATATTATTTTTGCTCATTAAAAACAATACGTTGCTGATTAACTGGCAAGTTTAACTTTTTCAATGCTATCGAATATTTCCATAAAGCTTGGGTTTTGATTTACATCGATAGGAAGCTTGAGCTTTCTGACAATGTCATTTGCAGAAATAAGCCCTCTAATCACATTCAACTTATTATCAACCACCAAACAATGTTGATGTTGAGAGCGTTTCAGCGTCTCGATCACATCACTGATCCTCGCATTAAGAAGATCTTCATAATGGATCGCTTTAAGCGCACTTTTGGGCAACATAAAGTCAGAAAGTAATAATTGCTCGCGTGGGAAGCCTTGAGCCACATGTTTTTGCATTTCTTGACTGTGGAGCATTTGTAAACTTACTAAGCCCATAAAGTGCCCTCTTTCATCGATAACAATTTTAAGCCTCACATGGGACTGCTTCATTAAGTGTTCAACATCTACTGCAGCAGTGTTTAACTTAATAACCAATGGTTTGAGTAATTTAAAATCAGTAAATACAGAGGTTGCTGCGGAAAATAAATTAATATGTTCTGAGACTTCTGGTTGGGCAAGAAGATCGATTTTATCGACCCCATGTAATGATAACGTCTTCATCGTCACTTCCTTAATAGACTGAACTAATACAAATTCCAATTCGTTATCGAGTCTTTTTAGGTTGTTTCAATGTAAGTTGGCCTGAATCAGGTGCTATAGATATGGTTGCAATATGCCTTTAATCAGTTAGTTAACGCTATCACAGTTATCATTAAACAATCACTTACTTCGATTGGTAGGCCATCGATTAATAATCCGAACTAACCTAGATTAAGATAAATCTAGGTTATTATTAAATCGGTGCTCGTCGTTTTGCAAAGACTTGGTAACCTACAAATTATAGTCCAAATTTGCTGCAATATTATTTAAGCCGTTGTGGCAGGATCATCAGACTATTACTGTCATCAGATAGCCAAATTTCGCCATCACTGATACTGACTTGTAACTTCATATTGCGATTAACAAAAACTGCCATCGCTTTAACGGCTTCTTCGTCAATATTAAACACTGACAGATTTTTATAACGTTGTAATGCTTGCTCATTTTGCTGCCACCAAATCGGTACGCTGCGGCCAGCATAAGTAATTAACTGAACCTGTTTTGAGCGACCACATGCTTTACGCAGCCACTTTTCATCAGCCTGGCCAAACTCAATCCACAGGTTAATTTCATCAGATAAACTTTTTTCCCATAACTCAGGTTCATCATCAACACACAAACCTTTACTAAATTGCAGAGAGTCCGACGCATTCATAATGAAAGCCAAAATACGTACCATCATTCTGCTGTCAGTTTCAGAAGGGTGTTGTGCAATCGTCAACTGGTGGTCAGCATAATAATGTCTGTCCATATCAGCAATTTGAAGAGCGGCTTTATAAACGGTAGCTTTGGGCGCCATGGGGATTCCAATAAAATAAAAAAACCGAGTTTATACTGTTTAACTTCAGTATGAAACTCGGCTTGAACTTATCTCTGACTCGATCACCTAGCGTATTAACATGGTCAGTTATTGTCAGCACTAAATAATTGGCAAGTTGTGATTAAAGAGCGCCTGGTTGCAGGTGTTTTGCCATAGGAAAATGTGCCTTTAATTTGTTTAACATACTGTCGTCGACCACCAGTAATACTTTATCACCATGATTATACTGTTCAGCTAATTGGCTTAAACTGGGAATGATTTCTCGACTTGCGTCTCGACGAACAAGCTCGTTAATTGTATTTGTCGACTCGTCTCGCTCTGCTTCGGTATAAAAAATGTCAATTTTTTGCAGTAATGGCATGGCCGCTATAGGCAGCAAATTGGCATCATCATGTTTATTGAACAGTAAAATTTCACCTTGATGAGATATTTGAGAAAACGCTTCTTGATAGTGACTTTCGGTGACGGTGTCATATCGGTCATTATTTTGCTGAAAAAAACGTTCCCAAAATAAGCGCCTCTCTTTACCTGATGTAATTCGCTGCTGTACTTCTACACGCTTTGAGGCAACAAAATCAAATAAAGGGTTTAATGATTGCGGCAACATAGTTTCAAGGCGAGAACGAATGGTACGAGCAAATACAGGAGCAGCCCCTGCAGTACTAATAGCAACGACTAATCGGCCTCTGTCGACAATAGATGGGGTGATAAAACGGCAATAGCTTGGATTATCAACAACATTTACCCAAATGCCTTTTTCACGGGCAATAACGGCATAATCCATATTCAGCTGCGCATTAGCTGTTGCCATATAAAGTAAATCATAACCTGTCATATCATCCGTATTGACACTTCGCTGAAATAATGAAATTCGACCTCGCTTTTGATAGGCCTTGACCTCATCAGCAATTTCAGGGGCAATAACGTCAATATGGGCTTCGGTGCGTGAGAGTAAATCTAATTTACGAGTAGCGACTTCACCGGCGCCAACCACTAACACTTTTAATTCTTTTGTATCCACAAACAATGGAAAGTATTGCATTTATCACTCTCAAAATAATCACAATGACTGAAAACAGTCGTGAACAATATCACTCACTATCCCATTAACTGACTCAGTTGTCCTAGTCAATTTTGCTATCAAGAATAATGATTGATTATAGATTAATTATGAGGAGTACTTTGTGGGGAGCTGCATTGCCAGCATAATTCAAAACTGCCCTCATTCATTTCATGGCATTGTAAGCATTGCCATTGTGGACGTTCCATATCATGGGACTCTAATAAGTTACGGGCTTTTTCAACTTGATGTTGATTCACCCATAAATCGACAGTTTGCATTTCGGTTGGTAACTCACCAACACCACCAACAAGCGCTTCACCCGTGAGTTCAACCATAATGCCATGGGTCTCGAGTAAGCCTTTCCACGTATGGGCTTGAAGTAAGTTTCCACCGGTGAGTAATACTTTTCTATCTTCCATTATTATTCCTACAGCTATTGCTCTGCTGGCAAATTTTTAATCATCCTACTTGTAAATGGTTCTTAATGTCGAGCATTGATTAAACTTTATACTCAATATATGCTCAACAAGGTACTTAAAGGAGTGCACTCAAAGGAGATTGGTATGACACTTCATATATCAGGCATTTTTCAAATAACCAGTTGGGATGAAACCACTGATATTCAGCACCCAGATGGAGCAAAGCAGACATCAGCCAGTATAACCCAAATGTATTCTGGTGATCTTGAGGGCGTCAGTCAGCCCAAGTACATTATGTGTTATACAACCGATGCCCAAGCGGTATTTTGTGGCTATGAAAATGTCGAAGTCACTATCAACGGCAAGTCTGGTAGTTTCGTATTGCAGCATAACGGTAAGTTTGAACAAGGCGTCGCAATCAGTAGTTTTATCATCGTGCCGAATTCAGGACAAGGAGAGCTAGCGAATATTGACGGCAAAGGCAGCTTTACCTCTGGTGAAAAGGGGCAAGCTAACTACCAAATGGAAATAACCTCACTGTGATACCTTTCAATATCAGTCGATTGCACACAGAAGTCGGAATTGTGCAATTGAATGGACATTGGGTTCCAAACCCAGATTACGAACAAAAGACTGCCTTACACATAAATCGTTTATCACAACTTTCAACAGACGGTTGGGTAGAACTTGATATCAACCACAACGGCAACATAAAATTCATTCAACAGCTACAGCCGTTTGTCGTGCAGCACTTAGTAGCGCAACAGCAGTGCTAATTGAGCGCTAGTTGCAGAACATAATGGCAAACAGCAACACACTTTAGCCATCAAAAACCTTAATTTATAAACAAAAAAGCCACTCAATAGAGTGGCTTTTTTAGATTAATACCGTTTATGGCATCATTGAAGGTTGGTCAGCACCTTCTTTTTCAATCTCAACAGGCATCATGTGCTCACGACAGATACCCAGTTTAATTGCAAGGTAACTTGCCACATAGATTGAAGAATATGTACCAACGAAAATACCGCATAATAACGCTGTCGCAAATCCGTGAATCATACTACCGCCCTTTAGGAACAAGGCAATGACAACAACCAGCGTAGTACCTGTTGTGATAATGGTACGGCTCATTGTTTGGGTAATAGACGTATTTACCACTTCATTTGGTCCGCCTTTACGCATCTTAAGGAAGTTCTCACGGATACGGTCATAAACAACAATAGTATCGTTTAATGAGTAACCAACAACGGTCAATAAGCCAGCCAGAACTGTCAAATCAAACTCAAGTTGTAAAATTGAGAAAATACCTAATGTTACGATAACGTCATGGGCAAGTGCGGCTACAGAGCCCATTGCCAAACGCCATTCGAAACGGAAAGACACATAAATAAGAATACAGATTAATGCTACGATAACCGCAAGGCCACCCTGCTCAGCAAGCTCTTTACCCACTTGTGGACCAACAAACTCAACTCGCTTTTGAATAACGCCAGCATCGATAGTTTGTGCGCCATCCATTACAGCTGCAACTTGAACTTCACTTTTCAGATCCTCAAGAACAGGTAAACGGATTAACACATCTCGGCTTGAGCCAAAGTTTTGAACCACGGCACCACTTGCGGCATCAGTTTCGTACTGAGCGCGAAGTTCAAGTAGATCAACAGGTTTCGAAAACTCAAGTTCTACGACAGTACCGCCAGTAAAATCAAGTCCCCAGTTAATCCCTTTTACACCTAAAGAGGTTAAAGAGGCGATAACCAAAAACATTGAAAAAATACTGATGACTTTCGCATGCTTTAGGAAGTCGATCATTTTGGTAACTGAAAATATTTGTAACATGGTCAACTCCTCCCTTAGATAGATAGTTTCTTAACGCGTTTACCACCCCATATGAGATTCACAATTACGCGAGTTCCCACAATAGAAGTAAACATAGACGTTGCGATACCAATCATTAGAGTTACAGCGAAACCTTTTACAGCACCCGTACCCACAGCAAACAAAATCAAGGCTGTCATAAAGGTGGTAATGTTCGCATCAGCAATAGTAGAAAATGCGTTACCGTAACCTTCATGAATCGCTTGTTGCACACTACGGCCTGCCAGTAATTCTTCACGAATACGTTCGAAAATAAGGACGTTACCATCAACCGCCATACCGACAGTCAGTACCATACCAGCAATACCAGGAAGCGTTAGTACCGCTCCAGGAATCATTGACATTACACCAACAACCATCACTAAGTTAGCAGTAAGCGCTAAGTTAGCAATAACACCAAATGCACGGTAATAAACCAGCATGAAGATAAGTACGATTGCCATACCCCAAATCATTGCCATTTTACCGTTTTCGATGTTTTCAGCACCTAGACTTGGACCAATTGTACGTTCTTCAACAATCGTCACAGGCGCAATCAAGGCTCCGGCACGTAACAATAATGCCAGGCTTTGTGCTTCGGCGTGATCAAGACCATTAATCACAAAGTTACGACCAAGACGCGCCTGAATCGTAGCAACAGAAATGACTTCTTCGATCTTAGTCATTTTTACCGTGCCGTCAGGATTACGTTGCCCGCTATCTTTATATTCAATGAACAACGTTGCCATTGGCTTGCCAATGTTATCTTTGGTCACGTTAGAGAAAATATTACCGCCTTTCGCATCTAAGTTAATAGACACTTGAGGACGACTGTATTCATCAAAAGAAGGTTGTGCACCGGTAATATGATCACCCGTCAACATAACTTCTTTTTTCAATACAGCAATACCGCCAGAGCGACGAGGGTATACTTCAGAAGAGGCTGGTACTCGACCATTTGCAGCTGCTGCTTGATCCGCATTTTCGTCAACCATACGAAATTCAATCGATGCTGTTGCACCAAGAATTTCTTTTGCACGAGCAGTATCTTGAACACCAGGAAGCTGCACAATGATGCGCTCAGCACCTTGACGCTGTACCACGGGCTCAGCTACACCTAGCTCATTAACACGGTTACGGATAGTCGTAATGTTTTGCTGAAGAGCTTCTTCCTTAATTTGCTTAAGGTATACATCACTCATATTTGCGTGAAGCATATAGTTTTCACCAACACTGTTGTCGGTAAATACCATGTCGTTACTTAATGATTTTAAGTAGCGCTCAGCTTTTGCCAAGTTATCAGCATCACGGAACTTAATTTCCAATCCTTTTGCTGTTTTTCTGACACCAGCATAACGAATCTTTTGCTCACGTAATTGACTTCTAAAGTCAGCAATTTTGGCTTCTTCCATCTTGCGGATGGCTTCCCCCATGTCCACTTCCATTAAGAAGTGAACACCACCACGTAAATCTAGACCTAGCTTCATTGGCGTCCCGCCAACAGCTTCAAGCCACTCTGGAGTAGCAGGCGCTAGATTTAACGCAACGGTATATTTATCACCTAAACTTTCAGCAATGGCTTCTCTTGCTAACAATTGCTGTTCAGCATTTTGAACACGGACAATTAATTGCCCGTCTTCGAGCTCAGCGCGCTTAACCGCAATGCCTTTACTCTCAAGTAATCCATTTACTGACGATAGTGTTGAAGCCGTGACTTCCGCGCCACGAGTCGCTACGACTTGTACCGCATGGTCCTCACCAAAAAGGTTTGGAATTGCATAGAAACCACCAATGGTGATGACAAGCAACACCATGATGTTTTTCCACATTGGGTATTTATTTAACACACCTGAGCCCTCTTGGCTTACAACGACTGGATAGAGCCTTTAGGCAATACCGCTGCAACATAATCCTTTTTAATCGTGATTTGGCTAGTTTCATTAATGCTTAATAAAACGTAATCACTGTCGTCACTGATTTTAGCAATCTTGCCTAAAATGCCGCCGCTTGTTAGCACTTCATCACCCTTACTTAATGCTGACATTAGGTTTTTGTGCTCTTTAACGCGCTTAGACTGAGGACGGAAAATCATGAAGTAGAAGATCAAGCCAAAAACTACTAGCATGAAAATCAGTTCCATAGTGCCGCCACCTTGTGGAGTGCCTGCTGCGTTTGCGTATGCATTTGAAATAAACATATTACTCTCTTCTTGTTTTCTAAATTAAAAATCAGTCTTTTAACTCTGGTACAGGTGGAACTTCACGACCTAACTTGGTGTAGAAATCTGTCACGAAGGCGTCTAATGTACCCGTCTGAATAGCACCACGCAAACCTTCCATCAAAATTTGATAGTAACGTAGGTTGTGAATGGTGTTTAAACGAGCACCTAGAATCTCATTACAGCGATCTAAGTGATACAGGTAAGCACGTGAGTAGTTCTTACAAGTATAACAATCACAGCTTTCATCTAATGGCGATGTATCATCACGATGGCGAGCGTTACGAATTTTAATCACGCCTTCTGATGTAAATAAATGGCCATTACGGGCATTACGTGTAGGCATGACACAATCGAACATATCAACGCCACGACGAACACCTTCAACTAAATCTTCAGGTTTACCTACGCCCATTAAATAACGAGGTTTATCTTGTGGTAACTGAGGACATACATGCTCAAGGATGCGGTGCATATCTTCTTTAGGCTCACCAACGGCTAACCCACCAACAGCATAACCATCAAAGCCAATGTCAGTTAGCCCTTTAACGCTTTCATCACGTAAATCTTCGTAAACGCCACCTTGAACGATGCCGAACAGCGAATTAGGATTTTCTAAGCGATTAAACTCGTCACGTGAACGTTGCGCCCAGCGCAAAGACATTTGCATCGATTTACGCGCTTCATCATGTGTTGCAGGGTAAGGAGTACATTCATCAAAAATCATCACTACATCACTGCCTAATGAGTTTTGAATTTGCATCGACTTTTCTGGATCTAAAAAAATCTTCTCACCATTAATTGGTGAACGAAAGTGCACGCCTTCTTCGGTGATTTTACGAATATCACCCAAACTGAATACTTGGAACCCACCCGAGTCGGTTAAAATAGGACGTTGCCAATTCATAAAGTCATGTAAATCACCATGCTTACGCATGATTTCTTCACCAGGACGTAGCCACAAATGGAACGTGTTGCCCAATAGAATATCAGCACCCGTTGCACGGACTTCTTCTGGTGTCATGCCCTTTACAGTACCGTAAGTACCAACTGGCATAAATGCTGGGGTTTCAACCGTACCACGTTCAAAAACTAAACGACCGCGACGTGCGCGTCCGTCTGTTGTATCAAGTTCAAAATTCATATTTCACCTTGCCAGATAAACAGTCTGACTCGTTGTTGTTGCATAAGACATGAGGGCATTAGCGATAACTTCAAGGTTAAAGCTAAAATTAACCCAAAAAAATACCCACCTCTGTGGGCGGGTATTTTAGATCAAAATCAAACGTTACGGGGCTTTTTTAGTTAAAAACATGGCATCGCCATAGCTAAAAAAGCGGTATTTTTGTTCGATCGCGTGTTGATAGGCATTCATCACATTGTCAAAACCCGAAAATGCACTAATTAACATAATCAACGTCGACTCGGGTAAATGGAAATTAGTCACCATTGCGTCAATCACTTTAAATTCGTAACCAGGAAAAATGAAAATATCCGTATCGCCTTTGAACGCGGCAAGAGGAGCCTCCCCACTTGCTTTAGCTGCGCTTTCAAGTGAACGAACCGAAGTGGTTCCTACGGCAATCACGCGATTACCCGCAGCTTTGGTTTCAGCGATTAAATCGACAACTTCTTGCGACACTTCAGCCCACTCAGAATGCATCACGTGCTCGTTAATCGTATCAACTCGAACAGGTTGAAAGGTGCCAGCACCGACATGCAAAGTAACAAAAGCAATGTTAACCCCTTTATCTTTTAACGCCGCAAGCATGGCATCATCAAAATGCAAGCCTGCAGTTGGCGCTGCGACTGCACCTGGGGTTTGATTATAAACCGTTTGATAGCGCTCTTTGTCTGCATCTTCATCAGGGCGGTCGATGTATGGCGGAAGCGGCATGTGGCCCACTTCTTCTAACACTTCTAAGATTGTTTTATCAGCGTCTAATTCAAGTTCGAATAATGCGTCATGACGCTTGAGCATTGTCATTTCATAACCGCCATCTAAGATAACGATTGAATCAACTTTTGGGGATTTTGAGCAACGCACATGGGCTAAAATACGCTTATCATCCAACATTCTTTCGACAAGTATTTCTAACTTTCCACCTGATGCTTTTTGGCCAAACAAACGTGCAGGAATAACGCGAGTGTTATTAAACACCATTAAATCGCCACGATTAACCTTTGATAATACGTCAGTAAATTGCTGATCCTCTAATGCACCGCTATTTCCATCAAGCGTTAGTAATCTTGATGCATTACGTTCTGCCATTGGGTAACGAGCAATAAGTTCATCAGGTAAATCAAAAGAAAAGTCAGCAACGCGCATATCTATACTCTATTCAAAGGACAATAAAAACGGGCGCTAGTCTAGGACTACCAGCCGTTAATATCAAGTTTATCGCAATAAATAGTGCTTGAAGATTACACAGTAAATCCGATGCCCGAATGTTAATCATCGGCTAGAGTGAAAAGCGAGTAACAGCCAAAGCCGTTAATACAATGAAGTCTACTATCTATGAGTAAATCGTTATTTGGAATTAGGTGATTTAAATTGACTCACATTACTGTCTAAATCAGGGATACCGGAATGGGTTTTAATTGAATCGTTTTCTTCGGCAAGCGCTTGGGGTTCAGGGCGAAAGGATTGCTTTTCAAAGCGGAGATCAATTTCGATTTTTGTGCGTTTACGATTAGGTTGCTGTCCCAATACTGACATTATCCAGTTTTTCATCATCCGTGATCCTTAAACCGATTATTTATTATGTCGCAACGTCCCTCAGAAATAATAGCAATGACATTTGAGTAGAAATCTATATGATTGATTCTAGACTTATAAAAAATGCTAATTGATGGTTAATTTCTGTCTGCATGGTTTAGCATCATACTGAAAAACTCAAAAATTAAAAGTACAAAATATGAACTTTCTTGCACACCTACATCTAGCCGATATTAGTGATACTCATTTGGCAGCCAATCTCGCTGGTGACTTTGCAAAAGGCGATATAAAACACTTCCCAAAACATCTTCAGCAAGGAATTTGGCTACATAGACAAATTGATAAAATTACCGATAGCCATGAAATAATTGTGGATTTAATTAAATTGTTCCCTAAATCCTCTAAAAGAGTTGCTCCCATCCTTATCGATTTAGCATTTGATCATTACTTGGCTTTTTATTGGGAAGAATACCATCAAGACTCACTTGCCGATTTTACTAAGAAGGCATATCACAGTTTAGACACCACAGAAGAGCTGCCTGAAAAGCTGCAACTTATTGCTCCTAGCATTATCGAACAAGACTGGTTATCCGCCTACCAAACTAAACAAGGGATGAATAAAGCCATCGAAGGGGTTAGCCGACGTATATCAAAGCCAGAACTCTTTAAAACGGCCATCAAAGATGTCGATAAGTTGTATGTTGATATTGAAATCGCATTTAGAACCTTCTACCCGCAGTTAATGGCATACAGCCGTATTTACAGTCGAAAAACACCTGAACAATACCTGCCATAAATACCCACCTCACCTCTAAGTTGCAATTATTACCCACATGCTGTGTGTTTAAGCGTTACTGCACAGCTAAAAGTTTGCTAAAATAGCCGATTATTCTTGTAAACCGATGCCACTTAATGCAAATTTTTGATTACCAACCACCTAGTATCCCTTGGCTTGATATTCGCTACAAAGACCGCGATATCATTGTGATTAACAAGCCTGCTGGGTTACTTGCTAATCCGGGTAAAGCACTAGTAACCCACGATTGTGCTATCACACGTGTTCAAACGCTGTTTCCCGAGGCTATTTTAGTACACCGCTTAGACTGCGATACTTCAGGCATTATGGTGTTTGCACGTAATAAAAAAGCAGAATCTCATTTAAAAACCCAATTCCAAGACCGTAAAACCAAGAAGGTCTACATCGCTGAGGTGAAAGGACGAATTGAAAATGATTCAGGTACTGTCGATTTAGCATTAGCTGCAGACAAAAGTAATCCGCCATTTCAGGTTGTTTCAGAAACTGGCAAGGCTGCAATTACCCATTACGAAGTCATTGAAAGACATCCAGAACATACACTAGTTAAATTAATACCGGAAACGGGCCGAACTCACCAGCTGCGTGTTCATATGCTTGCACTCAACCACGTGATCCTTGGTGATGCGTTTTATGCCGATGAACAGACTATCGCACTAAGGGATAGGTTAAGTTTACATGCACAAATGCTAACTATAACCCATCCATATACCCAAAAGCAGCGCACCTTTTTCAGTAAGCACCCTTTTAGCGACTAAGTATATTCTTAGATGTACTAACTAAGCTGTAGAAAAACTGTAAATTCAAAACAAAAAAAACCGCTCATACGAGCGGTTTTTTAATGCTTACAATAAGCTTTAGCTGTTTTCTTTTGCTTCAGCAGCTTCACATGCCGCAGCAGTGAATACCACGTCAGTAGAACTATTAAGCGCGGTTTCAGCTGAGTCTTGAACCACACCAATAATGAAGCCCACTGCAACCACTTGCATTGCAACGTCGTTCGAGATACCGAATAAACCACATGCTAATGGGATCAGTAGTAATGAACCACCTGCAACACCTGAAGCGCCACATGCAGAAACTGCCGCGACTACACTCAATAACACAGCAGTTAGAAAGTCTACTTGAATACCTAAGGTATTTGCAGCAGCTAATGTCAGCACTGTAATCGTGATTGCCGCACCGCCCATGTTAATGGTTGCACCTAACGGAATTGATACTGAATAAGTGTCTTTATGAAGCTTTAACTCTTCACATAAGGCCATGTTGACAGGAATGTTTGCCGCACTTGAACGAGTAAAGAATGCCGTCACACCACTTTCGCGTAAACACTTTAATACTAATGGGTAAGGATTACGGCGAATTTTCAGGTACACAATAATTGGGTTAACAACTAATGCAATAAACAACATCGCGCCAACGAGTACGGCTAATAACTGTGCGTAACCTGCTAATGCATCAAATCCCGTTTCTGCGATAGTGCCTGAGACTAAACCAAAAATACCAATTGGGGCAAAACGAATAACAAAGCGAACAATCTTAGTCACACCGTCACTTAAATCCGACACGACTTTTTTAGTTGATTCACTAGCATGATGTAACGTGATCCCCAGACCCACTGCCCATGCCAAAATACCAATGTAGTTGCCTGTTAATAATGCATTGACTGGATTATCAACAATTTTAAATAACAATGTATTTAATACTTCAGCAATGCCTTGTGGCGGGTTAGAACCTTCAACTCCGCCAGCCAACAGTAACGTTGTTGGAAATGCAAAACTAAATCCCACAGCCGTTAATGCCGCCGCTAAAGTACCGACTAAATATAAGCCAATAATAGGGCGCATATTAGTTTGGGTATTTTTCTTTTGATTTGCTATCGATGAAGCAACGAGAATAAAGACTAAAATTGGTGCAACCGCTTTCAGTGCTTCAACAAACAAACTTCCTAAAAAAGAAACTTGTGTGGCTGCTGAAGTTGAGAAAGTGGCTAAAATAACACCCAGAATAATACCGGCGAGAATTTGTAGCACTAAGCTACCGCTAGCGACCCGCGCTAACAGAGATGGATTTTGATTCATTGCTTGACCTATGATTATTATATTTATGGCTTTTAGTAAGCTCTAATATTTGTGCGGCTTTTAATAAGCTCTGATAGGTATATATCGGATGAATTGGCTAAAGTCTAGTCTAGAGAAGAAATGATGCGCTAATATTACTCGCTATTACCAAACAAACCACATTTAGCCAACATGTGACTAATTATGATGCAGTGGGTTAAATCATTTAAAAATTGTTATTTCGCCCCTCGTAGCATGGCTTCGATTAATTCATGGGCATCAAATTTGGTTAAGGCTTCGTTGGCGCCAACTTGATGTGCCTGACTCACACTTATCTCACTCGATAATGACGTGTGTAAAATGATATAGGCATCAGCCAAATCAGGATTGTTTTTAACTTCAAATGCCAACTCGTATCCATCAAGTCCCGGCATTTCAATGTCACTAACTAAGATATTAATTGGTTTTTGTTGGTTGGCCGCTTCTTGCATAATGGTCAATGCATCATGACCATCAGCGGTAACCTCATAAGCAATGTTGATTGAATCAAGGGCGTCAGATAATTGCTTTCTAGCGACTTTTGAGTCATCAACAAGCAAAATCCGCATTGGCTTTAATCGCTCACGCTGAACATCGGTGAGCATTGCGCGACTTGTTGCTGGATCTTGTGGGAATAGTTTTGCCATAAGCAACTCAACATCCAGCAACTGCACTAGCTTATCATCCACTCGGGTTACCCCAGTTAAAAAAGCGGAGTGACCTAAATTAGCCGCCGGCGCTTCAATATCACGCCAATTACATTCAATGATCTTATCAATGCCACGAACCAGAAAACCAATCACCATACGCTGACAATCAGTAATAATCACATAACACTTTTCTTGTTCAGATTTAGCGATCGGTTTAAATCCAATTGCACCTGCCATATCAATAATGGCAATGGTTTTACCACGCACAGTTAATGTGCCAAGAATATAAGGATGAGACTGAGGGATTTTCGATAACGCGCTAAAAGGCACTATTTCACGAATTTTTAAAGTACCGAGGGCAAACTGCTGCATTTGGGTTAAATGAAAAAGGAGTAACCCTTGTGACTGGCCTGCTTTGCTCTTCATATACCATCCAATAACAACTGTGCTAAGTTTACAGCAACACTAACATAATCATTCGCAGGTAGCTGATACAAAAACGGGTGCTCATGAACAAGTATTCTGCTAAAACAGTAACACTCAGCACCATATCAAATTGAGTTAATCACAACCTAAATGGCATAGCAAATCACAGCTTAGGTTTATGATTGAGAAAAGTTAAAGTTGTGACTCTATTGGCAACAATGATAAAAAATCTGCCATAAATTTACGCCAAAAACCCGCACCAGGCTCAGCATAAATCACTTTATCATTGAGGTTATCAAGCCAGACTAAGTCACCTTCTTCAATACTGAGTTCGTAAGCTTTTTCATCTGCAGTAATGGCTATCCCATTTAATATATCTTGAGCGAATTGCGCGTTCTCGATAACTAAGCCCATTTCTGTATTAATTAAGGCCGAGCGAGGGTCGAAATTAAACGAACCGACAAAAATTATCTCTTCATCTATGACAAAGGTTTTAGCATGTAAGCTGGTTTTACTGCTCCCTTTCCAGCTCGATTTTTTCTCAGTTGCATCGCCTCGAACTTCATAAATTTTTACGCCACCTTCTACTAATTTTTGACGATATTGTTGATAACCAGCATGAACAGCAAGGACATCGGTCGCGGCAAGGCTATTGGTGACAATGGTAATTTGTTTACCTTCTTTGACCGCACTAATTAGTCCATTTGTGGCTTCATCACCAGGAACAAAGTAAGGCGATACTATTAACAACTTATGCTGAGTTTGATTAAAAAAGAAAGCTAAATCATCAAGTAAAATGCCATCTTCACGGCCTTGTTCAAGCTTATTTGGCGGATCGAACACCACATGAGCTTCTCCCCAATACCAATCTAACGTTTTATTTTTAAGCCTCTCAATCAAGCTACTGTTTTCAAGGCGTTTAACGTACTCACCTTGGGTTAATGTGGCTTCAAACTCAGCAGCCTTTACCTTTAGCATCTCAAGATCAGAATTAAGCTCATTTGCATCAGCAAGCTGCTGAATACTTTGCACCTGTTCAGAATTCCAATAGGTATCGAACTGATTTGAAACTTCATCGACAGCTTCGCCTACAGCCAGCACATCTAAGTCACCAAACTCAACATTCTCATTGGCGGAAAAGTACTCACCACCAATATTTCGTCCACCAACAATGGTGACGAGGTTATCAATGGTCAATGATTTATTATGCATCCGATGGTTCATGCGGCCAAAATCACTTAAGAATGCTAAACCACGATACTGACGTTCGTATGAGGGATTAAATAACCTGATAGAAATATTAGGGTGATTTGCAACAGCCAATAACCCATCGTCATGGTTAGCAGTCGTTAGATCATCAAGAAGGATACGAACTCGAACTCCACGCTCAGCTGCATTATATAAAAATAAGGTAAGTATTTTCCCTGTTTCATCATTTCGATAAATGTAATATTGCAGATCAATACTCTTTTGCGCGCTATCTATCATCGCCAGCCTTGCGATAAAGGCATCAATACCATCTGATAAAGCTTTTATGCCTGTTAAGTTTGGCTTTTTCTGAGAGTTTATATAGTTAGCGAGGGATGTATCGGTTGGCGGGTTAAACTTATACTGCTTTTCAAGGGGGGCAAAATCGACCTTGGAGGCACAGCCCGACACTATAAAAGCAAACACATAGCAAAGCAGTAATATGTATTTATTTTTAAGCATCAAGTTTCCCTTTCTCGATTATTTTATATTCGATTCATAACGCTTCGAATAACAGCAGTTTATTGTTGAGGGCTATATTAACGTCAATTAGCCCTCACTTAATTTAATCTTGCAGCGCGTATAGCACATCAAACACCAGTTGGTCCCAGCCTTCAGCGCTAAATGCAATATCACGAACACTGCGAACTTGGCTGACGGCATGAACTGGCGCTGCGCCATTATCCATTAAATAATATGCCATCATTATCCCAGTTCTGTCTTTACCTGAGCGACAATGGATCATCACGGCGACATTGTCAGCTTCACATTGCCTGATAAACGCTAGCGCTTTTCTCGCTTGGCTAACACAAATCACCACATCTCCCTCTTGTGGAGGAATGTTGCGTGAAAAAGGAGTGCACAAATAGCGTAAACCTTGTTTCTCAATCTCATCAGTATCAACATTATCGCCGTTATTGACCGATAAAACTGCGCCCACTCCGGCGGCTTTTAATTCTGCTAAATCCCATTCATCCTTATTAGGGCCACTACGACCGGCAATCACGCCGTCAACTAACCAAAATAACTGCTTCATATTTAATGGTTGCTCTTATTACATAGGTAGGATGTAAAACCCTGACAGCCTCATTGAACAGATGCATCACACATTCTGCCCATTAAGTCGCCAGTATTATTGTTTATCTTTTGCAGCTGAATGCCAAATATCAACATTCACTGGTGCTTTGTTCTTTTTCTTCTTTTTGCCTGTTCCTGCAGGTTTTGCCATAGGCTTAGTAACGTCTTCATCTTCAGGCGCCTCTTCGTCAGGTTCAAATCCAACAAAGGTTTCACGTTCTAAACGAATTTTGTTTTTCTTTTCAATCACACTAAAGTGATGGAAGTCAGCGTGTGCAATTAACGAAATGGCCAAGCCGACTTCACCAGCACGACCACTTCGACCAATGCGATGCATGTAATCAGCAGGGCTTCGAGGTAAATCAAAATTAATGACCACTGGAAGTTTTTCGATATCGAGTCCACGAGCGGCAATATCGGTGGCAATTAACACTTCAATATCGCCCGCTTTAAATCCATCAAGAACTCGATTACGTGCACCTTGGCCTTTATCCCCGTGGAACACTTCTGCAGTAATTCCTCGCTTAGAGAGTTTTTCAGCTAAGTGTTTACAACTGTTTTTAGCATTGACGAAAATCAATGCTTGGCGCCATTGATTTTGTTTAATCAATTCGGCCAGTAATGCGGTTTTCTTTTCACGGTTTACGGCAAAAACACGCTGAACTAACGTGCTTGCGTCGGCGCTTTGTAATTGAATTTCTACTGGTGTGGTGAGCAAGTTATCTGTAAGGGTGCGCACTTCTTCAGGGAACGTTGCCGAAAACAATAACGTTTGTTTTTTATGAGGCATTAAGGCTAACAGAGCGGCTAACTCTTCAGTAAAGCCTAGACTCAGCATTCTATCTGCTTCATCAAGCACTAAGGTATCAACGTTATCGAGCTTGATAGCATTACTAGAAATCAAATCTAGCAATCGCCCTGGTGTTGCAACTAATACATCAGTGCCGCCACGCAATGACAGCATTTGAGTATTGGCTGATACGCCACCAAAAACTGCGGTTGATTTAATAGCACCATTAAAATACACAGCATAAGATTTAACGCTATCAGCGACTTGCTTAGCAAGCTCACGAGTAGGAACTAGTACTAATGCAGAAACAAAGTTACCTTTGTCTTTTTTAGCCGTTTGTTGTGCTTGATGAATTTTTTGCAAAATGGGTAATACAAATGTGGCTGTTTTACCTGAGCCAGTGTTGGCACCCGCTAATAAATCTTTTCCTGCAATCACACTTGGAATAGCTTGCGCCTGGATCGGCGTTGGCGTTTTATATTCCATTTCCTTTAGACGGTTGGTAATGGGTGCAATTAGGCCAAGTTCGGCAAAGTTGGCTGCACTGATGTGTGAAGCTTCAGGAGAATGATTAGCTGATGTCATTAAATTAGGGTGCTCAAATATAAATATAAATCGAATAAAACAGTAAGGTTTATTTTAGCTTATTTGAGCCGGTTAAGTTAGCGATATTGCGCAACCTATGAGTAATTAATAACCTTAATCGGTATTAGATACAGGTATTTCCCATCAAAAAGCCAAACACCCAGTTTAAACTCATATGCAAACAGTCTTGAGCGATAACAGTGTACTAGTATCATCGGTGGTCAAATAAGCGGTTAAACGGCCACCAGTTCATCTTTCGAAAAGTTTGACTGAATACCAATAGCTTAGCCCTAATTGAGCGCTAACGACTTTCAAGATTTAATAAAAATTGCTTCATCTCAAGTCCATAAGCATAACCAGTTAAGGTACCATTCTTACCGATAACTCGATGACAGGGCACGATAATAGCTATTGGGTTTGCCCCATTTGCAGCGCCAACAGCACGCACCGCTCTAGGGCGCTCAATTTTATTGGCAATATCACCATAACTGCAGACTTTGCCAAATGGTAAATCAACTAGCGCTTGCCAAACCTGTTGTTGAAACTCTGTCCCCTTGGCAGCAAGTGGCACATCAAAGTGAACTCTTTGGCCTGAAAAATACTCTTCGAGCTCGTGAATAGCTTGTTCAATCCATTGTTTAGCTTGGCTAATGTCTGCGCCAGTCGCTGCTTTTATTTCAGAGGATAATGAATAATTTGCGGCATGTGAGTCTTTACCAATCACTTGCAAATGCGTTAAACCTGCCACTGAAGCTTGTAGCTTTAAATCGCCAACAGGACTTTTAAAAATAGATTGATGCAAGGGGGGTAACATATTAATTTTCATTTTGGCTCCACAATTGAAACGTGAGATAACTGCCCCATGGGCTAACTTGCTTAGCGAGGTTGTTAACGAATGTTTGATACAACTTAGGGGTAAACTCACCCTTATTTGCTATCGCAAACGGGTTGTTATCAGGCAAGTCATTTAAGGCAAGCAAGAGGGCTTTAATTCGATTTTTAATTACTAAGTCTCCGCCCAGAAACACATCAGGGTTACTCTCTCCTCGCATTTGAGCATAAGCAATAGTCCAAGGACCTATGCCTTTTATATCTATCCATTTACTGGGGCAAGCAAATGGATTTTTAGCAACAAAGTCACCAAGGCTATTTAGCGCACGTTTTCGAGATTCAGGCATTTTAAATTCATCTAAACTCGTTGCAGCGATGGACTCAGCGCTAGGAAAAAACTGCACTTCCCTACCTCCAACTCGCTTAACTGCACCATAATTTTTAACGAGTATATTGAGAAGTTTACTGGCTTGAATCACACTCACTTGCTGGCCAAGTACCGCGCGACACCCCGCCTCAAATACTGAAGCAGTACCTGGAATTCTCAAGCCTTGTTTAACCTTCATCCCTAAGTTCTGCAGCGGCTCAAATGATTGTTCAATCACGTCCATATCCGCGTCTAAATCTAGTCGCTGCCTGATAAATCGCACGGTTTGATGTAAATACCGGATATGTTCAGTCTGTTCAAATTCAACTGTTAACGCTAATTGATTCTTGCCTTTGACAGGAACAACTTCATAGACACCTGTCACTGTTTGCTCATTGAATGAAAAAGCAAAACTTCTCCCATAAGAAAAAGTTGTTTCATTCAGCCACTCCATACCATCTACTGCACGCAATTGATAAAACGACCAAATATCCTGCCATGAATACGGTGGCCGATAATCCAACAATAACTTAATACCTTGCGAGTTAGTTTCTGCAGACTTGTTTACTTTTTGGGTTTTGCGTAGCTGTGTTGGCGTCAGTAGTAGTTGTGATTTAAACACTTCATTAAAGCGTCTTATGCTATTGAAACCTGCCGCCATCGCGACGTCCGTTATCGATAAGCTGGTTTGATGTAGTAATTGTTTCGCAAACATCAATTGCCTGTATAAGGCATATTTTTTAGGTGAAGTCCCGAGTTGTTGATTAAATAAACGTGACAAATAACGGGAGCTTATCCCTAATCTTGCTGATAATTCCGTTAAAGACTGCGCATTCTCACCAGAAAGGCTACCACCTTCGATTAACGAAATAGCTCGCTGCAAACTAGTGCTTGTACCCTGCCACGCATTAGATTCTGGAGCACTGTCAGGTCGGCAGCGCAAACAAGGCCTCAGCCCAGCTTGAGAAGCCTTTATCGCCGAATCGAAATACACCACATTTTGCTCTTTAGGAGGAGAAGCAGGACAAATTGAACGGCAATAAATTCCTGTCGTTTTTACGCCAATGAAAAAGCGACCATCAAAGCGTGCGTCACGACTTAACCTCGCCTGTCTGCAAACATCATTCGGCAAATAACATGCAATTGAAGGTTCTAGAACCGGTTCGAGCTCGTTATCTGGATGTGGCTGGTTGTGTGTACTAGTCATCATATGTCGATAAGTCAGTGATGGAGATAACGTCACTTTACCCAAAGTTTACCTTCACAACTAGCGGAAAACGGAACTGAATGCTGATTAACTTCGCACAAGGATTGTCACAATCTATTCAACACTTGCATCATAAGTTACGGTATCCTAGCAATAACTAATATTCATTCGAGTTGTTGATGTTTAAATTTTTTGAATCTTTAACGAACCCTTTGCCTCAAGAAGAGCCCACCAAGGCACCTAAAGGCGTGTACGCGTTTTGTCGCCATTACACCCGAGGGTTTGAAAAACACCTGATTATTATGTCGATGTTGACTGCCACACTCGCCATTTTAGAAGTCTCGCTTTTCGGGTTTATGGGTAAGTTAGTCGACTGGTTAGTCACTAAAAACCCTGAAACCCTATGGCAAGATGAAGGTAACACGTTAATTGGCATGTCTGTCATTGTGCTGGTAGTGATCCCGCTACTCGTATGGTTACACGCCTCTATCGTGCATCAAACTCTATTAGGCAATTATCCGATGGCAATACGCTGGCAAGCACATCGATATCTGCTTAAGCAAAGTATTTCATTTTACCAAGATGACTTTGCAGGTCGTATTGCCACTAAAGTCATGCAAACTTCTCTCGCAGTTCGTGAAACAGTAATGAAATTACTTGATGTATTGATGTACATCTTGATTTATTTCACCTCTATGCTGGTTATGATAGCCAGTGCTGATGTCCGTTTAATGCTGCCTATGCTTGTATGGTTATTTGCTTACATCGCCATCCAATGGAAGTTAGTACCAAAATTAAAAGCAATTTCAGCCAAGCAAGCTGATGCTCGCTCGACAATGACTGGCCGTATTGTTGACAGCTATACCAACATTTCGACTGTAAAATTATTCTCTCATACGAAACAAGAAGCCGATTATGCTCAAGACAGTATGATGGGCTTTTTGCACACCGTTTATGGTCAAATGCGCCTTGTCACGATTATTAATGTGCTGGTGCAAGGGATTAATTACTTACTGGCGTTTACCATTGCTGCTGTTTCAATTTGGCTTTGGGCTGATGATGCTATTACCGTTGGTGCTATCGCTATTGCGGTAAGTTTAGCATTACGTTTAAACGGAATGTCACAGTGGATCATGTGGGAAATCAGCTCACTTTTTGAAAACATCGGTACTGTCACTGACGGAATGAACACCTTATCTAAGCCTATTGAAATTGAAGATAAGCCTGATGCCACAGATATTTGTGTCGACAACGGCAAAATTGATTTCAATGATGTTAGCTTTAACTATGGTGAAGACTCTGGGGTGATTAACGATTTAAATCTCAATATCAAAGCGGGTGAAAAAGTCGGCTTAGTTGGCCGTTCTGGTGCCGGTAAGTCAACATTAGTTAACTTACTCATGCGATTTCATGATGTCGAAAAAGGCCATGTTGCAATCGATGACCAAAAAATTACTGATGTTACCCAAGACTCATTACGTTCAATGATAGGGATGGTCACTCAAGACACCTCATTACTCCATCGTTCGATTAGGGAAAATATACTCTACGGCGATCCAACTGCAACTGAAGCACAGCTAGAAGCTGCGATTTCGCAAGCACAGGCTACTGACTTTATTAAGGATTTATCAGATCCATTTGGTAATACAGGCTTAGATGCACAAGTGGGTGAGCGTGGTGTTAAATTGTCTGGTGGTCAGCGTCAACGTATCGCTATAGCCCGTGTTCTACTTAAGAATGCGCCGATTCTTTTACTTGATGAAGCGACATCGGCATTAGATTCTGAGGTTGAAGCTGCGATTCAAGAAAGTTTGTATGAGTTGATGCAAGGTAAAACGGTAATTGCTATTGCTCATCGCTTATCAACTATCGCTGCAATGGACAGATTGATAGTATTAGATAAAGGCAAAATAGTTGAGCAAGGTACGCATCAAGAATTAATCAAATCGGGTGGGATCTACGCACAGCTTTGGGCACATCAAACAGGTGGGTTCTTAGGGATCGATTAAGCTTAAATTGAGTTTATAAAGCACAAAGCCGTTCAATGTAATCACTGAGCGGCTTTTTATGGCTCAGCAACAATATGCAGAGTGAATATAGACTAGCTTTCTCGTTAAATACTCTGGTTTATGAAGATTTGCTCATGCTTTGTAAAAAAACGAGTGATAGGCTTTGAAAACAAAAAGTGTGAACACAATTAAATTGAATAGAACATCAAACAGAAAACAATGAACTGTTGGTGTTTAAATCAAACTTGAGAATTTAATGAGGTAAAGCAGATGAAATGGTGGTCGATACTGGGCTCGAACCAGTGACCCCCTCCTTGTAAGGGAGGTGCTCTCCCAGCTGAGCTAATCGACCTGGGATTTCRTAATGTTTTAATTCTTTACAAAAAGAATGGTGGTCGATACTGGGCTCGAACCAGTGACCCCCTCCTTGTAAGGGAGGTGCTCTCCCAGCTGAGCTAATCGACCTGGGATTTCGTAATGTTTTAATTCTTTACAAAAAGAATGGTGGTCGATAC